>CAYWXL010000062.1:9641-24457 GCA_964461995.1 uncultured Solibacteraceae bacterium
CTCGGCCGTCTTCACCGTCGATTTCTTGGCCTTCTTGGCTCCGTGAACGGTCTTTTGCTTGGCCTCGCCCACCGCTTCCGACGTGGCGCCCATCGCCTTTCCCACTCCCTCGGTGGTGGCGTCGGTCGCGGTCTTGACGCCTTTCTCCGTCGCCTCCCCGGCTTTCTCGACGCCCCGGACCGTCTTTTTCTTCGCCGTTCCCGCCGCTTCGGTAGTCTTCTCGCCCGCTTTCGAGAACTTCTCCGGCGGACCCGCCGCCAGCAGGCAGGCCGAGCCTAGCAGCAGAGCTGCAACTTGTAACTTTTTCACGGTGCTCCTCGATTGGTTTGGTTGCGCCGGCCTGGGCCGAGCATCAGGGTTCGCGGGCGCCGCCTTCCAGGGTCCCTCCGCGGATTCGCCGCTCCAACGCCGCTGGACCAGCGGCTTGCCCGGCCGGTTTCCCTGCACCTGTGATGCTGCCGGGCGCGCCGGGGTTCAGAATAGTCCCAGCTTTCTTCGCCGAAAGGGCCGCCGCCCCTCATCGCTTCGGCGGCCGGGCGGGGGCCGTCAGCCGGAGATCGGTGCGATCCGGGCAACGAACGGCCCTTGACACCCGTCTAATAAGCGGGCCAGTATGGACCTAGGAGCCAGCCGGACTCGTCGGCTGCGGGCCGCGGTACCGGGGACCCGCAACTCCTGGCCGGCGCCGGGGTTCATGGCTTTGAGGTCCAAAGAAAGGTGGCCGGCGTTATGACACGCATCACGGCACGCACTCTCTTGCTGATCGCGGCGGCTGCCGCGGTCGCATCGGCCCAGTCAATCGTCTCCGCTCGGGCTGGCGCGGTGCACCACGTGGAAGGCGACGCCCTCCTCGATGGCGAGCCAGTTGTGATGGAGTTCGCCAAGTTCCCCCAAATGAAGGAGGGCAGCGTGCTCGAGACGAAGCTCGGGCGGGCGGAAATCCTCCTCACGCCGGGCGTCGTGCTCCGGTTGGCTGAGAACAGCGCCATCAAGATGATTTCCAACCGCTTGACCGACACCCGGGTCGAATTCTTGCACGGCTCGGCGCTCATTGAGGCTGTCGAGCTGCTCAAAGATAACTCGGTGACCTTCACCGCCGGCAACGCGGTCATCCATTTCGAGCGTGAAGGTCTCTACCGGCTGGACTCGGATCCGCTTCAGCTTCGCGTTTACAAGGGCAAGGCGCGCGTATTCAAAGATGACGAGGTCCTGGTAGCCAAGAAGGGGAAGGTCGTGGAGCTGGGTACGTTTCTGGCCGCCACGAAATTCGACCCCAAACAGAACGACACCCTGTACCGGTGGAGCGCTCGGCGAAGTTCCTACATGGCGATGGCCAACCTTTCAGCCGCCCGTTACATGGACCGTTGGGGTGTTGCCTGGCACGAAAGCGGGTGGAGCTGGAACCCTTACTTCGGCTTGTTCACTTTCGTCCCCGCCGGCGGAATCTACTATAGTCCGTTCGGTTACTCGTTCTGGAGCCCTTCTCAGGTTTACTTGGTTTACTCGCCCCCACGTCCGGTCTTCGGCGGAGGTTCCGGACGGGGCGGCGTCTTCAGTCCGCATCATGGCTATGTCGTAGTGGGCAGCCGTGGTGTCTCGGTGAGCGGCACCGGCGCTTCCGGCGGCTCCGGGGGTGGCGCCGCCGCTGTCTCCACCGGCGGTTCCCGTGGAGGCGGTGGCGCAGTCGGGCGCGGCGGCGCAGGCGGCGGCCGCGGGCATTGATCACCCATTGGGCTCAACTTCCCGGTACTGAGCAACCCTGGGAGCTCAAGTTTGCCCCGCTTTCTCAGAGCGCCTGGTCCAAATCGGCCATGATGTCGCCCGGATCTTCGATCCCCACCGACAACCGCACCAGATTGTCGTGAATCCCCATGCGTTCGCGCTGCTTCGGGGCCAGATCGCGGTGGGTGCTCACCCGGGGATAGAGAATCATCGTGTGGACGTCGCCGAGCGAGGTCGCTTTCACGACCAGCTTTAGCCGGTCGAGGAACGCGTAGACGTCCTCCGGCTCGACTGCCTCCTTCAGCTCGAAACTCACGATCGCGCCGTAGAGACCGTCGGGCAGCAGCCGGGCGATTGTTTCGGCGTCCGGGTGTTTGGGGTCGTCCGGGTAGTACACGCGGGCCACCTTTGGGTGTCCCCGCAACCAGGCGGCGATGCGGCGAGCGTTCCCGCATTGCCGTTCCATCCGCAACGGCAGCGTCTTGACGCCCCGCATGGTGAGATAGGCCTCGAACGGGCCCATCACCGGCCCGATAGTCCGCGAAAGCGCCCGCAGCGTCTCGTAATGCGCTTCGTCTGCCGTAACCAGCCCGCCCAGCACGTCGCCATGGCCAGCCAGGTACTTCGTCGCACTGTGCATCACCAAGTGGGCCCCCAGCTCGATGGGCCGAACGAGCAACGGCGTCGCGAAAGTGTTGTCCACGATCAGCACGCAGCCGGCTTCCCGGCACAGCGCTGCGATCCTGTCGATCGGGCCGACGCGCAAAAGCGGGTTGGAGATCGTCTCCATCAGTAAGCAGCCCGGCTTGTGCTTTTCGAGCGCCTGCTCGACCGCGGTCAGGTCGCAGACATCCACCAAGGATGACTCGATCCCCAGCGGCTCCAGGACGTTCCACAGCAGCCGGTACGTGGCGCCGTACAGCGCGTCGGCGGCAAGCACGAACCGCCGCCGGTCGGTCACCGCGGTCAAGATAGCCGCCTGCAGTGCCGCCATGCCCGAGGCGCAGGCGAGCGAACCGTGTCCGTTCTCGAGCGCCGTCACCTGCTCCTCGAGCGCCAAGTTTGTCGGATTCTCGTAACGCGAGTAGCTATAGCCCTCGATCTCGTGGGCGAAGATGCGGTCCACCTGCTCGGCGGACTCCGGGATGAAGCTCGCCGCCGCGTAGATCGGCGTCGTCACCGGGATCTGCGGCTTCGGCCGCTTCCGGTCACCGGCATGAACGGCTTTCGTCTGAATCCTCACTGAAGTTACTTCCTCTTCCACCGTGTGCCGTGTCGGGTGTCCTCGATGATGACGCCCTTCTCGGCCAACAGGTTGCGAATCTCGTCGGCCCGGGCGAAGTTTCTCGCCTTCCTGGCCTCGGCGCGCTCGGCGATCAGCGCTTCAATCTCTTCGTCCGACAACGCGCCCTCTTCCACAGTCGGCTTCAGCACGTCGAAAATCGAATCGAACCGCTCCAGCAGGTCCAGCGCCTCGCCGGCGTTTTCCTCCCGGAAATCGCCGGAGTCGATCGCCGCGTTCGCGTCCCGGATGTAGGCGAACACCGCGGCCGTCGCTTCGGCGGTGTTCAGGTCGTCGTCCATCGCCTCCTCGAAGCCCCGCCACGCCTGCCGCGTCCGCTCGAGCAGCCGCTCGTTCAGCCCGGCCGGGAACTTCTCGGTCTGCAAGCGTAGCTGGAAGTTCCGCAGCCGCTCGATCGCCGTTGCCGCGGCGTGCAGGCCCTCGAAAGTGAAGTTCATCTTGTGGCGGTAGGGTACCGAAGCGAGCAGATACCGCAGCGCCTCCGGCTCGTGACCTTTGGCCAGGATGTCCCGCAGCGTGTAGAAGTTGCCCAGCGACTTCGCCATCTTCTGGCCCTCGACCAGCAGGTGCTCCGAATGCAGCCAGAAGCGGACAAAGGGCTTGCCGGTCAGCGCCTCGGCCTGGGCGATCTCATTCTCGTGGTGCGGAAAGATCAGGTCCACGCCGCCGGTGTGGATGTCCAGCGTCTCGCCCAGATACTTCATCGACATCACCGAGCACTCGATGTGCCAGCCCGGCCGCCCCGGACCCAGCGGCGTGTCCCAGTACGGCTCGTCGTCCTTTCGCGCCTTCCAGAGCACGAAATCGCGGACATCGTCCTTGCCGTATTCGTCCACGTCTACTCGGGCGCCAGCTTTCTGGCCGCTCACGTCGATGCGGGAGAGCTTGCCGTATTCGGGAAATTTCGCGATGCGGAAGTAGACCGATCCTTCGCTCTCGTACGTGTACGTCTTCTCGCCCAGCTTCTGGATGAAGCGGACCATGTCGTCGATGTGCTCGGTGGCCCGGACGATCCGCTCCGGCTTCTGGAGCCGTAGCTTCGCTGCGTCCTCGAAGAACGCGTCCTCGTATTTGCGCGTGTACTCGGCGATCGGCAGGCCTACCGCCATGGAGTTCCGGATGATCTTGTCGTCCACGTCGGTGATGTTCATCACGTGGTTCAGCTCCCAGCCCCGGTAGCGCAGCCACCGCCGGAGGATGTCTTGGAAGGTGAAGGTCTTCAGGTTCCCGAGGTGGACGTAGTCGTAGACGGTGGGCCCGCAGGTATACATGCGGACCGTCTTTCCGTCTAGCGGTTCGAATTCCTCGAGTCGCCGCGACAACGTGTTGTACAGGCGCAAAGGCATATCTCCCTAGTTTTCTTATGCTAACAGGTGGCGCACAGAAGGGGCCGCGAGACATTGGAAACCGCGGCCTTAGCGCATCAGAACGACCGTCGAGCGCCCCTCGGCCCGGTAGCGCTCCTCGTCCAGCAGCGGCCCGTCGCCATGGGGGAAGAAATCTTCAGGTGAGGGCCTCGCCGTGTCAGCGACTACGCGCCAAGGCCCCGGCCGCTGAATCGTGAATGTCTTCGCTTCCGGCGAGGCGTTCGAGATCACGTAGAGGTCGTTGTCGGCTTCCGCCTCGCCCGACAGGAACCACGCGAAGTCCCGGGACTCGCCGGACCAGTCCGGCGCGCCCTCTGACCCGTACCACGCCACGTCTTCCCTCCAGAACCGGTGCCGCGCGATGGACGGATGCGCCTTCCGGAACGCAATGGCGGACTTGGTGAACAGGAACAGCTCGCGGAAGCGTTGCAGCCGGTCCCAGTCGAGCCAGCTCGTCTCATTGTCCTGGTTCCACGGGTTGTTGTTGCCGCCCTGAGTCTGGGCGAACTCGTCGCCCATGCGGATCATCGGGATGCCGTTCGAAAGCATCAGCAGTAGCATGAAGTTCTTCATCTGCTGCAGCCTCAGCGCCGCCACATCTTCCGGCACGTTCTCGTCACCTTCATATCCGCAGTTCCACGAGTAGTCGTCGTGGCCGTCCCGGTTCTCCTCGCCGTTCGCCCAGTTGTTCTTGTGGTTGTAGGAGACCAGGTCGTAGAGCGTGAAGCCGTCATGGGAGTTGAAGTAGTTGATCGACTGGTATGGCCGCCGGGCCTCGTAGACCGTGTCCGGGAACAGATCCGACGACCCGTAGACCCGCGTCGCCATTTCCCCGGCCAGGCCCGGGTCGCCGCGCACGTAACGCTGGATCGCGTCGCGGTACTTCCCGTTCCACTGGCACCATTGAATCCCACGGAAAGTACGCCCGAGCTGGTACGAGCTGATGTCCCACGGCTCAGCGATCAAGATCGCGTTGCGCAGGATCGGGTCCGAGGCGATCTGCGACAGCAGAGGAGGATCGTTCCAGTTGATTGAGCCGTCCGAGTTCCGCGTCAGCACCGCCGCCAGGTCGAAGCGGAACCCGTCGATGCCCATCTCTTGCATCCAGTAGTGCATCGAGTCGAGGATCAGCCGGCGTACCGCTGGGTTGGCGCAGTGCAGCGTGTTGCCGGTGCCCGAGTGGTTCTGGTGCCTGCCTGTCGCCGGTTCCAGCATGTAGTAGGTGCTCTGGTCGATCAGCTTCAGCGAGAATTTGGGGCCTTCCTCGTTGCCCTCGCCCGTGTGGTTGTAGACCACGTCGAGGATCACCTCGAAGCCCGCGGCGTGGAGCGCGTCCACCATCTCGCGGAACTCGGCTTCGACGACATCCGGCCGCTCGGGGCACGTCGAGTACTCGTTGTGCGGGACGAAGAAGAACAGCGGATTGTAGCCCCAGTAGTTGCCCTCCTGGGGATTGAACTGGAAGACGGGCATCAGTTCGATCATCGTCACACCGAGCTCCTGCAGGTACGGAATCTTCTCGATCACTCCCCGCCACGTGCCCCGGTGCGCCGGCGATACGCCCGAGTTCTCCCGCTGCGTGAACCCCTTGACGTGCATCTCGTAAATCACTGCGTCGTGGTTGTGCGCCAGTCCCGGCGAGCGCGTGCACATCGGCGCTTCTGCTTCCTCCCTCAGCAGGGTCACAGGCGCCCGTCCCGTGTTGTCGCCCGGCTCGATCGCCGCCATCGTGTCGAAGCCCGGCGGGAAGTAGACCCGGCGGGCGTAGGGGTCGCAGGCGAGCTTTTCCGGGTCGAAGGCGTGGATGTCGAACTCTCCGTCGCCCTCCGGCCCCCAGACCCGATAAGCATAGTACCGCGCCCCCCGCGCCCGGTCGCGGGGCAGCCGGAGGTGCCAGATCCGGCCCGTCTTGTGGTCCAGATGTTGGAAGTCGAAGACCGCGCAGGGCCGGCGCAGATCGTCGGCGGCGAACAGCACGAGCTGCACGCGGTCAGCGTGTTTCGAATAAAGGGCGAAGTTGTAGCTCTGCGTGTCCGGGTACCAGCTCTGGCCGAGCGGAAACGGGAGCCCGTAGCGTTGGTCCCAGTTCATACGGCAATCATAGCGGACGCGGGACCGTTTCCCGATAAGGAGGCGCGATTTTCATGAGATCCTGAGCCACGAGGGAGCGGATCTTCGCCCTTCTCTGATCTCGCCTTTCTAGCGAACGAGAACCGGCACTTTGAAATCGTGGCGCCGGTAAAGGCATGTGCCGTCCACATCCTCGCAGACATAGTAGAGGGCGTACCCCGTGGCCACGTGGCCGCCCGGGGACGCATCCGGCGGAGCCCGCAGTTCGAACTCTACCTCGCGCGGCTCCGTGCTCACGGGCTCCGGGGGATTCGGCACGGTGAGCGACCGGTGGCTCACCTGCCAGCCCGGGGGCGGATTCACCCACACGAGCATGTCTTCCACTTCATTGTTCCAGTGCGCCTTGATCTGCTCGTTCGGTCGAAACACGAGGTGCGCTCTCACCGCGCCGCCCGGCGGGATCACTCCCGGCACCACTGCCTCTTCCACTTGGATGAAGCCCTTTTCGTCCCTCCGGATCCGGCCTTGCGGATCGGGTTCCCGCCGCGTCACCGCCGCCGCCTCGAACCGCTCCGCCGGGTGGGCGAATTCAGCGCCTCCCGGCTCGACTAGCAGCTCCACCGGCGTTTCGCCGCGTGCACGGATCTCTTCCCGCGCCTGGCGTACCCAATCGTAGAACGGGTACGGCTTGTCAAGCCGTGGTCCGTACTGCTGGATCCGCCGCCGCCAGATGTATTGGTTCGGGTTGATTTCAAGGGCCACTCGCCATTCGTCTACCGCTGCCTGGAAGTCGGTTTTTTTTCGGAATGGGGAGTCGTAACGTTTGCGGAGCGCCACGCCCAGCCGGAAGTGCGTGGGGCCGTCGTCCGGCTGCATTTCGATGGCGCGCCGGTAAGCGGCGATGGCGTCGTCTAGCCGTTCTCCACTGCCCCACAAAACGAGGGCATCGCCGTAGCGCCGCCAGGATTCCGCGTCGGCGTCAGCTTCGGGTTCGACATCGGCCGGGTCGGGCGGGCGCGGAGCAGGCTCCGGCGTGGCCTCGGCCTCTCCTTCGGGCGGCTCATAGTGTTTCGCCAGGAATGCCGACTCGATTTCCCCTGCCTCGTCGAGTTTCAGCCCCACTTTCCGCACGATGCCGTACTCGTCGATAGCGATGGTCAGCGGCACACCGTCCACGCCCAGCAGATTCAGCGAATCTACCATTACCGGCCAGTCCATCTGCTTCCACTGCATGAACAGCCGGCCGCGGTCCGGGTGTTGCTCCTCGATGATGCCCACCATCTGGAGCTTGCCCTCCTCTTGCAGCCCTTTCGTTGCTTCGTGCCACCCGGGCACGTGTTTCCGGCAGCCCGCTCACCAAGAGGCGAAGACGTGGAGTAGGACTTTGCGGCCCCGAAACTGGCGAAGCCACATCGGACTCCCGTCCTTGAGCGAAGGCAATACGATATCCGGAAACGGCCGGCCGGTTTCGATCCGCACGGGACCGTTTTCACGGAGGGCGAGCGGGACCTCCGAACGCTGGCAGGAGAGAAGAAACGCCGCCGGAGCCAGCAGCAACAAGCGCGCAAGCCAATCACTATGGTTCATCATCGTTTGGAATCCTTATCCCCTCTTTTTCGCTGGACGCCATTCGAAAGTTGCGCCGGGCCTCGACCGGTGATATCTCGCCATTGGCTGGCCGGCGGGCGCTTTTCAATTCTACCGCGCGAGTGCGGTCGCGGATGCTCTTTCAGGGCCCGGCCGGTTCGAAGGCCAGCGCCGCCGAGTTGATGCAATAGCGCAGGCCGGTCGGCTCGGGACCGTCGGGAAACACATGGCCGAGGTGGGCGTCGCAGCGGCGGCACAGCGCTTCTTCCCGGATCATGCCGTAGCTGGTATCGACGGCCGTAGCCACGCGGTCCGGGGCGATCGGTTCGTAGAAGCTTGGCCAGCCAGAGCCGGAGTCGAACTTTGTCTCCGAAGAGAACAGCTCGACGCCGCAACACCGGCAGCGGTAGACGCCCTTCACCTTGTGATTCCAGTATTCGCCAGTGAACGGTGGTTCCGTTCCCTTCTTACGGGTGATCTTGTAGATGGCGGGCGGCAGCTCCCTCCGCCACTCTTCATCGGACTTCAACACCTTCTCGCTCATCGCCAACCCCTTCCCGGCGGCACCTTCGGTCGCCGCCCCGCTGAAGGGCTGGGCGGAAGCCGGGATTTGCGCCACCATGTAGGTAGATGATCGAGGGCCGCCCTTCGCTGCAGGTGCAGGAACCTGGCCGCAGCTACAGGATCGCGGCGGGGCGGCCGATGGTAGAGACGTGGCGGACCAGTGGCAAGACGCGTGGTCCTGGCGGGAGCAGGCGCGGGCCTGGCTGGCGGGGGTTCCCGAGACTCCCGGTTCTCGGGAAGCCCGTGCGTTCCGCGTCTGCGGGATACGCATCGTCGTTGTAGAGTCGGCGCGGATCGCCGGTGGGCAGACCATCGACGGCTGCCTGCTCGTGCGGGGCGATCTCGCTTGTGGCCCGTCGTGCCGCTTCCTGGGACCGGTCTACACCACGGGGAACTGCGAGATCGGCAGAGCCTCCGAACTGCCTGCGGTTGCCTGCGAGGGCCGGCTTGTTCTGGGGCCGTCAGTGAAGGTCCACGGTTCCGCCGTCAGCGCCGGAACCCTTGAGTTGCATCCCGGCGGCCGCGTCGGCGGCGAAGCAGCGTCTCACCGCAAGCTCGTGCTCGGCTTCCACGCCACCGCCTCGGCCTGCTCGGCGCCGGAGATCGCCACTCCTGAAAATCCCGCTGGCGCGGCGTCTCCACTCAGGAGTGAAGCCGGCCGAGTAATAACCTTCCCCGCCCCCGGCGAGCCCTATTCGCGTCCTCTGCTCAAGCTCGCCGGAGTGGACCTTTCGCGGCTGTACGCCACCGAAGCCGGCTACTGGCTCTACGACGGCGAACTGCTGTTCCGCAGGCCGATCGTGCTGCGTGGGCCGCTCCGCATCGACGGCGGGCTCTACCTGGCCGAAGGCAGCCTCCTCGAAGAGGACGTCGAGGTCGGGGGAACGGTCTACGTGGGCGGCGGCTCGGTAATCCGCGCGAACCTGCGCGCCGCGGGCGACCTCACGCTGGGGCCCGGCGCGGTCTTCCAGGGCGAGCTGCACTCCGACCAGATGGTGCACCTCGGCGCCCGCGTGCGCGGGCTGCGCCCGGCCGGTCCGGTTCAGGTATACGCCCGGGGCGAGCTCACGCTCGAGGACGGCGTTCTCGTCCGCGGACGCCTCGAATCCGGCTATCGGGTCTTCGCCGCGGCCGGAGGCGCTGCTGCAGCCGGGCGGGGCTGGGCGGCGGGCGAACGCCGGGGGCGGTGAAATCACCAGAAGAGATGGCTGGGTGGGAGCTTGGTGCGCCGCTCTGGCGAATTCCTTCCGGGGTGGTGGACAAATCGGTCGATAGCAGTTACACTTAGGGCTAATGAGAGGATTCACACGGGGGTCCTTGATAGCGGCCGTCTTTCGGGGGACTTCGTCGGCCGCGGCGCCCCGGGTCCCGTTTCCGCACCTGATTTCCGCTTCGACTTTCGACATTCCGGAATCACATCTTTCTTAATGTTTCGCTCCAGAAGACACTTCAGAGCCCGACCGCGCATCAGGGAAAACGTCAATGAGAACATCCGTGTCCGGGAGGTGCGCGCGGTCTTCCCGGACGGCACCGTGGAGATCCTGCCCACCCACGTCGCCGTGCGCAAGGCCAAGGACATGGGCCTCGACCTGATCCTCGTCTCGCCCACCGCTTCTCCGCCCGTAGCCAAGGCGATGGACTACGGCCAGTGGCAGTACGAGCAGAAAAAGAAGCAGAGCGAGGCCAAGAAGAAGCAGCACATCATCCAGGTCAAGGAGCTCAAGTTCCGGCCCAACACCGACGACCACGACTACGAGTTCAAGAAGAAGCACGCCATCCGCTTCCTCACCGAAGGCAACCGCGTCAAGGCCGTGGTGCAGTTCCGCGGCCGCGAGCTGGCCCACGTCGATCTCGGCAAGAAGCTGCTGCTGCGTTTCGCCGACGACCTGGCCGAATACGGCGAGGTCGAAGGCCAGCCGCGCCTGGAGGGCCGCCGCGCCCACCTGATCATCTCGCCCCTCAAGCTCAAGAAGAAGAGCGAGAAGAAGCAGACCGAGGCGCCTTCTTCCGGGCAGCAGCAAGGCTCATGAGGCCGCCGGCGGGAGCCGCCGGACGCCGCTGACGGCCGCGAATCCCAAGGCGATGGAGCTCACCCCCGAGCAGCAGGCGGTCCTCGACGGCTCGCGCGGCCCGTATCTGGCCCAATGCATGCGCTGGCTGGTGGAGTGGGGCCGCGCCATGGGCGCCCGCCGCCTCGTGCCGGTGGACAACACCCACTGCCTGCTGCCCGTACCCAACAAGGTGGCCGACGGCGCTTCGGCGGAGACCATCCGCCGCTACGTGGACAACCTGCGGGCCGCGGCGCGCGAGCCGGTCGCTCCGGGCTGCTACGCCACGCTGCACACGGCCTTCGTCACCCTCGACGAGCTGGACGTTCCGGAGAACGATCCCGCCCAGGTGAAGCTCCAGCGCGAGCTGGGCGAGCTGGCCGCCCGCTCCGGGTTCGTCCCCACCTACACCTGCGCGCCCTATCTGGTGGGCAACGTGCCGCTCAAAGGCGAGATCTGCGCCTGGACCGAATCTTCCGCCGTCGTCTACGCCAACTCGATCCTCGGCGCCCGCACCACGCGCCACGGCACCGAAAGCGCCCTGGCCGCCTCGCTCACCGGCTGGACGCCCGAGTTCGGCGTCCTGCTCGATGAGAACCGCCGCGGCACGCTCCGCGTCGAGGTGTCGGCCGAACTACGGAACCCCACCGACTGGGGCGCCCTGGGCTACTTCACCGGCCGGATCGCCGGCCTCGGCATCCCCGTCTTCAACGGCCTCCGCCGCCCCTCCCAGGACGAAGCCAAGCAGCTCTGCGCCGCCCTGGCCACCTCCGGCGGCGTCACCATGTGCCACATCGCCGGGGTCACCCCGGAGGCCCCCTCCCTCGAAGCCGCCTTCCACGGCCGGGTTCCCGAAGAGTTCGTCACGTTCTCCGGGAAGGAGCTGCGCGAGACCTACGCCTCGCTGCGCAGCTTCGCCTCCGGCGAGATCGACTCGGTGATCCTCGGCTGCCCGCACGCCTCGATCCGCGAGATCGCCCGCATCGCCGCGCTGCTCGACGGCCGGCGCGTCGCCCCGGGCGTCCGCCTATGGGTCGATACCGCCCGCATCACCAAGGGCGGAGCCGACGCCATGGGCTACACCGCCGTGATCGAGCGGGCCGGCGGGCGCCTGCTCTGCGACACTTGCCCGACGAACATCCGCATCCCGGCGCGCCGGATCGTCACCGATGGATTCAAGCAGGCCCACTACGCCCGCGGCATGACCGGGGCCGAGGTGATCGTCGCCCCCACCGAGGACTGCATCCGCGCCGCCGTCGCCGGGAGGTGGCCGGGTGACTGAACCCTTCAGCTTGCCAGCCAGGTGCGTCGTCTCGGGCCGCGCCGCCGGCGAAGCGCTGGTGGCCGACGCCACGCTCTCGTTCTGGGGCGAGGTGGATCCGGGCAGCGGCAAGGTGATCTCCGCCGGGCACCCGCTCGAAGGCGAGTTCCTCGGCGGCAAGGTTCTCGTCATCCGCTCTACGCGGGGATCTTCGGCGACGCCGCTGGTGCTCCAGCTCTCCAGGCTCGAGGGCAATGCCCCGGCGGCGCTGGTCAACGTCGAAGTGGATTCGCTCGCCGTGCTCGGCTGCATCGTCAACGGCATCCCGATGGTCACCGTGGAGGCCGGGGACGCCTTCGGCCGCATCCGCACCGGCGACTACGTCGAGGTGGATGCCGAAGCGGGCCTCGTCCGGGTCCGGCCGGCGGCGCGCTGAGAGCGGATCCGGCGTCAACAGTCCCGCTTGCGGCCATACTTGCGAAGCAACCGCTCGATCGGATGATGCGGCTCCTTCGCTCGTTGCCGGATCACCTCGGCCAGGGTGCCCTCTTCGTCCTTCGGCCGCCGAAGGCCGGCCTTTCTCTGAGAGCGTTTCGCCGTATTGGTTTCCTTCGTCTTCATGGCCTCGCCACTCGCCCGCAGGGCGCCCCTCATCTCTTCCGGATCGCCGCCACCCACCCGCCCGGGCCCGGCGCGGCCAGGCGCACGACCTGTCCGCCCTGGACGGCTCCGCTTTCTCCCCACTCGCCCTCGGCCACGCTGATCCACCGCAGCGCGAACTCGCCTTCGGCGCCGCTCAGGTCGAGCCCCACTTCGCCGCCGCCGGTGAAGTACAGCAGGTAGGCTTCGCCCGGAGCCGCGGCCAGGTAGGCTTCGTTCTCTTCGCGATCCCGGAGCAGCTCCTGGTGCGGCGTCACGTCCCAGAACTTGATCAGGCTCTCGGCCTTGCGCGCCGCCCGGATGGCGGCCTTCGAGACCGGCTGCAGGCCCGTCCCGGAGCCGTCCCGGTGGAACCGCGCCGCGGCGCTCCCGGCGATCAGGTTCCTCCAGAACCGCTCCACCCCGTCCTTCGGCGTCCCCGAGCCCCACCGCGTGGCGCCCGCCCCGTAGATCTTCACGTGGTTCACCGGCCGGGGGTGCTCCTCTACCCGTTCCATCACCCAGCGCAGCCGCCGCCAGTGGTCCTCGCCGAAGTTGCGGCTGTTGACCTGCGAAACGTCAATGAACAGGTAGGTCTCCGGCATCGCGATAGCTTCCTGCAACGCCGCGCACTGCTCCGGCTTCCAGCCGCAGTCGAACATGTCGGTGACGTAGACGTCCAGGCCGCGCCCGGCCGCGCGCTTGCGGATGAACTCCATCCAGTAGCGGCCCCAGGCGGGCGCCGTCGAGGTCTCGTTGTCCATGCAGTAGAGCACGTTGCCGCGCTCCAGCGTGTAGGAGAGGATCTTCTCCACAAAGCGCTCCTGGTAGCGCCGCACGATGTCCAGCCGCGGTTCGTAGCCCTCCATTCCGGGAATGGTGTGGAAGAAGGGCTGCTCGTCCCGCGACGGATGGTTCGGGTACTCCTCGGCGAGGCCCGTCTGCCCGCTCGTGTAATTGATGTTGTTCGATGGCCGGAACGGATCCCGCAGCCAGTGCTCCCGGGAGTGGTCGAAGCGGTCCCAGACCTCGATCTGCACGATGATGCCGCGCGCCTCGGCCAGCTCGAGCATCCGTTCGAACCGCCGCCAGTATTCTTCGTTCCACTGGTCCAGGTCGTATCTGCCGTCCGGCAGCTTTTTGAACGCGTGGACCTCGTAGCCTTTGTCCTCCCGGTCGCTCATCGTGTTGCGGATGAAGTTGCCGCCCACGGCCGCCAGCTCGTCGAGGTGCTCCTCCAGATCGGGGATCTGGAACAAGTTGTCGTCCTTCGTCCCGCCGAGCAGCAGCACGGGCTGGCCGCGGTACTGCCAGTAGCGCGGGTTCTCGACCCATGGCCGGATGCGGCCGCTGGTCCCGGCCTCGGGATGCGCCGTGGAATCCGCCGTCCGCATCCCCGAACAGGCGGCCAGCAGGGGCAATGTCAATAAAAGTGTCAGGAGCGCGCGGTTCTTCATGGCTCTCCGCTGAGTATATCGACGCCGCGCCCCGGCGGGCGGGCTGGGCCCCCGGTTGGTTTAGTCTGGAAGAAAAGGACTCCAGAGGACCAGCCATGAGCAGGATCGTGGGCGTTACGTTCCGGTCGCCGGAGAAGGCCGAACCATACCTGATCGCGTTGCGGGAGCTGGGCATCGACTACCGCGAGCTGACGCCGGATGAGCCGCACTCGATCGACGGGCTCGCCGGACTGCTGGTGACCGGCGGCGGCGCCGACGTCAACCCGAAGCTCTACGGGCAGGAGCCCCGCCCGGAGACCGACGGCCCGCCGGACGAGGAGCGCGACCTGATGGAGATGAAGCTGATCAAGGCCGCGCTCGAAGCCGACCTGCCTCTGCTCTGCGTCTGCCGGGGTATGCAGATGCTCAATGTCGTCCACGGCGGCGACCTCGACCAGCACATCCCCCAGGCCGCCCTCCACCGCGTCAAGCCCCCGCCGGGCCGCCGCCACGAGATCGTCCACACCATCAAAGTGGAGCCGGGAACGAAACTGGCTGAGATCCTCGGCGTCGAGGAGCACCCGGTCAACTCCCGCCACCATCAGGCCGTCCGCCACCTGGGCCGCTACCTGGTCGTTTCCGCCCGGGCGCCCGACGGCGTCGTCGAGGCTATCGAGCGGCCGGACCGCCGCTTCGTCCTCGGCTGCCAGTGGCATCCCGAGGAGAGCATCCGGACCAATCCCGGCGACCGCAAGATCTTCGAAGCCTTCCGTGAGGCCCTGGCCGGCTGAGGCACGCCCCGGCGTGGCGTGACGCGTG
>CAYWXL010000063.1:0-24108 GCA_964461995.1 uncultured Solibacteraceae bacterium
TTAGTGATCCGGTGGTTCCGCATGGAAGGGCCATCGCTCAACGGATAAAAGGTACGCCGGGGATAACAGGCTGATCGGAGTCAAGAGTCCACATCGACGCTCCGGTTTGGCACCTCGATGTCGGTTCATCGCATCCTGGGGGTGAAGAAGCTCCCAAGGGTTGGGCTGTTCGCCCATTAAAGCGGTACGTGAACTGGGTTCAGAACGTCGCGAGACAGTTCGGTCCCTATCTGCGGTGGGCGCAGGAGACTTGAGGGGAGCTGGCCTTAGTACGAGAGGACCGGGCCGGACGAACCTCTTGTGATCCAGTTGTCACGCCAGTGGCACAGCTGGGTAGCGAAGTTCGGACGGGATAAGCGCTGAATGCATATAAGCGCGAAGCCCACCCCAAGATGAGGTCTCCCAAGCGGGTAATGCCGCTAAGAAGGGCCCTGGAAGACTACCAGGTTGATAGGGCGGATGTGTAAGCGCAGCAATGCGTTGAGCTAACCGCTACTAATAGCCCGTTCGGCTTGACCATAAGATTTGCTCTTTGCACGAAGCGGTTCCGCGGCGCAATGGAAACGAGCGGCGCCCGTCAATATTCAGATCGCCTGAACCCTTCGCCCCAAGGCTGGGGCGGAGGCGAAAACCTCAGAAAAGTTTCGGGTGACCATAGCGAGGGGGAAACACCCGTTCCCATCCCGAACACGGCAGTTAAGCCCCTCAGCCCCGATGGTACTGCGCGGGCAACCGCGTGGGAGAGTAGGACGTCGCCCGATTAATAACCGAAGGCCTGGCCCTGGCGGCCGGGCCTTTCGCTTTTCAGCAGCTCTTTCGCGCGTCACCGGCCGACGAAGACCTTGACCGGCGGGCTGCTCTCGCCGCCGACAGTCAGGACGAGAAGGTGCTCGCCGGCGGGAACGTCAGGGACGAGAAGGTTGGCCTGGGCTACGCCGACCATGTCCGGGGCCAGACCGAGGAACAACACCTCGCTGGGCTGGCCGCCGATCCTCGCCGAAGCGGGCAGCAACGCGTAGCTCAGCGGAGATTCCGGGGCGGCCTCGCCCGTAGGGACCGGCGGCTCGACCGGCCCCTGCCCGGTGACGTACACCACAACGACCTCGCCCGGCCGGACCGGATTGTCCGGCCCGTTCAGGCTCCAGCCTTTATTGTTGATCGCCACCGCCCGGTCCGAGCCGGGATAGGTGAAGATACCGGGCGCGGATTCCTGGAGGGTCAGCACCGCATCCGGACCTTCCAGGCCGCTGCGGACGCAGGTGAGCCGGACCCGGCCCGGCGCAACCTCGACGGGAAGCTGGGCATTTACCTGTCCGGGCGACGCGTAATAAAGCGGCAGCGGCGTCCCATCCACCATCACCGTTACGCCGGCGAGCGTGCGGGGCAGGGGAATCGTGGCCGCCGCCTCTTCGCGGTCCGCCAGCCCATTGCCGAAGAGCGAAACCAGCGAGCCCGGAGCCAGCGGGCCGAGGGTGAAGGTCGCGGCGTTCACCACGGCTACGGCGGCATCACCGGCCCCCTGTTGGCAGCGCTCTGGCGCATCCGGCAACGGCGCCTTCCGCCCGCCGAACTCGAAGGCCCCCAGGTCCCAGCCGCTGACCAGGGCGCGTCCCTCCCCGCAGGCCGGGTGCAGATAGTGGCTCGTTGGCGCCAGCGAACGTCCCTGAAACTCGCCGGGCTCGACGCCGGCGTCCACCGCCGGGGAATCTTGCCGCAGGCGGTAGTGTTCCTCACGGCCGCCGATGACGCCCGGGTCCAGGCTGTGGAGGTTGCCTTCCAGGCGTGCGCCCGGCTGAGAAACGAGGGTGCCTGGTCCTACGAAGATGTTGTTGCGCACCAGGGCCGGGGTGGAGACGGCCGCCGCCAAGCGGATGAAGGTCCCCCGGGGACGGTCATTGATGAAAGTGTTGTGGGCGACGATGAGCTGCTCGGAAGGATTCCGGGCGTCCGGTCCCTCTTCCCGATAGGTGAGAAGCACCGAGTTCTCCGTGCGCACCCCTTGCCGGATCACGTTGCCAAGCACCAAGGCGAAGCCCCCATTCGGCAGGTCGATCTCGTAGCTGCTGGTGCCGTCGCCGGTATCGAGCAGGTTGTAGAGGATGAAGTTCTCCGCCGCGCGGGACTTCACCAGGTGTCCGGAGATGCCGTCGTGGGAGTAAGAATAGCGGAGCGTGAAGCGCTCGGTGTGGCCGATGTAGATGTTGTGGGTATAGCCGTTGCCGTAGCCGTTGCGGGCGAACTCGCAATACTCGATGAGGATGTGGCCTTGATTGTGCCCGCCGAGGATCCCGTCCTCGTTGTCGTGAAAATAGCAGTTGCGCACGGTGAGGTTCCGGCCCTGGATGCGGATGCCGGCCCCGTTGCGGTCGGGGACCTTGGCGCCGGAGAACTCGATGTTCTCGACGGTGATGTTGTCGCCGTCGATCACCCAGATGCCCTTTCCCTCGGCGTGCTTGCCGGCAGCGTCAATCTTCGCTCGGCCCCCAACGCCCCGGATCGTGAGGTTGTCGGGCCGGATCACGCAGACGTCGCCGTCATAGTCGCCCGCTGCATCGATTTCGATGATGTCGCCGGGCGCCGCGGCGGCGAAGGCTTCGCAAGGTTTCGTGAAGGGCTTCCCGGGACCCACCTCGAGCCGCGCGCCGCTCAGCGGCCACGCGGCGGAGAATAGCGTGCAGGGCACGATCACGGCCTTCCGGGCTACGGAGCGAATCAGGCTGCCCATAAAGTCTTCTCCAAGATACCATTCAACCCGCCCGCAGCTCGGCGCGCCACCGCCGCCCCGGCCGCGAGGCGAGGAGCCGGAGTGGGGCAAATGCCCCACACGTAGCGCGATCCTGCGTTCCTGACGCCGACGTGCAGATTCCAGGGGATTGATAATTAAGGACTCATACATCTGGAATTGTGCGTGCATATGCTTGAGTGGCGGTCTTGCGTTGCCGAGTCCGCATCGGCCGGTGGCCGCAGCGACAGCCAACGGGAGTCTGTGTCGGCTTCTGTAACGGTGGCCGACCAAAGCCTAGGAGCTGCGGAACCCAAAGTGTTTGCGGCGGTTATTGCGGCTCGAAGGCAGTCCGGCGGGGTGGCGTCGCCGCGACGTCGGCTAGCCGGGGTTGTTGTATCGGCACCCGGAAAAGGAAAAGCGGATCCAGTTGTTGACAATTACGAGTATAAGACCTTAAGATCTGTTTCTAGGGTAGGAACTGACGCTAGAGAGGGCGGCCCGAACCATCGAGCGCGCCCTTCGGAAAGCAGGAAGGTACAGGAATGCCAAGCTACGTCAATGCCGAAAAGTGCGATGGGTGCAAAGCGCTGGACAAGACCGCGTGCCAGTACATTTGCCCCAACGATCTCATGGTCCTGGACAGGGAGAAGATGAAGGCCTACAACCGGGACGTCTCCATGTGCTGGGAGTGCTACAACTGCGTCAAGATCTGTCCGACCCAGGCGGTGGAGATCCGCGGCTACGCGGACTTCGTGCCGCTGGGCGCGCAGGTGACGCCGATGCGCTCCACAGACTCGATCATGTGGACCGTCAAATTTCGCAATGGGAGCGTGAAGCGCTTCAAATTCCCCATCCGCACCACTCCGGAGGGCTCGGCCGTGCCGGACGGCGGGTGGGAGACCAAGGCGGACCTCAACAGCCCCGTGTTGT
Source organism: uncultured Solibacteraceae bacterium (assembly GCA_964461995.1). GTDB lineage: Bacteria > Acidobacteriota > Terriglobia > Bryobacterales > Bryobacteraceae > JALSRK01. Next base: position 3,656 of record CAYWXL010000063.1, read on the forward strand.
TCACCGAACCTGCTTCGCTGGGGCTGAATGAAGTGTTCACTCTGGCGAAGTGAGGAAGGAGGACGGAAGGAATGCCACAGCAATTTGAAGATGTTGTCGTTGAAACTGATCTACTGATTCTCGGTGGCGGCATGGCGGCCTGCGGCGCCGCGGTGGAGGCGGCCTACTGGGCCAAGCAGAAAGGGCTGAAGGTGACGCTGGTGGACAAGGCCGCCGTGGACCGCTCCGGCGCGGTGGCGATGGGCCTGTCGGCGATCAACCAGTACGTGGGCCTCAAGGACGGCACGAATACCGTCAAGGACTACGTCGATTACGTCCGCAACGACTTGATGGGTATCACTCGTGAGGACCTGGTGGCCTCGATCGCCCGCCACGTCGATTCCACCGTCCACCTGTTCGAGAAGTGGGGACTGCCCATCTGGAAGGACGAGAACGGCAACTACGTCCACGAGGGCCGCTGGCAGCTCATGATCAACGGCGAGTCCTACAAGGTCGTGGTGGCCGAGGCGGCCAAGAACGCCCTGCTTCAGGACGGCGTCGGCGAGATCTACGAGCGGGTCTTCATTGTCGGGCCGATCCTCGACGGTAACCGTATCGCCGGGGCCGTTGGCTTCTCGGTACGCGAGAACAAGTTCTACGTCTTCAAGGCGAAGGCGGTCCTGGTGGCCATGGGCGGCGCGGTGCACGTCTTCAAGCCGCGCAGCTCCGGCGAGGGCATGGGCCGCGCGTGGTATCCGCCGTGGAACTCCGGCTCGTCGGCCTATTTCACCATCCAGGCCGGCGCCGAGATGACCTGCCAGGAGGTCCGCTTCATCCCGGTGCGCTTCAAGGACGCCTACGGGCCGGTGGGGGCCTGGTTCCTGCTGTTCAAGAGCCGGGCGACCAACTCCCAGGGCGGCAACTACATGGTCGAGCGCCGCGACGAGCTGGAGAAGTGGGCCCCTTACGGCCGCGTGAAGCCGATTCCGGCGAACCTGCGCAACTGGCTCGGCATGCTCGACATCATGGAGGGCAAGGGTCCGATCTACATGCGGACCGAGGAGGCCATCGCCAAGCTCGCCGAGCAGTACAAGGACGATCCCAAGGCCTACAAGAAGAAGATGAAGGAGCTCGAGAACGAGGCCTGGGAGGACTTCCTCGACATGACCATCTCGCAGGCTCTGCTCTGGGCCGCCACCAACGTGCAGCCTGAGCAGAAGAGCTCCGAGATCGCCGCCGCCGAGCCCTACTTCATCGGCTCGCACTCGGGCGCGTCCGGCGCCTGGGTGAGCGGCCCCGAAGACCTGCAGACCGAGGAGACGAAAGAGGAGTACTTCTGGGGCTACACGAACATGTCCACCGTCACCGGGCTGTTCTGCGCCGGCGACGCCTCGGGCGCCTCTTCGCACAAGTTCTCTTCGGGCTCGCACGCCGAGGGCCGGATCGCCGCCAAGAGCGCGATCAAGTTCATCGTCGAGAACAACGAGATGCCGAAGGTGGACGAGGCCGAGGTGGCCGCGCTGAAGGCGAAGATCCTCAAGCCCCTCACCACCTTTGAGCAGCATCGCAACGAGACCACCGATCCGGACATCAACCCCAACTACATCCGGCCGCGGATGTTCATGTTCCGCCTGCAGAAGATCATGGACGAGTACGCCGGCGGCATCAGCGCCCAGTTCTCCACCAACGAGGCCCAGCTCAACCGGGCCCTCGAGCTGCTGCAGTTCCTCAAGGAGGACGCTGACAAGCTGGCGGCCGAGAACCTGCACGAGCTGATGCGCTGCTGGGAGAACATCCACCGGATGTGGCAGGCCGAGGCCCACGTCCGCACAATGCTCTTCCGCGAAGAGACCCGCTGGCCTGGTTACTACTTCCGCGCCGACAGGCCGAAAATGAACCAGGACGAGTGGCTCTGTTTCGCCAACTGCAAATACGACCCGAAAACCAACAGTTGGGAGATGATCAAGCGCCCCGTGCTGCACATCTTCCCGCAGCCGAAGGAGCATGAGCTCTTGGGCGGCTGATCGCTCCGATCCGTCAGTCATCCGGGAGGTTCCGGCCTCCGGGGCCTCCCGGTCTTTAAACCCCAGGAAGGGCTCAGGGAGGAGCGGCGATGAAACGGAACGGCATTGAGTCATGTCCGCATTGCGGGGGATCGTTGGTGCGCTGGGCGAACCCCGATTTTTCGAGCTGGAACAGTGAGTACCAACTCGTCTGCTTCAACGACGATTGCCCCTACTTCGTCCGCGGCTGGGTCTGGATGGCCGAACAGTACCGCGTCCACGCCTCCTACCGGTTCCGGTTCGATCCGGCGACGGGTGAGACGGGTCCGCTCCCAGTGTGGTCGAGGGAAGCCCTTCGGGAAAACATCCTCGAAGAGGCGGAAAGGGAGACGGCCCATGCCGGATGAAGCGCCCAGCCCACGGCAGATCCTCGACGACTACCCGCGCCTCGGGCCGGCCGACACCTTTACGTTCCGTTGCGACAAGGCGATGGATTGTTTCGGCTGCTGCTGCCGGGACGTTTCCATCGTTCTCACCCCCTACGACGTGTTGCGCATGAAGCGCGCCCTGGGCATCTCCTCGACGGAGTTCCTCGAAAAATACACGATCTCGCCTTTTACCAAGGACCAGAAGATCCCGGCCGTGCTGCTGAAGATGGACCCCGAGACGCGGCGCTGCCTGTTCGTCACCGGCGAGGGCTGCTCCATCTATCCCCACCGGCCCTGGGCCTGCCGCATGTACCCGCTCGGGGTGGCCGAGCCCAAGAACCCCAACCCGGAGGATCACCGCTTCCACTTCCTGATGAAGGAAGAGCTATGCCACGGCCACGGCCAGGGGCGCAAATGGACGGTGCGGGAGTGGATCGAGGACCAAGGCGTCGAGCAGTACGACATGATGGGGCAGGGCTTCAAGGAGCTGATGCTCCACAGCTTCTGGGACGGGGATCGGGACCTGACGCCGGCCGAGATCGAGATGTACTACATGGCCTGCTACGATCTCGACCGGTTCCGCCGGTTCGTGTTCGAAACCAAGTTCCTTGAGATGTTCGACGTGGATGAGGCGCGGATTGAGGCGATCCGCACCAACGACGTCGAGCTGCTCGAGTTCGGCATGTTGTGGCTCCGGTTCGCGCTGTTCAAAGAGAAGACGTTGCGGATCAAGCCGAAGGTGGCCGAAGCGTGGCGCCGGAGGGCGGCGCAGGAGCAGAGCAAGGCGGGCGAGGCCGGGGCGAGGCAAGAGAGGTTGGCAAACACCCATGGCTGAGAACGGCAAGCGGATCTTGGTGATCGGCGGCGGGATGGCCGGCATGACCGCGGCGCTCGAGGCGGCGGAGGCCGGCGCCGGCGTGGTGCTGGTCGAAAAGGAGGCCTATCTGGGCGGCCGTGTGGCCCGGATGAACCAGTACTTCCCCAAGCTCTGCCCGCCGACCTGCGGCCTGGAGATCAACTTCCGCCGCATCAAGAACAACCCGCGGATCGAGGTCGTGACCCAGGCGACGGTGGAGAAGATCAGCGGGCGTCCGGGTGCCTACGAGGTCACCGTCCGGGTCGAGCCGCGCTACGTGACCGCGGCGTGCACTCTGTGCGGAGAGTGCGCGAAGGTCTGCCCGGCCGAGCGCCCCGACGAGTTCAACTACGGCCTGAGCAAGACGAAGGCCGCCTACCTGCCCCACGAGATGGCCTTCCCGGCGCTCTACGTGATCGACCGCAAGGCGTGTCCGGAGGGCTGCACGGCATGCCGGGACGCCTGCTCCTACGGGGCCATCGACCTCGAGCAGCAGCCCGAGACGCGGACCTACCACGTGGCGGCGGTGGTGGCGGCCACCGGATGGCGGCCCTACGAGGCCGAGAGGCTCGACCTGCTCGGCTACGGACGGTATCCGGACGTGATCACCAACGTCGTTATGGAGCGGCTGGCTGCGCCGAACGGCCCGACGGGCGGCAAGATCCTCCGGCCGTCGGATGGCAAGGAGCCGAAGTCGGTGGTCTTCGTGCAGTGCGCGGGATCCCGGGACGAGAACCACCTGCCGTACTGTTCCGGCGTCTGCTGCGCGGCGTCGCTGAAACAGGCCTCTTACGTGCGGGCCGCCTATCCCGACGCCGAGATCACGATCTTCTACATCGACATCCGGACGCCAGGCCGCCTGGAGGACTTCTACAACAAGGTGGCCGGGCAGGGCATCCGCCTGGTGAAAGGAAAGGCCGCCAAGATCGAGCAAGACGGTGCAACGGGGGCCTTGCTGGTGACCGCCGAGGACGTCATGGCCGGCCGCAAGATCACCCAGCGGGCGGACCTCGTGGTGCTGGCCACCGGGATCGTTCCGAACACAGAGGAGCTACCCGAGGAGTTCGCCAGAGACGAATTCGGGTTCCTGGTGAATCCCCCGGGCAGGACAGGGATCCACGCCGCCGGCTGCGTGCGGCGGCCGGAGGAGGTCTCGGCGACGGTGCAGGACGGTACCGCCGCGGCCTTGAAAGCCTTCCAGTGTGTGGTGAGGAGCGCGAGCCATGGCTGAGAAAGTCGGTGTCTACATCTGCAGCGGCTGCGGCATCGGCGAGGTGATCGACGTCGAGAAGCTCGCCAAGGCCGCCGGGGCGGTGGCCTCCTGCCGGACTCACGAATACCTGTGCGGGCCGGAGGGCCGGGCGCTGATCCAGCAGGATCTGGAAGGCGACTCCCCCAAGGTGGACGGCGTCGTCGTGGCCGCCTGCTCGCCGAGGATGAAGATCGACGCCTTCCGGTTCGGCCCGAAGATCCCCGTCGAGCGCGTCAACCTCCGCGAGCACGTGGCCTGGTGCCAGCGCGACGGCGAGGCCGAGGACGTGGCGGCCATGGCCGAGGACTACCTGCGGATGGGGATCGCCAAGGCGCAGCGCACCAAGCCGCCGGAAGCGGTGAGCGAGGAGATCTCGAAGAAGATCATGGTGGTCGGCGGGGGCCTCACTGGCATCACGGCGGCGCTCGAGGCGGCGGCGGCCGGCTACGAGGTGCTGCTCGTCGAGAAACAGAAGCATCTCGGCGGCGCCCTGGCGAAAGTGAAGACCCGGTTCCCGGCCGAGGCCCCCTACACCGGGTTGTCTCCCGAGGAGCTGAGCAAGAAGATCGACGAGATCCTCTACCACCCGCGGGTGAAGGTGCTGGTCGAGGCGCGGCTGGTCAAGACGTCCGGCCAGCCCGGGCAGTTCGACGTTACTGTCGAAACGCCCGACGGCGAGATCACCGACCGTGTAGGGGCCATCGTCATGGCCACCGGCTGGAAGCCTTACGACGCTTCCAAGCTCGCCCATCTCGGCTACGGAGCCAGCGAAGACGTCGTCACCAACGTCCAGTTCGAGGAACTGGTGAACTCCGGCCCCCTCCGCCGGCCCTCCGACAGCAAGCCGGTCGAAGACGTGCTGTTCGTCCAGTGCGCCGGCTCCCGGGACCCGGATCACCTGCCGTACTGTTCCGCCACCTGCTGCATGGCGACGCTGCGGCAGGCCGCCTTCCTTCACGAGCGCAATCCCGAGGCGCGAGTCTACATCGTCTACAAGGACATCCGCACGCCGGGCCAGTACGAGCGGTTCTACCGCTCGGCCCAGGATCACCCCCTGAACTTCCTCACCAAGGGCGAAGTGGCCAGCGTGGCCAAGGGGCCCGACGGCAAGCTGACGGTGAAGGTGAAGGATACGTTGCTCGCCGAGGAGCTGGTCCTGAACGTGGATCTGGTGGTTCTCGCCACCGGGATGGTGGCCAATTCGGCCGACGGCCCGGCGATCCGCGAGCTCCACGACATGATGCGGACCGCCGAACAGGGCGAGAGCGAGCAGCAACGGGCCGAAGCGGCCAAACGGGTCGAGGAGCTGAAGCATCACGAGGGGACCGAGATCCTGCACCTGGACTACCGCCAGGGGCCGGACCTGCCGATCCTCCGGCACGGCTTCCCGGACTCGCACTTCGTCTGCTTCCCTTACGAGACCCGGCGAACGGCGATCTACGCCGCCGGGCCGGTGCGCCAGCCCATGGACGCGGCCCGCGCCGAAGAGGACGCCGCCGGAGCCGCGATGAAGGCCATCCAGGCGGTGGAGATGGCCGCCCGGGGTCAGGCTGTCCATCCGCGCTCCGGGGAGATCTCCTTCCCCGACTTCTCGCTCCAGCGCTGCACGCAATGCAAGCGGTGCACCGAGGAGTGCCCCTTCGGGGCCATCAACGAGGACGAGAAGGGCACGCCCCAGTACAACGTCTACCGCTGCCGCCGCTGCGGCATCTGCATGGGGGCCTGTCCGGAGCGGATCATCAACTTCCCGGACTACTCGGTGGACCAGATCGCAGCGATGATCAAGGCCATCGAGGTGCCCGACGAGTTCGAGGAGGACAAGTTCCGGATCCTGGTCTTCATGTGCGAGAACGACGCCTACCCGGCGCTGGACATCGCCGGCTACCGGCGGTCGCGCTACAGCCCGTTCGTCCGGGTGATCCCGGTGCGGTGCCTGGGCTCGGTGAACATGGTCTGGATCCGCGAGGCGATGAACGGCGGCATCGACGGCGTGCTACTGGTCGGCTGCAAGTACGGCGAGGACTACCAGTGCCACTTCGCCACCGGCAGCGAGTTGGCGATGACGCGGCTCGAAAACATGCGCGAGGCGGTGGAGCGGATGCAGATCGAGCCTGAGCGGCTGAAGCTGACGCAGTTGGCGATCAACGAGTACGACAGGTTGCCGGCGCTGATCGACGAGTTCGTCGAGGAGATCAGCCAGATGGGCATGAATCCGATGCGGGAATTCGCGTAAAGGGGGTCGCATGGCGGAGTTGGTCGTTCATCCCGACACCCGGTTCATTCACGAGATCGTCCGCGACGGCGGGTCCGATCTGAAGAAGTGCTACCAGTGCGCCACCTGCTCGACGGTGTGCGCCTTGTCGCCGGAGGACAGTCCGTTCCCGCGCCGGCAGATCCTCCAGGCCCAGTGGGGGTTGAAAGAACAGGTTTTGAGCGACCCCGCCATCTGGCTGTGCCACAACTGCGGGGATTGCACGGAGCAGTGCCCGCGGGGCGTGCGTCCCGGCGACGTCCTGGGGGCGCTGCGGCAGAAGGCGATCGAGCATTTCGCCTGGCCCGGTTTCCTCGCCAGGCTCATCAACAACCCGAAGGCGCTGTTCGTGTGGGTGCTGATTCCGGTGCTGTTGTTCGGACTGCAATGGGCGATCGGCCCCGAGGGCGTCTCCCACACCGGGGAGCCCGAGTTCGCCCAGGAGTATCCGGTGTGGTTGCTCGAGACGCTGTTTTTCACCCTGTGCGGGCTGGTCGTCGTCGCTTTTGCGGTGAGCATGGCGCGTTTCGTCAAGGCGCTCCGGGCGGCCGGGGCCCGGGAACCGATCCTGTCGAACCTGGTCCCGGTGATCGCCGAGACGCTGGCGCACCGGCGGTTCGCCGAGTGCACGGCGGAGCGCAACCGGTACCGCGGCCACCTGTTGCTGCTCTGGGGGTTCGTCGGGCTGGCCGTGGTCGGGACGCTCATCGGACTCGGCGTGATGGGCGGCGTGGTCACCACGCCGCTGAGCCAGACGAATCCCCTGAAGATCTTCGCCAACTTGAGCGGGCTCGCGGCGCTGGCCGGGGCTCTGATCCTGCTTGCGGACCGCTGGAAGGACCCGGACAAGCGTGCCCACAGCACTTACTTCGACTGGTATCTGATCGCGGTGCTCACCGGGGTGCTGGCGACCGGGTTCCTGAGCCAGATCTTCCGGGAGCTGGAGTGGGCGGCGATGTACCCGGTCTACTTCGTTCACCTGGTGCTGGTCTTCATGCTGCTGGTCTACGCCCCGTACTCGAAACTGGCGCACCTGGCCTACCGGACGGTCGCCTTGGCCGCGGCCCCGCGGCGGCGGTGAGGCTGGCGGGCCCGGAGAGAAAAGATGAACGAATGAGTACCATTTGAGAGAAACAGGTCTTAAGATAGTCTATAGGAGAATGCCACATGGCCGTTGATGAGAAACTGAACACCCCGCTTCTCGACGAGCTCGAGAAGGGACCCTGGCCGAGCTTCGTCACCGAGATCAAGAAAGCTCGGGAGATCAGTCCGATGGCCGGCGGCCTCCTCGGACAGTTGGAGCTGTCTTACGAGGAGAAGATCGGACACTGGAAACACGGCGGCATCGTCGGAGTGCTGGGCTACGGCGGGGGCGTGATCGGCCGTTACAGCGACGTGCCCGACAAGTTCCCCGAGGTGGCCCACTTCCACACGATGCGCATCAATCAGCCGTCCGGCTGGTTCTACACTTCCGACGCCCTGCGCACCCTGTGCGACATCTGGGAGCGCCATGGGTCCGGCCTCACCAACATGCACGGGTCCACCGGCGACATCATCTTCCTCGGCACCAAGACCGACGAACTGGAGCCCTGCTTCGCCGAGCTGACCAAGGCCGGCTTCGACCTCGGCGGCTCCGGCAGTTGCATGCGGACGCCTTCGGCGTGCGTGGGCCCGGCCCGCTGCGAGTGGGCCTGCTACGACACACTGAAGGAGTGCCACAACATCACGATGGCCTACCAGGACGAGCTGCACCGGCCACCGTTCCCTTACAAGTTCAAGGTCAAGTTCGCCGGTTGCCCCAACGACTGCGTGGCCTCGATCGCCCGCGCCGACCTCTCCGTGATCGGCACCTGGAAGGACGAGATCCAGCAGGACGACGAGGCCGTCCGGCAGTACGCCGCCGAAGGCCTGGACATCCAGAAGGACGTCGTCGAGCGCTGCCCGACGAAGTGCATGAACTGGGACGGCGAGAAGCTAACCATCGACAACCGCGAGTGCGTCCGCTGTATGCACTGCATCAACGTCATGCCCAAAGCCCTGCGGCCGGGCAAGGAGCGCGGCGCGACGCTGCTGATCGGCGCCAAGGCTCCCATCGTCCAGGGCGCCTTGCTCTCTAGCGTGCTGGTGCCCTTCGTCCCCGAAGAGGAACTCGAGGAGACCCTCAAGGAGCTGATCGACCGCGTCTGGGAGTTCTGGGACGAATACGGCATGAACCGCGAGCGCGTCGGCGAGCTGATCCAGCGCGTCGGCATGGCCAACTTCCTTGATGCGATCGGGCTGGATCCGGCGCCGGAGATGATCACCGCGCCGCGCGACAACCCGTACATCTTCTTCCGCGAGGAAGAGGAGGAAGAGGAAGAAGACAGTGAAGCGTAGGACGAGGAACGAAGCATAGAGGAGAGTGGGAAAGATGGCTGAGAAACCGAAGAGAATCACCGATATCGGGCCGCCGCACTACGAGAAGTTCCTGCCGCCGATCATCAAGGAGAACTACGGGAAGTGGAAGTACCATGAGCGCATCGCTCCCGGCGTGATGGTGCACGTCTCCGAGACCGGCGCCAAGTGCTACACGGTGCGCTGCGGCTCGCCCCGCCTGTTGAGCACCAAGACGATCCGTTTCCTGGCAGAGTTGGCCGACAAGTACTGCGGCGGCTACCTGCGCTTCACCAGCCGGAACAACGTCGAGTTCCTCATGGACTCGCCGGACAACATCGAGGCGCTGAAGAAGGATCTGGCCGAGGCCGGCTTCCCCGTCGGCGGCACCAACAACGCCATCAGCAACATCGTCCACACCCAGGGTTGGGTGCACTGCCACTCCTCGGCTACCGATGCGAGCGGCATCGTCAAGTGCGTCATGGACGCCCTCTATGAGCGCTTCACCCACGAGGACCTGCCGGCCAAGCTGCGCATCGCGCTGGCCTGTTGCCTGAACATGTGCGGCGCCGTGCACTGCTCGGACATCGCTATCCTGGGCGTCCACCGGAAGCCGCCGCGCATCCACCGCGACGATCTCAAGAAGATGTGCGAGATCCCGACGCTGATCGCCTCGTGCCCCACCGGCGCCATCCGGCCGAAGACCATCGACGGCCAGCAGAGCGTCGAGGTGGTCGAGGAGCAGTGCATGTACTGCGGCAACTGTTACACGGTCTGCCCGGCCATGCCGCTGAACGATCCCGAGAACGACGGCCTTTCGATCTGGGTGGGCGGCAAGGTGTCGAACGCCCGTAGCGAGCCGAAGTTCTCGAAACTGGCCATCCCGTATCTGCCGAACAACCCGCCGCGCTGGCCTGAGGTGGTGGAGGCGGTCGTGAAGATCGTCGAGGTCTACGCCGCCAACGCCCGCAAATACGAGCGCGTCGGCGAGTGGATCGAGCGGATCGGCTGGCCGCGATTCTTCGAGCTGACCGGCATCGAGTTCACGCGGTACCACATCGACGACTTCAAGCACGCCGGTCTCACGTACCGCCGGTCGGCTCACATCCGCATGTAGGAGACGAGCCATGGGAGTTCCCATCGAAGAACTGGCTGAAGAGATGTACAAGATGGTCGTCGAGTATGAGGGCAAGCGTAACCTCAAGGCCGGCGACCTGACCAAGGCCATGATCGCCAAGTTCGGCGAGGACCAGGTGACGAAGGCGGACTGCAAGAAGGCGATCCGCCTGCTTATGGACTCCGGCCGCACGGTGTACAGTTACTTCGGCGGCAGCTATATTACGCTGCCCAAGAAGGAAGGCGCGGCGCCGGATTGAGCGTGTTGTTGATGCGGGGGCGGCGCCCCCGCCCCCCGTTTCCGGCCCGCGAGATCCAGTGCGTACGGAGACCGAGGACCAAATGGATAACGCGAATCAGAAAACGAAGGCCGAGCAACTCGAGGAGTTGAAGCAGATCCTGCGCCAGTGGCAGAAGATCGAGGACGGCAGCGTCTCCCACGCCACCGCCATCCTCGAGAAGACGCAGAACCCCCTCATCCGGCTGGTGATGGAGATCATCCGGCAGGACTCGATGATGCACAAGAAGGTCCAGCAGGCCATCCTCGACAGCCTGGAGAAAGAGGCCTTCCAGCTCCAGCCGGAAGAGCTGGCCGAGATCTGGGAAATGATCGAAGAGCACGACAAGCAGGAGGCCGAGGCGGTGCGGATGGCCGAACAGGCGCGCCGGGCCTGCCCGCTGGCGATCCAGCGCCAATTGCTCGAGTACCTCATCGACGACGAGCGTAAGCACGAACGCCTGATGGGGCACCTGGAAGATTTCAAGCGCAGTCTCTACCCTTACGGGTAGCTGGATGACGGGCTGACGGGGCGGTCCGGCGGGTCGTGGCCGCGTCCGCACCGGACGCCGGGAAAGGAGTCGAGAAGAGGAGAGGGGCCGATGGGTCTGTTCAAAGCGAAGAAGAAACCGAAACTGAAGGTCGTCTCGGTGGGCGTCGAAGAGATCAGCCCGCTACGCCCGCGCTACGTCGAGAAAACGGCGCCGTGCATCGCCAACTGTCCGGCGGGCACCGACGTTCGGGACTGGCTCGTCCAGGTGGCCCAGTACGAGTCCTACGGGCGGACGCGGGAGCAGGCCTACGAGACGGCCTGGGAGAAGATCGCCGAGGTGAACCCGTTTCCCGCGGTCTGCGGGCGGGTCTGTCCGCACCCGTGCGAGGACAACTGCAACCGGCGGCTGAAGGACGGCAGCGTCAGCGTCAATGCCCTGGAGCGCTTCATCGGCGACTTCGGCATCGAGAAGGGCCTGAAGCTGAAGAAGCTCACCGAGGAGCGCCGGCCCCAGAAGATCGCCGTGGTCGGGGCCGGCCCGGCGGGGCTTTCCTGCGCTTACCATCTCGCCCGGCGTGGCTATCAGGTCGCCGTCTTCGAGAGCTTCCCCAAGCCCGGCGGCATGCTCCGTTATGGAATCCCGAAGTACCGGCTGCCGCGGGAAGTGCTGGACGCCGAGATGCAGCGCATCCTCGACTTGGGCGTCGAGCTGAAGACCAACTTCACCATCGGCAAGGACATGCCGTTCGAAGAGCTCCGGAACCAGTACCAGGCCATCTTCGTCGGCATCGGCGCCCACAAGGGCTACCGGCTGGGCGTGCCCGGCGAGGACGCGCCGAACGTGCTCACCGGAACGGAGTTCTTGAACCGGGTTAACTCGGGAGAGAAGGTCGAGGTCGGCAAGAAGGTGGTCGTCATCGGCGGCGGCGACACGGCCATCGACGCCGCTCGCGTCTCCAAGCGCCTGGGCGCCGACGTGACCATCCTCTACCGGCGCACCCGGAAGGAGATGCCGGCGATCGCCCCCGAGATCGACGGCGCGCTCGAGGAAGGCGTCAAGATCGAGTTCCTCGCCGCGCCGACCGAGATTCTGCTGGCCGAGGACGGCCGGGCCCGCGGGCTGAAGTGCATCCGCATGGAGCTGGGCGAACCCGACGCCTCCGGGCGCCGGCGGCCCATCCCCAAGCCCGGCACCGAGTTCGAGGTCGAGGCCGACGCCATCATCGCCGCCATCAGCCAGGAGCCGCGGTTCGACGGCTTCGAGATGATCGCCAATCCCAAGGACTGGATCCGGGTGAACGAGTGGGGCGAGACGCCGGTGGAAGGCGTCTACGCCGGCGGCGACGACGTCCGCCTCGGGCTCGTCTCCATCGCCATCGGCCAGGGCCGCTTCGCCGCCGAGGCCATCGACGCCCGCCTGAGCGGCAAAGAGCTGAAGAAGCACGAGCGGCCCCCGGTGATCCCGCCCGAGAAGGTGAAGCTCGACTGGTACAAGCCGGCTCCGCGCCACGACAAGCGGACCATCCCCGTCGAGCAGCGCGGCATGGACACCGAGGTCGAGATCGGCCTGGCCGAGGAAGAGGTGGTCGCCGAAGCCCAGCGCTGCATGTCCTGCGGCATGTGCATGGACTGCGAGACCTGCTGGATGTACTGCACCAACAACTGCTTCGAGCGGCTGCCCAAGGGCGAGCACTACCGGATCAAGCTCGAGCTCTGCAACGGCTGCGGCAAGTGCGCCGACGCTTGTCCGTGCGGCTATATCGAAATGCAGTGAGCGGCCCGGCGCAAGCGGGCCTTCGAAAGGGAATCGAATCAGGAGACGGAAGTTATGCCAATCTTCGAAGTCAACGGAAGGAAATACGAGGTCGATGAGGACGGTTTCCTCCAGGATCCGAGCATCTGGAACGAGGAGGTCGCCAAGGACTTCGCCAAGAGCGAAGGCATCGACGAACTGACCGACGAGCACTGGAAGGTGATCCACTACCTGCGGAACTATTACCTGCAGTACGGCATCGCTCCGATGATCCGGAAGCTCTGCAAGGAGACCGGCTTCAAGCTCAACAAGATCTACGAGCTGTTCCCGTCCGGGCCGGCCAAGGGCGCCTGCAAGCTGGCCGGTCTGCCGAAGCCGACCGGCTGCGTCTGAGGAGCGGGCCGTGGATCCGGAGAGCCGGCCGCTGTTGCGCCTAACGTCCGCCGAACGCGACGCCGTCGCCCGCAAGTGGCTGGCTTTGGTGTTCGCGTCGTATCCCGGCGAGACGGCGCGGTTCCTGGACCGCACCCGCGACCCCTTCCGCAACCCGGTCGGCGAGATCTACCGGCGGGGACTGCCGGTGCTCGTCGAGCAGGTGGCGGGCGGCTTCGATCTCGAGAGGATCGAGGCGGTCCTCGACGAGATCCTCCACCTGAGGGCCGTGCAGGACCTCTCCCCGAGCGAGGCCGTCGGCTTCGTCTTCCAGCTCAACGACGCGCTACGGGAAGCGGTCGAGGTGGAGTCTCCGGCCCTGGAGGCCGCGCGGGATCGCGTGGAGCGGATGGCGGCGCTCGCCTTCGATCTCTACATGCGCTGCCGCGAGAAGCTGTGGGCGATCCGCTACCAGGAGCTGAAGCGCCGGTTCTTCGTCGCTGAACGGATGGCGGCGCGGTCCCGCGAGGGCCGCTGAACCGGATCCACGTTTCGGCTGAGAATCGCCGGACCGGCGCAGGGCCGGAGGCCGGCGGCATCGAGGTGATTCGCGATGAGTGTCTTGCTTGCGCTGGTGGCTGTTTGTTTGCTGGCGGCCCTCGGTTACGCGGGCGGGCAGGTCGAAGGATTGCGCTGGATCTTCGGCGCCGTACTCCCTTATGTGGGAATCGCGCTGTTCCTCGGCGGCATCGTTTACCGGGTGCTGCGGTGGGCCTCTTCGCCGGTGCCCTTCCGCATCACCACCACCGCCGGCCAGCAGCGGTCGCTGCCGTGGATCCGCCAGGCGAAGTTCGACAGCCCTTTCACGCCGGCTCAGACCTTCGGCCGCATGTTGCTCGAGGTGCTCCTGTTCCGCTCGCTGTTCCGCAACAGCAGGTTCGAGCTGCGCTCCGGGCCCCGGCTGATCTACGGCGAAGAGAAATGGCTCTGGCTGGCCGCGATGGCTTTCCACTGGAGCTTCCTCATCGTACTGCTGCGGCATCTGAGGTTCTTTATGGACCCGGTGCCCGCTTGCGTGGCCACGCTGCAGAAGATCGACGGCTTCCTGCAGATCGGAGCGCCCGAAGTTCTTTGGACGGGTCTCATCCTGACCGCGGCGCTGCTCTACCTGCTGTCTCGCCGCCTCTTCCAGGCCGACGTCCGCTACATCTCGCTCTTCACTGACTACTTCGCGCTGTTCCTGTTGCTCGGCCTCGCCGGCTCCGGCGTGCTGATGCGCTACTTCACCAAGACCGACATCATCGCGGTGAAGCAGTTGGCGATCGGGATCGTGACCTTTTCGCCCGTCGTACCGGCGTCGCTCGGCGGGCTGTTCTTCGTCCACCTGTTCCTGCTGACGGTGCTGATCGCCTGGTTCCCGTTCAGCAAGCTCGCCCACATGCCGGGCGTCTTCCTGAGTCCCACGCGCAACCTGCCCAACAACAACCGCGCCCACCGCCACGTCAACCCGTGGAACTACCCCGTCAAGGTCCACACCTACGAGGAGTGGGAAGAGGAGTTCCACGACAAGATCGTGGCCGCCGGGCTGCCTCTCGACAAGGAGTAGAGCATGGCGGAAGCGACACCGAAGCTCGAGGAACTGGTTCAGATCGATTACCGCCCGCCCGAGACGCCGTGGATGGAGACTCCGGTCGAGTTCCGCAAGGGCACCTTCTGCTACAGCGCCGCGGCCAAGAACCTCGAATACCTCGGCCTCCCGAATCCGCGCGACTGGCAGCCCACCGACGAGGACTGGAAGCTGCCGGAGAACTGGCGGGAGATCATCCTGAAGGCCATGGAGGACCGGCTAAAGAAGTTCCGGTCCTTCCGCCTGTTCATGGATATCTGCGTGCGCTGCGGCGCCTGCGCCGACAAGTGCCACTTCTACATCGGCTCGGGCGACCCGAAGAACATGCCGGTGCTGCGCGCCGAGCTGATCCGCTCCGTCTACCGGCGCTACTTCACGCGGGCGGGGAAGATGTTCGGCCGCCTGGCCGGCGCGCGCGATCTCACCATCGACGTCCTCAAGGAGTGGTTCTACTACTTCTACCAGTGCACCGAGTGCCGCCGCTGCTCCGTCTTTTGCCCTTACGGCATCGACCAGGCCGAGATCACCATGATCGGCCGCGAGCTGCTCAACGAGGTCGGCGTCAACATCAACTGGGCCGTCGAGCCGGCGGCCAACTGCTTCCGCACCGGCAACCACCTCGGCGTCCAGCCCCACGGCTTCAAGGACTCCATCGAGTTCGCCGTCGATGAGCTGGAGGAGATCACCGGCGTCCGCGTCGAGGTGCCCATCATGAAGAAAGGCGCCGAGGTGCTCTTCATCATGCCCTCGGCTGACTACTTCGCCTCGCCGCACTACTACACGCTGCTCGGCTACTTCCTCCTGTTCCACCACATCGGGCTGGACTTCACCGTCAGCGCCTACGCCTCCGAGGGCGGCAATTTCGGCCTCTTCATCTCCCACGAGATGATGAAGCGCCTCAACGACAAGATGTACCGCGAGGCGAAGCGGCTGGGCGTGAAGTGGATCCTCGGCGGCGAGTGCGGCCATATGTGGCGGGTCGTCCACCAGTACATGGACACCATGAACGGCCCGGCGGACTTCCTCGAGGCGCCGAAGTCGCCCATCACCGGGACCGTCTTCGATCACGCCAAGTCCACCAAGATGGTCCACATCTGCGAGTTCACCGCCGATCTCATCCGCCACGGCAAGCTCAAGCTCGACCCCAGCCGCAACGACCACTGGAAGGTCACCTTCCACGACTCCTGCAACCCCTCCCGCGCCATGGGGCTGCTCGAGGAGCCGCGCTACATTCTGAAGAGCGTCTGCAACAACTTCCACGAGATGCCGGAGAACACCATCCGCGAGCAGACCTTCTGCTGCGGCAGCGGCTCCGGCCTGGGCACCGACGAGAACCTCGAGATGCGCTTGCGCGGCGGCTTCCCCCGGGCCAACGCCGTCAAGTACGTGCACGAAAAGCACGGCGTCAACGTGCTCTCCTGCATCTGCGCCATCGACAAGGCGACGCTGCCGCCGCTGCTCGAATACTTCGTCCCCGGAGTGGAAGTGGCCGGCATACACGAGTTCGTCGGCAACGCCCTGGTGATGGAGGGCGAGCGGGAGCGCGACACCGACCTGCGCGGAACGCCGCTCGCCAAGGCGGCGCAGCCGGAGGGAGACAAGGAGGAACCGGCCAATGCGTGACCGCGGATGGATCTTCCTCGGCCTGGTGTTGTTCGTCATCCTGGTGACGTTTCCTCTCTGGTACAACACCGTCCTCGGCGTCGCGCCGAAAGAGCTGGAGCTGGAGAAGGCGAAAGGCGACGCCTGCATCTACGAGACGGCCTATATGCGCCAGCGCCACATGGACGTGCTGATGGAATGGCGCGACCAGGTGGTCCGCCGCGGCAACCGGCTGGTGAAGATCGGCGGCAAGACCTTCGAGATGAGCCTCACCAAGACCTGTCTCGACTGCCACCGGAGCAGGGAGCGCTTCTGCGACCGCTGCCACAACTACGCCGCCGTGACGCCCTACTGCTGGGACTGCCACGTCAGTCCCGAGGAAGCGCCCGTCGTCGCTGCGCGGGTCCGGACGGCGGGGGAGCGTTGAGGAGAGCGCCATGAGCATGGACCGCAAGTCGTTTCTCAAGATCACCGGATGCGCCGTGGCCGGGGCTCTCGCCGGCGGCAAGCTCACCGGGCTGGTGGCCGGAGCCGAAGACGCCGACTACGTGCCCGGCCCGGAGGCTTTTACCGCCCGGCGCTGGGGCATGGTGGTGGATACGCGCAAGTGCCGCAAGCAGGAGGGTTGCAAGGACTGCATCCGCGCCTGCCACGAGGCCCACAACGTGCCCGAGATCCCCGACAAAACCCGCGAGGTCAAGTGGATCTGGAAAGAGAAGTTCGAGCACGCCTTCCCCTCGCAGGAAACCGAGTACCCGAACGAAGAGTTGCACGGGCGCGAGGTGCTGGTCTTCTGTAATCACTGCGACGCGCCACCCTGCGTCCGCGTCTGCCCCACTCAGGCCACCTGGAAGCGCGAGGCCGACGGCATCGTGATGATGGACTGGCACCGCTGCATCGGCTGCCGTTACTGCATCGCCGCCTGCCCGTACGGCTCCCGCAGCTTCAACTGGGGCGACCCGCGGCCGCACATTCCGAAGATCCGCGCCGGCTACCCAACGCGGACCAAGGGCGTCGTCGAGAAGTGCACCTTCTGCGAGGAACGCCTGGCGCGGGGCGAGATGCCGGCCTGCGTGGAGGCCTGCCCGGAGAAGGCGCTCGTCTTCGGTGACCTGGCCGATCCCAACTCCGAGGTGAGGCGCCTGCTCCGCACCGAGTACACGCTGCGGCGCAAGCCGGAGCTGGGCACGAAGCCCGAAGTCTTCTACATCTTGTGAGGACCTGGCCATGTTCATGTTCGAAAAAGCGGTCGTCGGCAGCCGGAGGTACTGGCTCTGGATCCTCGCCCTGTTCGCCGTCATCGGCGTGGGCTTTCTGAACTACCTCCGGCAATTGGAGGAAGGCCTGGCGATCACCGGGCTGAACCGCGACGTCACCTGGGGGCTCTACATCGCCCAGTTCACCTTCCTGGTGGGAGTGGCGGCTTCGGCCGTGATGGTCGTGTTGCCCTACTACCTTCATGACTGGAAGGTCTTCAGCAGGGTCACCATCCTGGGCGAGTTCCTGGCCATATCGGCGGTCACCATGTGCATGCTCTTCATCTTCGTCGATATGGGCCAGCCCCAGCGGGTGATGAACGTCATCCTGCACCCGACGCCGCACTCGATCATGTTCTGGGACATGGTCTCGCTGTCGGGCTATTTGATCCTGAATGCGGTGATTGCTCTGGTGACCCTCAGCGCCGAGCGCAAGGGTGTCGCCCCGCCCAACTGGATCAAGCCGGTGATCCTGCTCTCCATCCCCTGGGCCATCAGCATCCACACCGTCACCGCTTTCCTCTACAACGGCCTTCCCGGCCGCAGCTTCTGGCTCACCGCCATCCTGGCCCCGCGGTTCCTCGCCTCGGCTTTCGCGGCCGGACCGTCGCTGCTGATCCTGTTCTGCATGCTTTTGCGCAAGCTCACGTGGTTCGACGCCGGCCGCGAACCTATTCGCCGGCTCGCGGTCATCGTCACCTACGCGATGATCGTCAACGTCTTCTTCGTGCTGATGGAGGTCTTCACCGTCTTCTACAGCGGCATCCCCGAGCACAAGCTTCACTTCGAGTACCTGTTCGTCGGCCTCGACGGCCACAATTCCCTGGTGCCGTGGATGTGGACCTCCGTCATCCTGGCGGTGGCTGCGCTGGTTCTGCTCATCGTGCCGCGGTGGCGGCGCAACGACCGGATCCTGGCCGTCACCTGCGTCATCGTCTTCCTCTCGCTCTGGATCGACAAGGGCATCGGGCTGATCGTCGGCGGCTTCGTCCCGTCGCCTCTCGGGGCCATCACCGAGTACGCCCCCACGCTGCCTGAGATCGCCATCACCCTCGGCGTGTGGGCCGTGGGCGCCCTGATCATCACGGTGTTTTATAAAATCACCCTTTCGGTCCGCGAGAGCCTCGCTTGAGTCGAATTCCGGGGTAGGAACTCTCGATGCAAGGGAAACGCGTATACCTCAGTGAAGACTGGCTGGCGCTGCTGCTCGGCCTGTTCATCTTCTTCGTCTCTCTCGGCACGCTCTTCGGCGCCGATCTGCTGGGCTGGGTCGTCAAGACCAAGGTCTATACGGACATCACCCAGTCGCTGGCGCCGGTCTCGAGCGCCTACAGCGGCCTATCCGGCCCGGCGTCGCTGCTGGTCACCTATTTGTTCTTTACGATCTTGATGGCTGCGGGAGCCGCCGTCCTGGGAGCTGACGTCAAGCGCTTCGTCAAGGGCTTCACGGCCGTCTTCGCCGTCAGCTACCTCTGCTGGATCCTTGGCAGCTACGCCCACATCGCCGCCACCTCGAACGAGCTCGACAAGCATGGCATCGACTGGTCGCTGAACCTGACCCCCGAAGCCGGCTACATCATCGCCCTGATGGCCGGCCTGCTGGTGGGCAACTTCCTGCCGAAGCTCGGGGCCTCGTGGAAGGAGGCCATCCGGCCGGAGCTCTACGTGAAGACGGCCGTGGTGCTCCTCGGCGGCACGCTCGCCGTGAAGGCCGCCGCCCGGGGCGGGCTGGTGAAGATGGTCATGTTCCAGGGCATGGGCGCCATCTTGGTCGCTTACCTGATCTTCTGGGCCGTGGTCTACTACGTCGCCCGGCGCTGGTTCCGCTTCAGCCGCGAGTGGTCGGTCCCCCTGGCTTCGGGCATCTCGATCTGCGGCGTCTCGGCGGCCATCGCCACCGGCTCGGCCATCCGCGCGCGGCCCGTGGTCCCGATCATGGTCTCCTCGCTCGTCGTCGTCTTCGCCGTGGTCGAGCTGGTGCTGCTGCCGTTTCTCGCCCAGACGTTCCTCTGGCACGAGCCGATGGTCGCCGGCTCGTGGATGGCGCTGGCGGTGAAGACCGACGGGGCGGCGGTGGCCAGCGGCGCCGTCGCCGACGCCCTGATTCGCGCCAAGGCCCTCGAAGAAGCCGGCATCCGCTACGAGCCGGACTGGATCATGAACGTCAGCGCCATGGTCAAGGTCTTCATCGATATCTTCATCGGCGTCTGGGCCTTCATCCTCGCCTGGATCTGGTCGGCCAAGATCGAGCGGCGCAACGCCGGCGACACGGTGAAGGTCCGGGAGATCTGGGAGCGCTTCCCGAAGTTCGTCCTCGGCTACGCCGGCACCTTCCTCGTCCTGCTCGGCGTGCTCACCGTGCTGCCGGACCTGCTCGACCGCGCCCGCGTCGCCATGGACGCCGCCAACGTCTTCCGCAAGAGCTTCTTCGTGATGACCTTTTTCACCATCGGCGTCGTCTCGAACTTCCGCAAGCTCTGGGAAGAGGGCATCGGCAAGCTCGCGGCCGTCTACGTGCTGTGCCTGTTCGGCTTCATCGTCTGGGTGGGACTGGCGATTTCCTGGATCTTCTTCCGCGGAATCCACCCGCCGGCGATGTGAGCCGCGCGACTTCCCTCGAGCGAGTAGAGAACCATGGCTGAGAAAAACGCGAAAACGGAAAACTCCAACCTGGCCGAAGAGCTGAAAAAGATGGAGGCCGACTACGAAGAGATGCTGCCGATCGAGAAGAAGCTCGTCGGCTGGAGCATCGGCATCGGCGTCACCGCCTTGGTCGTCCTGGTGCTCATCGGTCAGCTCTTTTTCGATCTGTAGC
>CAYWXL010000064.1:0-18294 GCA_964461995.1 uncultured Solibacteraceae bacterium
GCTCCCAGCCGCGCTCGGTGCGCCGGTAGACGTTGCCGTTGCGATCGGCGAAGACGTTGTTGCCGTAGCTGCGGGCCACTCGCGAGCGGTCCGTCCGCGGCACGCTGGTGCGGGCGTTGATCCGGGCCCGGGTGCTGGGCCGGGAATAGAGGTTGGTCCGGGCTAGGCGGTTGATGTCGCGGCTGCGGACGGCGGCCAGAGCCCGCGGGTTGTGCAGCATCCGGTTGGCGCGGTAGGGACGCGTCACCGGACGCACGGGCCGGGTGGCTCCCCACCAGCCGCGGGCGTAGCCGTGGCGGCGTCCCGACCAGTAGCCGGCGGCGAAGCCGTGCCGGTAGCCGCCCCAATAGCCCGCCGGCCCCCACCATCCCGGCCGGGCGCCCCACCACGGTCCGCCGTACCAGCCGCTGCCCCAGCCGAAGCTGAAGCTGAACGGCCCGTAGCCGAACGAGAAGCCGAAGCCCCAGCCGCCCGTCCACGGGTTGTAGCGCACGTGGAAGCCGAACGACCAGGGCCGCGCGTAGTAGTGGTGCGGGCTCACCCACGGGTGGTACCACCAGCCGGTGCCGTAGACGACCGAGCCGTGGTACGGATAGCAGCCGGTGTAGGAAGGCGTGTAGCCGACGTAGACGACGTCCGGCGTCGAGTCATAGACGTAGACGTACTTGACCATATAGTTCGGGTTGCTCGGCGGGATCTTCTGCACCTCGTCGGGAACCGAGTCGGCCAGCTCCCAGGGGCCGTCTGGCTGGCGCGAGCGGAACCAGACGCCTTGCTCGGCGACGTAGTACATGTCGCCGATCTTCAGCACCGACGAGTCGGTGTTCTCGGCGTATTGCATCGACGTGTTCTCCACCGGCTTGAACTTCGGCTTGCCGTCGTATTCCACCTCGAGCTTGGCGCTCTTGCGCTCCACCGCCGCCGTCTGCGGGATCTGGCTGTCCATGATGGCGTCCAGCGCCTCTTCGGCGCCGGCGACATGCGCCCGCAGGTGGCCCTTGTCCGATTCGGCCGGGATCCGGGCGAAGGCCGGCGGCAGGGCATCCGGGCGGACGTAACTCCACGGCCCGTTCTGCAGGTCCTTGCTGGCGTACCAGCGGCCCGAGAGCAGGATGAAGTGCCGTTGGGAGCCGACCTCCAGCAGCACGTCGTCCTCGGTGTTGGCGACGTAGAGCAGCTCGTTGCCCGCCAGCGGCTTGTAGTTCGGCTTGCCGTCGATCGAGATCAGCTCCGACGGCTCCGTCTCGACCACCACTTTCGGCATCTTCGTGCCCGGCTGCGGCCGCTCGACGCCAGCTTCGGCTACGGCCTCCTCGGGAGCCAGCTCGCGGACGTCGGCCGGCGGCGTGGCGATCTTCCAGTCGCCCTTCACTTGCGGTGAGCGGTACCAGACGTAGCCGGCGTTGAGCCAGTAGAGCTTCGTCCCGGGGTCGAAGACCATCAGGAACGGCGTATTCACCACTCGCTCGAGCTTGGTCTCCTTGATGGGCTGGAGGATCGGCTCGCCGTTGATCTGCACCAGCTCGGCCGATTCGGTGGTGACGATGATCTTCGGCGGATCCATCTTGAGGTCTTCAGCCGCCGCCTGCTCCTCGCGGGCCGCTGCCAGGCCGGTGGTCAGCGCGTCGAGCGAGAAGACCGGATACCACTCCTTGATCTGGGGCCCGACGATGCCGGCGAACTTCTTTTCCTGCTCATCGGTGATGTCGGGGAAGCGCACCCGGGTCACCCTGAGCTCGTGCAGCGTCACCAGCCGGGCGTCGCGGTCGGTGGAGATCCGGGCCTCCATCCAGAAGACGCCGAAGACCGGATCCTGCCCCTTGCCGTCCGGGCCTTTCTCTTTCGGCTTGAGCATGAAAGCGGCGCGGCCGGTGAGGCGGTTGCCCGCCAGACCGTCTGCTTGAGGCTGATAGATCACGATCGTCACCTTGGGAGCGTCGATCTGCCGCGGCCAGCCGAGTTTCGTCCCGTCCTCCTCTGCCGCGGGCAGAAGGAGAAATAAGAGCCCAAGCAGGC
Organism: uncultured Solibacteraceae bacterium; assembly: GCA_964461995.1. Classification (GTDB taxonomy): domain Bacteria; phylum Acidobacteriota; class Terriglobia; order Bryobacterales; family Bryobacteraceae; genus JALSRK01. The sequence continues at coordinate 2,017 of CAYWXL010000064.1, forward strand.
CCGCGATACCGAAGAAACGAATCAGGAGGTTAGGCACGGATCATTCTCCTCATCCCCAGGCATCTCCCAAGGGCCTCCGGGGAGTTCTTCCCATCAGACGCCGCCCGGAGACGGCGAGAAGCAGCTTTTTTGGCTGGAACTGGCTGCCCGGGGATTTTCTAAGCCCGCCGCAAGACCTCGCCGGGGCTGGAGAGCCAGCGTCGCCGCGCAAGGCCCGGATGTTTTAGAATGAAAGCACTGCCGCCCTTCGTGGTGCGCCGGAACCCAAAGATCCCGTGTGCCGTGTTCCGGTCGAGCCGTGTCGATGCACGCCACGGTTTCCCTCCGGCGCCGTGATCGGGACTGACTTATGTTCGAGAATCTCACCGACAAGCTCCAGCGGGTCTTCAAGAACCTGCGCGGAGAGGGCAAGCTGACGGCCGAGAACATGGAGCAGGCCCTGCGGGAGATCCGCATGGCGCTGCTCGAGGCCGACGTGCACTTCAAGGTCGTCAAGGAGCTCATCGCCAACATCCGCGAGAAGGCGATGGGCGAAGAGGTGCTCACCGCGCTCTCGCCCAGCCAGCAGGTGATCAAGATCGTCCGCGACGAGCTGATCAAGATCCTCGGCAGCCACCACTCGCGGCTGCGGTTCTCGAACGATCCGCCGACCTCGATCCTCATCGTCGGCCTCCAGGGCTCGGGCAAGACGACCACCACCGGCAAATTGGCTCGCTGGTTGACGAAGAACGGTCACGATCCGCTGATGGTGTCGGTGGACGTCTACCGGCCGGCGGCGCGCAAGCAGCTCGCCGTGATCGCCCGGCAGGTGAACCTCCCGGTTTACGAGGGCAAGCCGGAGGAAGAAAAGGATCCGGTGCAACTGGCGCGCTCGGCCCGGATTGAGGCGGTTCAGTCGGGCAAAGACGTGGTGCTGGTAGACACCGCCGGCCGGCTGCACATCGACGACGAGCTGATGGAGGAGCTGGCGCAGCTCAAGGAGCTGCTCCGGCCCACCGAGATCTTGTTCGTCGCCGATGCGATGACCGGCCAGGACGCGGTTAAGAGCGCCTCGGAGTTCCACAAGCGGCTGGGGATCACCGGGGTCATCCTGACCAAGATGGATGGCGACGCTCGGGGCGGCGCGGCGCTGTCGATCCGCCAGGTGACGGGCCAGCCGCTGAAGTTCGTCGGCGTCGGCGAGAAGCTCGATGCCCTCGAGCCGTTTCATCCGGACCGGATGGCCTCCCGCATCCTCGGCATGGGCGACGTGCTCAGCCTGATCGAGAAGGTCGAAGAGCAGATCGACCAGAAGCAGGCCGAGCAGATGCAGCGCAAGATCCTCGAGAACGAGTTCACCCTCGAGGATTTCCGCGACCAGCTCAAGCAGCTCCGGAAGCTCGGCCCCCTCGAGTCGCTGTTGAAGATGATGCCCGACATCGGGCCGCTCAAAGGCATGCGGAACGTGGAGGTGGACGAGAAGGAGCTGACGCGGATCGTCGCCATCATCGATTCGATGACGCCGCAAGAGCGGCGCAACCACATGATCATCAACGGCTCCCGGCGGCGCCGGATTGCCAAGGGGAGCGGCACCACGGTGCAAGAAGTCAACCGGCTGCTGAAGCAGTACGGGCAGGCTCGCAAAATGATGCGAAGTCTGACGGGCGGCTTCATGGGCAAACGAATGGCGAAGAGGATGGCCAAGATGAAGCTGCCGCCGGCCCTGCCGCGTGGTTTCCGCTGAGCCGGCGGCCGGTGTTGCGGCCCCGCCATCGGGGCCCACGAGGCGGCGGGCGCGGGCCGGGGCGGGCTGGTAAACTTAAATGATTAGAGGATAAGGAGTTCGAGGTAACGATGGTAGCAATTCGATTGGCCCGGTTCGGCGCTAAGAAGAAGCCGACTTACCGGGTCGTGGTGATTGACAAACGGAAAGCCCGGGACAGCGACTGCATCGAGATCGTGGGGCATTACAACCCGCGGACCGATCCGCCTGAAATCGTCCTGAAGCACGACCGTATCCAGTACTGGCTCAGCGTTGGGGCTCAGCCGACCGACACGGTGAAACGGCTGATGAAGGCCGCTCCGAAACCGTCCGCCGAGCCGGCCGAAGCCCCGGCGGGCTGAGACGGGCGCCCGGGCGCGGGCCTCGTAAAAACAGGGCGCCGGGCGCGGTTTTTGCCGCGAGGGCTCCGCGATTCAACGCCTTAACGGTGTTATCATCTAGTCAGGACAGCATATCTCTCCGGGGTTCTACCCGGGTGAAAAGGGTCGAAATAGTGACTTGGATATCTGTCGAGGGGAACCGCCGGATGTTCAAGCTGTGGAAGAGGAGACGCTGTCATGGCAGGGATGAAGGAACTCGTCGAGGAGATCGCGAAGGCTCTGGTTGACATCCCGGATCAGGTCAGCGTGCGCGAGGTACAAGGGGAGCAAGTCACTGTTCTCGAGCTACGCGTCGCGCCGAGTGATTTGGGCAAGGTGATTGGCAAGCAGGGCCGCACCGCACGGTCGATTCGGACGCTTCTCGGCGCCGCCGGGATGAAGCTCAACCGCCGATTCACTCTGGAGATTCTGGAGTAATTCGCGGCTGTGCAGTCCGGGGAAAGGCCCGAGGAGGGCGCGCGGCAGCGGGGAGACGCCCCCACCGAGGAGTGGGTGACGATTGCGCGTCTCATGCGCACGCGCGGCCGCCGTGGGGAACTTTCGGCGGTCTCTTTCAGCAGCCACCCGGAGCGTTTTTCTCGGCTGAAGCGGGTCGCCCTCGTGGGCGCGGAAGGCTTTCCCAACGAGATTCGGACGTACGAGATCGAGGAGACGTGGGAACACGGCGCCCGGCTGATCTTCAAGTTCAAGGGCGTCGATTCGATCTCGGAGGCGGAGAAGCTACGCGGAGCGGAGGTTTGCGTCCCGATGGCGGAGCGGTTTCCGCTTCCGCCTGACGAGTACTACCAGTCGGACCTGGTCGGATGCGTGGTGGTGGAGCGCAAGAGCGGCCGCCGCGTGGGCCGGGTTGTGGACTTCCTCGAAGCGGGCGGCAGCGGACTGCTCGAGGTGGAAAGCGTGGACGGCGGGGAGATCCTCATCCCGTTCACGCGGGAGATTTGCGTGCGAGTCGATGTCGAGGGCAAGGAGATCGAGGTCGATCCGCCGGAAGGATTGCTGGAGCTGAACCGGGAGTGACGTTCCACGTACTCACGATCTTCCCGGAGTTCTTTCGCGGCCCCTTCGACTACGGGGTCGTCGGGCGCGCGGTGAAGGCCGGCCAAATTCAGATCCGCATCCACGATTTGCGGAAGTGGACGACGGACCGGCACAAGACCGTGGACGACCGCCCGTTCGGCGGCGGAGAAGGAATGGTTCTGAAGCCGGAACCGATTTTTGCGGCCGCCGAGGAGATTTTCCCGGAACGCTCCAGCCGGCAGAGAATCATTCTGTTGTCGGCTCAGGGCCGCCTATTCCGGCAACAGAAGGCCATGGAGCTGAGTGAACTGGACGAGATTCTGCTCATCTGCGGCCGTTACGAAGGCGTTGACGAGCGGGTGGCCGAACATCTCGCCGATGAGGAATTATCGATAGGAGATTACGTGCTGAGCGGAGGCGAACTCGCCGCAGCGGTGGTGATCGACGTCGTCTCGCGGCTCGTGCCCGGGGTGCTGGGCAACAGACGGTCCGCCGTCGCCGAGTCGTTCGCCGGCGACGGTTTGCTCGATTGCCCGCACTACACCCGCCCGGCCGAGTTTCGGGGATGGCGTGTCCCCGAGGTCCTGCTCAGCGGCAATCATGAGGAGATCCGGCGGTGGCGGAAGGCCGCCGCTCTCGAGAAGACGGCGCGGTATCGTCCCGAGCTGCTCGAGAGACGCGGCGGCGCAGCCCCGGCCGGCTCCCAGCAATAGAGGTACGGCTCGAAATGACCAACGCATTGATCGAAAAACTGACCAAGAAGCAGATGCGGACCGACATCCCGGAGTTTCGCCCCGGCGATACGGTCCGTGTGCAGGTGCGGATCAAGGAAGGCGAAAAGGAGCGCCTCCAGGCGTTCGAAGGCACCGTGATCGCCCGCAACAACAGCGGTATCAGCGAGACGATCACCGTCCGCAAGATGAGCTTCGGACAGGCCGTCGAGCGCATTTTTCCGATCCACGCCCCGGTGATCGAGTCGATCCGGGTGGTGCGGACGGGCAAGACGCGGCGCGCGAAGCTCTATTATCTGAGAAAGCTCCGCGGCAAGGCCGCGCGCTTGAAGGAGCGCGAAACCAACTTCGGCAAGAAGAACCAGAACAACGGCTAGTTCCGGGGCCGCCAGTGAAGCAAGCCGGGCCATCAGCGAAGAGCAGTGCACGGGTGGACTGCTCGGACCGGTTCGAGCGCGCCGCCCGGGCGAAGGGTTACCGGCGAATCGCCGGACTCGACGAAGCCGGGCGGGGCTGTTTGTTCGGGCCGGTCTTCGCCGCGGCGGTGGTCTTGTCGCCGCAAAAACCAGTGCCCGGCCTGTGCGACAGCAAGCTGCTTGCGCCGGAGGAGCGGGAGCGGCTCGCGGAGATGATCCGGGAACGGGCGGTGGCGTGGGCGGTGGCCAGCGTGAGCGCCGCCGAGATCGACCGTATCAACATCTACCAGGCGTCCCGGCTGGCGATGAAACGGGCTCTCGAGCAATTGGATCCGCCGGCCGATTATCTTCTCGTGGATGCCTTGCGATTGGACACGTCCGTGCCCCAGGAGGCGCTGATAAAAGGCGACGCCCGGTGCCGGTCGATCGCCGCGGCCTCGATCCTGGCCAAGGTCGACCGGGACGCCTGCATGAAGCGGTTCGATCGCGTCTATCCCGGCTATGGTTTCGCCCGCCACAAAGGCTACGGCACCCCGGAACACCTCCAGGCGCTGGCCCGCCTGGGTCCCACGCCGGAGCACCGGCGCAGCTTTGCGCCCGTGCGGGAAGTTTGCGGACTGCCCCCGCTCAGCCGCCGGAAAGCAGCGGCCGGCGGAGGCGGTCTCCAGCCCGGTTTGTTCGAGGAGGCCGGTCCACGGTGAACCGTTCGACGCCAGTGAGCGCCCCCAGCGACTCCGCCGCAGGAATGCAGGCGCCGCCCGCAGAAACGATGGCCCGAAGGGGCCTGCAAATCTGGCGTCTACTAGTGGCGACTTTTTGTTTTGAAATGGGCCTCTTTCTGCTCACCTTTCCGTGGTCCCCTTACTGGCCGCTCAACTACTTCGGCTGGATGAGCCCGGAATGGCGGGAGATATGGATGAACCCCTACGTCCGGGGAAGCGTGAGCGGCCTCGGTTTGGTGAACTTCTACGTCTCCATCGCCGAGATTTTTCAGATGCAGCGCGGCGGCGGGCGGCAGGCCGGCGAATGAGCCGGAGGGGCCCGCGTCTCGGCTAGAATGGAACAAGACCGCTGAAGAGGCTGGAGAAACAGAAGTTGGCTGCCGTGAAAAACAGGGATGCAATCCAGGAAACCACCGGCAAGGAACGTCCGGCGAAGGCTGAACCCCAGCGAGGGACGATCGCCGAGTGGACTGTCACCATCCTGCTGCTGTTGTTCGGCACGACGACGCTCGTCCAAGCGTTCGTGATCCCCACCGGGTCGATGGAGGAGACTTTACTGATCGGCGACCACCTGCTGGTGGACAAGCTCGCCTACGCTCCGGCAGGGCCGGTGAGCAAGTATCTGCTCCCTTACGAGGACGTCAAGAGGGGTGATATTATCGTCTTCCGTTATCCGATCGATATCTCCCAAACCTTCGTCAAGCGCGTGATCGGGGTGCCGGGCGACCGGATCCGGATTGTTAACAAAGAGGTGTACCTCAACGGGAAGAAGCTCAACGAGCCGTACGTCTACCACAGCACCGACTACATCGATTCTTACCGGGACAACTTCCCCAGCGAGCCGAACGTCCGCCTCTACACGCCGGCCCGGGAGATGCTCGCCAACAACGTCGAGGACGGCTGGGTGGTGGTGCCGCCGCATAGCTATTTCGTCATGGGCGACAACCGCGACGCGTCCCTCGACAGCCGCTACTGGGGCTTCGTGCCGCGGAAGAACATCATCGGCAAGCCGGTGATCATCTACTGGTCCTACGACGCCCCCACCGAGCAACTCGTGGATTCGAGCATCGGCCTGGATCACCTGCTGGATCTGGCCCAGAACTTCTTCACCAAGACCCGCTGGCGGCGCACCTTCAAGATCATCCGCGGTTACGAGATAGCGCCTTGAGCTGCCGCCGGGCGGGCAGGCTTCCGGAGGAGACCGGCACGGAGGAAGGGGAGAGATGGCCGCCAAACATCATCAGTACGGTTTGATTCTCGCGGGCGGGCGGGGCACCCGTTTCTGGCCCCGGAGCCGCCGCCGGATGCCGAAGCAGCTCCTGCCGTTCCTCGGGGAGCGGTCGCTGATTCAGGAGACCGTTGAGCGGCTTCGCCCGCTCATCCCCCCGGAGCGCCTCTGGATTCTCACCAACAGCCAGCTCCAGCGGGCGGTGCGCCGGCAGTTGCCCGAGATCCCGCCGCGGCAAGTCTTGGCTGAGCCGGAGCCGCGCAACACTGCCCCAGCGATCGGGCTGGCGGCGCGCATCGTGCACCAGCAGGATCCGGAGGCGGTGCTCGGGGTCTTCCCGTCTGATCACCATATCGCACGGCCTGGACTCTACCGCCGGCTGGTGAAAGCGGCGTTCCGAGGGGCTGACCAGGGACGCCTGATGGTGATGGGGATCGAGCCGCGGTGGCCGGAGACCGGTTACGGATATATCGAGTTCCCCGACGGTACCCGGCCTGGCAAGCTCGATGCCGTCCCGGTGCTTCGCTTTCGCGAGAAGCCCGATCTGGAAACCGCCAAACAGTTCGTCGCCGCCGGCCGCTTTTATTGGAACGCGGGGATGTTCTTCTGGCGCGCCGACGTGATCCTGGAGGCGCTGCGCCGCTACCTGCCCCGCACGGCGAGCTTGCTCGACTCCCTTCCCCCCTTTGGCAGCCGGAACTTCACCCGGGCGCTCGGCGAGACCTTTCCCAAGGCGGAGAACATCTCGATCGACTACGCGGTGCTCGAGAAGGCGGACAACGTCTCCGGCGTAGTGGCGGGCGATATCGGCTGGAACGACCTGGGGAGCTGGAACGCGGTCTATGAGCTGCTGGCGCGCCGCAGCGGCGACAACGTCGTGCGGGGCGACCTGCTCGCGCTGGACAGCGAAGGCAACTATGTCGAAGCCGGCAACAAGCTGGTGGCGCTGGTGGGCGTCAAAGATCTGGTGGTGGTGGACACGGGGGATGCCCTGCTGGTGGCCAGCCGTTCCGAGGCGCAGAAGGTCGGCCAGATCGTCAAACTGCTCGAGAAGAAGAAACGCGAAGAGCTCCTTTAGCCGAACTAGAGCCTCTTCTCCTTGAGAAGCTTGTCGGCCAGGCCGCTCTCGACGAAATATTCCCGCCCCTTCCGGAACACTCTGTCCAGCAACCGAATGGCCTTGTCCACCTCCTGCTCCGACATGACGTAAGGCGGCAGGAGCCGGATCGTCTTCTCCTGCACGCAATTGATCAACAGCCCCTGCTCAAGGGCCTCTTGGACCAGCATCGCGCCGGGAATCTCCATCTCGACGGCGATCATCAGTCCGTAGCAGCGCACTTCTTTGATGAACATGTAGTGGCGGGAGAGCTCCTGGAGTTCCACCTTGAAATAGCCCGCCAACTGATAAATGTGCGGCAGCAGCTCCTCAAGAAGGTCCAGGAATTCAAGCGCCACGCGGCACGCCAAGGCGCCGCCGCCGAAAGTGGAGCCGTGCATGCTCTTACCGAGTGTGGCGGCCGCCTTTTCGTTCGCCACCACGGCGCCTAGAGGCAGACCGCAGGCCAGAGGCTTGGCCAGAGCCACGATGTCTGGCAGCACGACCGGATCGAAGAGTTGATAAGCACAGTACTTGCCTGTGCGGCCCACTCCGCACTGGATCTCGTCGAAGAGCAACAGGGCGTTGTAGCGGTCGGCGAGTTCCCGTGCCTTGCGCAGAAAAGCTTCTTCGGCGAGATAGACGCCCCCCTCCCCTTGGATGACCTCGATGACGATTCCCGCGGTGTTCTCGTTCACCGCAGCCTCCAGGGCTCCCATATCGTTCCGCGGCACGAACTTGACTCCCGCCAGCAGCGGCTCGAAACGCTCCCGGTACTTGGTTTGTCCGGTCACCGAAACCGAACCCATCGTCCGGCCGTGGAAGGAACCTTCGAGCGATACGATCTCGTGCTTCTCAGGCCGCACCGCCCGGCCATAGGCCCGGATCATCTTGAGGCCGGCTTCGATCGCTTCCGTCCCCGAGTTACAGAAAAAGGTCCGCTTCAAGCCGGTGATCTCAGCCAGCCGCTTCGCCAGGGGACCTTGGTACTCGTGGTAGTAGAGGTTCGAGGAATGGATCAACAGTCCGGCCTGTTGTTTGAGAACCTTGAGAATCCGCGGATGAGCGTGACCAAGGGCGTTCACCCCGATCCCCGACACTAAGTCGAGATACTTCTTGCCGTTAATGTCGTAAAGTACGCAGCCCTTCCCGCGGTGGAGCACGATCGGGTACCGGGTGTAGTTCTGGACCAGATATTCTTTTTCCAGCTCGATGATCGCGTCTGCGGGGAGCTTTTCCGAGGCGGTGCTGACCGTGCTGTCCATAACGTTCTCATCATACTGCAAGCCTAACGGAATCAATGCCTGAGGGCCCTCCCGGCGGCGCGCTTCTCAGGCGACCACGACGTCCAGGCCGACGGCGTCGTGATCCGACAGGGGAACGCCCGCCCGGTCCCGCAGCTCGTGGATCACGACCGGGTTCTCGACACGGATCCCCCGGGCCGCAAACCAATCGAGCTTCAAGGGGCACTTGCCGTCGTGGTTTCGCAATGCCCAGCGGATGAAGGGAAAGCACCACAGAGGCACCCACTCGGCAAGTCCATGGAACATGCGCGGGTTCTCGAACTCGTAGCAAATCGTCGGCTCCCCGATCTGGTTCGCGCGCCGCCAATCGAAGCCCCGCTCTTCCAGCAGTTGGAAGAGCCGGCGCTCGAAACGGTTGTACGGGTGCAGGTAGTGGTTGCGAATCACGTTGTCCACGCCCATGAAAACGCGAAGCCAGTAGCCCATGATGGCGTGGAACGCGGTAGAGGAGTTGTAGGTGGTGGTGTTCCAGTCCCCGCCGATGACGGCGGGCCCGGGCGAGGGGATGGAATCGAGAACCGTCCGCATCTGGTCGCAACGGTGCTGCTGGGTGGAGTTCGCGTCCAGGTGGACGCTGACCGCATGCAGGGCGAAGTTCGGGAAGTGGATCTCGGCCGCGACCGCCACCTGGCGTCCGATGCGCTTCTCGCGCCCACGCATCTTATCGATCCCGTTGGCGAGGGGGATGGAGCGTACCCGCCGAATCGGGTACCGGCTCAGCAGTGCGTTTCCGTGGAGCCCGAGCTCGTTCTCGCCCTCCACCTGACGCTCCATTCCGGCGCCCTTCACCAGGTTGATGTAACAGGGAGCGAACGCGTAGTGAAAACCCAACTCCTCGGCCAAAGTGCGGGCCACGTCGCGGTTGCCGGAGCGAGCCATTCCGACGTCCGTTTCGGTTATCAACAGCACGTCGCAGCTCTTCAAGTATTCGTGGCTGCGGAAGGCCTCGATTTGGCCGTCGAGCTGGATCCCCCGCTCGATGTTCCAGGCGAGAAACCGGTAGCGGGGCTTGACAGGCGGGTCTGCGGGACCGAAATGACCGATCTCCGGAGTGTCGAGTACCCGCTCGATCACCGGCCGCAGCCCCTGGTACAAAGGCAAGGCCTCCAGTTCCGCCGTCGAGTTGCATTGCGCCAGCGCGGCATAATGAGGCCGAAGGTGTTCGCGGACCAGACCGCGGATCTCGGCTGCCGACCACTCTCTTTCGGTTGCTTCCACGTGCATGCGAATCGAACCGAGCCCCTCGTGCTTAGGATAACTGCATCGCGGCGCGAACCCGCAAGCGCTCTCACGCGGCGAGGCCCGGCTCGCGGCTCCGGCGGTCCAGATGGGCCATCATGGCTGCGCGGGAGGCGGCCAGCAGCCGTTCCCGGCGAACGTCGTCCATCTCGAACTCCAGCGTGCCGTAGCCCTTGGCCGGCAGCCGGCAGATCAGGTGATCAAAGCGCTTCATGGCCGGGTTGTCCCAGACCGCCATAACCATCGCCGCCATCTCGAGCGCCAGCCTGAACAGGGGGATCTCCTCCCAAACGGGTTCCCTCTCCGGAGCGGACGGCGCCCCCGGGACGGACAACTCCTCGTCGAGCAGAAGACCCAGCGACCGCGAAGGGTCCGGCCGCCGGTCGCCCATCACCGTCCGGACGAACAGCGTGTCCTCGACCAGGAGGCGCAACGGAAAGTTGGACAGCAACCCCCCGTCCACGATACCGTGCCCGGCTTTGGGCCGATCCAAGTACAAACCCCATTCGGGGCGCCAGCGGACAGGCTGCCAAACGAACGGGATGCTCACGGACATTCTCACCGCGACGGCCACCGGCAGATCGGGCGCAGTGCGGTGGTTCAGCACCAGCATTTCACGGTCCTCGGGGTCGGCCGCGACCACGGTGAGATCTGCTCCGGTGCTCCGGTGGAAGTCGCGGAAGGTCGCCGACGCGGGTATGGCTTTCCCCTCCAGCTTCTCCGCCACCCAATCGGCCAGCGCTTCGCCGCGGAACAGGCCGCCGGACTCGACCAACGAGAAGAGCCGGGCGAACTTCGGCTGACGGAGCAACGCGCTCAGCAAGAGCCGGTCGAAGTCATCCTCGAGGGCGGCGGGGATCCACGGCAAATCGATTTTCCGCAACGCTCTGCCCAAGAGGCTGCGAGTTCGCGTCTCGACGGAGAAGTCTTCCGGGAGCGGGGTGTCGAAGAACGAAAGAAATCGCGGGCGGCCGTTGCGCTTCTCGGCGAGCGCCGCCTGCATTTCGCCGGGACTGTAGCCCGCGGCGCACAAGACGGCGGCGATCGCGCCCGCAGAAGTTCCTACCAGCCGGCCGGTCCGGTGGCCGTGCGCCCATAACACCTCCAGCGCGCCCGCAAAGGCGACGCCTTTCGCGCCGCCGCCTTCGAAAACCAGATCGAAAGTCGCCATGGCGTATTCATCCTCCAGCGAGCGTCAGCATAGACCCTGGACGGCCGGAGGGAACGGGCCCGGAGCGCCAACTTACTGAACCGTTGGAAGATATAAGGACAGATGCGGCTGTGAACGCCGGAACGGCCCGGGGCCTGTACCGGCCGAAAACGGACCAGTAGCGTACTGCCGCTTCTGTTCGCGCGAAATAAATCGCGTTCTTCGTGACCTTTTCCCGCCTCGGTCCGTATTAGTTAACGGAGACGCCGACCGGAAGGCCTGAGACAGCCCCGGCAGGAGCCAGCAAGAAAACGGCGCCGGCGCACTCCGAGAGGAGCATCTGAAAAGAATGAAACAAAAACTAATGGCGTTGAGTCTGTTTACACTGCTGGCCACCATGTCGGCGTTCAGCTTCTGGCCGCAAAGGCTCTCTGTTCAGATCCCGTTCGATTACTACGTGAGCGGCGTGGAAATGCCCGCCGGAACCTATGTGATCAACGGGCACGCACAGAACAAATCCGTTCTGATAGTGAGGAACACCCGCGGCTCGGCCCACGTCATCGTGGCCACCCGGCCGAACGGGGTCGCCGCCGAGGGCCGCAGCGAATTGCTGTTTCACCGTTACGGCAACACCTATTTCCTGGCGCGAGTCACTAACGGCGCTTCCGGGATCGTCCGCACACTGCCAGTTTCCGAAAAGGAAAAGGAGATGGCTGCGAATGGCTCCGTGAAACTTCAAGAGCTGGCCCTGATCATCGAAACGCCAGCGTTCTGATCCCCCGCTAGGCGGGGCAAATCCGGCCGAAGCGTTCGGTTGGAGCATCTGGAAGTAACGCCCGCCCTCCCCACGCCTCATTGCGCGGCCGGGGAGGCGGGCGTTACTCTTGAAGTTAGTGAGGGGCAAGCCGGCAGCCGCCGTGATTTTGGCGTGCAGCTTCACTGCGGCGTCTGCACAAATCCCCGGCGATGCCCAGCGGGGCCGCGAGATCTTCCGCTCAAGTGGGTGTGCCCGCTGCCACGACCCTTCTGAGACACCTGGTAGTTTCGCCCGGTTCCATAAGCGGTACGGTACGAGCCGAGCCGGACTGGCTGCCGCCATGTGGCGCCACGCACCGTTGCTATGGAGCGAAGGGATCACGCTACATGTGACCGAGCAGGGCGCCGCCGACCTGTTTTCCTACTTCTACGCGGACGTGATGGCCGCCCGGGCCGGCCGGGTCAATCTCGCCGGCGACGTGCTGGAGTCAAAACGATGCAGCCGGTGCCACTCGCCCTCCATCGGGTCGTTCGCCCCGCCGCCCACCAGCTTCGGCGAGCTCATCCGGATTGCATGGAACCATTCGACGCGGGCTTCGGCGTCCCGGCCGAGGTTGCCCAAGCTCACTGAAACGGACGCTTGGAAGCTAATCGGATGGCTGGTTCTGCAGACAGACCGGGGCTCGCGCATGGGGTACTCGCCCCTTTCCGCTGAGCAAGGCCGGCGGGTCTTCGAGGAAAAAGGCTGCACCGGCTGCCACCGCTATCCTCCAGCAAATCGTTTTCCGGCCCGCTCACCGGCTCAGTTCATCGCCGCACTTTGGAACCACGCCTCCTACGGAGTCCAGAGTCCGGCCCTTTCGGATACCGAAGCCCGTCAACTGTTGGGATACCTGTGGGTGATCCACTACTTCGACGAGCGTGGGGACGTAGCCGTGGGCCGCAGCGTCTTCGAAAAGAAACACTGCGCCGGCTGCCACGAGGGACTCGCGCGGCAGGGCCCCCGGCTGGCCGGAGATGGCAAGAAACGCACCAGCATGTGGCTGATCACCCGATTGTGCGAACACGCTCCCGCGATGTATGAACGGGTGCGCGAAGCCGGCATCACCTGGCCCCGCCTGAAGCCGCTGGAGGCCGCCGACATCCTGCAGTACTTGAACTCTCTCAAGTCGTTACGTCTGCGTCGCGCCGTGGCGCCTGTGCGATAATGCATACGTCCGCCGCCGGAGTAGCCCCGGACGCTGGCAACGCCGGGCGCTCCTTCCGGCGATTCCCACAGGGGAAGCCGAGGTCTTTCCATGCTCAGGAACACTGCGGTTGCACTATTCGCAATGTGGTTGTGGCCGGCCGGGATCCCGGCTGCCGCCGAGACCCATCTCGGAGCTCCGCTCCAGATCGAAAAGCCGGTCGCCATCGCCACCGTGCTCGCCCGCGCCGACGAATACGTGGGAAGACGGATTCAAGTGCGCGGCAAAGTTACGGCCGTCTGCGAGCGGATGGGCTGCTGGATGAAGCTCGCCGACGAAAAAGGAAACAGCCTGCGGGTCAAGGTCGAAGACGGCAAAATCGTCTTCCCGAAGACGGCCATGGGTAAAATCGCAATCGCTGAGGGCGAGCTCGAGAAGATCGAACGGACCCATGAGCAGGCCTTGGCGCGGGCCCGGCATCACGCGGAAGAGCAAGGGCGGGACTTCGATCCGTCGTCGATCCAAGGCCCCGTGACCCTTTACCAGATCCGCGGCTCCGGGGCCGTAATCCTCGATTGAACTTTCCCTTCGGAGGCATTGTTGGATGAGACTGTGGCTGTCCCTTCTCCTGCTCCTCGCGGCCTTCCGTCCGCCGGCCCCCGCCAAGCCCGTCCGGCTGGTGGTGGTGATCGCCGCCGATCAGTTCCGTTACGACTACCTGGTGCGGTTCCGCGATGACTATAGCGGCGGTATCGCGCGCTTGTTGCAACACGGAGCCGTCTTCACCAAGGCGTTTCTGGACCACTACCCCACGGTCACGGCCATCGGGCACGCGACGATCCTGACCGGCGCGACGCCGGCTGTCCACGGCATTGTGGGCAACTCGTGGTACGACAGGGAATCCGGGCGGATGGTCACCAGCGTTTGGGACCCCAACGTCCGGCCAGTGGGCGGGACAGGCTCCGGAGCGTCGCCGTGGCGGCTCGCCGCGGACGGCATCGGCGACGGGCTGAAGACCCGGCGGGGGGCGAAAGTGATCGGCATCTCGATCAAGGACCGGGCGGCGATCCTTTCAGCCGGGCGGGCGGCCGATGCGGCCTTCTGGTACGACGCGGCGACGGGAAACTTCGTCACCAGCACCTGGTACATGGAGCAGTTGCCGGACTGGGTCGAAGAATTCAATGCCAGCGATGCCGCCGAGCGCTGGGTGGGCAAATCGTGGACTCCGCACGGAGCGTCCCGAGCGTCGGTGACGCTGCCCGGCACGCCGGACCGACAGTACTACAGCCTTTTGCGGCGGACCCCGTACGCCAACGAACTGGTGGAAGAGTTCGCCGAGACCGCGATCCGCGCCGGCAATCTCGGCCGGGACGAGGTCACCGATCTGCTGAGCGTCAGTTTTTCCGCCAACGACTACGTGGGACACCATTGGGGACCGGATTCCTTGGAAGTCCACGACATATCCGTCGCCACCGACAGGATTCTGGGGCGGCTGCTGGACTTCCTGGAAGCCGAGATCGGATTGGAGCGCGTGCTGGTCGTCTTCACTGCGGACCACGGCGTCGCTCCCGTGCCGGAGAAGAGGCATGAGCGCAGGCTGCCCGGGGGACGGCTGCCGGAAGACGAGGTAGCGAAGGCGATCCAGGTATGGCTGACGAAACGCTACGGCGAAGGCGAGTGGATTCTCGGCCGCTCCGGGCCGTCGCCCTACCTCAACCACCGGCTCATCGCCGAGAAAGGCCTTGACTTGGAAGAAGTTCGGGCTGAGGCAGCCAAGGCTGCGCGCAACGTACCGCACATCTCGCGCGTCTACACGTACGGCGATCTCGCCGGCGGCACCGCGGGCTCCGACACGATCGAGCGGCGCGTCGTGCACGGGTTCCACCGGGAGCGAAGCGCCGACCTGTTCGTTGTCGCCGAGCCGTTCTGGATCTTCGGCGACAACGCCGCGACCCACGGGAGCCCGCACCCGTATGACGCGCACATTCCACTCATTCTGATGGGACCCGGCGTCCGGGCCGGGAAATACGATAAGCCTTGCACGTTGAATGACCTGGCGCCCACGTTGGCGAAACTGCTGGGGGTGGGCCGCCCCACCGGGGCTACCGGCCGGGCGCTGTACGAAGCGCTGGTTACGAATGCGCAAGACAGCCTGTGATAGAGTGAGATTAGCACCTTGAGGAGTCGAGTTTTCATGTGGAGAATCAATCATTTCCATAGGATGATCCTGTCCGTGTTGGCGCTGGCGTGTCTGCCGCTTGCCGCGCAGACCAACGTCGCCGTAGTGAACCTGCAGGCAGCTATCCTGGGTACGGCGGAAGTGCAAAAAGCGCAAACCGACATGGAGAATGAGTTCAAACCCCGCCAGGAAGAGATCCAGAAGCTGCAGCGGGAACTGCAGGACATCCAGGAACAACTGCAGAAGATGGCCGGCAAGCTTACGCCGCAAGCCGAGCAGGATCTTCGGATCCAAGGGCAGAGGAAACAGCGGGACTTGCAGCGCAAGACCGAGGACCTGCAGGCGGATCTCGACTACCGGCGTAACGAGATCTTGACCCGGGTCGGCCGTCAAATGCAGCAGGTGATCCAGAAGCTGGCCCAAGAAAAGAACATCGACATCGTCATCGACATATCGAACATCATCTATGCCAAGCCGGCGCTGGACCTGACGAAGGAAGCCACGGAAGCGTACGACAAGGCTTACCCGGTCCAGTGACGGCGGACGCGGGAGGTTTGCCATGTCCGGGTTTCTGGAAACGTACGGCGTCAAGGAAGCACGGCGCGAGGCAATCCTCAAACGTATCGCCTTGGCAGTGGTCCTCGCGCTGGTAGTGGGAAGTGTTCTTTACTTCCAGTTCCGGGACTACCGGGAGAAGAAACAGATCCGGACCTTCCTGGAGTTGCTGGAGAAGCAGGACTACAAGGCGGCGTACGCTTTGTGGGGCTGTACGGAAGAGAACCCGTGCCGGGACTACAGCTTCGAGAAGTTCATGGAGGACTGGGGGCCCCAATCCGGGCATAGCTCGCCAGGCCAGGTCGAGATCGCGCGTACGCGGTCGTGCGAAGAGGGGATCATCCAGACCCTCAAGTTTGGAGACGAAGAAGTCTGGCTGTACGTCGATCGCCGCGACCATACCCTCGCCTTCTCGCCCTGGCCGATCTGCAATCCGCGTATCCCGAAAGGATCTTTAAGGCAGTGACGCCCGGCAAGCGTTTTGAGGCCCGCTGCGAGGAGTGTGGCGGAGCCGGGCGGTCCCGGTCGGGCGGGGGCTGGAGCCCTCGGCCTAGCC
>CAYWXL010000064.1:18394-24008 GCA_964461995.1 uncultured Solibacteraceae bacterium
ATCCCGTCCCGCCGGCAAGGGTGACGCTTCGTCGAGCTCGAAGATTCCCCCATTGCAATGGCCAAGAAGAAACGAGCCGCCACGGCGAGCCCGAAGAAACGCAAACGGCCCCCTGCCGAGAAACGAGACGCGAACTGGAAAGGGCCGGAGCCGCGCCTGGATCCCCGCTATTGTTGTTTCAAGCTCCGTCTCGGCCGCTCCAAGATCCACCGGTGGGGAGTCTTTGCCGCCGAGCGGATCCCGGCCCGCCGCAAGGTGATCGAGTACACCGGCGAGAAGATCAGCCGGCGCGAGACGAAACGGCGAGCCGAAGCGCCCCTCAATTATCTGTTCACGCTCGACAAGTACTGGACCATCGACGGGGCGGTGGGCGGCAGCGGAGCCGAGTTCATCAACCACAGTTGCGATCCCAACCTCTACGCCTGGATCGTCAAGGGCCACATCCTTTATATGAGCAAGCGGGTCATCGAGCCGGGCGAAGAGCTCACGGTTGACTACAACTTCGACGCTGACGCCGAGGAGGTCCCCTGTTCCTGCGGCGCTCCCAACTGCCGGGGGACGATCAACGTCAAGTGACCCGCGATTCGCCAGCCGGGCCGTTTCCGGGACAGCAGCCGCACGCCGCTTCCCGCCCGGGGTCGAAGGCGGATTCGGCGCCGCCGCTCCGGCTGTGATGGCGTCTTCCACCGTCGCGTAGAGACAATGGAGAGACATGCGGGCGGCCTTCGCCATCCTCGGGCTGTGCCTCGCGGCGCCCCTGCATGCGGCCGAACCGTCACCGGCGGCTGCCGGAGCTGCTTTGGCGCCGGCCCTCTCCCCCGACGGGGCGCGCGTGGCCTTCGTCTCCGATGTCTCCGGCATTCCTCAGCTCTGGCTCGCTCCCCTGACCGCGGGATGGCCGGCCCGGCTCACCAGAGGCGATGAGCCGGTCCAGGCGGTCCGCTGGTCGCCCGACGGGAAATGGCTTGCCTATACGGCGCTGGCGGCCGGTGGGAGCGCCCGGCGTATCCGGTTGGCCCGGTTCGGCAAGGCCGCCGGGTGGCTGGCCCCGGCGGCGGGTGATTGGAGCTGGCTGGGGGCCTGGAGCCCGGACGGAGCCTGGCTCGGCTTCTCCACCGCACGCCGTACGATGGGACGATTCACCGTGGGCCTGTACGAACCTCCCGGTCGAAGTCTCCGCCACCGCATTTCGCAATCCGCGCCGGCGCGTCTGACCAGCATCGGGCCGAAACGCCGCCGGGTACTGATCCAGCGGTTCGACCCGGCCCAGGGCTGGCAAGTCTTCCTGCACCGGCTGCGCAACGGCAAAGAGGTATTGCTCACCCCCCATCGCCGTAGATCCTGTTCGTGGGACGCTGTTTTCGGCCCCAGCGGGAACACCGTGTATCTCATCACGGATGCCAAGACCGGCCGGCCGGCGCTCGCCCGTGTCCGGCTCGCAAACGATGGACCCCCGGGAAGCGTCGAGATTTTGGCGCAGCGCGGAGACGCCGATCTCGAACGGCTCGTGGCCGCGCCCGGCGGCCGCTGGGGAGCTTTGCTCTGGAACGCCAGCGGGCGAAGTGAGCTCGGGCTGGTCGATCTGGCGACCGGACGGATCTTACCCGGCCCGGATCTCCCCGCCGAGGTCGTGCATGGGTTGAGCATCACGCGAGACGGCCAACGGATCGCAGTCTCGGCGAGCGGGCCGGCCATGCCGCCGGACATCTGGTTGATCGACCGCGCGGCGGAGAAGATCCACCGGGTGACGAGCGTCCCGCACGGGGGAATGGACTTGGCGGACCTCGTCCGCCCCCGGCTCGAGCGATTCCGCTCTCACGACGGCGTCGAGCTGGACGGCTGGTTCTATCGGGCTCCTCGTGAAAACCCGCCTCTCGTCCTTTTCTTGCACGAGGAGCCGCAGGGACAAGCCCGGCCGGAGTTCCAGCCACTGATCCAGGCCCTCGTTCGAAGCGGGATCTCGGTGTTCGCTCCGAACGTTCGCGGCTCGGGCGGCCGCGGGCGGGACTTCGCCGCCATGGACGACGGCCCCCAGCGTCTGAACGCAATCCGCGACGTCGAAGCCTGCGCGGAATGGCTGATCGCTTCCGGCCGGGTTGCGCGAGGACGGCTGGGCATCTTCGGCCGGGGCTACGGGGGGTATCTAGCGCTGTCCGTCCTCGCCGACCGTCCGAATCGATTCGCCGCCGGCGTTTTGGTCTCGAGCTTCGCCGACTTGGAAGCGCTGCTGCGGCACACCGCCCCCTGGGTCGCGCCGCTGTTTCGGGCCGAGTACGGCGACCCCGAGCGCCAGCAGGACATGCTGCGGGCGCTGTCGCCGATCCATCGGATTCAGCGAGTCCGGGCGCCGCTCCTTCTGTTACATGGGCGCAACGATCCCGTCGTTCCAGTGGAGGAATCCGAAGAGATCGCCGCAAGCCTCAACGCCGCGGGCGTGGAGTCAAAGTTGATTGTCTTTGAAAATGAGGGGCGCCGCATTCTGCGGCGCCGGAACCGCCTCCGGGCGGCCGAGGCGGCGGTCCAATGGTTGACACGCCATTTGAACCGTTAACGGGGCGCGTACCACCGAGCCGGACCGGGATCCGGGCGATCCGCACCGCAGGCAACGATTCGCCTACCGAATGGCGACGAGTTCAATGTCGAAATGCAGTGTCTTGCCGGCGAGCGGGTGGTTCGCGTCGAGAGTGATCGAATCCTCGGCGACCTCGGTCACGATGACCGGCAATTCCCGGTTGTCGGGCGAGCGAAGTGATAGCCGCTGCCCCACCGTGATCGGCATGCCCTCCGGTACTTGGTCCCGTCCCAGCGTGATGACCAGTTCCTCATGGCGGGCGCCGTACGCCTGCTCCGGCGGCAGCGACGCCGTTTTCGTTTCCCCGGGGCTCATGCCGATGACGGCCTCCTCGAATCCCGGGATCACTTGCCCGGAACCGATCGTAAATTCCAATGGTTCGCGCCCGCTCGAGGTATCGAAAACCGTCCCATCGTCGAGCTTACCGGTGTAGTTGACGGCGACCGTATCGCCAGATTTTGCTGTTGCCATATGTACTTCCTTTCACCCGGCTGGAAACCGGCCGCGGAACGGCCGCCCGGCACGCCAGGCCCTAATGCCGGTCTATAGAAACAGGAGGGGATCGATGTACATGCCCGGGATTCTCACTGCGGAGGGAGGCAAACGGATCTAGACCTGCTGCTTCTGTTCTCAGCCCATCGTCCCATAGGACGCGTTCCGAGTCAACCACGAAACGCCGCGAGGCCTGCCGCCGGCCCACCCGCGGCTCACGGCAGCAACATCGCCAGACGCAGTTCCCGCAGGTCCTCCAGCAAGATGTCGGGACGGCAAGCGGCGAGCTCCTCGGCCGAGCTCAAACCCGTGGCCACGGCAACCGCTTGGATCCCGTTGGCTTGGGCGGCGCGAACGTCGTTGGGGTGGTCGCCGATCAAGGTTACCCGTGAATCAGGGCCGATCCACCCTCGCTGGCGCGCGTAATCCACGGCCAGACGGACCAAATCTGCGCGAGTGGGGGCCTGCCCGGCGAAGGCGCCGAACCGTAAGTAGTCTCGCAGCCCGGCCCGCCTGATCTTCGTCCAGCCGATCCGCGCGAGGTTGCCGGTAACCAGGCCCGCCGGTATGCGGGCGCGCTTCAGCCTAGCCAACGCGGGCCGGACCCCGGGACAAACCTTGCTTCGCAAATCCGGGCACCGGCGCACATAAAGGTTCTGAGCCTTCTGCATGACGCCGGGCAAACGCCTCTTGGCCGCCTTCCGGCCCAACCCGGCCTGCAACATCAGGTCGGTGAGGATGTCCGGGTCCAGCATCCCCTGGAGGGCCATGCCGCGGGTCGAGGCCGGCCGGCCGGTGATGCAGCGCACCGCGTCTTCGAGGGCATTCCGGTGGTGGGGGCCGGAGCGGCGCAGCAGCGTGCCGTCGATGTCGAAAAGCACGAGCGCCGGAGCCGGCCGCGCGCGACGAGGAGCCATAGCCGTTTTGTAGTATAGCGAGGTGGAATCCACCTCACCGCGGCCGCGGGCGGCTGCCTGGAAGCGCTACACGAATCGCCTCATCGCGCAGGAGATCTCGCGCCTTACCCGCTACTACGATCAGGTGATCCAGTGGCTGCCCCGCCCAGACGACACGGGGCTGCTTCTCGAGAACATCGAATGCCGAACTCGCCGCCGGGTGGAAAGGCCGGATGATTTTCCGGACCTCAGCCACGAGACCGAGCGCCGCACAGCAGTTCTCATCAACGGTTCGTTCAACCACGAGCACGACATCCAGGCGCGGCTCGAGTGGCTGAAGCCGCGGCTCTGCCACACCTCACGGATCTTGGCCGTCCTCTACAATCCCTACTTCCGCTGGCTTTACCGGCTTGCGAACCGCCTGGGGATTCGTAAGGGGGAGTTGCCGGACACCTTCCTGACGCGGGCGGACTTGGACAACCTGGCATGCTTGAGCGGGTTCGCCGTGGTGTGGCACAAGCCTCGGCTGTACTGCCCCTTCCGGTTGCTGGGGCTAGGCAATCTCGTTAACGTCCTCCTTCCGCTTGTCCCCTTCCTCCGCTGGTTCGGCCTGGTTGACCTGGTGGCGCTGCGGCCCGTAATGAAACGCCCGGCCGTTGGGCTGAGCTGCGTCATCCCCGCCCGCAACGAGCGGGGTAACATCGAGGAGGCGCTCCGCCGGTTCCCGGATCTCGGCTGTCCGGTCGAGATCATCTTCGTCGAGGGCCACTCGACCGATGGCACTTGGGAAGAGATCCAGCGTGTCGCCGGCCACTGGCGTGGGCGCTTCCGCATCCGGACTCTTCGCCAGCCAGGCAAGGGGAAGGGAGACGCGGTGCGATTCGGTTTCGAGCACGCTTCGGAGCCGCTCCTGGTCATCCTCGATGCAGACCTCACGATGCCCCCGGAGTTGCTGGGACGCTTCTACTCGGCGTGGCGGGACGGATTGGGGGATTTCGTCAACGGCTCGCGGCTCGTCTACCCGATGGAAGGCCAAGCGATGCGCTTCTTGAACCGCCTCGGCAACGTGTTCTTCGCGAAACTGCTTAGCTGGCTTCTTGACGCCCGCTTCGGCGATTCCCTCTGTGGTACAAAATTGCTTGCGCGGCACGATTACCGGCGTATCGCGGCGTGGCGAAAGGACTTCGGAGGACTGGACCCGTTCGGTGACTTCGACCTGCTGTTTGGAGCCTCAGTGCTCGCCTTGGATTCCGTAGATGTCCCGGTCCGGTACCGGGCCCGCGCTTACGGCGCCACGAACATCCGGCGCTTCCGGCATGGCTTCCTGCTATTGCGGATGACGCTCGCAGGCTTGCGGCGGATCAAGTGCGGAGCTGCGGCATGAAAAAAGGGGCGCGCCAAACCCGTTCCCGCTCCGAACCCGGCGACTCCCGCCCCGAGCCTAGGGAAGCGCCCGGGCAAACGAAAAGCCCGAAAGCGAGCTGGATACTGTGGATCGTACCTGCCGCGGCGCTGATTCTGTCGCTTCTTGCGGTGAGCGCCCGCGGTCCGTACTATCGGGCGCATAACTTCGACCCGGAATACTGCTACCTGCTCAATGCGGTGAACCTGCTCACGTTGCAAGCGCCTGCGCACACCGACCACCCCGGCACCA
>CAYWXL010000065.1:0-21691 GCA_964461995.1 uncultured Solibacteraceae bacterium
CGCTGGGGCCGCCGCTGCGGCCCAGGCGTCCCGGCCGCCGCTCATCGAAACCCACCTGCACCTGTTCTCGCCGGACCAGCAGAAGTTTCCCTACCATCCCAACGCCCCCTACCGCCCCGAGCCCGTGCCGCTCGAGGACTACCTCGTCTTCGCCGCCGAGGCCGGCATCACCGGGGCCGTCATCGTCCACCCGGAGCCCTACCAGGACGACCACTCCTACCTCGAGTACTGCTTCGCCAACGAGCCCTCGCCCATGTTCTTCAAGGGCACCTGCCTGTTCGACCCCACCGATCCCGCCACCCCGGAGCGCATGGCCGCCCTCGTCGAGCGCAACCCCAACCGCATCGTCGCCCTGCGGATCCACTGCACCCGCGCACCTGATGAGCCGCCCACGACCTCCGGCGCCATCCGCGACCGCGACCTCACCCACGAGATGGTCCGCCACACCATCCGCGCCGCCACCAAACTCGGCCTCGCCATCCAGTTCCACATCACCCCGCCCCACGTCCGCCAGGTCCACTTTCTCGTCGCCCAGTTCCCCCGCACCACCTTCCTCATCGATCACCTGGCCCGGCCCGCCTCCGGCACGGCTGTCGATTACGCGCACATCCTGGAGCTGGCCTGGCTGCCGAACGTCTACATGAAGTTTTCCGGCATCCACTACGCCTCCCGCGAAGGCTACCCGTACCGGGATGTCCGGCCGCTCGTCCGCCAGGTCTTCGGCTTCTACGGGGCGGAGCGGATGCTCTGGGGCGGTCTGGGGGTGAACATGGAGGAATACCGGCGCCGCCGGGCGGTCTTCGAGCAGATGTTCGCCTTTACGAAGGCCGAGGATCGCGCCAAGATCCAGGGCGCCAACGCCCGGCGGCTGTTCTGGAAAGAGTAGAAGGTCTCTTGCAGGCCTCCGGCCCTCAGGCCACCTTCTGCTCCCGCAAGCTCAGGTAGAAGTCCTTCACGTCGTAGTCCTTGCCCTTGTGGCTCAGGCGTTCGGCCACCTCTTCCACCGTCTTCGGCGGCGGCACCACCACCTTGTCGCCCGGCCGCCAGTTCACCGGCGTGGCGCAGGCGTAAGTGTCGGCCGCCTGCAGCGCCCGGGTGATGCGGTAGATCTCGTCGATGTTCCGCCCCGCATTCAGCGGATAGTAGATGATCGCCCGGATGGTGCGCTTGGGGTCGATGATGAAGACCGCCCGCACCGTCACCGTGGCGCTCTCGCCCGGGTGGATCATCCCGTAGAGCTGGGCCACCTTCGTGTCCAGGTCCGCGATGATCGGGTAGTCGATCTCCACCCCGAGCGTCTGCTTCAGGTTCTCCACCCACGCCAGGTGCGAGTGGATGCTGTCCACGCTCAGCCCGATCAGCTTCGTGTTGATGGCCGCAAAATCAGCGGCGCGCCGGGCGAACTCGGCCAGCTCGGTCGAGCAGACCGGCGTGAAGTCGGCCGGGTGCGAGAACAGGATCACCCAACTGTCGCCCTGCCACTCGCTGAACTTCATCGCCTGCGAGTGCGTCGTCACCGCCGTGAAGTCCGGCGCTGCATCCCCGATGCGAGGCATGGTCGTCGTGACAGCCTCCGACATGGCATTTCCCTCCTTTTCGATCAAGAAAATTGGAATCCCAGCTATGGCTTGATTTTGTCACGCCCCAAGCGTCGGGTCAATCCCTGTCCGCCCGTTTACGTGTTAATTCAGTCACAGCTTCGCGGGTGCAGCTTCCCCTCGCGGGATGAATCACTTGGGGCGGCGCCACGCCCGCCTCTTCGCGGCTCCGATGGTACGGTGGGAACCCGGGGACGGCTGTCCGCCGCCCGGGACAGCGGAACCTCAGCCAGCCCAAAACCCGGTTGGGCAGACGAAGCCGCCTCACCGGGGTGGCGGCTCGCCGGGGCGGACGCGTCACCCGTCCCGGCAACTGCTTGAAATGAAAGTGGTTGTCGATTTTCACGCTGATGTGCGCCGGCGGGCGTCACTCGTCACATCGCACCTCACCGTGCACCGGCGCTGCCCGGATGTCCCCTGTATTGCCAGGCGTCTCCGGCGGCGGCCGATGCAAAAGGCGGCGGAGCAGCTCTCCCGGCCCGTATGATGGGGGTGCGCCCCCGATGCCGGGCAGGACGCCGCCGGGCTGCGTGCCGGTCGAGGCCATGACCGGGAATTGTTGGAACGGAGATGAGAAAATGAGCATGACTATCGCAGCTAGAGGGGCGCAAGGGGCCGTCGTGCGGCGCGTGCAGTCGGCGCTGGCGGCGGCCGGAGTGGATCCCGGCCCGATCGACGGGGATTTCGGGGCGAAGACCCAGGCCGCCGTCGAACGCTTTCAGGCCGACTTGGGGCTCACCCGCAACGGCGAGGTGGACGTCCCCACCTGGCGGGCCCTCACCGGCGAGGAGCCTCCTCCGCCTCGTGACCTTTGCCTTCAGTTGACCGCCGCCTTCGAAGGCCACGGCTTCTCGCTTGCCCGGGGCAACTTCGACGGCGCCGGCATCACCTGGGGTATCATCGGCTTCACGCTAAAGCATGGCGACATTGGCAAGATCGTAAAGGCCGTGGACGCCGCCGACTCCGGGCTCCTGGAAGAAGCCTTCGGCAGCCGCGCCGCGGAGTTGCGCGACGTCGTCCGGCGCCCGCCGGCCGAGCGGGTGGCCTGGGCCGACTCCATCTCCACCGGCCCGCGCAAGACCGGCCTGCGCCGCCCCTGGCGCGAGGGCTTCCGGCGGTTCGGCGAGATACCCGAGGTGCAGGCCGAACAGCTTCGCCTGGCCGACGAGCGCTACTTCCAGCCCGCCGTTCACACTGCCCGCGCCCAGATGCTCGCTACCGAGCTCGGTCTGGCCCTCTGCTTCGACATTCACGTCCAGAACGGCGGCATCAAGCGCGCCGCGCGCGAGCGGATCGACGAACTGCTGGCCACCCATCCGGTGCGTTCGGAGCGTGACCGGCGGGTCATCATTGCCAACGCCGTCGCCGACGCCGCCTCGTCCCGCTGGCGCGACGACGTCCGCAGCCGGAAGAACACCATCGCCACGGGAGCCGGCACGGTCCATGGGCGTATGTATCTGCTCCGGAACTGGGGGCTCGGCGAGTGCCCTGTCACCACCTGAAGGTGGTGACGGATCCCCGTGACGGGAAACGAGAAAACGCCGAAACGGCACTTCCGGAGTGTGGTCTAATGGTAACCAACCTCGGATGACGGGCCGTCGCGTTTCCCATTACGCGATTCGCAGGAAGATCGGCGAAGGCGGTATGGGCGCGGTTTACGAGGCGGTCGATGAACGCCTCGGCCGCCGGGTCGCTCTGAAGTTTCTTTCCGCCGGCCTGCTCGACTCTTCGGACGCTCGCGCCCGCTTCGCCCGCGAGGCCCGGGCGATCTCCTCGCTGAGCCACCCCCACATCGGGGTGCTCTACGACTTCGAGGAAACCGACGAGGCTACCTTCCTGGTTCTGGAGTACCTGCCCGGTGGCACGCTGCGGCAGCGCCTGGACCGGCTGGCCGAAGAAAACCGGAAGGTTTCCATCCCCGAGGCCGTCGATTGGGCCGGCCAGATCGCCGCCGGACTGGCTCATGCCCACCGCAAAGGGATCGTCCACCGCGACGTCAAGCCGTCGAACATCATGTTCGACGAGGAGGGCCGGCTCAAGCTCACCGACTTCGGCCTGGCCAAGCTGCGCGAGGGCGGCCGGCTCACCGGAACCGGCACGGCCATGGGCACCGCTGCCTACCTGGCTCCCGAGCAGGCCGTCGGCAGCGGCGAGGCTGACTACCGCGCCGACATCTTTTCATTAGGTGTAGTCTTCTACGAGATTCTCGCCAACGACCTGCCATTCCGCGCTGACACGCAGATCGGGGTCCTGCACAAGATTTTGAACGAGCCTCCCGAGCCGTTAGCAAAGAAGCGGCCGGACGTGCCGCCGGAAGTCGAGCAGCTCATCGGCCGCTGCCTTGAGAAAAAGCCCGAGCGCCGGTACCAGTCGGTCGCCGAGGTCGTCGCCGATCTCCGTCGCGTGGCCGGGACTACGCTGCCGTGGGCGCAGAGCGACACCGTCCGGGTGGCTGTATCGGCCGGAAGCGCCCTTGCTGAGTTCGACGGCGCGGCTCCGCCCGTCCGGTCGAGACTTTCGACCCCGCGGCGGGCGGTGCTCGCCGGCTTGGCGCTGGCGTTGGCGATTGTGCTACTGATGCTCGTCCCCGCCGTGCGGATGACGGTGAAACGGTGGCTCGCGGGACTGCCGGAAGAGCCGAAGCTGGCCGTGCTCCTGTTCGAGAGCGTCGGCGGGGGCGAGGAGGCGCGGGCCTTCGCCGACGGCTTGACCGAGACGCTGACGGCCGCGATCACACAGTTGCGGGCCGTGCGCGGCTCGTTGTGGGTCGTGCCGGCCAGCGAGGTGCGCAGCCAGGATGTCCGCAGCGTGCGGGAAGCGCGGCGGGCTTTCGGCGTGAACCTCGCCGTGACCGGCTCGGTCCGGCGCAGCGCGGAGGGCGTGCGGGTGACGATCAATCTGGTGGATGCCGAACAGGCCCGCCAACTGGCTTCGCGAGTGCTCGACTCGCCCTTGGACGAACTTTCCGGCTTGGAGCGGCGCCTTCTCGGCGCCGTGGCTGAAATGCTGACCGTAGAGGTGGCGCCCGAAGGCCCGTTGCGCGCCTCAGGTACCGAAGTCGCCGCCGCTTACGAACACTATGTCCGTGGCCGCGGCTACCTGCAGCGGTTCGACAAGCCGGGCTTCCTCGACCGGGCGGTCGAAGAGTTCCAGGCAGCCCTCGAAGCCGACCCGGACTACCCGGCGGCGTTGGCCGGACTCGGCGCGGCCTACCTGGCCCGGCACGAAGTGACCCGCGAGCTCTCCTGGCTTACCGAGGCGCGGCGGCTCAATCAGCGCGCGGTGGCGCTCGATCCCGCGCTGGCCGAGGCCCACGTCAATCTCTGCCGCTTGTACACCCGCTTGGGGCGGTTCGAGCTGGCGATCGCGGCCGGGCGCAAGGCCCTGGAGATCGACCCGCTGAATGCCGAAGCCTACCGGGCGCTCGCCGGCGCCTTCGACCAGGCCGGCCGTTACGAGGAAGCCGAGGCCACTTACCGCTCGGCCATCGACCTGCAGCCAAACTCCTGGCTCGCGCACAAAGACCTCGGCGTCTACTGCTTCCACCGCAGCCGCCTCGACGACGCCGAGCGGGAGTTCCAGCGCGTCATCGAACTCACGCCGGACAACGAGTGGGGCTACAGGAACCTCGCGGCGGTCTATCAAACGTCAGGGCGCTGGGGCGAAGCTGAGGAAATGCTGGCGCGCGCCGTCGAGGTCCGCCCCACGGCGGTGAACCTTTCGAATCTTGGCGCCCTGTATTACTCTTTGGGCCGCTATCAAGAGGCCGCCGAGACCTTCGAGCGCGCCGTCCAGCTCAGCCCGGAGGACCCGGTCGTTCGCGGCAACCTTGCTGACGCCTACCGGGCCATCCCCGGCCGCGAACGGCTGGCCGAAGCCGCTTACCGGCAGGCTATCGAGATCGGCCAGCGCAAACTCGCCGTAAATCGCCGCGATCCGCTCCTGCTGACGGTGCTGGCCGTCTACTCGGCGAAGCTTGGCGAGCGCGAAACAGCTCTCTCCTACCTGGCCGAAGCCGAGTCGCTCGGCGAGCTGCCGTTCCACCTGAAATATCAGGCCGCCGTCGTGCGCGCGCTGACCGGAGACATCGACGGCGCGCTGCGGTCGTTGCGAGAAGCCGTAGAGGCCGGTTACCCAGCCGAAGAAGCGGTCCGCGACCGCGAATTGGCGGCTCTGCGGGAGCGGCCGGAGTTTCAGCAGATCATTGCCAATCACTCCGGGGTCCAGTAGGCTGGTACGAAACAAGGGAAACGAGGCGAGGTCCGAAGTGTCGCGGCGCCGCCGGGTGCGGCCGGTTCCGCAAGGGCAGGCCCGCGGTAGGGAAACCGCAGCGCCGGAAGCGCAGGCGGCGGACCAACGCACAATCCAATAGTAGGAGGAGCCAATCCAAATGCCTGGACCAGGACAAGCGCCAGCGCCAAGAAAACCTTCGCCCCCCGGCCCCGCGCCCGGGCGCGTCTATCGCATCAAGGTCTCCCCGGGAGAGAGCCCGGGGACGCTACGGTTCACTTGCCCGAACTCCGGCTCCGACTGTGAAACCTTGACCGTCGATGCCAGCACCGGCGAGAAACACCACACGGTGGTGTGGGATTTCGCCGTCGCGGGCATCGAAGAATGCTCCCTGGATTTTCCCGGCGACACTCCGTTCTGCCGGCACGAGGCCGGCACGTATCACGACGAGCACCGCGCCCGCGGCAGACACACGATCCGATTGCGCCTGAAGACCCTCGACTGGGGCGGCAACGGCGTGACGCCCATCAAGGACGGCCAGCGGTTCAAGTACAACGTCGCAGTGAGGACCGCAGACAAGACCTACAAAGTGGATCCCGTCGTCATCGTCCGCGGCGGCGGTGGGGGCGGCGGCGACGATGAAGGCGGCGGCTGAGGTTTCTCCGCCCGCCTGAGCCGGCCCGGCCCCGGGCGCCGCATCACGGTACCGCGCCCAGACCCGGCCCCCGGATCTGGCCGGTGTGGACGAAACCGTCCCGGACGTCGAAGACGCCTGGAAAGCGCTCTTCCCAGCCTTCGTTGGCAGCCGGAACGTACTGGCGGGCGTTGGCTTCGATCGCCGCCACGCCGGGCACGTGCGCAGCCAGCCCGGCGGAATGGATCAGCGACGCCCCGGGGCACGTCAGGTCCTGCACGCAGAGAAACATCTTGTACTTCTGCGCTGCGGCGCCCATCAGCAGCGCCTGGCTCTGCCCCTTGCAGGCCTTGAGCGCCGCGCCGGTGTAGCCCATCTCCCGGGCGAGCTGCAGCATGTCCAGCCCGGTCAGGGACTCGTCGATCACCACCGGCTTGATCTTCGACGCCTCGTGCATGACGTTCTCCCGGTCGGCCTTCAGGTCGCGTTTGGTCGGCTGCTCGATGTATTGGATCCGCTCGAACGCTTCCGGCCGCTGCTCCTTGACCCGGCGGAGGAATTCGATCAGGTAGTCCACGTTCGGGCACTTCTCGTTGAAGTCCGTCGAATAGTACCAGGTATCGACGCCGCGTTTGGCCTGGGTCTCGGCGGTGACCCGGTCGATCCTGACCACGCGGTCCACGTCCCAGTCCAGGTCCTCTCCGTTCAGCTTGATCTTCAGGTGCGTCAGCCCGGAGTACTCGATCCACTCCGGCAGCGTTTCGGGCAGCCCGTCGTTGATCCGCTCCTCGATGTCCTCCTCGGTAATGGGGTCGAGCGCCCCTACCAGATGGTAGAGCGGCATCTTGTCCTTCGGGTCCCGCAGCACGTACTGCTCCAGGTACTCGCCGGCGAACTCCGGCGTCAGGTAATGGGCCAGATCGTGGTTCATGTAGTCCGGGCCGTAGGTGTAGTAGGACGAGACCCCATAGAGCTTCCCGTAAGCGTCGTGGATGGCGGCGTCGAAGGGGCTGGCGGTCACCAGCGTGGCCAGCTTCGGCATCGGCTCGGCCAGCTTCAACTCTCCGGAGACGGCGGCCGCCGCTCTCAAGTACTCCGGCTCGAGGGCGACGTTGATGTCGATGGGATGTCCGCTGCCCTCGTAATCCTCGGTGATCTTCCGGATCCGCTCGGCCAGCTCGCGCATGGCGCCGAGCGTGGTGTCGTAGTCCATCACTTTGGACGGGAAGGCCCAGATGTTGCCCATGGGCATCGAGCCGAAGCCTTGGGCGGTCTTTCCCCGGGGGCCCTCGATCGTGCAATGGACGTTGAGGATGGTCGCCCGGTCGAGCACGTTGCCGCCGAACTTGATCGGCGTGCGGTACTGATAGTCCTCGTATTCGGTTCTCACCGAGCGGACGCGGATGTCTCGGTTCGCTGAACGCGGGCCGCACGCGATCAGGAACGGCGCGGCGGAAAGCGATTTCAGGAACGAACGGCGGGTGGTGCGTGGCATACCGCCGCCATTCTACACCACGGAGCGTTGCGTCTCCGCCGCTTGGCGCAGCCGGCGCTGCTTGAACTTCACCAACGCGAAGAGCGCGACGAACAGCCCGGCGGCCACCCCGGCCAGATGCAGCGAGTGGGCCTGGAGCCAGGCGAAGGAGTTCTCGCCGATCTGCGAGCCCAGATAGGCGAGCCCGAAGAAGCGCGGCAGGCGCCCGGCCAGAATCGTCAGCAGGAACATGCGGAACGGCACCCCGGTAGCCCCCGCCGACAGCACGAAGACCTTGAGCGGCAGCGGCACGATGGGCACCACGGTGGGGATGAAGACGGTGATCAGCCCGTACTGGTGGAACCACTCGCGGAAGCGCCGGGCCCGGGGCGAAGAGGTGTGCCGGTCCAGATAGGCCTCGCCGCCCTTGCGCGCCACTGAGTAGAGGAACGCGTTGCCCGCCGCCGAGCCGATCACCGCCAGGACCGCCGCCAGGTACGCCTTCTGCGGCGAGGTGACCGCCACCGTGATCAGCAGCGCGTCTACCCCCATCGGCAGCGGGATGCCGGCCGAGTCCAGCGCGGCGATGGCGCCCACGCCCACCGGCCCCAGGGCGATCAGCAGATCGAAGAGGCGTTGCAACCTACCGCCGCTCCTCTCCGGCCATCTCGAGCAGCTTCGCCTCGTCGATCACCGGGACGCCCAGCTCGCGGGCCTTGTCCAGCTTCGAGCCGGGCTCGGATCCGGCCACCACGTAGCTGGTCTTCCGGCTCACCGAGCTTGCCACCTTGCCGCCGGCGCGCTCGATCAACGCCTTGGCCTCGTTGCGGGTCAGATGGGGCAGGGCCCCGGTGAGGACGAAGGTCAGCCCGTTGAGCGGACCCTCCTCGGCCCGCTTCGTCTCGTAAGTAAACTGCAGGCCCTCCTTCCGCAGCCGCTCGATGAGCTCCCGGTTCCGCGGCTCCCGGAAGAAGGTGTAGATCGAGTGGGCCACCTTCGGCCCCACCTCTTCGGCCGATTGCAGCGTCTCGAGGTCGGCCTTGGCGATGGCGTCCAGGCTGCCGAAGGTCTCGGCCAGGATCTGGGCGGTGCGCTCGCCGACGAAGGGGATGCCCAGCCCGTTCAGCAGCCGGGGCAGCGGCTGCGAGCGGGAGGCGTTGATGTTGTCGATGATCTTCTGGGCGCTCTTGTCGCCCATGCGCTCCAGCTCGACGAGCTGCTCCTTCTCCAGCCGGTAGAGGTCGGCGATCGACTTCACCAGCCCCCGGTCCACCAGTTGGTTGATCAGCGCGTCGCCCAGCCCGTCGATGTCCATCACTCCGCGCGCGGCGAAGTGGCGGATCGATTCCTTGAGCCGCGCCGGGCAGTTCGTGTTGATGCACCGGCTGGCGACCTCGCCTTCCTCCCGCACCACCTTGCCGCCGCAAACCGGGCACTTCTTCGGCATTTTGAACGGCCGGCGGTCCGGCGCCCGCTCCACCACTCGCACCACCTTCGGAATCACGTCGCCGGAGCGGTAGACCTCCACCTTGTCGCCGATGGCCAGGCCCAGCCGCTCGATCTCGTCCTCGTTGTGGAGCGTCGCCCGCGAGACGGTCACGCCGCCAACGTAGACCGGTTTCAAATGGGCCACCGGCGTCAGCACGCCAGTCCGGCCCACCTGCACCTCGATGTCCTCGAGCACGGTGACCGCCGAGCGCGCCGGATACTTGTAGGCGATCGCCCAGCGCGGGGCCTTGGCGGTGGCGCCGAGCTGCTCCCATTGGGCGACGGAATCCAGCTTCACCACCACGCCGTCGATCTCGTAGGGCAGCGTCTCCCGCTTCTCTTCCCACTCGGTGATGAAGTCCCAGAGCTCGTCGAAGTTCTTGCAGAGCCGCCGGTGCGGGTTCACCTTGAAGCCCATCTTCTCGAGCCGCTGGAGCGACTCCCAGTGGCTGGGCAAGGCCGGCCGCCCGTCACGCAGCAGGAAGTAGGCGTAGTAGTCGAGCTGGCGCGAGGCGGTGATCGAGGGGTCCAGCACCCGGATCGACCCGGCGGCCGAGTTCCGCGGGTTGGCGTAGCGCGGCAGGCCCTGGGCTTCGCGCTCCTCGTTGAGCCGCTGGAACGCCTCCAGCGTCATGATCACCTCGCCGCGCACCTCGCAGGTTTCGTCGCCGGATCGCAGGCGCAGGGGAAGGGAACGGATCGTCCGGGCGTTCTCGGTGACGTCTTCGCCCACCATCCCGTCGCCCCGGGTGATGGCGCGCACCATCAGGCCGTTCTCGTAGTGCACGGCCATCGAGAGCCCGTCCAGCTTCAGCTCGGCCACGTAGCGGTACTTCGCCCCGCCGAGCAGCTCCCGCACGCGGCGGTCGAAGTCCCGCAGCTCGCCCTCGTTGAAGGCGTTGTCCAGGCTGAGCATCGGCGAGGAGTGCTCCACCTTGACGAACCCCTCGCGGGGGGCGCCGCCGACGCGCTGAGTCGGCGAATCCGGCGTGATCAGCTCGGGGTGCTGGCGCTCCAGCTCCTGGAGCTCGCGCATCATGCGGTCGTATTCGGCATCGGAGATTTCCGGGGAATCCAGGACGTAATAGAGGTATTCGTGCCGTTGCAGCTCTTTGCGGAGCTGCTCGATTCGCTCTCGGACACCGGTAGCCATGGCTCCGCCTTATACTATTGGAAGAGAACAACTTGCCGACTATTTATCGTAACATTCACCTGATTTACAATCCCACTGCAGGCAAGTTGCAGCGGGCGGGCGAGAGCGCCGTCGAAAAGCTCAAGCAGGTTCTCGAGAGCGGCGGAGGCAAGGTGACCGCGGCTCCTACGGGCGGGCCAAAGGATGCACGCCGGCTGGCCCGGCATGCCGTGGAAAGCGGAGCGGATCTGGTCCTCGTGGCCGGCGGCGACGGCACCATCAACGAGGCCCTGAACGGCCTGGTGCACTCCAACGTTCCCATGGCCGCGCTGCCGCTCGGCACCGCCAACGTGCTGGCCGTGGAGCTGGGCATGGCCGGCAGCCCGGAGAAGGCCGCCGCGGCGATCCCGGAGCTGGCGCCGGAGCGGATCTCGGTGGGGCGCCTGCGTTCGGCCGAGGAGGACCGCTACTTCCTGATGATGGCCGGCGTCGGCGTGGACGCCCATGTGGTGGCTCACGTCGATCCGGAGTTGAAGAAGCGCCTGGGCAAGCTGGCCTACTGGATTGGCGGCTTCACGTCGCTGGGGCGGAAGTTCCCCGAGTTCGAAGTGGCCGTGGACGGCCGGACGTTCCGTTCCTGTTTCACCCTCGCCGCCCGGGTCCGCAACTACGGCGGCGACCTGGAGATCGCCAAGACGGCCTGCCTGCTCGACGACTACTTCGAGGTCGTCGTCTTCGAAGGCGAGTACTCGTTTCGTTACATGAAGTATTTCACCGGCGTCCTGGCCAATCTGCTGGACCGGATGGAAGGGGTCCACATCTGCAAGGCCAAGCGCGTCGAGTTCCGGCTCCTGCCCGGCGAGGAGGTCTTCGTCCAGGTGGACGGTGAGTTCGCCGGCCGCCTGCCGGCGACAGTCGAACTGGTTCCCTCGGCCCTCACCCTGCTCGTACCCCAAGCGTTCCGGGAGAAGTTCCGCGAATGCCGGGACACCGCCTCAGGCGCGCAGTAGCGGCTGCCATCTGCCATAGGTCAGCGTCCGCCACAACCACTCGAGCGGCCCAAAACGGAACCACCGCAGCCACAACCCGCTGGCCCACACCTGGATGAGATAGATCCCTACCGCCAGCCCTACCCCCTCCAAGGGCGAGACCGTCCCGAAATAACCCAGGCCGAAGCCGTAGAAGATCCACGTGCCGATCACCGACTGCAGCAGGTAGTTCGTCAGCGCTGTGCGGCCGACGAAGGAAAACGGTTTGAGCAACCGCTGCCACCGCGGCTGGAGGCCGGCCAGCAGGACCACAGCTCCAATCGCGAGGCTGAGAGCAGGCACCCCGGTCGAGGCCGCCACCCACATGACCGCCGCCGACGCTCCCGGCTGGGTCAGGTCCGGCTGATAGACGTGGTTGACCGCGGCGAACACCAAGTTGCCGCCGAGTCCCGCCGCGAGGAGCCGGGGCAAGTATCGCCGGATGCGCTTCGCGTGAGTGCGAGGACGTTGCACGATCCCTTCGCGCCACAGCCAGAAGCCGAACAGGAACAGCCCCAGGATCCGCGGCAGCACCACGGGGAACGAGGCGTTGAAGGCGCGCCAGTCCTCGATCCGCTGGTGGAAGATGGCCATTCCGTCGGCGCTGCGGTAGACGGCGGTCGCGTGCCTCATCGCCCCGGCCAGCCGCCCGGGAGCCTCCGGGGCGGCCGCCATCGGCTCGAGCGCAGACAGCATCGTCAGCCCCAGGAACAACGCCACCGGCAGCCAATAGAGCGCCAGGCTCCAGCGGATGAGCGATTCCTGGTTGCGGTTGCGAAACAGCAGCAGCAGGGCGCCGGCGACGGCGTAGCTGAGCAATATGTCGCCCCACCACAGCAGCAGAACGTGGGCGGCTCCGAACAGAGCGAGAATCGCCATCCGGCGGAGATAGAGCCGCACGAAACGCGCCCCGCGCTCCCGCGCCCGGTCCACCTGGATCGCGAACCCGAGGCCGAACAAGATGGAGAAAATGGTCAGGAACTTCCCCGTGACGAGCGTTTCCAGCAGGAAGTTCGCCGCCTGGTCGGCGGGGGAGTTCCACAGCAGCCGCGGGCGGTTGTAGGCCTCCATGGGGGAGCCGAAGCCCCGGATGTTGGCCACCACGATGCCGGCCAGCGCCAGCCCGCGCAGCACGTCCAGGAAGACGATGCGTTCCCGCGGCGCGACCGGTCTCATACACGAATTGTAGGAAGGCGCTGCGCCGCTTCGCCAAGCCCGGAGGCCGCGTCTCGACGCCGGGCGCCGCCGTTATGGGACATTGGAAGTCTCCATGGAGCCGGCGACGCACACGCTGACGGGTTACCTGATGAGCCGGACGGGGCTGCGGGACTGGTGCCCCGGGGCCACGCCCGTGCTGCTGCTCGCCGCCAACGTTCCGGACATCGACTTCGCCGCTTGGCTGGGCGGCGACCTCACGCTGCTCGACTGGCACCGGGGGCCTACGCATGCCCTGTTCTCCGTCGCGCTCATGGCGCTGCTGCCGCTGCTGCTCGTGCGCCCGTTCCTCCGCCGCCCCTTCTCATGGAGGCGCGCCTATGCGGTTTCCGTCCTCGGCGTTCTCAGCCACTTGGCCCTCGACGGGATGAACATCTACGGGGTTCGCTATCTCGAGCCGTTCCGCAAAGAGTACTTCGGGCTGGGCGTCGCCGCCGTGGCCGATCTGTGGCTGCTGGCGGGGCTGCTGGCGGCGGCGGGGTGGTTGCTGATTTCCCGGCTCGTCAGCGCCGAGATCGGAGCGGCGCCGGTCCGTGGCCGGCGCATGGCCTGGGCCGGACTGGCCTTCGTTCTGCTGTGGGTGGGGGGACGGTACGTGCTGCGCGAACGGGCGGCGACGGTGCTGGAGTCCTGGCTTTACGGCGGCGAGGCGCCGGTCCGGGTGGCGGCCCTGCCGCGGTTCGCCACGCCGTTCTCCTGGGTCGGCCTGGTGGAAACGAACTCGGCCTACCGCCTTATAGATATCGATCTGCTCTCGGGGAATTTCGATCCCTCCGGCGGCCGGACCTTCTACAAGCCCGAACCGTCGCCCGCCATCGAAGCGGCCCGGCGCACGGATACCTACCGGCGCTTCTCGCGGTTCCTTGCTTACGAGATGTGGCGGGTCCTGCCCGCCGCCGAGCCCGCTGGCGCTATGGAGGTCCAGGTCACCGACATGCGCTTCAGTTGGCCCGGCGAAGGGCGTTTCACGGCCATGTTCCTGGTGGACGCCTCCGGCCGCGTACTCGAGGAGAAGTTCCAGATCCGGCCCCCCGGCCAAGGGCCGCGATTGCGCTGAACGCCGGCCGTTCTCCCCAAACGCGGGTCCCGCCGGGCTTGACCGCGCCGCGCCGGGTTCCTCACAATGGCGGCAGCCGATGATCACCCGGCGCAAGTTCCTCTCCGCCGCCGCGGCGGCTCCCCTGGCCGGCTCCTGCGGTGTCAAGCGGCAGCGCCGCCCGAATCTCCTGTTCGTGATGGTGGACCAGATGCGCGGCTCGGCGATGGGCTTTCTCAACGAAGAGCCCGTGCTGACGCCGCGGCTGGACCGCTTCGCCTCCGAATCGCTCGTGCTGCCGCAAGCCGTGAGCAACTATCCGGTCTGCAGCCCCTACCGGGCGATGCTCCTGACCGGCCGCTTCCCGTTGCAGAACAAAGTGGTGGCCAACTGTACGAGCCGCAGCTACGAGTACGGCGTTGAGCTGCCCCGGGAAGCCCGCTGTTGGAGCGACGTTCTCCGCGAGGCCGGCTACAGCCTCGGCTACATCGGCAAGTGGCACCTGGAGGGCCCGAAGAAGCCCTTTGTCGAGAGCTACAACAACCGTCCGGACTTCGCCTGGAACGAGTGGACGCCGCCCGAGCGCCGCCATGGCTTCTCCTTCTGGCACGCCTACAACACCTTCGATCTGCACCTGACCCCGGAGTACTGGACCACCAAGATGAGCCGCGGCGAGCGGCTGAAGGTACGCAAGTGGGGCCCAACGCACGAGGTGGATACCGCAATCGCCTACTTGAAAAACGAGGGCGGCGAATACCGCGAGGCAGGCAAGCCCTTCGCCCTGGTCGTCTCGATGAACCCGCCCCACATGCCTTACGACCAGCACCCGCCGGAGCTGCTGGAGCCCTATCTCGGCATGAGCGACGAGGAGCTGCTGCGCCGCCCCAACATTCCCCCGGCGGGAACCAAATGGGGCGACTACTACCGCAAGTGGATCCGCCACTACTACGCGATGATCACCGGCGTGGACCGCGAGTTCGGGCGCCTGCTGGATGCCCTGGCCGAGCAGCGCTTCGCTGAAGACACGATCGTCGTCTTCACCTCCGACCACGGCAACTGCCTGGGAATCCACAACCGGATCTCGAAAAACAACCACTTCGAGGAGTCGATGCGGATCCCCTTTCTGATCCGCTGGCCCGGCCGCATCCAGCCGCGCCGCGACGATCTGCTGCTTTCCGTCGTCGATCTTTATCCCACGCTGCTCGAGCTGATGGGCCTGGCGGACCGCATACCGGAGGAGGTCCGCGGCACGGGTTACGCGCGGTTCTTCCTCAGCGGCGAGGGGCCGCGCCCGGACTCCCAGGTCTATCTTCGAATGCCTTACCAGCAGCCGGCGCTCGGCCGCCGCGGTGTCCGCACCCGCCGCTACACCCTCATGGTGGAGCGGACCGCCGACGGCGTGGGCGCAACCGAGTTGTACGACCGCGTCAACGATCCGTTCCAGCTCGAAAACATCGCTGCGGCCCGCCCGCAACTGGTGAAAGAGCTCCTCCACGAGCAGGTCCAGCCCTGGCTAGACCGGGGGGACGACCCCTGGCGCGCCGGTCCGCTCGGAGCGGCTGGCTAGAGACCGCCTTCAGGATCTCGCACCGCCGGGCCCCGGTCGCGGCGGCGCTCAAGGTTCCGGCGGTGCGGCGCGCCACAAGTCCCGCGGATTCTTTTCCTTGCCCCGCCTGGCCCCGGCCGGATGGGGTTCCCCGGAGGCTTGGCAAGGAAAGCCGCGCGCTGTCTCACTTCCGTTTGGGGGCCAGTATAATGGTAGTGCGTCCCTCCCTTTCCTAGCGGTTCGGTTCGTGTTCAATAGCGACAGAGGTGGAGTGTGATGAGCTCAACATCTATATACCGCACCGGTCCGAATGCCATCGCCTTGATCGGCACCTTCCTGCCGCGGCGCTGCGGCATCGCCACGTTCACGTTCGATTTGCACCAGGCTCTGGCCGATGAATTCCGCGAGATGGAGTTCTGGGCCCTGGCGATGAACGACGTCCCGGCGGGATACCGCTATCCG
Source organism: uncultured Solibacteraceae bacterium (assembly GCA_964461995.1). GTDB lineage: Bacteria > Acidobacteriota > Terriglobia > Bryobacterales > Bryobacteraceae > JALSRK01. The sequence goes on from CAYWXL010000065.1 coordinate 15,844, forward strand.
GTGCAGGTCCGTTTCGAGCTGGAACAGAAAAGCCTCGCCGACTATCGCCTGGCCGCCGACTTCCTGAACATCAACCAGGTGGACGCTGTCTGCCTCCAGCACGAGTACGGCATCTACGGCGGCGAGTACGGCTCCCACATCCTCGAGCTGCTCGGCCGGTTACGCATGCCGGTGGTCACCACGCTCCACACCGTGCTCCAGCAGCCCAGTTCAGGCCAGCGGAAGATCATCGACGAGCTGAGCCGCCTCTCGGACCGGCTGGTGGTGATGAGCCACAAGGCCCGGGAGATCCTTCAGTCGGTCTATGGCATTCCGGACGGGAAGATCGAGATGATCCCGCATGGCATCCCGGACGTGCCGTTCGTCGATCCGAACTTCTACAAGGATCAGTTCGGCCTCGAAGGGCGTAAAGTAATTCTCACTTTCGGCCTTGTCGGTCCGGGCAAGGGGCTGGAGTACATGATCGACGCCCTGCCGGCGATCGTGAACAAACACCCGGACGTGACCTATGTCGTTCTCGGCGCCACCCACCCCCACGTGAAACGGGAGCAAGGCGAATCCTACCGGCTGTCGTTACAGCGCCGCGCCCGCGACCTCGGCGTCGAGGACCACATCATGTTCCACAACCGGTTTGTGGATTTGAAAGAACTCTGTGAGTTCCTGGGCGCCGCCGACGTCTACGTCACCCCGTATTTGAACCGCGAGCAGATCGTTTCCGGCACGCTCGCCTACGCCATGGGCGCCGGCAAAGCCACGGTCTCGACGCCCTACTGGTACGCCGAGGAGATGCTGGCCGACGGGCGCGGCCGCCTGGTCCCCTTCCGCGACTCCGAGAGCCTGGCCCGCGAAATCATCTATCTGTTCGACAACGAGCTGGAGCGCCACGCCATGCGCAAGCGGGCCTACAACTTCTGCCGCGACATGGTCTGGAAGGAAGTCGCCCGCCGCTACATGGCGGTCTTCGCCGAGATCCGGCGGGAGCGGGAGCGCCGGCCCCGGGTCGTCTTCCGCACCCCCACGCTTCACGACCTGCCGCTCGAGATCCCCGAGCCGAAGCTCGACCACCTCTACCGCCTCACCGACGATACCGGCATCCTGCAGCACGCCAAGTTCATCGTGCCCGACCGCATCCACGGCTACTGTACCGACGACAATGCCCGCGCCTTGATCGTCGCCCTCCAGGCGGCCGAGCTGACCTCGGACACCGAGCGGGCCCTGGAGCTGGCTTGCCGGTATCTGAGTTTCCTCGGGCATGCCTTCAACGAAGACACGGGCCGGTTCCGCAACTTCATGAGTTACAACCGTGAGTGGTTGGAGCGCGAGGGTTCCGAGGACAGCCACGGGCGGGCCATTTGGGGACTGGGCATGGCGGTGGCATTGTCAAAGAACAACAGCCTCACCGGGTTCGCCCTGCAGTTGTTCGACCGGGCGCTGCCGGCGCTGCTGGACATGGTCTCGCCGCGGGCTTGGGCGTTCGGGCTGGTGGGGATCCACGCTTATCTGCGGCGCTTCTCCGGCGACAGCGAGGCCCGTAGGGTGCGGGAGACCTTGGCGAACCGCCTCTTCGAAATGTACCGGCGCAACGCCACCGACGACTGGCCGTGGATCGAGAACAAAGTCACCTACGCCAACGGCAAGATCCCCCACGCGCTGCTACTTTCCGGCCAGTGGCTCATGCGGGGCGAGATCGTCGAGGCGGGACTGAAGAGCCTCCGGTGGCTGCTCGACATCCAGACCGATCCGAAGGGCCACTTCGTCCCCGTAGGCAACCGCGGCTGGTATCCGCGGGGCGGCGAGAAGGCCCGCTACGACCAGCAGCCCATCGAAGCGCACGCTATGATCGAGGCCTGCCTGGAGGCGTACAATGTCACCCAGGACCAGTCCTGGATCGAGGAAGCGCGGCGCATCCTCGAGTGGTTCCTCGGTCGCAACGACCTGAACCAAGCCCTCTACGACTATCGCAGCGGCGGCTGCTGCGACGGCCTAAACGCCGACGGCGTTAACCGGAACCAGGGCGCCGAATCCACTCTCGCCTGCCTGCTTAGCCTGTTGGATCTCTACCAATGGAACGAAATGAAAAGAGAGACGGCTGCTGAGCCGCAGGAGAAGGCGGAAGTCGTCTGAACGGTATACCCTGGAATCTTGACTCCATATTCCATCGGAACGGGCGAGACGTTATGTCAGCGAACCCGATCGTGATGATCAGTTCCTATCCGCCGCGGCTGTGCGGCATCGCGACGTTCACCGAGGAAGCCCGGGAGTTCATCCAGAAGGCCAACCCGGACCGCGAGGTGCTCGTCATCAGCCACACCGACGGCTCCGGCGAGGGCGTCTTCCCCCTCATCGACATGAGCCGCCGGAACTGGTGGAAGCCGGTGGCCGAGAAGATCCGGGAGCTCGACCCGTACGCCGTGCACCTGGAGCACGAGTACGGCCTGTATGAGTACCGCGACGAGCGGGGCGTCGGCGACAACAACGAGGGTTTCCTCACGCTGCTCGAAGCGATCAGCGACTATCCCACGGTCGTCGAGCCGCACACCGTCCATGGCCGGCTGCGCGACGTCGAAGCCAACTTCATCTACGGCATGTGCCAGCGGGCTGATGTGGTGCTCTTCAAGTGCCACTACCAGAAGTGGCGCCTCGAGTGGACCTTCCCCGGCTACGGCTGGAAGACGCCCCGCAACATCATGGTGGTGCCCCACGGGGCCCGGCCGGACCGCCGCTGGGGGATCGAGGAAATCCCCAAGCTGCGGCAGGAGCTCGGCCTGGACCGCTTCGGCCTCTCCGAGCACATCGTCGGCATGATCGGCTGGATCCAGTCCAACAAGCGCTGGGACATCCTGCTGTCGATGTGGGAGGACTTGCACGACGAGATCTTGCGGCGCTCGGGCATCGACTGGGACCTGCTCGCCGCCGGGGCCATGCGCGACCCCAACCATCGCGCCGACTACGAGAAGTGGAAGCAGGAGGCTTTGCAGCTCGAAAGCAAGGGGATCGCCCACTACCACGAGTTCATCCCCCGCGGCGAGCTCTACTACAAGATGATGGCCGTCTGCGACTTCATCGTCCTGCCCTCGACCGACGAGACCCAGTCTGGCACCCTCGCCCGGATCATCGCGCTGAACAAGCCGTATACGACGACGGCGCCGATGGAGGGGCTCACCGCCCAGACGCTGGAGAGCGGTGGGGGGCTCCTGTTCACGACGAAGAAGATGCTTTATGACCAGGTGATCCGGCTGGCCTGCGACGAAGGCCTGCGCCTCCAGCTCGGCGAGAACCTCAAGCGCTACCTCGACGAGGTGGTCTCCTGGGAAGTGGTCGCCCGGCAGTACAACGAGGCCTACGAGCTCGCCCGCGAAGCCAAGCGTACCGGAAAGCCCGTGGAGCTGGAGCCGGAATTCTGACGATGAAAGACGCGCTCTTCCGCCGACATCCGGACAACCCCGTGCTCACCGCCACTGACGTGCCCTACCCGGTCAACAGCGTCTTCAACGCCGGGGCGGCCCTGGTGGACGGCGAGACTCTGCTGCTGCTGCGCGTCGAAGACCGCACCGGCATCTCGCACTTCACCGTGGCCCGCAGCGCCGGCGGCTTCACCGATTGGCGCGTCGAGTCCCAGCCGGCGCTGACGCCCGATCCCGAGCGCTTTCCCGAGGAGCAGTGGGGTATCGAAGATCCGCGCATCACCTGGCTGCCGGAGCTGAGCCACTGGGCCGTCACCTATACGTCGTTCAGCCCGGCGGGTCCGCTGGTCAGCCTGGCCGTCACCGAAGATTTCCGCTCCTTCCATCGCTACGGCGCCATCCTGCCGCCGGAGAACAAGGACGCCGCGCTGTTCCCCTTGAGCATCGGCGGGGCCTGGCACATGCTCCACCGGCCGGTGGCGAAGATGCCCGGCGTCGGCGCCCACGTCTGGCTCGCCGCTTCGCCCGATCTCAGGCACTGGGGCCGCCACCGCCTGGTGCTTCCGGCCCGCCGCGGCGGCTGGTGGGACGCGAACAAGATCGGCCTCTCGGCTCCCCCGCTGGAGACCCCGAAAGGCTGGCTCGTCCTCTATCACGGCGTCCGGGAAACCGTGAGCGGCTCCATTTACCGCCAGGGGCTGGCCCTGCTGGACCGCGACGACCCGTCCCGGGTGCTGGCCCGCTCCACCGAGTGGGTCTTCGGCCCCCAGGAGCCGTACGAGCGCAGCGGCGACGTCGGCAACGTCGTCTTCTGTTGTGGCTGGACCCTGGTGGGAGGCGAGGTCCGGATATATTACGGGGCTGCGGACACGTCTATCTGCGTCGCCACGGCGTCGCTCGATGACCTGCTCGCCTGGCTCGAGGCCCACGGCGATCCTGGTGCGGGAGGCGGGCGGTGAAGCTCGCCATGCTTTCCCCGATCGCCTGGCGCACTCCTCCGCGCCATTACGGGCCGTGGGAGGCCGTCGTTTCGCTGATCACCGAAGGCCTGGTGGATCGCGGCCTCGACGTCACGCTATTCGCCACCGCCGACTCGATCACCAAAGCGAAGCTGCGCGCCGTCTGCCCCCGCGGCTACGAAGAAGACCCGGAGATCATGCCCAAGGTCTGGGAATGCCTTCACATCTCAGAGTGCTTCGAACACGGCGACGAGTTCGACCTCATCCACAATCACTTCGACTTCCTGCCGCTCACCTACACGGCGATGACCCGCACCCCGGTCGTCACCACCATCCACGGCTTCAGCTCGCCCCGCATCCTGCCCGTTTACAAGAAGTACAACGGGCGCGTCTACTACGTCTCGATTAGCGACGCCGACCGCAGCCCCGAGCTGGACTACATCGCCACCGTCCACCACGGCATCGACCTCAGCTTGTTCACCTTCCGCGAAAAGCCGGACGACTACCTGCTCTTCTTCGGCCGCTTCCACCCCGAGAAGGGCGCCCGCGAAGCCATCGAGGCCGCCCGGCGGGTCGGGCGCCGGCTCATCATGGCCGGCATCATCCAGGACCGCGACTACTTCGAGCGTGAGATCGAGCCGCATATCGACGGCGACCGCGTCCAGTACGTCGGTAGCGCGGGCCCGGAGAAACGGGACAAGCTGCTGGGCGGAGCCTACGCCCTACTGCACCTGATCAGCTTCGACGAGCCGTTCGGCCTTTCTGTGGTCGAGGCGCAGGCCTGCGGCACGCCGGTGGTGGCAATCAACCGGGGGAGCATGCCCGAGGTGATCGACCACGGCCGCACCGGTTTCCTTTGCCATGACCTGGACGAGGCGGTGGAGGCGCTCGGCCGCATCGGCGAAATCGACCGCCGCGCCTGCCGCCGCTGGGTCGAGGAGCGGTTCAGCGTGGACCGCATGGTGGACGACTACGTCCGCGTCTACGAGCGTATCCTCGGGGTGAGCCTCGCCCCGCGAAAGCAAGCGTGATGGTGCTCGGCCTCGACGACCTGTTCTGGGCGACCATCGCCCTCATCTTTCTGGCCACGCTGGCCGGGGCGCTGATCCGCCGCGTACGCCGCGACGAGTGCCTCCGTTTGTTTCACGACTCCCACGTCACCGTACTGCTTCCTAGCCGGCCCGTGTTGTGGGGCGACATGTTCGTTCACAGCCAGGGCGCTCACGTCGTCTTCGATTCGCCCGCCGGCGGCTCCGGCCTGCTAGCGAAGTCCGGCGCGTTGATTTACGCCGAGGAGCTGGCGCAGGTCGTGGCCGTGTGCCGCACCCGCTTCGGCCTCACCCGCGAAGAGCTGGCCGAGCGCGAGCGCCAGCTCCGCCGCCGGGTGGATCCGCCCGTTTGGCGCCGGGCCGTGCGCGCGGCCGGGAATCTCGTCAATCTGGTCCGCGACGCCATTGTGAACACCCTCGGCCTCCTGGTGGGCCG
>CAYWXL010000065.1:21791-23699 GCA_964461995.1 uncultured Solibacteraceae bacterium
GTGTTCGAGCTGGAGACGCTGGAGACCGTGGAGGGCCACGGCTGCCGTCTCGAGGCCGGTCCGGAGACCGTGACAGTCGATTGTACCGGGCTGGAGGCCATCGTAGTGCGCAAGCTCCGGGCCGGGGAGGCGGAAACCGACGTCGGCGCCGTCCTGCTGCCGGGTCACCGGCTGGCGCTGCGGCGGCCGGGGCCGGGACTGGTCTGTATTGAGGCCTTTGCCACCCGGAGCCTCGACCTCGTCTGTCCCCGCGGGCGGGCCCGGGTGCGGTTCAGCGGCGACGCCACGCGGCGCGTGCGAGCCTCATGGAAAGGAGCGGCCCCAGAGGTGGATGTCTCGGAAGATCTGCTATGAAGCCTGAACCTCTCGTTGAGCGCCACAGCGGAAACCCCATCCTCACCCGCGACGACGTCCCGTACCCGGTGGAGACGGTCCACAACGCTGCCGTCGTCAAGCACGACGGCCGCTACGTGATGCTGTTCCGCTCCCACCTGCGTAACGGGCGCTCGATCATCGGCATCGCCGAATCCGGCGACGGGTTCGGGTTCCGCGTCCGGCCCGAGCCGTTCCTGGTCCCCGACGACCGCGAGCCCTTCGCCACCTATGAGGAGTTCGGCGTCGAGGATCCCCGCGTCACCCGCATCGGCGAGGACTATTGGATCACCTACAGCGCTTATTCCCGCCACGGCGTCCGCATCGCCTTGGCCCGAACGGCCGATTTCCGCAGCGTCGAGCGCGTTTCGTTAATCACCCAGGCCGACTACCGCAACGTGGTCCTGTTCCCCCGCAAATTCGGCGGCCGCTACGTGCGCCTCGACCGGCCCCACTCCGAAATCGCCCCGTGGTCCATCTGGATCTCCTACTCGCCCGACCTGATCCATTGGGGCGACTCTTGCATTCTGATCAAGCCGGTCACCTATCACTGGGACGAGATGAAGGTCGGCCCGGGCGCGCCGCCGGTGGAGACGCCCGTCGGCTGGCTGAACATCTTCCACGGCGTCTTCAAGACCATGGACGGGGCCGTCTACCGCCTCGGCGTCGCCCTGCACGACCTCGATGATCCGGCGCGGGTGACGGTCGCCGACGACTGGATCCTGCAGCCCGAGGATCCCTGGGAGCGCACCGGTTACGTCCACAACGTCGTCTTCACTTGCGGCGCGGTGGCCGAGGACGACGGGACGCTGAAGCTGTATTGGGGCGGCGCCGACACGGTAATGTGCGCTGGCGTGGCGCGGATCGAACAACTTGTCGAACTCTGTCGCTCCCGTCAACGGCCGGCAATCTGATTCACATCTGGATCGGTTTTATTATCTGTCAGTAGATCAATACGTTATCTGCTTCTGTTGGCACTCCTCCCAGCAGTGTGCTAATAGTAGAAAAGGTTGGGCCGCCCGGTCTCGGGCACCCGCTGATCCGATTCCACCAACCTTGGAGGCTTAAGCGCAATGAAGATTCGTCCGCTCTACGACCGCGTGGTCGTCAAACGGCTCGAAGAAGAGGAAGAGAAGACTTCGGGCGGCATCTACATCCCTGATTCGGCGAAAGAAAAGCCGCAGAAAGGCGAAGTGCTCGCCGTCGGCCAGGGCAAACGGCTCGACGATGGCAAGCTCGTTCCACTGGATGTAAAAGTCGGCGACAAGGTCCTCTTCGGCAAGTATGCCGGTAACGAAGTCAAGATCGAGGGCGAAGAGTGCCTCATCATGCGTGAGGACGAGATCCTCGGCGTACTGGAGGAGTGAGCAGGCGGGCGCGCTCGGCGGCCGCCGGAAGGTGTGGATACCGCCCCAGGACCCTCAGACTTGGAGTTCCGGGGCTGGAGTCAGAAACGAGTTTGAATTCAAGGAGTTTGTCAAATGCCAGCGAAACAGATTGTCTACAGTGAGGAATCCCGGCAGGCGATATTGCGCG
>CAYWXL010000066.1:0-23529 GCA_964461995.1 uncultured Solibacteraceae bacterium
GGCCGAATATGTCGGCAAGTTCGTCACCCAGCTTGCCGGCGACGATCTGACACGGGCGCTCGAGCGCTGCCGCGACTGGTACGACGAGATCGACGTGGACCGGCTCCGCGTCAAGCCCATCGTCAAGATCACTGGCGAGTTCTGGGCCCAGACCACCGAGGGCGACGGCAACTTCAACATGTTCCGGTTCCTCGAGCGCGAGGGCGCCCAGGTGCTGGTGGAGCCGATCGGCACCTGGATCATGTACATGCTGCACCAGGTGGTCCAGAAGTGCCGCGACCTGAAGGGGCTGGAGGAAGGCGCCGTGCTGCCGCCGGTGTGGCGGTTGGACAAGCGGGTGAAGGTCGAGCTCAGCTATCGCAACAAGATCGCCAAGCTGCGGCTGGCCGAGGCGATCTTCCGCCGCGAGTACCACCGGGTGGTGAAGGCGCTCGGAGGGCTGGCCCACGGGCTCACCGACCAGTACGAGATGCAGCGGCTGGGGCACCCCTACTACAACTCCCGGGCCGGCGGCGGCGAGGGGCATCTCGAAGTAGCCAAGAACATCTACTACTCGAACAAAGACCTGGCCCACATGGTGCTGAGCCTCAAGCCGTTCGGCTGCATGCCGTCCACGCAGTCCGACGGCGCCCAGGCGGCCGTGGTGGCCCACCACCGGGACATGATCTACCTGCCGATCGAGACCTCGGGCGAGGGCGAGATCAACGCCCACAGCCGCGTCCAGATGGCCCTGGGCGAGGCGAAGGCCAAAGCCAAGCGCGAGTTCGCCGAAGCGCTGGAAGCCGCCGGGCTGACGCTGGAGGACTGTTACGCCTACGTCGAGGCCCGGCCGGAGCTCAAGCGGCCCATGTACCGGGTGCCGCACCGCAAGGGCGTCGTGGGCGTCGCCGCGCAGATGGTCTACCACATCGCCGAGCGCATGAAGCGCGAGGGGTGGCGGCCCAAGCGGGCCAGGACCGTGGCCATGGCCGGGGCCTGAGGGCCGGCCGCCGTTCGATTCGCCGGTTCCGAAAGCGAGGGGATCAGCTCTATGCAGAAGAACTTCCTGGTTGGCATGGATGTCGGCTCGACCACGGTGAAGGCGGTAGTTGTGGACGCCGCTACCGACGAGGTGGTGTGGCAGGACTACCAGCGCCACGACACGAAGCAGCCCGAGAAGGCGCTCGAGTTCCTCAAGCGCTTCGAGAGCGAGATCCCGGGCTTCGACAAGGACGCCACGCGGATCTTCATCACCGGCTCCGGCGGGGCGACGATCGGCAAGTACATCGGGGCGAAGTTCGTCCAGGAGGTCAACGCCGTCTCGCTGGCGGTGGAGAAGCTCTACCCGGAGTGCGGCTCGGTGATCGAGCTGGGCGGCCAGGACGCCAAGATCATCATCTTCAAGGAAGACCCCGAGACCGGCCGCAAGAAGAAGATCCCGTCGATGAACGACAAGTGCGCCGGCGGCACCGGAGCGGTGATCGACAAGATCAACGCCAAGCTGAAGATCCCGCCCGAGAGGCTCTGCGAGATGGGCTACAAGGGCCTGAAGCTGCATCCGGTGGCCGGCAAGTGCGGCGTCTTCGCCGAGACCGACATCAACGGCCTGCAGAAGAGCGGCGTGCCGAACGACGAGCTGATGGCTTCGCTGTTTGAGGCCATCGTCATGCAGAACCTCTCGGTGCTCACCCGGGGCAACACCCTGCGGCCGGAGGTGCTCCTGCTGGGCGGACCCAACTGCTACATCAAGGGCATGCAGGAGTGCTGGAAGGTCAACATCCCGAAGATCTGGGCCGAGCGCAAGTTCCCGCTGCCCGAGGGAGTCGATCCTGAAGAGCTGATCAAGACGCCCGAGAACGCCCAGTACTTCGCCGCCATCGGGGCCATCGAGTTCGGCAAGACCGAGGACGAGGGCGCCGGCCGGTACACGGGCTGGGAGAAGCTCGCCTGGTACATCGACGTCGGCCGCGAGGAGGAGAAGCGCAAGAAGGGCTCCGGCGGCGGGTTGGCCAAGAGCGCCGAGGAGCTGGAGGAGTTCAAGGCCCGCTACCGCCACAAGCCGTTCGTGCCGGCGCGCTTCCGCCGCGGCCAGGTGGTGGAAGCCTTCATCGGCCTGGACGGCGGCTCCACTTCGACCAAGGCCGTCCTGCTCTCGTCGGACCCCGAGCGCCGGGTCCTCGCCAAGGCCTACCAGCTCTCCAAGGGCAATCCCATCGAGGATGCCATGGAGATCTTCGCCAAGCTGGAGAAGCAGGTGGCCGACCAGGGCGCCAGGCTTGAGGTGCTGGGCGTCGGCACCACCGGTTATGCCAAGGACATCCTCAAGGACGTCATCGCCGCCGACGCCGCCGTCGTCGAGACGGTGGCCCACACTCAGGCGGGCCTGCACTTCTACGACGACATCGACGTGATCTGCGACATCGGCGGCCAGGACATCAAGATCATCATCCTGAAGGCCGGCCGGGTGAAGGACTTCAAGCTGAACACGCAGTGCTCGGCGGGCAACGGCTACTTCCTGCAGTCCACCGCCCAGGGCTTCGGATACAAGGTGGAGGAGTTCGCCGACGTGGCCTTCTCGGCGAAGTCGTTCCCCTCGTTCGGCTACGGCTGCGCGGTCTTCATGCAGAGCGACATCGTCGATTTCCAGCGCCAGGGCTGGAAGCCCGAGGAGATCATGGCCGGGCTCTGCAACGTGCTGCCGAAGAACGTCTGGCTCTACGTCTCGCAGATCCCCAACCTGGCGGCCATCGGCCGGCGGTTCCTGCTGCAGGGCGGCACCCAGTACAACCTGGCGGCGGTGAAGGCCCAGGTCGATTTCATCCGCTCGCGCTTCCACGGCAAGGGGGTGGAGCCGGAGATCATCGTGCACGAGCACTGCGGCGAGGCCGGCGCGATCGGCGCGGCGCTGGAGGCCGGCCGCCTCTGGGACCGCGGCCGCCAGAGCACCTTCATCGGCCTGGACGCGGTCCAGCGCATCCAGTACACCACCACGCGCAACGAGGCCACGCGCTGCTACTTCTGTAAGAACAAGTGCCTGCGGACCTTCATCGACGTCCAGACCACCAACATCTCGCCGAACGCCTACCGGCCGAAGAAGTCCAAGGTGCCGCTGGCCGAGGGGGCGCAACGGTTGATCATCGCCACCTGCGAGAAGGGTACCGTCGAGGACGTCTCGGAGATGCGCGTGATCAAGGGCGGCCTGGACGAGGTCAAGAAGGCCAATCCGAACTTCGCCGAGATCGCCGCCCGGGAGGCCTTCCGGTTCCCCAGCATCGAGCCGGTCACCGAACCGCCGCCGCGCTTTGCCTTGACGAAGGCCCAGAAGCGCCGGGCCGAGCTGGCGCGCCGCCGGGGTGAGATCCGCATCGGCATCCCCCGGGTGCTGAACATGTACTCGCTGGCGCCGCTGTTCCTCGGCTACTTCGCCGCCCTGGGCCTGAAACACACCAACATCGTCTTCTCGGACTACACCACCGAGGAGCTGTACAAGGCCGGGGCCAAGCGCGGGGCCATCGACCCCTGCTTCCCCTCCAAGCTCGGCATCCCCCACGTGCACAACCTGCTCTACGTGCACCACCAGCGCAAGCCGCTCGACCTGATCTTCTTCCCGATGATCGACGACCTGCCGAGCGACCTGGCCTGCACGCAGGGCTCGCGCGCCTGCCCCACCGTGGCCACCACGCCGGAGGCCGTCAAGGCGGCCTTTACCAAAGAAGGCGACCTGTTCGCCGAGCTGGGCGTCAAGTTCCTGGACACCTTCTGCAACCCGGCCGACCCGAAGCTGTTCGAGCGCCAGATGTTCGAGCAGTTCCGCGACATCTTCGGCCTCACGCCGGAGGAGAACCGCCGGGCCGTCGAGGCCGGCTACCGGAATCTCGACCGGTTCGAGAACAAGACGCTGCGAGGCCGGGCCCGGCAGGTGCTCGACCAGCTCGTGGCCGAGGACCGGCTGGGGATCGTCGTGCTGGGGCGGCCGTATCACAACGACCCGGGCGTCAACCACGAGATCCTCGAAGAGTTCCAGAAGCTCGGCTACCCGGTCTTCACCCAGGACTCGCTGCCCATCGACGACGACATCCTGGAAGAGCTCTTCGGCGAAGAGGTGCGGGCCGGGCTGATCCCCCATCCGATGGCCATCACCGACGTCTGGAAGAACTCCTACTCGGAGAACACCTCCCGGAAGATCTGGGCGGCGAAGTACGTGGCCCGGCACCCGAACCTGGTGGCGCTCGAGCTCTCCAGCTTCAAGTGCGGCCACGACGCCCCGATCTACACCGTCGTCGAGGAGATCGTCGAGCGCAGCGGCACCCCGTACTTCTGCTTCAAGGACATCGACGAGAACAAACCCTCGGGCTCGATCAAGATCCGCGTCGAGACCATCGGCTACTTCCTGAAGCGCTACCGCGAGGACCTGGTGGCCAACAAGAACCGCCGCCGGGAGATCGAGGAGCGCTTGCGCGAGTACGAGCGGCAACTTCGCGAGGAACTGCTCGCCCGGGCGGCGGCGGAGGACCGCCTGGTCGAGTCCGCTTTCGCCTCCGGGGCGCTGCCCACCATCCACGTGGGCGTGGACCAGCTCGCCGCGTCGAACCCGGCCGGCGAGCGCGCCCCGCAAGCCGTGGCCGGGGACTGACCGCTACGGGCGTTTGTGCCGCTCGCGATTCGCGATGGAGAAGGGTAGCCTTATGGATTCGCTGGGCCGGTCGGCCCCCCGGCGAGCACCGAAACGGGCGGACAAAAAAAGCGGGGGGCGCCACCGGTGACCGTGGTGGGCCCCCCGGTTGTAACGGGGGCTACTCAGAGGTTGCCGACCGACCAGGGACCGTTAGAAGTCCAACCGAACGCCGAGCCGGATGTTCCTCGACCCGGCGTACAGCGTAGAGCTGCCGCCCATGAGCCGGGTGATTCGGCCCACGTTGCCGGAGCTGATGTTCGTGTTGGGGTTGCCGAAGTTGGGGTGGTTGAAGAAGTTGGTGGCCGTCATCCGCAACTGCACCCGGAGCCGTTCCCCGACGTGGAAGTACTTGAACAGCCCGAAGTTGAAGTTGGCGATGCCGGGGCCGACGATCACACCGCGCGCGCTGTTGCCGAAGCGCCCGTTCGGCGGAACGGCGAAGGCGCCCGGGTTGAACCACCTGTCGATGTTTGCGTTCGAGAGCTTGTGATCGCCAATCCGGTCCGGCCGGCCGCCCCAGGTCCGGGTGTTCGAGGGATCGGCGCCGCTGAATCCGGGATTGAGGAAGAAGCCCGTGCTGAAAAGAACCGCCCCGGAGAACTGCCAGTTGCCCAGAGTGTATTGGACGATGGCCGGCAGGTCAGCGCCGAAGCGTTTCCCGGCTCCAAAGGGGAGCTCCCACAGGAACGAGCCAACGAACCGGTGGCGGTTGACTCCGTATTGGTCCGCCATCTCCCGGCGCCGGTCGTACGGATTCTCGATGGTCCCGCCTTCGTAGCTGCCGGGGACGTCGGTTAGGTTCTTAGCCCAGGTCCAGCCCGCTTGGAACGTGAGCCCTTGGGAGAATTGCCGTTCCAGCCGGACGTCCAGGGCGTGCGACTTGTGGATGCCGCCGTTCTGCATCATGTTGACGCGGTAGAAGTTCTCATAGCGGAACCAGCTCCGGTTGGCGGGATCGTCGCTCGGGTACGGCTTGTTGATGTCGCCCTGGAACAGGAGCTGGTTGCTGCGGAATCCGCGGTAGCTGATACTGGCCACTACCGAGGCGCCGATCTCCCGCTCGATGGTCAGATTCCATTGCATGACGTTCGGCGTCTTCGGCCGCCACACGAGTGCGCCGACGCTCTGGGTCGGAATCGTGCCTCTTTCGGTGAACGGCTCCGGGAACTGGAACAAGGGGGTACCGTTGTTGATCTCGTTCAGGAACCTCTCATCAGAGACGAACGGCCCGCCAGCGAACCGGTCCATCGTCGGCCAGGTCATCGGATTGTAGTAGATGCCGAAGCCGCCGCGAACAACCGTCCGATTGTCGTTGAAGGGCCGGTAGGCGAAGCCGAACCGCGGAGCGATATTGTTGGCGTCCCCGAAATACAGGCTACGCTCCGGCAAGCCGACGCTCTGCGCCGTGACCAGCGGGATCTCTTTGGGGAAGAGCGGGCTTACGAGCGTGTCGATGATCTTCTGGTTCGGCAGCACCAGATTCCCCGTGCTGGGATCGAACGCGAAACGCATGTCGTTCTTGTCCACCACCGGGGTGAAGTACTCGTACCGGACGCCGATGTTCAAAGTCAGCTTGGGGGTGATCCGCCAGGAATCCTGGATGAAAGCGCCGATCTCTTTGTACCGGTTGTAGCGGGGCTGGGCCCGCTCATACCGCGAGCTGGTGATCGGAATGCCCAGCAGGAAATCGGCGTAGTCGAAACCACTGGCGAACCCGTTGAACCGAAAATCGCCGAAGTCAGTCTGCGGGTTCTCGTCGATGTTCGGCTGGTTGGGCCGGATCAGGATCCCTGCCTTGATGATGTGCTTGCTTTTGGTCCAGGTGACGTTGTCGATGATGTCCCAACTGTTGTTCACCCAGAAGGTCGTCCCGCGCTCCCGAATGCGGGAGAAGTTGACGAACTGGATCCGGGGCAGGCCGGTCAGGTGTCCTTTGTTCTCAATCCGGACCCCGAGCAGTCCCCAATCCCGCAGCACCTCAGCGCCTTTGTGGTAGCCGCGCAGTTTCGAGTAATCGCGGCCGAAGCCACCCCGGAATTCGTTGACCAGCGTGGGACTGAAGATGTGTGTCCAAGAAATGTAGGCGCTACGGCTGTTCCGCTGCTGGCGCCGCTGGAACGTGGGGATGCGATCTTCGTACTTCTGGTCCGTCGGCGCCTGCCGGAGCACCAGACGGAACGTGAGTGTGTCTTTGCTCATCTGGTGGTCTACCCGCGCGACGTAGCGGTCCGTGCCCCAAGCGCTTGAGCGCAAGTACCGGAAGTTGGCGGAGAACAGGTCGGGATCGCCGAAATTGGGCTTGGGGATGAATTCCTGGAAATCCTTGGTGGCCGAGGAGCGGTAGTTCTGTATATTGTTGGCCACCGGGCTGATCCGGGAGGCCGGGATGCTGTTTCCCGGGAACGGCTGCCCTGTCGTTGGATCCTTGATGACGGTCTTGGGAAGCAGGGCTGAAAAGTCGCCGGCGCGCATCTTCAGTGTCGGCACGTTGGCCCGGTTGGAACGTTGGCCGGGCGCCCGCTGGGCTTCGTAAGTGAAGTAGAAAAAGGTCTTGTTGTGCCCATCGTAAACGTTAGGAATGTAGACCGGGCCGCCGATGCTGCCGCCGAACTCGTGCCGGCGCGGGCCTTTCGGCTTGGTCGGGGCAAAGAAGTTGCGCGCGTTGAACGCATTGTTGTTGTGATCGTAGACGGCGCTGCCGTGAAGCTGGTTGGTGCCCGAGCGCGTGGTGACGTACATCGTCGCGACACGCGGGTACTCGGCCGCGTTGTTGCTCTTCATTACTTTCACTTCCTGGATCGACTCCAGCGCCACCTCGATCAGGTTGCCCATGGCGCCGCCCCACGCCGGCGCGTTCGCAGTCACGCCGTCGATGGTGTAGTTCATCTGGTTGCCACGCAAGCCGCCGGCCGAGCGTCCGCTATAGTAAGCCGAGTCCAGTGAAAGGAACGCGAGCGTGCTCCGTGTGTTCATGGGAAGGTTGAGCAAGTCTTCCCGGGGGAGCGAATACGTGAGTTTGGCGTTTTCTGTGTTGATCGTCGGCGGTGACGTCGAGACCTCGATGCTCTCGGTCACCTCTCCCACTTCGAGTACCGCATCAAAGCGAACCACCTGCTGTGTCGTCAAGGTGATTTCCGTGCTCCGGACCTCCTTGAATCCAGGGGCCGAAACCTTGACCTTGTACCGGCCGAAAGGCAAACCGGCGAAATTGTAGTTGCCTTCGGCATTCGTCGTGGCCGTCCGCTGGGCTCCGGTGGCGATCTCGGTGAGCTGGACCTCTGCTCCGGCCACGACCGCCCCGCTTTCGTCGGTTACCGTGCCGACTATCGAGCCGAGGTCGGTCTGAGCCGAGGCCGTCCACGACAGCAGGACCAGCAGCAGACCGGCCATAACAAACATCCTGATCCCTCGGGCCGAGCGCAGGCGCCCGGCCCGGGTTGACGAACCATGAATCATAAGTTACCTCCACTCCATCCCCGCGCGAAGCGAAGCAGATCATGCAATAACACTGCTACGTCTGTGCGGTGGATGCGGTTAGCTTCTCGGTGTCTTAACCCTGATCATTGTAGGCAGCGGTCGGAGGGGTTACAAGGTTTTCTTTGTGTTCGTCCAGTATTACGGAAACAAACTCTATCTGTCGGCCACGGCCGAAGGGTCAAGCATCCATCGATCGCCGTTCCCGGGTCCGGGAGGCGGAGTTTCCGGACATGCAAACAAATAAACTGGTCATGGATCGGCCCCCGGCGAGGCTCGCCGGCGGCTGCGAACGCGCCGGGAACCGCGGAAAGGGTCTTTCACGATGGCCGGACAGCTCTTGGCCCTTGAATTCCCTTGTTTTTGTCCAGATGCTCGGACGAAGCCGCTATCCGGCTGGGAGACCGTGCCGCCGTTATGATAGAGTTGCTGGCGGGAGCGGAGAGCAACTTCACGAGCGGGGAACGGAGGACGGGAACTCCCGGTGAGTCGGGTCCGACGGGTACTTATACCTTAAAACGGCTAAACATGTTCGATCGACTAACTCGCACGAGGGGAGAGGCTTGGTGCGTAAAAGGTTATCTGTACTTCTAAGCGCCAAATTTAGTTAGAACTTCACACAACCGGGCGGTGCACTTCCGCATCCTTCTTATGTCCTGTACTCTGGTCCTTTGCAAGAATTTTAGGCCGGCCGTCGGCGGCAGGACGCCGGTTCTGCTCCCCGGGGACTCGCTGGTTTCCTTTGGGAAGTCATAGGCTACGGGGGGCTCGAAAGCGGGCGGCGTTCGGAGCCCATACGGCTTAGAAGGCATACCCGACGCCGAAGCCGAAATAGTCGAAGGTGATGTGATTGAACAGCTTGTCGGCTTCGTGCTTGCGCGTCAGCAGCCGATAGCCGAACAGGAAATCCCACTTTTCCCCCGTACTGAGCCGCAGGCCGGCCATCCCTCCGGCGGACCACTGTTTTCCGGAACGGTATACTCCGTCGATCTCTGCTAGGGCTCCGATGTGCCGCGTAAAGTTGACCTGGACGCGTACGTGGGCCAGCGGCGTGACCTCGGTCGCCGCCGCTTGGGCAAAGGAATTCGTAGCTTCCTGTGCGACTGCTCCCAGCGTCTCCCGCACCGCCAGGCCGCCGCCGGCGCGGAAGTCGAAGCGCCGGGTGTTCACGAGCCGGTAGCGGTAGCGGAACAGCAGCTCGTTGAACCGGAAACGCCCTTCGGTCTGCGTGCCCGCGGCGAAGACCGTGTCGCCGAAGCGGAACTCCTGCTCCGGGAAGCCCCCGAAGTCGCGGGCCTCGAAAGGCGCCAAGACGAAGACGAACTCGTGAGGGCCGCGGAAGCGCCAGGAGCCCTCGAACCGGGCGGTCGGCGTAACGGCGCGTTCGTACGGCGCCACGCTCAGGAACGTCCCCGCGCCGGGCGGCGCCGACATGTACAGCCGCCGGGAGTCCATCACGCCGAATTCGAAGCTGATGCGGAAGGGGCGCTCCCGTTCAAGATCCGGGGCTGATCGTTGGGCCGCACCGTCCCGCGCCGTGTCTATTTCCATGGTCAGCCCGTATCCGCCGCCGGCCAACGTGGACGGCTTGATCCGCACCTTCCCGTCCGGCGGCTTCACGAGCAACCAGTTGTAAATCAATGCGATTCCAGCCCCGGCCACTACGTCGTCGCCGAAGTGCTTTTTGCCCTTGATGCGAGTGAACCCCACGAAGCCGGCCGCAGCCACCGCCGGAATGCCGAACCTGGCGCCGTACCGCCGCCAGATGAAAGAGGCCCCGGAAAACGAGAAGGCGGTGTGCCCCGACGGGAAAGAGCGGTTGTTCTCCAAGTCGGGGCGGTTCTTGTTGAATGTCTGCTTGAGGATCTCCACTGTACCCACGGTGGCCCCGAAGGAAAACGCGAACTGCCGCAATCCCCCCCAATCCTTTTGGAGCGCCGCCGCGCCGCCGGCGATCGCCGGCAGGGCAATGTGGACAATGTCGCCCGCGCGCCGCAATGCAGCGTCGTCGTCTTTGGCCGGCGCCTGGCCCGAGAGCTGCGGCGCGAGGAGGACGAACCCCACAAACGCGAGGCGGAAGCGAAAAAAGCGCATCTTTACGTACTGATGTGACTGTTCAGCAGCGGTTTCATCGCCAGGCCTGGCGAACAGCCGCACCGGCGACAGCCGGCCGCATTTCGATTTATCATGACAGCACGTTCAAATCCTGCGGGCGACGGAGGAAGACCCGAGATGGCAACTTACGAACTTGCCAAGACGATCGAGGCGCGGAAACTGAACCCGCGCAGTAAGTTACCCTTGCCGGAACCCCCCGTTACCATCCCCTACGGTGCGGTCCTCACTGGCCTCGAGTGGCTCGACGGCCTGGCGCGCTTCCACTACCTCGGGGAGCTGTACCAGTGCGAAGAAGAAGTCTTGCGGGACGCGCTCGGTCGGGAACTCGCCGAAACTCCGAAGCCGGCGGCGAAGCCCGCAACGGAGCGCCCTGCGCCGTCGCGGTCCACGGACAAACCGGCCGGGCTGGTTTGGGAAGACGTTCCTTCCAACAGGTTTCACGTTTTCCGCGCCCGCATTCCCGGAGGATGGCTCGTGGCGGTGGACAACGGGACCGGGGTCGGTTTGACATTCCTTGCGGATCCAAAACACGATTGGGAACTTTGATCCGCGGTCGCGCCCCGGCGTTCCGGTAGTCTTTTCCCCTGGACCCTGCGCGTTCGGTGGCTGTTTCGGCGGCGCTTCCCCCCGCGGCTGCCGCCAGAGCGCGCTCCGAAGCTACGTGTGGAAAAAACTGTGGACAAACGCGCCAGCCTTAGCTGCATGAGGTCTCTTTACCGCCTCCGGTTGCAGCGGACCGCCCGAGGACCAGCAAGAAGCTCAGGCGCCCGTTACTTGGCGGCCTTAGGCCCGGAACCACCCCTCCGGCTCACCCAAAGAGAAATGCCCATCCTCTCGGATGGGCACTCCTCGTCTCCCCTGTGTCCACAGGGTTGATGTTCATTGGGAGAATCAGATTCGACGGCTTACGCAACCGCCAAAACCTGTGGGTGATTTGAAGTTTATGGCGTGGCGGCCCAGATGTCAAGGGAAAAAGACGGCGAAAGCGCGGCTCTCCAACCTTAACAAATGAAACAACTTACATCGATCATGGTTTTTCCACAGCCTGTTGAAAACGGTATCCACAGCCTGCCGAGACGGTCGGGACCGCCCCTAAGGGGGCAGAAAGACAGAGGGTTATCGATCCTCCAGGTGGAGCATGATCATCGGGTCTTCGGGCACCTCTTGCCGCCGCCAACGCCAGAACTTCAACCCCCCGAAAATTCCGCCGAGCAGCAAGGCCGCCACCAGCAGCCCCCCGATGAAAAGGAACGCCGTCAGGACGATCTCGACGATCGTCGGCTGGTACGGCACGCTGAACTCGTCCCAGGTGATGTTATAGCGGTAGTTGACCCGCGCCAGCAGCTTCTCGGCCTCATCGCTGTCGGCCGGCCCGAACACCACGGCCACGAGCGGTCCGGTCCGCTTCACGATCACATCGGGCAGCATCCGGAACTCCGCCAGCCTTTCGCGGGCGATGTGGGGCGTCGGGTAGGAAAAAACACCTAATTTCAGATGGCCTTTAGGGCTATTGTACTCGACGAATTGGGCCTCGACGCCGTAGTGGAACCCCGCGACGGACGGGGGAACCCGGGGTTCGAACGCCTCCAGTCCGACCGGACCCACGATGAACCGCTCCGAGCCCGGGATCCGGTTCTCGGCCGGGACGAAGCCCACCCAGGTTGGCAGCGGGGACTGCTCGAGCATTGGCGTAACCAACAGCATCCCCACCACCTGTTCCTCGGTCGGCCGGTAGCCGTCGAACCGGAAAATGTAGTTGCCGTGGGAGAAGTAAGCGCCGTTGTCCCACTCGACCGCCAGTTCTGTCAGCTCGGACGGGCGGGCGTCCAGCGGCTGTTTCCACTCGAAGACGGCCATAGCGCCGGTGGAATCGGCGAAACGCCAGGCTGTGGCGGTGAATTCCGTGTTGTCGAGCCGGTATCGCGCCGTCTCGCCTTCCTCGAAGCCGTATTCTTCCCAGACCGCCGGATTGTCAGGCGCGGCGGCGGTCACCGAGACTCGCTTGTAACCGAAAAACTCCTCCGGCCAGATGGCCGGCCAGGCGGCTGCCGGAACCAGCCACGCGAGGGATATCAACAGAACTATCTGCCGCAGCATTTCTTGTACTTCTTGCCGCTGCCGCACGGGCAGGGATCGTTCCGGCCCACCTTCTTGCCTTTCACCACCGGCTGCCGGCGTGAAGAGGTGGCCTCGCCGCCGATCAACTGCAGCTCGTCGAGTTCGCGCTGCTTCTTCCGCTGGATATTCCGCGTGAAATCGACGACGGAGGATTCGGCGGCTTGTCTTTGCTGACGCGTTATTGCGCCCACAAGTTCCCCGCCGCTGTCTTCTTCACTGGGCCAGTCGGGCTGCGTGATGGTGGGAACCCGCTGTTCGGCGGGCTGCAGGAAGAACAGGATCCGGACCGTCTCGTCCACGATCCGGTCCTTCATCTCGTTGAAGAGCTGGAAGGATTCCTTCTTGTACTCGATCAGCGGATCCTTCTGGCCGTAACCGCGCAGGCCGATGCCTTCCTTCAGGTGGTCCATCGACAGCAGGTGGTCCTTCCACTGGCTGTCGATGACGTTGAGCATCACGATCCGCTCGGTCTCGCGCAGCACCTCGGGCGGGATGCGCTTCTCCTTCTCTTCGTACTTCTCGACGAGGCGCTGGTAGAGCGTCTCCTCGAGCTCGTCCCGGGTCATGTCGGCGAACTCGGCCGGCGTGATCTTCAGGCCGAACTGGGTGAGCACGTCCGTCTGTAAGCCGGCGAGGTCCCACTCGTAGGGCTTGGCGCTATCCGGGCACCGCAGATCGACCAGCGACTCGACGATGGCGCGCGTCCAGGCCAGCACCGTCTCGCGCATGTCCTTGCCTTCGAGCAGCTCGCGCCGCTTGGCGTAGACGTACTGGCGCTGCTTGTTCATCACATCGTCGTATTCAAGCAGGTGTTTGCGCATCGCGAAGTTCTGCGCTTCCACCGCTTCCTGCGCCTTGGCGATACGACGGCTGATGAGCTTCGACTCGATGGGCACGTCTTCTTCCATGCCCAGCCGCAGCATCAGGTTCTGGATCCGCTCGCCCCCGAAGATCCGCAGCAAATCGTCCTGAAGTGACAGGAAGAACCGCGAACTCCCAGGGTCGCCCTGGCGCCCGGCGCGCCCACGGAGCTGGTTGTCGATGCGCCGCGACTCGTGGCGCTCGGTACCGATGATGTGCAGGCCGCCGAGCTTCACGACCTCTTCGTGCTCTTTGTCGGTCTGCTCCTTGATGGGGAGAAAGACCTCATCCCACTCCTCTTTACTGACCTTGTCCGGGTCCTTCCCCATCTTCCGGAGCTTTTCCTTCGCCAGATACTCCGGGTTGCCGCCGAGCAGAATGTCGGTGCCGCGGCCGGCCATGTTCGTCGAGACCGTTACCGCGCCCTTGCGGCCCGCCTGGGCCACAATGAACGCCTCCCGTGCGTGGTTCTTGGCGTTCAAGACCTCGTGCTTGATCCCCATGCGCTTGAGGATCTTCGAGAGCTTCTCGGACTTTTCCACCGAGACGGTGCCCACCAGCACCGGGCGGCCCATCTCGTGGTACTTCTTGATCTCCTTGGCGACGTTGCGCCACTTCTCTTCTTCGGTGCGGTAGACGACGTCCGGATACTCGGTGCGGATCAGCGGCCGGTTGGTCGGGATCTCGACCACGTCCAAGTTGTAGGTCTTGGAAAACTCGGCCGCCTCGGTCATCGCCGTGCCCGTCATGCCGGCGAGCTTTTCGTACATCCGGAAGTAGTTCTGGAAGGTGATCGTGGCCAGCGTCTGGTTCTCACGCTCGATCTTGACGCCCTCTTTCGCCTCGATGGCCTGGTGCAGACCGTCGCTCCAGCGGCGTCCGGGCATCAGACGGCCAGTGAACTCATCGACGATGATCACCTTGCCGTCCTTGACGATGTAGTCCCGGTCCCGCTGGAAGAGCACGTGGGCCTTCAGCGCCTGCTCGACGTGATGGCGGATCACCATCGACTCCCAATCACCGCCCTCGAACAGCCCCGGCCGGTTCAGCAATTTTTCGACCTTCAGCGTCCCTTCCTCGGTCAGCGCCACCGAGCGGTGCTTCTCGTCCACCGTGTAGTCGCCGGTGTAATACTTCTCGCCCGGCTCCTTGCCCTCGATCTCCTCGCCGCGGACGAGCTTCGGGATGATGGCGTTGATCCGGTAGTACTTGTCGGTGGACTCCTCGCTCGGGCCCGAGATGATCAGCGGCGTGCGGGCCTCGTCGATCAGGATCGAGTCCACCTCGTCCACGATCGCGTAGTAGAAGTCCCGCTGGACGCAGTCCTCCAGCCGGAACTTCATGTTGTCGCGCAGGTAGTCGAAGCCGAACTCGTTGTTGGTGCCGTAGGTGACGTCGGCGGCGTAAGCCTGCTTCCGCTCGGCGTCGCTCAGGTCGTGGACGATCACCCCCACGCTCAAGCCGAGGAATTTGTAAATCTTGCCCATCCACTCGGCGTCGCGGCGGGCCAGGTAGTCGTTCACCGTCACCACGTGCACACCACGGCCGAGGAGCGCGTTCAAGTACACGGGCAAGGTCGCCACCAGCGTTTTTCCTTCGCCGGTCTTCATTTCGGCGATCTTGCCGCGGTGCAAGACGATGCCGCCGATGAGCTGGACGTCGTAATGGCGCATGCCGAGCACGCGGCGGCCGACTTCGCGCACGACCGCGAAAGCCTCGATCAAGAGGTCATCCAGCGATGCACCTTGTTCCAGGCGTTGCTTGAACTCTTGCGTCTTCGCCGCCAGCTCGGCGTCAGAGAGCTTTTGGATTTTCGGCTCGAGATCGTTGATCGCAGCCACGATCGGCTGCATCGCCTTGAGCTCGCGCTCGTTCTTCGTGCCGAAAATCTTCGCCAGGATTGAATCCAGCATAAGTGGGGGCGCACTTTTATTGTAGCTTAGGCGCGCCGCCAGGCCGCACGATATTGGTTCGGCCGCGCGGGGCGCCGTGAGGGTTCGGACGCCGGGTCAAAGGCGGTCCAGATACCGTGCCACCGCCTCGACGAGTTCTTCCCGCTGGATCGGTTTCGAGAGGAAGCCCTGGAATCCGGCGTCGCTGCACTGGCGGACGAATTCGTCCGAGTAGTTGGCGGTAAGAGCGACGATGGGCACGGACTCGTAGCCGGGCAGTTTGCGGATGGCCCGCGCGGCTTCGAGGCCGTTGATGTCGGGCATCTGCAAATCCATGAGGACCAGGTGGTATTTCTTCTCTGCGGCGGCCTCGATTCCCTCTCGGCCGCCCACCGCGCAATCCACGGCGTAGCCGGCCCGTTGGAGAATGTGTGCCACCACCCGCCGGGCGACTTCGTTGTCGTCCACGAACAGGATCCGCGGCCGGCCGTCTTCGGAGATCGCTTGCGCCTCGCCCTGGGCCGCCGTTTCGGCTGGCAAGCCCAGCGGTACGGTAAGCACAAATGTGCTCCCCTTTCCCGGGCGGCTCTCGACCTGGAGTTCCGCCCCGAGCTTCGTCGCCAGTTTTTGCGCCAGTGCGAGCCCGAGACCTAGCCCGGGATGCGAGCGGGACAAGCCGCCCTCCAGTTGCCGGAACGATTCGAAGATGGTGTCCAGGTGTTCCCGTGGTATTCCGGGGCCGGTGTCATGCACTCCGATGGCTACTTTCACCCGGCCGTCCACGGGCGCCTCCACGGTTGTGACGGTGAGCCTGACCCGGCCTTTCGAGGTGAACTTTACGGCGTTCGCCAGCAGAGGGGCGATCGCCTGACGCAAACGCAATTCATCACCGATGACGAATTCCGGCAAACCGTCTGCGTATTCTGTTGAGAGCTCGAGCCTTTTCGCTGCGGCCTTTGGTTCGAATTCGCGAACCAGCTCCTCAAGCGCCTGACGAAGGTGGAACTCCGCGTTCTCGAGTTCAACGCCGCCCGCCGACAGCGCCGCGTACTCCAGCGCCGAGTTCAACATCTCCAGCAACTGGTCGGCGCAGAGCCTCGCCGTGTTCACGAACTCCCTCTGCTCGTCCGTGAGTTCCGTTTCGAGCAGCAGGTCGATCATGCCCAGAATGCCGCTCAGCGGCGTGCGAATGTCGTGATTCAGGCTCGCGAGGAACTGCTCGCCGAGCTTCCGAATCGCATCTTCCGGTTTCGCGGGGCCCGGTTGCAATACAGACCGGGATTCATTTTCCGACGGCCCTGTCATTCTCTGTTACACCCACATGAAGTTGAAAGAGAGCCACTTGCGCTCCAGCCACGGGCGCTCGGTGTCCCTGTCCCGGCGCGGGGAAGACGACGCCGCTCGATTGCAGACGATCCAGGCCAGCGCCTCCGACCCCGCTCTCGCCTCTCCCCGGCTCTCGAGGAGGGGAACGGCCGTGTCAACGCGTCGCCGTTGGCAGTGCGCCAGAAGCTCTTGGTCCCGGATCGCCGTCGGCAGCCCCGGCCCAGGTTTCGTCTTGCAACAAAGTTTCTACGCAATGTCTCCCCTAACAGATCGACTAGATGAGTGGACAGGATTAGTACAAGAAGCGAGAATGACCTAGCGGCTCTTTCTAGCCACCTTCAGGACGGTACTAAGGCGAACGTCTTAGTCTTCGCTCGTGAGGAATCCGCCCAGCGACTCGAGCGGGCCGCGCTCGTCGCCGCCGGATCGGCCGGGACTCAGTTCGCGCCGCAGCTTTTCGAGGGTCATGCTTTGGACGATCACCCTGCCGGGGCCGGTGAGCGTGGTCAGGAACAAGCCCTCGCCGCCGAAGATCGCCGTCTTGATCCCCCCGGCCAGTTGGATGTCGTACTGCACGCTCTCATCGAAGCCGACCACACAGCCTGTGTCCACCTGTAGCGATTCTCCCGCTTGGAGCTGAAACTCGATGAAGTCGCCGCCGCCGTGGATGAACACCAAGCCCGGCCCGGTGAGCTTTTGCAGAATGAACCCCTCGCCGCCGAACAGCCCGGCGCCGATCTTCTTCACCAGCGCCACGTTGATCTGGACGGTGGTCTGCGCGCACAAGAAGCTGTCGCGCTGCACGAGGATACTTTGGCCGGCGGCGAGATCGAACGTCTGGATGCGGCCCGGATAATCGCCGGCGAACCCGACTTCTCCGGGAGCCATGGCGCGGAAATAGGTCATGAAAAGCGACTCGCCGGAGAGCTTTCGTTTGAGCGCCCCCCAGAGCTTTTCGCCGAGCGTGGAACCGGCCATCCGCGTCTCCCACTGCACACTGGCCGATTTGTAAACCATCTTGCCGGCTTCGGCATAGACCTCTTGGCCGGGCTTCAGCCGGATCCGCGCCACCTGGAGGTTGTCGCCGTGAATCTCGTATTCGAGCGGTTCCGGAGGCGCGGCGGTGGCTGCCGGTGCGGCCGCCGGCGCTCCCACTGGGTTCCCGCAGTTCGCGCAGAATCGCGCGGCGTCCGCGATCTCGCTTCCGCAGTTTGTGCAAAAGGGCATAATGAACTCGTTCCTTTCCGCGTCGATGGCGAGGGGGCGCCCGTCTCCCGGCGGCCCGCATCAGGGCGGTGTCGATTGCGCTGACGGCGGGGGCGCACCGGCCATGCCGCCTACACGGATATTCTAAGAAGAAAGGTGTCTGATTTTCACTCATGAATCCTTCTCGAACGTTGCGCCGGGCATTCATTTGCGTATTGCTTGCCGCCCTGGCTGTTCAGCCCGGCCTAGCCCGCGAGATCACCATCCTTTGCGGCAGTCATCGGGATCGCCTCCAAGAAGAAATCCATTTGCATCGGCGGGCCGTGGCCCAACGCGCCGGCCGGGGGGGCGGCATCGGGCTGTTGTCGGCGGGCGCTGGCGAGAAACGGCGCGCCACGCGCGTCGTCGAGGGCATCGTCCTTATGGAGGACGCCGATGGGGTGGTCAGCCGCCGCAACGACTTCGACTTGGACGGGCTGACCGTTCGTTTCGTCCCATCCGCGGCGCAGGCCCGCAGATACCAGTTCGCGGTCAGCGAAGGGGGCTACGATGAAGCTGCGGCGGCCGGCGGGGAACTTCTGGATCTCGGCGATGACGACGCCCGGGAGGTCCGGCTCCCCTTTACTTTTCCTTTCTTCGGTCAGGCCTACACGTCCGTGTTTGTCCACTCCGACGGCAACGTGACGTTCGGGGCCCCCGACGCCGCCTCCACGCCAAGATCCCTCGACCGTCTCGTTTCCGGTCCCCCGCGGGTAGCTCCGCTTTTCCGGGATCTCGATCCGTCGCAGTCCTCCGACGGGATCCATTTCGTTTCCGAACCGGCTCGGGTCGTCATTTCCTGGGTGCAGGTTCCCGAGTTCGCCACCGTGGGCACAGGCAAGCTCCAGACTTTCCAGCTCCGGCTCTACCCGGACGGCCGGATCGAGTTCGCCTACAACGGCATCACCACGGTGAGCGCCGTCGTCGGGATCGCGCCGGGCGGTGTGGCGGGGCCGACGCGGGTGGTCTCGTTCTCGCAAGGCTCGGATGAGGAGTTCGAAGGCACGGTGGCCGAGCGTTTCACCCGCCGCGAGGAGGTGGACATTGTCCGAGCCTCGCAGAAGTTCTTCGAGGAGAACGACGACGCCTACGACTACCTGGCGTTCTTCAACAACCTGGGAATCGACGCGGATCTGGGCACCGTGGCTTTCGAAATCACCGTGAGGAACCGGCGGCAGGGCATCGGCGACGACGTGGTGGATCACGGCGCCGCTTTCGGCTCGCCGCGCCGCCTGCAAGCGGTGATGAACTTTGGTCCGCTCAGCCAGTACCCGGACAACCCTTACGCCCGCCTCCCCCAGCGCTTTACCTCCGGCGACACCACGCTCACCGTCCTCGGCCACGAGACCGGCCACCTCTTCCTGGCCTTCGTCAGCGTCCGTGACCCGTTCGACCCGGAGGCGCGGCCGATGCTGAAGCGCGACCGGGCGCACTGGAACTTTGTCTTCAATTCGGAAGCCTCCCTGCTCGAGGGCAACCGCATCTGCGACCGCGAGCGGCAGTCGTGTCCGCCGGACTTGTCCGGCAACCACCGGTTCGTCACCACCGGCGCCGTCGAGGGGTTCTCGCCCCTCGATCAGTACCTGATGGGGCTTCGCCCGCCGTGGGAGGTGCCGGACACGTTCTTGGTCGAGAACTCCACCATCGTGCAGTTCAACCGGATCCCTGAAGTGGGCGTCAACTTCGATGGCGATCGTAGGGACATTCGCATCGACGAGATCATTGCCGCCGAGGGGCGGAGGATACCGGACTATAGCGTCGCCCAGCGGCGCTTTCGTATCGCTTTCGTCTTGATTCACGCCGCCGGGGTAGAGCCGTCCCAGGCCGACATCGACAAACTGAACCGGTTCCGCTTGGAGTTCGAGAAGTTCTACCGAGCCGCTACCGGCGGGCGCGCGGAGGCGATCACCAGCGTCCGCCGCGCGCTCCACCTTTCGGCGTTTCCGGCCACGGGCGTGCTGCTTGGGGCCGAGGCGCCCGCGAAAGTTTGGATCGAAGATCCCGCGGCGGCGGATCTCGAAGTGCTTCTGTCCTCCGCGTCCGGCGGAGTCGGCCTGCCCGCCTCGGTGACCATTCCCGCCGGTTCCACCTCAGCGGAGTTCGTTCTCCGCGGACTGCGGGAGGGCGTCGATACCATCACCGCCCGCATCCCCGGCGACGAGTTCGAGGAGCCCGAGGCTAGAGTAGAAGTGCTCGACGGTCCGGCCGGCCTCCGGCTCGAGGCCGTGTCCGGAGACCGGCAGGTCAATCCGGGCGGACAGCCGCTGCCGGACCCGGTCGTCGTCCAAGTTCTCGACGCCAACAACGTCCCCTACGCCGGCATCAGGATCGTCGCCGAACCCTCCGCTGAAGGAACCGTCACCCCGGTCGAGGCGCTCACCGACACTGCTGGCAAGGCGGAATTCCGGTGGACCCCGCCTGCCTCCCCCGGGGGAACCTTGTCGTTGCGGATAGCCGGCGCGCCGGATGTGCCTCCGCTGCTCGTCACCACCACCGGGGAGCCGGCTTTTCCCGCTGAGGGAGTGGTCAATGCAGCCAGTTTCCGCGCCCCGATCGCCGCCGGCGCCTTGGCCACCGTGTTCGGTGTGAATCTCGCTGCCGGCGCGGAAGCCCAAGCCCGGAGCGCTCCCTTGCCGGAAGAACTGGAAGGCGTCCAGGTGTTGCTGAACGGCCTCCCCGTTCCTTTGGTTTACGTCAGCGACCGGCAGATCAACTTTTACGTGCCGCCGCTGACCCAGGCCGGGACGGCCTCCCTTGCCGTGGTCACGCCTGTGGGGCGGACTGCGCCCCTGGCGGTGGAGGTCGTCTCCGTCGCCCCGGGCATTTTCTCGATGCCTGCGACGGGCGAAGGCGCCGTCCTGCTAGCCGGAACCGGCCGCCTGACTTCCCAACAGCCTGCGGCTCCGGGCGATTACCTAGAGATCTACTGCACGGGTCTCGGCCCGGTTGAGCCGGCTGGGGGCGGCTCCCCGCTGCGGAGGACCGTCAACGACCCCGAGGTCACCATTGGCGGGATCCCCGTCTCGGAGATCCCGTTCAGCGGCCTGGCGCCGGGTTTCGTCGGCCTCTACCAGGTAAACGTCCAAGTGCCCCCGGGCGTCGCTTCGGGTCCGCAGCCGCTGCGGATGAAGGTCGCCGGCGTGGAAGCCAACGAGGTCATCGTGTTCATCCGCTAGCCGCCGTCTCCGAGGCGGGGCCGGGCAGCGGTTTATAGACCAGCGCCGCGATCACTCCGAGAATGACGCACTCGATTAGCGTATAGATCCACCATTGCAGGGCTAGCGAGTACGGGATATCGATCATCGCGTACGTGCCGTAGGCCATTGGAATGCCAACGAACAGGCCGATTACGACGCCGAAACGGACGCCCTCCATCAGCCCGCGGCCTTCGCGCCCTTTTATAAATATGTAGGTAAACAGCAGCGACCAGATGGCGCCGATCACCGGATAGATCCACATCTTCGACTCCATGTCCGGCCGCCAAAGTTCTTCGAGCGACTCGTAGGTGGACATGAGAATCACGCCGTGGATCAGGTACTCCAGCGCTTGGGAAACCAGGAACACAGCGATAGCTGCAAGGATGTAGCGCTTGACGTTCATTGCGGCCCTCCTAGGGTGTGCTGAAGGAAGCGTACCCCCGAAGGCGGCGAAAATCAAGATGCAAACGCAATCCAGGCACGTCAGCGCCGTGGACGCTCCGGCCGGTCGATTCTCATTTGACCGCGATGGTCGTCACGATGGCGCCCGGCCGCGAAGGATCCCCGCTGGGCCGGTCATGGAGGAAGACCACCACGAAGTTGTCTCCGGAGATCGCGTGCTCGGGCACCTTCACGTTGATCTGCCAGACGCCCACCAGCCGTGGGGCCAGGCCCGAGAACTGGACGTCGGAATCCGGCAGCGGCTGGCTGGAGTTGAAAAAGACCCGCGGTTTCACCGGCGTGTGAATCAGCCGGTCCGTCGGCGCCGGCTCGCCGTCGGGCGGGGCGTCCGGGATGAAGCCCTGGCCCGTGGCGAACATCTGCACGATCTCGCCCTTTCGCGCCGGATTCTCGGCCGAGTTGATCGAGTTGTCCTGGTTCAGCGCCGCAATCTGTCCAGTGCCCGTGGGCGGACGAGTGAAAAGCCCCGGCGAAGCGATGTCCATGGCCACCACGCTGGACGCCACGATTTGCCCGGTCGAGGGCCGGACGATCGTGATCTCGACCGTCCCGCTAGAGGGAGCGCTATTGGGCATCTGGAAATTGATCTGAGTCGCTGAGACGAAGTAAAGGGGCGCTGCCACCGTTTTCCCTTCCCAAGTCAGCAAGACGGAGACGTCGGCGAGCACCGTCGGCAGCGGCACGCTCTGGGCAGCCGTCAGCGGGATATCCGGCGTCTCCGGGAAGAACAGCGAGGTGATCATCCCCGGCGCAACGCGCGTCAGGAAGTTGGCCCCGTTGGTGGCGACGAGGGTGCGGAAGTGGCCGACGATGCGGTTCAGCGAGTCGGCTAGCAACAGGTTGCCGAAGGGCGTCTCGAGCAGCGCCAGCGGGCTACCGGTCGTGAAACCGAATTCGGGGGTCGTGCCGCCTAGCAGTAGCTGGTCGAACTGCTTGTAACGCAGCACCTGGCCCCCGTTGGTGTTCGCCACCCACGCCTTGCCGGTCACCGGCGAGACGTATACATCGAACGGCTGCTTGAGCTGCCCCTTCGCCGCGGCGACGAGCTGCACCACCGCCTGGGGATCCGCCGGCGCCTGCCGGATGTCGCCGAAAACGAGAATGCGATTGTTGTTGGAGTCGGCCACGTAAAGCCGGTTGCTCGTGTCCGCCGATATGCCGCGAGGGCTGTTCATCCGGTTCAGAGCATTGCCTGGAGCGGTGCTGTTGAAGTCCGGCTGCCCGAACACCCGACTTGCCGCCATGCCGTTGGTGAACGGCGGCACGAACTCGAGCACCCGGTTGTGGCTCGGGTCGGAGACGAGCAGCGCCCCTTCCACAGTGAAGTGCAGCCCCCAGGGGCCGGCCATCGTGCGGGAAGTCGCGTCGGTCACCCGGGTGGTGAAGTCGGGCTGACCAAGCACCAGATCCGCTTCCTGCAATCCCGGCGGCTGGTCGAAAGGCTTGGGGAACCGCAGCACCCGCCCGTTGCCCGAGTCGGCCACATAGACGTTGCCCTGCTTGTCCACCGCCACTCCGACCGGAAGAAACAGCCCGGTGCGGGTGGGCCGGGTCGCGTCGTTGTTCGGATAGTTGACGAGTGACCGGTACTTGCCCGGCTGGCCCAGCACCAGGTCCGCCGCCACGCCGTTCCGGATCTTGCGGACGTCCCGGAACGCCAGCACCCGGTTGTTCAAAGGATCGGCCACGTAGAGGTGCGGCGGATCCGATTGCCAGTCCACCGCGATTCCAGCGCCCGCGATTGCCCCGCCGGGAATGCTTCCGACGAAGAAAAACTCCTTGCCCTCGATGCGGTTCACCGTCCGGTTGGCGAAACCGGGCTGGCCGAGCACCTTTTCGGCCGCCGCCTGGGGCCCCGCCACGGCGGTCAGGTTCGGGAACTTCAAGACCCGGTGGTTCAGCGAATCGGCCACCCAGACCGTGTTGTCCGGCGCCACAGCGACGCCGACCGGCTCGAAAAGCGTGTCCGCTCCCGGCTCGACCCGTCCCCGGTGGGCCGGGATCGTGTCCGACTGCAGCGAGTCCTGACCGATGACGTCCACCGCCGCCGGCGAGGGCGCATCTTCAGTCTCGTCCGGCCAGTCTTCGAACGGCGGATAGCGCACAATCCGGTTGGCCGGCGTATCCACCACGAAGATGTCGTTGCCGATCGCGAATACGCCCTCCGGCGGGCGCCACACGTTGC
>CAYWXL010000067.1:0-15186 GCA_964461995.1 uncultured Solibacteraceae bacterium
GGCCCGGCGCCGGTGATCAGCACGTCCTCGCCCAGCACCGGGAACGACAAGGCCGTGTGGACCGCATTGCCGAAGGGATCGAAGATGCTGGCGATGTCGAGATCGATCGAGGGGTCGTGGTGCCAGATGTTGGTCATCGGCAGCACGATGTATTCGGCGAACGCTCCGGTGCGGTTCACTCCGATGCCCCGGGTGTAAGCGCACAGGTGGCGTCGGCCCGCCAGGCAATTCCGGCAGCGGCCACAGACCAGGTGGCCTTCGCCGCTGACAATGTAGCCGGGTTTGAAATCGGCCACGTTCGAGCCGACCTCGACGATCTCGCCCACGAATTCGTGGCCCACCACCATCGGCACGGGGATCGTCTTCTGCGCCCACTCGTCCCACTTCCAGATGTGCAGGTCTGTGCCGCAAATCGAGGTCCGCAAGACGCGGATCTTCACGTCGTTGATGCCGACTTCCGGCTCCGGCACGTCTTCGAGCCACAGCCCGGGTTCGGCTTTCGCTTTCACCAGTGCTTTCATTGCGAGACTCCTCTCCGGGCGCCCGCCGACAACTCACGGGGCCAAGTTCTCATCGTAACGCGCGCGCCGCACGGGAGGCCGGTTTACCCCTTGGCGGCCTCGCGTTCGAGCATTGCCGCCCGGTCGCTCACCGGAGGATGCGTGGAGAGATACTCGCGCCAGCCGCCCGCTTCGCCGGCCTGTTCGATCGCCCGCATCGCCCGGACGGCGGCCCGGGGATTGTAGCCGGCTTCCCGCAGAAGGCGCAGCCCTTCGAGGTCCGCTTCGCGCTCCTGCTCCCGGGAATAGCCTTTCGAGAGCAGCTCGGCAACGAAGGCCGCCCGGACCGCCACGGTCTTCAAAACCGCCTCGGCCGCGTACCGCTCGGCGGCGTGGCGCAGCCGGATGTGCCCCATTTCGTGGCCGAGGTAGAAGGCCAGCATGCCGTCGTCGTCTCCGCAGGCGTCCAGCAACGGCCGGGTCACGAACACGTAGCCTCCGGGCAAGGCGAAAGCGTTGGCGAAGGGGGCGGAGACGACCTCGAACTGGAAGGTGCGTTTCTCGACGTGTTCGGCCAGTTTCGCTCCCACCCGCCGCACCCGCTCCTGCGAGACCCCGTCGGCGTCTGACGGATAAGTCTCCCGCATCCGCCCGGCCAGCCTCTCGCCGACGCGGACTTCCGCTTTCAACGCCTCTTCGTCACTGCCGCCCAGGGACTCGTAGACCCACTTTGCCTGGTCGTAGATTTCCCGTAGCTTTTGCCCCAGCACCCCCATCAAGCCGCTGATCCGGCGCCCGCCGAAGAGCAAAGCGAGGATGCCGGCGATTACCACCAATTCTGCGAGGCCGATCGAGCGCATTCCTCTTCCACCCTAGCAGGCGGCGGCGGCCGGTCCCCGGGAGTCGCCGATCCGGCGCCTTCATTTCCGAGCGATCCAGCCCACGGCCACGGGCCGCGGCGCATCTTATACAATTTCACCCATGCACCCCGTGCTCGTGCTGCTCGCCGCGATCGCGGTCGTCTTCCTCTTGATCATTCGCCTGAAGATCAACGCCTTCATCGCCTTGATCGTGGCGGCCATCGTCGTCGGGGTGCTGTCGCCGCAGGTTCCTTTCGGCGAGATCATGCCAAAAGTGGCGAGCCTGTTCGGGACGCTCTGCGGCAAGATCGGCATCGTGATCGCGCTGGCGGCCTTGATCGGGCAGTGCCTGATGGAGAGCGGCGCGGCGGACAAGATTGTCCGTGTCTTCGTACGGGTGCTGGGCGAGAAGCGGTCCTCGCTGTCGCTTGTCACCAGCGGTTATGTGCTGTCGATCCCCGTCTTCTTCGACACGGTCTTCTACCTGCTGGTCCCACTGGCCCGCGCCATGCGGATTCGCACCGGTCGGCACTATTTGCTCTTCCTGATGTCGATCTGCTGCGGGGCCACCGTGACCCACAGCCTGGTACCGCCCACGCCGGGCCCTTTGGCTATGGCCGCTGAGCTGAAGATCGACCTTGGGGTGATGATTCTCGTCGGCGCGCTCGTCGCCATTCCGGCTTCCTTCGTCGGCTGGATATTCTCCATTTGGCGCGACCGCAACTATGAGGTCCCGTTCCGCGAGACGCCCGGCATGTCCGTCGAGGAGCTCGAGGAGCTGGCGGCCCGGGAGGAGAGCGAGTTGCCCGGCTTCTGGCACTCGCTGACCCCGATCCTGCTGCCGGTGCTGTTGATCACGTCCAACACCGTGGTCAACGCCATCGACAAGTCCAGCCCGCTGGCGGTCTACACGGGCTTTCTCGGGGATCCGAACTTCGCTCTGTTGGTCTCGGCCGCCATCGCCTTGCACCTGCTTGCCACCAGCCGCCGCATGTCGCTCGCCGAGATGGCGAAGCCGGTGGAAGCGGCGCTGGCCAACGGCGGGCTGATCATCCTGATCACGGCCGCTGGCGGCTCGTTCGGAGGCATGTTGGTGGAGGCTGGAGTCGGCAAGGCCCTCGGCGAGATGGCCGGCAGCTACAACATTCCCTTATTGCTGCTTAGCTTCCTGCTAGCCGTGCTGATCAAGATCGCGCAAGGCTCCGGAACGGTGGCGATGATCACGGTCTCGACAATCATGGCCCCCATCGTGCTCACGGCGGGGCCCTCGTATCATACGGTCTATGTAGCCTGCGCTATCGGCTCGGGTTCGCTAGTGGGCTCGTGGATGAACGATTCCGGATTCTGGGTCTACAAGCAGATGTCGGGACTCACGGAAATCGAAGCCCTGAAGACTTGGACGCCCCTGCTGGCCGTCAACGGCGTTGCCGGGTTCCTGACCACCGCCCTGTTCGCCTGGCTGTTGCCGTTGCGCTGAGGCTTCGTCAATCGGCGAGCTCCCGGTCCAGCCATCCCAGATAGTCGGGCGAGCCGTCCACTACTGTCAGGGCCACGATCTCCGGCACTTCGTAGGAGTGCAACTTGCGCAACTCAGCCTCGAGCCGCCGGAACAGGTCCCGCCGTGACTTGATCACCAGCAGCACCTCCCCCTCTTCCTCGATCTCCCCCTTCCACCGATAGACGCTCCGGACCCCGGGCGCCACTTGGACGCAGGCCGCCACCCGTTTCTCAACCAAGCTCCGGGCGATCTTGCGCGCTTCCTCTTCGGAGCTGCACGTACTCAACACCACGATCTTGTCCGTCATCCAGTCACCTGCCCATGAAATTTTCTTACCACTTCTTCGCCTTTCCAGTAGACCTGGAGCCTAAACAAGCTTATAAAGAAATGTTGGGCTCTATGTCGGCGCTTTGGAAGAATCTCGGACTCGCTGTCCTCGTCACGATGATTTGCGTGTACGCGTTTCTCCAGATGACTGGTCCCAACGGCCTGCGGGCGTTGCTCGAGAAACGCGAGCAGATCCGGCGCCTCGAAATGGAAAACGAGATCCTGCGGCGCCAGAACGAGCTGCGCAAGCAGCGCATCCAGCGCCTGAAAGAAAGCCGCGAGGAGCAGGAACTCGAGATTCGCCGCCGCTTCAAGCTTCAAGAAAAAGGCACCGTGGATTTCTATCTGCCGCCGGGTGAGGCCCGTAGCGAGGACGCCACCCCCTCCGCGGAGTAACGCCGGCGGCCGCTCACGGCGACAAGATTCCCTGCACTTCGGCGAACAGCCGGTCCGCTACTGGTGCGGACCGGGCCTCCACGGCGACACGCATCACCGGCTCCGTATTCGAAGCCCGTACGTGGACCCACCGGTCTTCCCAGACCAGCTTCAACCCATCGCGGCGATCGGCTTCGGCGCCGTGAAACCGTTCTTCCAGCGCCTGCATCACGCCGCCCAGGCGCCCGTGCTCGAAGGCGACTTTCGCCTGCCTTCGGACATAGCGTGGGAGGCCAGCGGCCAGCTCGGAGACCGTCTTGCCCGTCGCCGCCATCCGGTCCAGCAGGAACGCCATGCCGGTGTAGCTGTCGCGGCAAGGATGCACCGCTGGAAAGATCACGCCGCCGTTGGAGCCCTCACCGCCGATCACCGCCTTCGTGGCCAACAGCCGCTCCACCACGTTGGCTTCCCCGACGGGCGTCCGGTGCACCCGGCAACCGTAGCGCCGTGCCACGTCCTCGATCACCGCCGAGGTGGTCAGGTTCACCACCACATCGCCCGGCTGCTTCTCGAGCACCGCATCCACCACGAGCGCCAGCACGTCGTCGTTATCCAGCACCCGGCCGTTTTCGTCCACCACGGCGAGGCGGTCGGCGTCCGGATCCTGCGCGAAGCCGACGTGACAACCGAACTTCTTCACTGCCGAGGCCAATTCGCCGAGGGTGTCGGGCCGGGGCTCGGCTTCGCGGGGAAAGGGCTTCTCCGGATCCACGGCCACCGGCACGACTTCGCAGCCCAGGTGCTGGCCCAAGAATTCCACCGTCATCTCGCTGCCGGCGCCGTTGACTGCATCCACTGCCACCCGGAAACCGGCCCGGCGGATCCGGTCCTTGGCCACGTGGGCCAGCACGCGCTCGATGTGGATGCCGGCGGGCCGCTCGTAGTCTGCATGCACCCAGCCGATGGCGTCGTTGGCGGCGTGGTGGAAGTTGCTCTGGTGGTAGAGGTCGATCAGCTCGCTGCGCTCGTAGCTGTTGAAGAAAAGGCCCCGGGAGTTGAACAGCTTCAGGGCGTTATACTCGGGTGGATTGTGGGACGCGGTAATCGCCAGCCCGCCCCGCGCGCCCCGGGCGGCCACGTAGATCTGGATCGTCGGCGTCGGCTGCACTCCCACACGCACCACGTCGCAACCCGACGCCAGCAGCCCGCAAGCGACTGCGTGCTCCAGCATTGGCCCGTGGGGCCGCGTATCCCGGCCGAGCACCACGCGGCCGGGGCCCACGTAGGTTCCGAAAGCCTGGGCGAAGGCGCAGGCCATCACCGGCGTCAGGAACTCGCCCACCTCGCCACGAATGCCCGAGACGCCGATCTTCAGCTTGTGCTCGCGGACTTTCAATCCAGTCTCCTCACCGCCTCCACCAGCTCTTCGAACAGCTCGCGCGGCTCCCCGCCGCGCCGCTCGGCGATCACGCGGATCACCGGCTCGGTCTGGCTCACCCGCACGTGGAACCACTGATCCGGCCAGTCCACCCGCAACCCGTCGATGGTGTTCACCCGCCCTGAGCCGTAACGCTCCTGCAACTCGGTGAGCAGCTCCGGCACGCGAGCCGAGACCAGCGGCAACTGCGCTTTCAGCATCTTGAAGACCGGGTAACCGGCCAGGATCTCCGAGAGCCTGCGCCGCTGTTCGGCCATCATCGTCAGCACCGCCAGCATGGCGGCGATGCCGTCGTAGACGAAGCGGAACTGGGGCATCATCACCGCGCCGGTGCCTTCGCCGGCGATCGCCACCTGTTCCGGCCGGTAACTCGTGAGCGCGTCGATCGCCGCCTGCCGCCCCACCGGCACACGAATCACGTTGCCGCCGTGACGCGCGGCCACTTCCTCCACGAGCGCGGTCGTCGAAAGGTTCGTGATCACGAGTTTGCCCTCGCCCCGGGGCAGCAGATAATCGGCGAGCAGCGGCAGCACCATCTCTTCGCTCACCGCCTCGCCGGTCTCCGTCGCCAAGGCCACCCGGTCGGAATCGACGTCGAAGAGGAATCCCGCGTCTGCGCCAAGCGGCTTTACCAGCGGGGCTAGCTGGAGCGCGACGGTTTCGCGGTTCGTCGCCGGGTCGTGGGCGAAGCGGCGGCCCTCGGTCCGCTCGTTGATGAGCACGAGATCCAACCCGTAGCGCTGCTGCAGCCGCCGCAGGATCATCGACGAGGTCCCGTTGCAACAATCCACGACAATGCGGAACCGCCGCAGCATGTCGAAATCGTAATGCTCGCCGAGTTCGGCGACGTAGAGTTCGATCGCCTCGGTGGCGCACGGTTCCTCGAGAAGCTTGCCTGTCCGGTCCCAAGGGGCGAAGTCGAACCGCCGCAGGTGGTAAATGTCCAACAGCTCGCTGGCTTCGGCGGTCGAAAGGTAGATCCCCTCGGGGCCGAAGAACTTCAGCGCGTTCCAGTCGGCGGTGTTGTGGCTGGCGCCGATCGAGATGCCGCCGCCGGCGCCCAGGTTGCGGATGCAGTGCTGGATCACGGGGGTCGAGACCACCCCCAGGTCCACGACGTCGTGGCCGCAGGCCGTCAGTCCCGCCAGCACGCCCTCGCGAAGCATGATGCCGCTGGCCCGGGGGTCGCGGCCCACCACCACGCGGCAGCCGGGTTCAAGAAACGTGCCGAAGGCGGCGGCGAAATCGAGCACGTGGGCTGCGGTCAGCCCCTGGCCGACGACACCGCGGAGGCCCACGTGGGAGATGCGCAGCACGGGCTCATTCTCCGAGCACCAGGCGGCCGAAGGATTCCGGCGTGTGGTGGGTGCGGGTGAAGGTAGGCCGCCAAGTCACCTGTTTGCGGTCGGGCGGCGGCCCCTGCAGCCGGTAGAAGTTCACCCGGAACTCGTTGCCCGCCTTGGGAGGCCGGCTGTCGATGCTGGCGATGGGGATCTTCATCTCGCCATACCAGACTTTCTTCTGGCGATCGATCCGCGCCTTCACTTTGTAGCCGGAATTCCATTTCATGTCCCGGGGCCAGTTCAGGTCGTTGCTGTGGATGTCCAGGTCGGTCCACTCGCCCTGGGGCGAGACCTGAAACTCGCGGTAGTGCCGGATATCGGTGAAGTCCGCTCCGATGAAGACTTCGGCGACGTCCCACTCCCAGAGCTCCGGCGTCTCTTTGTCAGTCACCGGGTTCGGTTTCAGATAGAGTTCTTCGTAAGGGCAAATGAAGAGGAAATAGAGGTGGCGGTCCGTCCATTGAGAGCGGATCTCGGTGCGGTGCCCGGGGGTCGGCTTGTCGTAGGCGTTGTTCTCGGCCACGACTCCCGGCACGTCTTTCCAGTAAGGCGAATTCGGATCGGCGGTCAGAGGAAAGTCCCGTTCAGCGCGATGGCTCACGATTACGTCCGGCCCGGCGGCCTGTGCCGCGGCCAGAAAAACGGCAAGGATCAGTAACAGAAAGCGCACTAGAATCAAGTATAGAAGGCATAATGAGCTTATGGGGAAGCTCATACTGCTCGTCCTCGCGGGCTTCACGTCTTTGCTTGGGCAAGAGGTCCAGCCGCCGGCGGCGCAACTCCCGAGCTGGGTTCTGATCGAAGCCAACATTCCGTACGACCAATACCCCGAGACCGTTCTCGACATCTACCAGCCGGGCAAGGCCGCCCTCGGGAAACGCCCCGGCGTCATCGTGATCCACGGGGGCGGTTGGGTGGGCGGGGCCAAGGAGCGCATGATCAAAAAACACGCGCTGCCGTACCTCCAGAAAGGCTTCGTCGTCTGCAACGTGGATTATCGCCTCGCAAAGAGCGCCACAGCGCCGGCGGCCGTCACCGACGTGTTGAACGCGGCCAAGTGGTTCCGGGACAACGCGAAACGTTACCGTGTGGATCCGAAGCGCATCGTCGTCACGGGAACCTCGGCCGGCGGGCACCTCGCGTTGATGGTCGGCCTCACGCCGAAGGGCGCCCGCCTGGGACCGGAGGCCCGCGTCGCGGCGGTCATCAACTGGTACGGCATCACCGATGTTGCCGACCAGCTCGCCGGGCCGAACATGCGCAAGTACGCCGTCACCTGGTTGCCGGAGCAGCCGGGCCGGCTGGAGCTTGCCCGGCGCGTCTCACCCATGACCTACGTCCGCAAGAATGTGCCTCCGGTGCTCACCATCCACGGCGACGCCGACCCTACGGTTCCCTACGAACACGGCGTCAACCTCACCAGGGCGTTGCGCGAGGCCGGGGCCGACGCCGAGCTGATCAGCGTCCGCGGGGGCCGCCACGGCGGCTTCGACGACAAGCAGATGCAGCGCCTTTACCGTGACATCTTTCGCTTCTTGAAGAAGCGCAAGATCATCCAATAACTGTTCGATTCGTCCCGCCTGGGTTGGAAAAGCGGGAACGCGGAGGGGCAATGCCGGTATTTGATGACCATGCGGAGGCGTTGGAACGTCATGAGTTTCAGATGGGGGTGGAGCGGGGCCGCCTTGCCGTGGCGTTGGACCTGCTCACCGACGCCCTGGTTCTCGTCGGCCAGCACGGCGTCTACTGCCGGAGCGCCCGCCAGCCGGACCGTCCGGCGATGGATATCCAGTTGATCTTGAAGGGGATCGAGGACGCTAAGGATCTGATCTCGAGCGTGATCACGGAGCTGGAGAAACGGCGGGGCGCCCCCGCCGGCAACGACCGGTAGGCCACTTTCAGAGATCTTTCAGGAAATAGTTGTACTCTTTCTCGCGCCCGATGGTCGTCTCTTCCCCGTGTCCCGGGTACACCCGCGTCTGTTCCGGCAGATGCAGCAGCTTATCTTTGATCGAGGCCAGGATCCGGCGGCTGTCGCCTCCCGGCAAGTCTGTGCGGCCGATCGAATCCCGGAACAGCGTGTCGCCAGCGATCAGTTTCTCCTCGGCCGGAATCCACAGGCAACAACTGCCCTGCGTGTGTCCCGGCGTATGCAGGACCGTCAACTCGACAGGACCCACCGTCAGCGTGCGGCCGTCTGTGAGTTCGCCGTCCACCTCCACGCGCTCCGGCGTTGGCATCCCCAGCCAAGAAGCCTGCCAGTCGAGCTGATCGAGCTGCTCCTGGTCCGCGGCGTTCATGTAGACGGGCGCCCCGGTGGCCCGCCGCAGCGCCTGCGCCCCAGCCACGTGGTCGATGTGCCCGTGGGTGACGACGATCGCGGTCACCTTAAGGCCGTGGCGCCGAAGTACGGCCAGGATCGTATCGACGTTGTCGCCCGGATCGACCACGATGGCTTCCCTGGTCTGCTCGTCGCCATAGATCGAGCAGTTGCACTGCAGCATTCCCACCGGCAGGACTTCGTGGATCATCTATGCCCATAGCAGCACGAACGCATCGCCGGTGGCAAACCGCCGCAGCGGTTTCGGCCGGGCGGGACTCCTCACGCGGCCCGTAGAATGGTGAAGAGGCAACTTCATGGAGGCCGGGTTCGCCGTTCTTTTCCGCTGGGTGCACATCGCCGGAGTGGTAATTCTGCTCGGTGGCACCTTCTACGCACGTTTTTGCGCCCGCAGCTATGCACCACGGTTCCGGGTGTGGTCGCGGCTCGCGGTGGCCGCTATTCTGATTTCGGGAATTTACAACCTGATGACCAAGGCTTCGTTCCCCCCGGGCTATCAACTGGCGTTCGGCGTCAAGATGCTGCTCGCACTGCACATCTTTGTGGTGTCGCTGATGGCGGGCTCGGCGGGTTTCGACGAAGCAAAGAAGCTGCGGCTGATGACGGGCGTCGCCGTCTCCGGCCTCGCCGTTTTACTCATTGCCGCTTGGCTGCGTTGGATATCGGTGTCATGACGGAAGGTTACAAAGCGCTTCGGGAAACAGCGGCGCTCATCGACGTGAGCGGCCGCGGGAAGATCAAAGCCACCGGCGAGGACCGCGTCCGGTTCCTTCACGCGATGCTCACCAACCACGTCGAGGAGCTCCAGCCTGGCCAGGGCTGTTATGCGTTTCTGCTTAACCCGCAGGGGAGGATTCTCGCCGACCTGGACCTGTTTTGCTTCCCGGACCATTTCCTGCTGGACACCGAACCCGAGACGCGCGAGAAACTCTACACGGTGCTCGACAACTACATCATCGCCGACGACGTGACGCTCGAAGACGCGACTCCGGACTTCGCCACGCTGGCCGTTGAGGGCCCAGAAGCCGCTTCGACGCTCGCCGCCGCGGGCGCGCCCGTCCCGGAAGGGGATCACGAGACCGCCGCCTGGGACGGCTCCGTCATCGCCGCCGTTTCTCTCACCGGCCAGCCGGGGTTTCGTATTTTCACCCCCGCCGGGCGGAAGGACGCCCTCGCGCAGCGGATCGCCGAGGCAGGAGCCATCAAAGCCGCCTGGGAAGATGTGCGGGTCGTTCGCATCGAGAACGGCCGGCCCCGTTACGGGGAGGACCTTACTGAAGAGTACATCCCGCACGAGACCCAGGTCTTCCGCGCCGTGCATTTCAACAAGGGCTGCTATCCGGGACAGGAGATCGTCGAGCGCGTCCGCTCCCGGGGCCACGTGAACCGCCTACTCGTGCGGCTGCAGGCTGCGGGCGACCGGCCTCCTGAAGCGGGGACCAAGCTCAGCGCGGGAGACAAGGAAGTCGGCGTCATTACCTCGGCCGTCTATTCGCCCGCACTCGGCGCCATCGCCGCCCTGGGTTACGTGCGGGCTGCCCGCGCGAAGAAAGGCGAGCGCCTCAGCGCCGGCGCTCTCGAATTCGAGATCGTGGATGCGAAACCTGCCTGAGGGGGGCCGTGCGGCCGGTCGCGCCCGGGGTGAGTCTTCGGCGCGTCCTCTGCCCGTGCTTCTCCCGGTTTCATAAGCTAGAGAGGATGCACGGCTCCACGCCGTGATTCCGATACCGTGGAGACTCTCATGAAGACTCGGCTTCCGGCCCTCGTCCTCGCCGCCCTCGCCTGGCTCTCCTGTGGAGGTCCCCCGGAGCAGCCGGATCACCGCACCAACCTCGTTCTCATCGTCGGCGACGACATCGGCTACGCTGACCTTTCGCCCTACGGCTCGGAGATCGAGACGCCGAACCTCGAGCGGCTGGCCCACGACGGGCTGCGATTCACCCGTTTTCACGTGGCGAACATGTGCGTGCCGACCCGGGCCTCGCTGCTCACGGGCGTCTACCACCACTTGGCGCTGGATGAGAAGCGCACGCTGCGCCCCGAAGCTGTCACGGTCGCCGAGCTTCTCGGGCAGTCCGGCTACTCCACGTACATGGCCGGCAAGTGGCACCTCTCGAAGCCGGACAACTTCGACGGCCTGCCGCTGCAGCGTGGCTTCCAGCATTTTTACGGCACGATCCTCGGCGCCGCCAGCTACTTCGCTCCGGCCAGCCTCATGCGCGACAACGAGGATGCCTCGGCCGACTACCAGAGGCCCGATTTCTACTACACCGACGCCATCTCGGACGCCGCCGCCGAATTCGTCCGGCAGGCGCCCGAGAACAAGCCCCTGTTCCTCTACGTCGCCTACACTGCCGCCCACTGGCCCTTGCACGCTCCTGAGGAAGAGATCGCCAAGCACAAGGGCCGCTACGCGGAGGGCTGGGACAAGCTGCGCGATGCGCGCTACGAACGCATGAAGGAGCTGGGGGTGATCGATCCATCGTGGGAGCTTTCGCCCCGGCACCCGGACGTCCCGCCGTGGAGCCGGGTGAAAAACAAGGAGTGGCAGCAGCGCCGGATGGAGGTCTACGCGGCGCAGATCACCCGCATGGACCAGGGCATCGGCCGCATTCTGGAAGCTCTCGAGGTCTCCGGCCGCCTGGAAAACACCCTGATCCTGTTTCTCACCGATAACGGCGCCTGCCACGTCGAGTACGCGCCGGACCGCAAAGGCCCTTACTTGCCCGAGACAACCCGCGACGGCCGCCCTGTCCGCCCCGGGAATCTGCCGGAGATCATGCCCGGCCCCGAGGATACCTTCCAGAGCTACGGCTACGGCTGGGCGAATGCCGGCAACACGCCGTTCCGATGGTTCAAGCAGTACGACCACGAGGGCGGCATCCACGTGCCCCTGATCGCCTACTGGCCGGGCGAGATCACCAAGCCGGGAGGCCTTTCCCGAGAGGTCTCGCACGTGATCGACATCGCGCCCACGCTGCTCGAAGTGGCCGGCGTGAGGCATCCCAGCAGGTTCGAGGGCCGCCGGGTACTGCGGATGGACGGCAAGTCGCTCGTGCCGGTGCTGCGCGGCGAGCGCCGGCGCGGCCACGACGCGCTCTTCTGGAAGTGGAACCATGGGCGGGCGGTGCGCCGCGACCAGTGGAAGCTCGTAGCCATTGACGACGGCCCTTGGGAACTCTATGACATCGAGCGCGACGGTACGGAACTCCACAACGTCGCCGAGGAGCACCCGCAGATCGTCGATGCACTCGCCCGGCTGTGGCGGGCCTGGGCCGCGCTGCGTCCGGAGGACCGCATCAAGCCTTGAGCCGGCGCTGCGGTACAATCGAAAATTTGAGATGGCTCTGATCGAGACGGCAGTGGATATGTCGAAGCTGGTGGGACGGGCGATGGAGAGCCTGACTTTCCGGGAGCGCGTCGCCCTCACCGGCAAGTGGATCGCGATGGAAATCTACACCCCGAAGACCCTGCCTTTGCCCAGAATCCAGGCCGTGGGCGACTCCCCCGCCGATTGCGCCCGCCAGTTGAAAGAGCGGGGCCTCGATCCCCGCAACTACGAGTTCTCCCGGGTGAACCCGCCTTACTGACGCCGGGCGCCGCCGCTGCCGCGCTTCTCGCACCGCGCCCCCTCCGGGCGGTACCCTGTCTTAAGTTATGCGACGAGCTCTCGCTCTGCTGATGCTGGCCTTTCTGGCTTTCGCCGGCACGCCCCTGGATGAATACCGCGAACGCCGCGAGGCGCTGCGCAAGAAGATCCAGGACGGCGTGCTGATTCTCTTCGGAGCCACTGGCGGCCACCGCTCGGCCTTCTTCCAGGAGTCGAACTTCTACTACCTCACCGGCTGGCGCGAGCCGGGGGCGATTCTCGTCCTGACGCCGCAAACCGAGATCCTGTTCCTTCCCCGCCGCAACCCGGAGCAAGAGCGCTGGACCGGCCCGCGAACCGATCCTACGGGGCCCAATGCCGCCGCGCGCACTGGGTGTGACAGGGTCCTCCCGGCCGAGTCCTTCGAGGCCTCGCTGCCGGAGATCCTCGGGGACGGAGCGAAGATTTACACCTTGCTCCGCGCCGACTACGCGGAAAAGCTGAAGGCCCTGCTGCCGCTGCGCCGCTTCGCTGACGCCGCCCCGCTCATCGCTGCGCTTCGGGCGAAGAAGTCGGCTTCCGAGATCGGACTGCTGCGCCGCGCCGTCGAAGTCACCGTGGACGCCCACCGGGCCGCCTGGCGCCGCCTGGCCCCGGGCCTGTTCGAATACCAGCTCGCCGCCGCCACGGCCGCCGTCTATTTGGACGCCGGATGCGGCCGGCCTGCCTACGCCCCCATCATCGGCTCCGGCCCGAACGCTCTCGTCTTGCACTATTCGGAGAACTCCCGCC
This sequence comes from uncultured Solibacteraceae bacterium, assembly GCA_964461995.1. Lineage (GTDB taxonomy): Bacteria > Acidobacteriota > Terriglobia > Bryobacterales > Bryobacteraceae > JALSRK01. Next base: position 13,064 of record CAYWXL010000067.1, read on the forward strand.
GCATGGATGCGGGCGAGCTGGTGCTGATGGACGTCGGAGCCGAATGCGGCCGCTATGCCGCCGACCTCACCCGCACCGTGCCGGTCTCCGGTCGCTTCTCCAAACGCCAGCGGGAGCTCTACGAGATCGTGCTGGCCGCGCAGCGCGCCGTCATCGCCGCCGTCAAGCCCGGCATGACGCTGGCCCGCGAGGGCCCCAACAGCCTCTACCGCATCGCCTGCGACTACTTCGACCAGTACCGCGACGCGGACGGCGAAGGGCTTTGCCAGTATTTCATCCATAACATCGGCCACCACATTGGACTCGACGTCCACGACCCCGTACCGCGGACCACGCCGCTCGAGCCCGGCATGGTGATCACCGTCGAGCCGGGCCTCTACATCCCGGAAGAAGGCATCGGCATCCGCATCGAGGACATGGTGCTGGTCACTGAGGACGGCTGTGAGGTCCTCAGCGACGCGCTGCCGAAAGAGCCGGACGCCATCGCCGCGCTGATCGGGGGCTGATTCTCTGAAAGCGCTTCCCGCAAGGGGCGGCGCACGGCGCGTCTCGGTAGCTTCGCCGGATGTCGTGTTTTTCGCCGGGGGATTTCGCTTGAGTGGACGTCGGCCTTTAGGGTGAATGCCCGGCTTCTTGGAACTAAAGTCCTAGGCACCGCGTGCCGATGGTGGGGGGAGGAGAGTCAACGCCCATGAATCGAACCAACGCGATTCGTCTGATCACGGCAGCCCTCAGCGCCGCATTACTTGCCGGCTACGGGTTGGCCCAGGACGGCCCGGACGAGGTGATCTATCTGGAGGGTACCGTCCGGGAGATTCCTTGGAGCACCGACGGCCGGCTGACGCTGAACGAGTCCGACGGACTCGTCTTCGAATTCGGGACCGAGAGTTTCCGAGTTCCGCCGGAGCAGGTCACCAGCTACAAGTGGGCCAAGGAGATCGAGGGTTTCGGTGAGCATTTGAGCGCAGCCGCGGCGAAGCTGGGCCAGACGCTGATGCCGATGGCCTTTCACAAAGAGCGGTATCTCACGGTCTATTTCCGGAAGCCCGCGGCACGGCACACAGACCGCCTGACGTTCACGGTATCCAAGCAGCTTCGCGAGGTAGCCGAGCCGGTGCTCCAGGCTTGGGTCGCCAAGAACCGCTCAAATCCGGCAATGGCGGTCGCTTTCGCCGAAGATGACGACGCCTGGTGGGGCAACCGCTACTGGAAGACGCACCGCAACCGGCATCTTTGGGAAGCCCGCAAGGCCAACGTCAAAGAGGCCGGCAAGGTCGAAGTCGCGGCCCGGGAAGAGGAGTAGCCGGCTCCTCTCGAGGCGCACGGCCTCATCGTGATCTATGTCCCAGCGCCACACCGCTGCTGCGGCGGGGTGGTTTGGGGACGTGAAGGGATGGAGCGCTTCGCGGGCCTGCCGCGGTCGTCCCCGCCGCGCAGCCTCTGGGAGGCGCCAGAGGGCAACCCGTTGACATCCTGCCGCGGTGCTGCGCCCCTACCCCGGCAGCGTTGCGCGCACCCACTCCATGCCGCGGCGCTCGAGGCCGGTGCGGGCGGCAAGGTCATCGGGGAACCGCTCCTGGTCTTTCGGCGAGATCAGGATGGTGTCCCCGCCCCAGTCGATCTGCAGCCGGTCCAGCAACCAGGCCGGACTGCTGAAGGGGTTGTGCGTGGGGCGCACCCGGGTGATCTTCTCGTAGGGGATCTTCCACCGCAGGAACAGTCCCGAGCGGACCACCAGCTCCTTCTCGGCCAGCTCGTAGCGAATCGGCCAGGTTAGCAAGATGACCACGGCGGCGGCCGGCAGCACCCAGGCCAGTACCCGCACTTCCTCCCGCAGGACCGCTTCCCAGGTGGGAGCCGTGACCAGAACGCCCACCGGGCCCGCGGCCAAGGCCGAGACGACCAGCAGCGCCAGCCACCAGTCGGCCTTCGTCCGATAGTTCATCCGGCCCGATGAGAACAACCAGATTGGGGCACTGCGAATCCGCTATCGACCCGGCCGGTGGCTCAAGCCCCGAGCACGGCCTGCTGCAGCAGCGGCGTCTTGGGGTAGGGATGGCCCACATATTGCCGGAACCCTTCGCCGAACTCGAGTCCAGCGCGCCGTCCGATTTCCCGGCTCC
>CAYWXL010000067.1:15286-23527 GCA_964461995.1 uncultured Solibacteraceae bacterium
TGCCGGAACCCTTCGCCGAACTCGAGTCCAGCGCGCCGTCCGATTTCCCGGCTCCAACGCTCCATCATGGCGAGGTACTCGTCGATGCCGTGCTGCTTGCGCAGCCACTCGCGCTGCGAGGCGTGGCAGGAGAGCATGCGGCGTTTGGTTTCGAACACGGCGGCGATGTCCACGGTAAAATCCGGCTTCACCGGCACGTTGTCGCGGTCCAGACCCCCGATGGGATCCATGAAGTAGAGGTGCGGGATGGCGTCGAGGGCCGGGGCCGGGTCGAACGCCGACGTATCGTAATTGCGGATCGGTGCTCCGAAGCAGGCGTCGCGCACCAAACGGCTGGTGATCTCGTGGTCGGCCATGTAGTCCACCGGCGAGGCAGTCAACACGACGTCTGGCCGAGTCTTCCGCAGGATGGCGCAGACACGCCGCCGGGCCTCGTCTGTTTCGAAAATCTGGAAATCTCGGAACTCCGCGCAGAGGTACTCCGCCCCGATCATTCCCGCCGCCTGCTCGGCTTCGCGGCGCCGGATGGAAGCGATCGTCTCCGGGGGCAGTTCGGCGGAACCGCAGTCGCCGGGCGTCATGGTCACGATGGTGATCTCGTGGCCTTTCCCAGCCAGCAGAGCCAGTGTGCCCCCGGCGAGAAATTCGCAGTCGTCCGGATGAGCGTGGACCGCCGTGATTCGCAACCGCATGTATGAGAGTCTACCCCGGAGGCTGGCTTCTCGTGGCGGGGCGGGACGAAGGGGCAACGCGCAGGAAAACGTAATCAATCACAGCTTGACCACCACCCCGGGGTGAAAAAAGGCCCGCCACCGCGGTAGCGACGGGCCGAAGCGTTGAGTCAGAGCATCTGGAAGGGGATGAACAGATTCGTTCCTCCCCTCGTAACTATAACCTAACACGGATGCGGCGGCGCACGAAAACGAAAGTTTTCCTCAACTTGGCCCGATTCCACCCCGGCCGCGAAATGTTACAGATGTGAATTTTTGCGTGACAGGTCATTCCTATTCCGGGATGGGTGGCCGGGAGGCGCTGCCGGGTTCCGGCTGTTCGACGTCTTCGGGCCGGGGATCCTCCCAGAGGAATCCCGGCGGCGTCAGAGCGGCCACCATGGCCCGCCCGAACTGGTAGAGGTGCGGCAGCTCTCCGCGGCGGTTCAGTTCTTCGAGGTAAGGTTTGAGCAACGGCACGAACCCTCCATCGAGGACCCAGATGCGGACTTCGGGTCCGAAACCGTAACGCGCCCGGAGGACCCGCAGGTCTGTGCGTAGATCCTCGAGCGAGGTGAACGCCCAGCGGTTGGCGAACAGCCGCCAGCCGCCGGTGATTTCCTCGGAAGGCGTTCTGTGGACCTCCGGCAGACGGACGCCCGTGTCCAGGTAGTAGGCCAGGACGACGCGCATCTCCGACTCAGTCAGGATCACCGTTCCCGGCGGCACGGAGCGCTTCAAGAACTCGATAGCCTGCTCCATCAGCTCCTTCCGGGTGCTGGGCTCGCCGATTCCTTTCATGTAGCGGCCCTCCATGGCACACCAGACCGGGGTGGCGACGACGGCGACCAGGGCAAGCGGCACGATCCAGCGCCGGGCGATCCACTCCATCGCGATGCCCACCCCGGTAGCGATAAACAGCGCCAGAAACACGGTGTGGCGGGTCCGGCCGTAGGGAAACAGATAGACTATCGACGCGGCGCAAGCGGCGAGGAACGGAATCACCATCAGCGCTACTATCGCCCGGCCGCGCCACATGGAGCCCTCCGGCGGTTTCCGCCAAAGCAGGTAGAGGCTTACAAGAAACAGGAGGATCGCCGCTGCCACCGCGGCCGCCGGCAGCCGCAGCAAGAAGGCGAACTGTTCCGCCGTGTTCCGGAGCGCGTAAAGGAACGCGTTCTGGCCTGGCTGAGGGAAGGCTTGGCGCAATGAGCCGGTGGAGCTCCACTGGGCCGCTGCGAACGGACCGGAGGGCTGAATCTGGGTCATCCACAGGAGTGCGTACAGGCCTGCGGCGCCGGCCAGGGAAACCCCCCAGACGATCTTGACCCCCGCCGTGACGTGCGGTTCCCGGAACCGCAGCAGGGAATAGACGGCGGCAGCGGCGGTGAAGAAGACAGCCGAGTAGTCTGAGAGTACCGCTCCGTAAAGCAAGAGCGCGAAGCCGGCCATTCGCCAGGCCGAGCTGGTCTCGATGGCGCTGTCCATCAGGTAGAGCGCCCCGGCCATGAACAGCAGCTCGAGGGTGTAGGCCCGGGCTTCGGCGCTGAGCCGGATCAGCTCGGGCGCCAACGACAGAATCGCCAGGGCTCCCAGGCCCGCCAGATGGCTCCAGCCGCGGCTGATCCAGCGGTAGACCACCCACGGCAGCAGGGCGCCGGCGACAAGCGGAATCAGGCGGATGCCCAGGTCAGTGGGCATCAGCTTGTGGACGTAGTGAAGCAGGATGAGGAACAGCGGCGGGTGGGGTGAGCGGAGCACGCTCGCGTACAGCTCGCCGAACGTCTCGGGGGTAGCGAGCAGGGCGTGGTAGGCTTCGTCCGGATTGACGAAGGAGTTGGCTGCTACCCAGTAGCGGATGCCGAGGCCCGTGGCGAGGGTCAGCAGGGCGATGGCGTCAATGCGCCGGCCGGACCACTCGTCGGTCTTGGGCAGAATGCGGAACCGGGGCATACACGGCGAAGCGTGATTATAGCGAACCCCGGGAGAGTCCCTGAGCCTACGGCTGGGTCTCAATGAGGCACAGCGCACCGCCGAAATCGTCGATCCGCCGAAACCCAGGCCGTCCTTCGACTGCCGCGCATGCCGTTGTCACGAAGCCGCCGTCGGCCACGTAGATCGGGCCGCTCCAGTTGGGATAGCGCTCGCGGAAGGCGGCGATATCCTTCACGAGGTCGCCGCCGCTGGAGAACGACCAGCGCGCGGCGAACCAGGTGAACCCGCCGAGGATTTCGATCGAAGGCAACGCTTCGAGTTCCGGCGAGGGCCGGTACGGCTCCAGATACGCGGCCATCGTCAGGCGTGTCTCGGCGTCGGTGACCACGGCGGCTCCGGCAGGAACCGAGGATCTCAGGTACTGTAGCGCCCGAGCCATGTCCTCTCGGCGGTTTCGCTCCCAGGGGACATTATTCCAGTCGCGAAACTTCGCCAAGTGCCACGGGGCGGCGAAGACGAGCGCCGCGAGCGCCGCGGGCAGGACGCGTCCACCGAACAGCCGGGCTAACGCCAGCCCGATGCCCGCGGCGGCGAAGATCGCCAGCAAGCTCGTCTGCCGGGTCATCCCGTACGGGTGGAGCCGGACCAGCGCTGCGGTGAAAGCGGCGGCGAACGGTAAGACGAAAAGAAACAGATTCGCCACCGAGCGCCGACTGAAGGTCCATATCCAGGCAAACAGCAGGCCTACAGCGAGGGCCATCCCCGCCGCTGCGGTGGGGATCGACGGAATGAGAAACCGGAACTGGCCGAACGTTCCTCGCAACGCAAAAATGATGCCGTCCTCACCCTCGCGCGGCAGGTACGGCGCCAGCCACAGCGCGAGGTACTCAAGCGACGGGCGCCACTTTGCGGCATGTACCACGTGGGTCTGGTACAAGAAGATACACAGAGCGGCGAGGAGGAGTTGAGCCGCTAGCCACGCCAGTCTCGTGCGCTGGCTGCGCCCGGGTACGCACAGCAGGAGCCACGAATAGATCGCCGCGCCGGGGAGCAGGAACGCGGCCGGATACTCAGTGAGGACGGCCAACGCCGCCAGCAGCGTATACCCGCCGAACCGCAGCGCCGAATCACGGACGACGGCGGTTTCGAGCATCCACAGCGATCCTGCCGCCAGCGCCGTCGCCAGTGCGTACCCCCGGAGCTGAGCGTGCAGGCCGATCAGCATCGGCGAAAGGGCGAGCAGCACGCCTGCGAACACACCCGCCGCCCGGTCGCCGCGCGAAGACAGCCAGCGGTAGGCGAGCCAGGCTGCGGCGGCCCCGCTGATCACGGGGATGCTCCGCAGCAACGGCTCGCTGGTCCCGAACTTTCTGATGAGATGCAGCAGCACAATCAGCACGGGCGGGTGCGTCGAACGCATCGACTGCGCCCACAGTCCCTCGAAGCCCGAGGCATTGGCGAGCAGGAAGTGCCACGCCTCGTCGGGGTTCAGGTACGAGCGGAAAGCGATCGCCGCGCGGGACAGCAGCCCGCACAGAACGGCCCCGCCAACGATCCAATCGAGCCACCGGGCAGCAGGACCTTCGAAGCGGTCCAGGACACTTCTGACGCGCGCCGCCAGTGGGCCGGGAAAATTTTGGAGGCTATGGACCATATTCCGGAGGACAGCGTCGGCCAGGGAGCCGGCCGTAGCGCCGCCAAACGAAAAATGGTAGCGTGTTCCCGTTTGCTCAGGCAGCGGCCCGCCCGAACACGGATTTCCGGCGGATGCCGGATGGCTGCGTTCCTATTCGCGTTTCAACTCGGCCTCGAGTTCCGAGACCTCCTCTTCCATTTCTTGGGCCTTGCGCAAGTGCGCCAGTTCCCGGTGGCACAGCCCCATGTGACCGGTCATCAGGGCGACTTTCGCCAGATACCAGCACTTGTAAGGGTTCTCGCCGTTCATCTCGTGGGCTTCTTCGGCTTGCTCGAACGCGCCGACGAGATTCCCAGTCTCCAGCAGTACATAAGAGAGAAGGATCCGTAGCGCAGAGTTCTCGGGGTAGCGCTCGCTCAACGACGACAAGCGGTTTAGCGCCAGCGTGTGCTCACCGTTCTGGATCAGGCGAATGGTGTCTTGGATCGCATCCAGGTCCGCGGGCGTCGGCCCGTTCAGAGGGCCCAGGATGAGATCGTAATTGAGCGCGAAACCAGCCCGCCCGCCGCCGGAAGGCGATATGCCTCGCGAGCAACGCGTTCCAAGGAAAACCAAAAGCGCGCAGATGAGCAGAAACGCTCCGGCTGGACGCCGCCTTGTAGTTTGCTTTGGTACAGGCCCTGTGCTCACTTCCGGCTCCACGGAGGAACGACGCCGTTCATCCGGGCGTAAGCGATGGATTGTCCCAGGTGCTCGCCGAGGTGCTCGATCATGTTCAGGCAGGCCCCTCGAACGGTGGTATCGCGGCCGAACATCTTCACCGGCTTGTCGGCGTCGGCCGGATCGAGCGCCTCCACGGCCTTGCGGGCATGGGCGAACGAGGCCTTCAGCTTCTTCAGAACTTCCGCCTTGTCCGTGGTCTGCTTGTCATAGCCGCGGAACTGAAAGCCTTCGGGCGGTGGCGTGCCGATCACCCGCGGGATCCCGTAGTTCGCCGCGGCGATGTGCAGGAAGACCTCGCTGAATGAACGCACCCCCTCGGCCGGCCGCCAGGTGTACTTCTCCGCAGGAACCGCCTCAGCCAGACTGACGACCTTCTTTTCCAGGGTGGCCAGGCTGGCGAGAGCCTCGTCCTTGAACGTGCCAGAATAGGCGGGCGTCAGGCCTGCCGTGAGCAAGATCGTCACTGCCGGCAAGACAGCCGCTTGTGTTATTCGATGCATGGTGTAGTTCCCTCCTTTCTCCAGTCTCGCCGATCCGGACGCCGCCGCGCCCGCGCTTTTCAAGTGTAGAGCGCTCGTAGCGTGTCACAGCAAGAAACCGCCCGGAGAGCCTCGCTGCCGCCGGACCGATTCAATCCAGCCGGAACTCCAGCGTCGCCTTGGCGCCGCTGAGCGCTTCGGTGACCACCACCTTCCATACCCCGGCAGGATCGTTGAGCGCCAGCGGGAAGCTCCCCGCGGCCTCGCCCGACCGGGTTTCGAGGGTTTCCGAGTACTCCCGAGCCAGCCGTCCGCCAGGCCGGTAGACGCGCACCACGACGGCGGTTTCCACGCCGTGAGGCAGGCCGGCTTTCACCGTGTAGCGGAACGGCTCTCCCCGCCGCGCCTGCCCGGCAGAAACTTTTACCGCTCCGATCCTGCCCGGTAGCAGCGCGTAGAGCTTGGGTTCGGCGGTCCGGATCGTATCGCGGATCATACTGGTCTCGCCCAGGTATCGCTTGGCGCGTACGTCGTAGACATGCCAGATCCGGTCGAGGGTGAGTTGAAAGGCTTCGGTGTGCACGCGGTAGTGGTCTTCTTTGATCAGTCCCAGCAGCCGTCCCGAACCGGCCCGGTAGGGGATGAGCTCGTAGTTCTCCATCGGCAGCCCCGCGGCCGTCAAGACGCGGTAGGGCGGCTGGATACCGCACTCGGCCAGGGCGCGCCGCACTAAGTCTCGCTCGCGATCCGCTGTGCCTTCCCGCCGGTTTTCCGTGTAGCGCGTGAGGAAGTAGTTCAGGTAGACCGCCTTGCCCTTCCCGTGCGAACGACGGATCAGGACCGGCGCGCCGTCCTTTTCCTCCAGCGCCTCGCCGCCGGCGAGTTCGAGGCCCTTCTCCGGCTGGTCCGAGGCCACCTCCTGTTGCCGGGCCGGCTTCAGCCGGCGGATCCCGAAGAGCTCGTCGAGGGAGCCGGCGTCCAGCCATTTGGCGTGGCCGTCCATGACGCCCGCCTGGCCGTCAGCGATCACTGCGCCGCCGGCTTCGACGAACTTCTTGATCGCAGCCACTTCCTCATCGGTAAGCGACAGCGAGAAGGGAAGGATGAGCACGCGGAACTTCTTCTTGAGCAGTTCGCCGGCTTCGATTTGCTGCCGCGAGACGTAGTCGTACTGCAGCCCCAGATCCTCGAGCGCGCTGGTCCAGCCGTCGCGGACGGCGCGGAACTTGTCGCCGGTGGGCCCCCAGTTCGTGCCCAGGTCGTTAGGACCGCGGCCCACCGGCGGGAAGCTCCGCCCATCGACGATCCAGGCGGCGTGGATGCTCGGGTAGGAATAGTGGATCGCGATGCCGAAGTTCTCGCGCTTCGCCCCGCGGATCAGGCGAGCGATGCCGCCGTCCACCAGCTCACGGTAGCCCTCGCGGATGTCCTTGGCGCTCTGGCAGAAGCGGTAGTCGGGGTTCAGGATCGAGTACTGCCAGAAGACATACGAGCCGGCCCAGTAGCCGTGGAAGAGGTTCTTGTAGAAGTTGTAGAGCACGCGCCGGCCGTGTACGCCGTAGCCGGAGCCGCCGGAGAGCTTGATCTCGGGGTTGAAGCTGCGGTGGAACTCGAGCTGGCCCTCGTGGTTGTACGGGTTCAGGTGATCGACGATGAAGTCGAGCCGCGAGTAGTCGCAGCCGTTGTGCGGCGAGGACGACTGGGTACCGGAAAGCAGCACCAGCCCGTCCGGGTCGTGTTCGTGCAGCAGCCGCTTCACGTAGGCGTAGTTCCCGGCGTAGGTGATCTCCATGAAGGTCCGGTGATCGGCCCAGGAGGAATAGTTGCCGCGCTTCTGCGCCTCTTCGGCGGTGTCCGGGACGACGTCGTCCCAGCGCGTGAATCTCGTTCCCCACTGGCGGTTCAAGGCTTCCAGGCTGCCGTACTCTTTCTGGAGCCAGCTCCGCATCTTCCGCATGCAGTGGCGCGAGAAGCAGAGATCCATCGCGTCGTCGTAGCAGGTGAGCGACGGCTCCTCGTAGATGTAGTAGCTCATGGGCGAGAACGGGACCCAGGGTGTAACGAGCTTCTCGATCTCGCGGCGTTCCTGCTCGAGGTAAGCGGGATCGTTCAGGCAATAGAGGCGCTCCAGGTACTTCTTGTCGCCGGTCTCGTAGTACTTCCGCTTGCGCTCGAGGTAAGGCTTGCGGGCTTCGCCGTCGGGCGACTCCTGCCCGGAGATCCGCGTCTGCGCCTGGATGCCGAAGTTGGCGTGCTTGGAGAGCTCGAGCGGATAGCTGGAGAGCGTGGTGACGTACATCTCTTTCAGCCGTCGCTGGACCGTGTCCCAGAGCCCCGGCGCCGGGTCGGTCCCGAACAGGTACATCACGATGTCGTAATGGTCCCACTTACGCGGCTGGAGGATGAAGACCTCCTTGCGCCTGCGGTGCCGGAGCTTGCCGCCGGCCAGCACTTCGGCGTCGAGCCGTGCCAGGCGCGTGAGGCAGCCTTCGCTCGAGAGCGAGAACGGAACCGCGGCCGAGGAAGGCGACAGCCGCTGTTCCTGGAGCAGGCGCCCGTAGTTGTCGTAGAGGCGCAGCCGGAGATGGACGCCGTCGAGAGAGCCGCTGAGGCGGACCTCGCCGGTGACCGCTTCGCCCAGGCGGAAACGGTCCGAGGAGAACTCGATGCCCTCGACGAGCGTGGCCGGCCGGGTGGTGTACGTGGCCGAGCCCCAGTCGATGACCTTGCCCTGGGCGTCCTGGAGGATGACGTCCAC
>CAYWXL010000068.1:0-2582 GCA_964461995.1 uncultured Solibacteraceae bacterium
GAAGCCATCAACGAGGTCGATCCCTGGCAGCAGGTGGGCCAGCAGCCGTACGAGTTCACCTGGACCCAGCGGCGCGAGAGCCCCCACACGCTGGTCGATTTCGAAGACCTCTCCGGCTGGAAGCTGGAACTCTACGGCGGGGCCGAGGGCGAGCTGCGCCGCAGCCGCGAGCAGCAGCTCTGGGGCCAGTACGTCGCCAAGTTCTACTACCGGGGCAAGGGCGAGCAGAGCCGGATCGTCGCCCGCCCCCCGCAGCCCATCGCCATCCCCGGCCGCTTCGATTCGATCGAACTGTGGGGCTACGGCAACCGCTGGAACTGGGTGCGGGACGAGACCACGCCGCCGGCCGACGTCTCCGTGCTCATCGTCGATGCCCGGGACAAGGAGTTCACCATCCAGATGACGGACATCCGCTGGCGGCAGTGGTGGCTCATCCACCGGCGCGTGCCGCGGGCCGTCCTCGAAGAGATCGCCTGGCCCGCCCGCTTCTCGGGCATCGAGATCTCCAAGATCAAGCACACCGGCTACCGCCACTTTTACTGCGATTCGCTCGCCTTCTTCACCGAGGAGCTGCCGCCGCTCGAGCTGAAACCGCAGCCGAAGCGGAATCTGAAGCCGTTCCGCGGCCAGATCGTGGGGTTGAACACCGGCCCCGGCACGCTGCCGTTCCCCACCCGCGAAGAGACGATCCTGCCGGCCAACTTCGTCAAGGACTTCAAGACCAGCTCCCGGCAAACGGCGCCGGACCGCTTCGAGCTAGCCTATGAAGGCCCCGACGCGACCATCGTCTACGAGTACCGCCCGGCGAAGGGCGTCCTCGCCGAGATCACGGCGGCAGTGGACGGGGGATCACCGATCCGCCCACTCGACGGGGGCGGCGTCCGGTTCACCGACACGCCGGAGGGCAGCGTCGCCGAAGGCCGCCTCGTCTCGGCCTCGCTCGAGGACGGCGTGGTGAAGGCGAAGTTCGCCATGGGCTCGCGCATCGTGGACTACGAGCTGCGCCTGTGGCAGAAGTCGCTCGTCCTCGATGTCTGGTGCGACGGCGGCGAGGCCGTCGCGCTCCACTTCGGCCGCGTGGCCGGCGTCACGAACCCGAAACCGCTGATCGTGCCGTACCTCACCTACGGAGCCACGAATCCTCGGGTACTGATGTGGGGCCAGGCGGACAAGCCGGTCTTCACCTCGGTCTGGTGGGACTGGTACCGGACGAACGCTTCGGAACCTTACGCCCCGAAGGAACCCAAGGTCACCGCCGGCAGCGCCGAGATCAACGGCGGCCTGCGCTACATCCCCAAGACCGACGGCCTCCGCAACAACCTCTTCGAGCGCATCTTCGTCACCGTCTCTCCCCGCTATGAGGAGACGCTGCCGACGATCGCCAACCCGCCGTCGCTGCGCCAGGAGGAAGGCAAGCAGGTGGTCTGGACGGTCACCGCGCCGCGGACGTTCCAGGCCGATCACGAGCGCTGCCGCCGCATCCGCTCCTACGGGCTGGACAAGATCATGCAGCACAGCCATGAGGTCACCTGGCGGGACGACGGCGACAGCTTCACCTTGCGCCTGAAGGCCGCGCCGCAGAAGGGCGGCGACGAGATGCTGAAGTGGTACATCCGGGTGCAGAACGCCCTGGGGTGGTTGCAGGGCGTCTACACGAACTACTGCGACTTCGCCCCGGTGAACACCAACTGGAGTCCCGACTGGGTGCAGCGCACCCCCGACGGCGAGTGGCGGCGCGCCTGGCCGCGGAACTACGCCCTCAAGCCCTCCAAGGCCGTCGAGTTCGACGCCTACTACGCCAGGCGCATCAAGGCGAAGTTCGGCGTCCGCATGTCCTACACCGACGTCCACACCGCCGTCGCCCCGTGGCGCTACAACGACTACGACGCCCGCGTTCCCGGGGCCGGCACGATGGCCGCCACCTTCTATGCCTACGGCCAGATCCTGCTCAACGACCAGCGGGTCTACGGGCCGACGCAGTCCGAGGCTACCTACCAGTGGATGTACGCCGGGCTCGAATCCGGCAGCTACGGCTGGGTCTACACCGACGTCAACCTGCTCACCCATCCCCTCGACGTCGCCTTCCGCCTGTACAAGATCCACCCGCTGCAGTGCGACTACGGGATGGGCTACACCCACTACTACTTGCAACGGCTGGACCCGAAGTGGAAGGAGTCGCCCAAGCGGCGCTACTACGTCGATCTGTTCCTGGCCACGACCATCGCCTACGGCAACATGGGCTGGCTGGTTACCGACTGGGGGCTCGATGAGGAGTTCGGCGTCGAAGTGATGGCCCGGTCCTACTACATGATGCAGCAGGCCCAGCAACAGTACGCCTTCGTGCGGCCGAAGAAGATCGAGTACGCGGCCCCGGACGGGCGGTTTCTGACGCCCAGCGAGGCCCACGCCACCGGCGCCATCGCCGCCTCCCGGCTTCACGTGGAATACGACAACGGGACCCACGTCTACGTGAACCGGTCTGAGAGCGGGAACTGGGAGGTTCCTGACGGCGCCGGCGGGACCATCGAGCTGCCGCCCGCGGGCTGGCTGGTCTTCAACGAGGAGGCCGGGTTCCGCGAGTT
>CAYWXL010000068.1:2682-22452 GCA_964461995.1 uncultured Solibacteraceae bacterium
AGCTGCCGCCCGCGGGCTGGCTGGTCTTCAACGAGGAGGCCGGGTTCCGCGAGTTTTCGGCGAACCTGGGCGGCCGGCGGATCGACTACGTCAAGAGCGCCGCCTACGAGTTCCTCGACGGCCGGGGCGCCTGGACGGAGCAGGGCGGTGTCGGCGCCTCCGGCAGCGTCGCCCGGCGGGACCGCCCCGGCGGACTTATCGAGCTAATCGACGTCTACGGCAACGGCCGCATCGCGTTCCGCGCCCCGGGTCCCGGCAAGCTCCTGGCTTATGACTGGGAGGACAAGCCGCTCGGCGAGGTTCCGTTGACGGCGCGCTCGGAAGGCTGGCAGGAGTTCCAGCCGCTGCCGAACGGGCGCAAGTACGTCTTCGCCCCGGTCGAGTGAAGGCGGTCAGGAGCCGGATACGACTTCGCCTCGGCGTCTTCCGGCCGGGCGGGCGAGACACGCGTGCTCTTGCGAGCCACCGCGCTGGCCATAACCAAGACCGCCTGCTCATCCTCGCGTGTGAGTCACCCAGCGCACTGCGGTTGAATCTGAAATCTTAATAAGGGACGGATTCCCATGAGCAAGCCGCGATACGACGCTTTGCGGTGGCCTGTAGCTGCTGTCGTGCTCGTGTTGCCAGCCGTGCTGCTTCTCAGTTCGATCCGCTCACTGCGGGAGATCGAGGAGACGAAAGCGGCGTATCTGCGGAACCGGGCGGTGACGGTGGCGGCCCGGCTCGAAAGCATGGACGCGGCTGGGCCAGCCCGCGACCTCACTAGAGCGCTGGCGGTCGAGGAGCCGGCTCTGGCGGCGTTAGAGATCTACCGCTCGGAGCAAGAAGCCGCCGGTGACGAATACGCAGCGTCTCTGCTGCGCGGCGAGGCGCTCTTTTACACCGTTGACACGGAAGTGGACGGGGCGCCTGCGCTTCGGGCATACCTGCCCTTCCATTGTGGGAGCGCTCTCTGCGTCGCTCGAATCGACCTGGACCGGGAGGCGGCCGACTACCTGGTCGAAAACTCCCGGCGGCATGTCTGGTTATCGCTGCTGGCGAGCGCCGCCCTTGTGGCTTTCACGGGCTATTTCCTGTGGAGCGAGCGCCGCTCGGCGGTCCTCCAGCGCCGGCGGCTTGAGCTGGAGCATCTGGCTGAGCTCGGGCGGATGGCGGCGACGCTGGCCCACGAGATCCGCAATCCGCTAGGGACGATCAAGGGCTTCGTCCAACTGGCGCTAGAGCAGTCGGGCCAAGATCTGAAACCGATGCTCGATCCGGTGCTGGAAGAGACCCAGCGCCTCGAGAGGTTGGTGAACCACCTGTTGCTCTACGGCCGCCCGGCCAGCCCGCGGAAGCGTCGGGTGGAGTGGCGGGAGCTGGCGGCGCGGCTGGAGGCTCATACGGCGCAGCGCACCAACGGGCGTCCCCGGTTCGAGGTGTCGGGAGATCCAGGCCCGTTGGAAACCGACCCTGAGCTGCTCACACAGGTATTGCTGAACCTGGTGCTGAACTCGATCGACGCCCTGGGCGAGAAGCCCGACGGGTTGGTGCGGGTGAAGGCGGAGCGGCGTCCCCGGGGAGGCGTTCGGATCGTGGTTGAGGACAACGGCCCCGGCATTCCGGAGGAGATCCGCGGACGGTTGTTCGAGCCGTTCACGACGACAAAGGCCAACGGCGCCGGCCTGGGGCTCTCGATCGCGCGGAAGCTGACCGAGGCGCTGGGCGGACGCATCGCCATCGAGTCCGTCGCGCCCCACGGCACGCGCGTCATGCTCGATTTTCCGGAGTGAACCTCTATGGCACGCATTCTGATCATTGATGACGATCCGGGGTTCCGGAAACTGCTGGAGACGATCCTGTCGGGAGAAGGCTACGAGATCGACTCCGGCGGATCGGTGCGTGAAGCCCGCAGGTTGGGCGCGGCGAAGCGCTACGATCTGGTGTTGTCGGATCTGAGGCTGCCGGACGGCGACGGCATTCAAGTCCTGAAATGGTTCGCCGACAACGCCTCGGAGACGCCGGTGATCATGCTCACGGCATTCGGGACCGTGGAGACCGCGGTGGAGGCGATGAAGCTGGGGGCGGCGGACTACCTGGGCAAGCCGCTGCGGAGCCCTGACGAGTTGCGGATCCTGGTGCGGCGCACTTTGGAGACCCGGCGGGCGGCCCGGGAGCGGGATGTCTACGCCCAGCAGGTGGCCGAAGCCTTTTCCTGTGAGGCGATGATCGCCGAGGATCCGACGATGAAGCAGGTCGTCGAGATGGCCCGCAAGGTGGCGCCGACCAACGCTACGGTGCTGCTCACTGGAGAGAGCGGGACCGGCAAGGAAGTGTTAGCGCGGTGCATCCATGCCAACAGCAAGCGGGCCCAACGGGTCTTCGTCGCCGTCAACTGCGCGGCGCTGGCCCCGACGCTGATCGAGAGCGAGCTGTTCGGCCATGAGAAGGGCGCCTTCACCGGGGCGGTCTCCCAGCACGTCGGGCGGTTCGAGCGGGCCGACGGGGGCACGCTCTTCCTCGACGAAATCGGCGAACTGGACGGCCACCTGCAATCAAAGCTGCTGCGAGTGCTGCAGGAGAAAACCTTCGAACGGGTGGGGGGTCGCCGGCAGATCAGCGTGGACGTGCGGGTCATCGCGGCGACGAACCGGGATCTCAAAAAGATGGTCGCTGACGGCAAGTTTCGCGAGGATCTCTACTACCGGCTCAACACGTTCCCCCTGGAGCTGCCGCCGCTGCGGGAGCGGAAAGCCGATATCCCCGTGCTGGCGCGGTTTTTCCTAGAGCGGGCGGCCCGGGAGCTGGGCAAGCCGAAGTTGCGGCTGACCGACGCCGCGATCGAGCGGCTCAATGTCTACCGGTGGCCGGGCAACGTCCGGGAGCTGGAGAACCTTATGGAGCGGGTGGCCATTCTCTGCGACGACGTCGTGGATGCGAGGGATCTGCCGCTGGGGGGAGAAGAGGCCGAAGAGGAGCTCCGTCCGGTCACCTGGAAGGAGATTGAGCGGAAGGCGATCGAGGACGCGCTCCGGCGGAACCGCGGCAACCGTACGAAAGCGGCTCAAGAGCTGGGCATCAGCTTGCGGAAACTGCAATACCGGCTCAAGGAGTACGGCTACCAGGATTAGGGCCGGGACCTCAAAGTTCCGTTTCCGCTTCGCGCTGCAGTCCTTGTGGATCGAGCAGTTCGACCTTGCGCCCGCCGATCCGGATCAGGCCTTCGGCTTGGAAGCGGCTCATGTTGCGGGATACGACTTCCCGGACTGTGCCCAGCCGGGAAGCCAGTTCCTGATGCGTGAAGGTCAAGGGAAACCGTTGGCTGCCGGCCTCGCGCCCCAGTTCCACCAGCAAGCCGGCCAGCCGCTGGCGGACGCTCCCGAAGGTCACCCGTTCGATGACGCCGACGAGCTGGCGGAGCCGCCGGCCCGCCGAAGCGAGCATCTTCAAGGCCACTTCCGGATGGGTCCGGCAGACCCGCTGGAAGTCCCGGGTGTCGATGAAAGCGGCGGTCACCGGCTCCAGGGCGGCGACCGAAGCCGGGTACGGGCCACCGTCGAACAGCGGTACCTCGGCGACGCTCGAGGGGGCTGCCTCCACCGCCAGCGTGATCTCGCGGCCGGTCGATGATGTCTTGAAGATTTTTACCCGTCCGGAGAGGATGAGAAAGACGCCGTGGCACGGCTCTCCTTCGCGGAAAAAGACTTCTCCGGCATCGAAACGTTTCTCCACCGCCACCCCCGCCAACGCGGCGATCTCGGTGGAGCTCAACCCGGCGAGTAGTGGGACAGCGGCAAGCTGGCGTTCCAGAGCGCGCTTCACGATTCGGGCCCTCCAGTGACGGCCGCCAACGACCGCACGGCTATTTCCCTGGTCTGCGGATCAGGGTGGCGCGAAGCGGCGTCGCGGAGGGCCGCGACCACCTCAGGCGCCTTGCGCATGGCCGCAGGGCCGACCCGCCCGACAGCCCAGATCGCTCCTCGCTCGATGGGACCTGTCTGGCGCAGGTCGTTCTCGGTGAGGAGGGCGCACAGGATCGGCAGGAAAGCGGGCTGCAGGTCTGGACGGACGGCCAAGACTTCGCCCATCGCTTCCGGAACGCCATACGGAACCGCCCCCGACTCATCGTTCAATGCCCAGACGAACCGGCGCATCAGATCCGTCGCCCGGCGAGAATCGAGGATCGACGTATCAGCGGCAAGCGCACCAAGAGCTCGGACCGCCCTCTGCTTCTCAGTTTCTTCACCACTATACAGTCTGGTCACGAGATAGCGCACGATGCGCGAGACCCCACCCCGTGCGAGTTCGCGCAGAGCGCCCCAGTCTTCTCGCGTCAACACTGCTTCGGTTTCCTGTTTCCAGTCGGAACCCACAACTCACTACCGCCGGGTCAATAGCGTGGACGGAGCCGCAAGCCCCGGCTCCCGCCACCCGGTCGTTGGCGTCCGGGATTGTCGTCATATCAATCATACACTGCGCGGGTTCCGGACACCTTTCTCAGATTTCGTCCGTCAGCTTGGGGCTCTTGGGGCGTCGCACCGGAGGCACTCCGGAACTGCGCGCCTGCCCGGCCGGCTCAGCGTAACGAGTTGATATACGTGAGCAGGTTGTTGACCGTGGGGCGATCCAACTCAGGCCATCCTTTCCCGTTCAAGCGTATGGCGCGGCGCATTTCCTCGCCGTGGTTCCAGACGCTGGCCATCCAAGAAATCGCGTTCAGTTTTCCCGCCATAGCCGTAAAGCGCGGGGCGCCGGCCGCCGGCAACTGTCCGTGACAAGAGACGCAGCCGCCGCTCACCGCCGCCTTCAATCCAGCCGCCGGATCGCCGGCTTCGTCGAAGTACTGAATCGACCATAGGTAGCCGACCAGCCGCGTCATTTCCTCAGGCCGCAGGTCGCGCGCTTGCGGTCCCATCTGAGGGACGTGGTTCCACATGGCCGCCGCAAGGTCGGTCATCGTCCGCGACCCGGCCTTACCAGCGAGCGATCGCGGACCAGCATGGCATTTCTCGCACCCCTTCTCGCGGAACAGCTCTTCGCCAGTGGCCGGAGAAGCTACGGCCAGCCTCGTGGCGCCCTTCGGAGCTCCCGGCTCGGCGCGGACATACGCGACGATATCGGCCAGATCCTGTCCGGTCAACGCCGGCCACTCGCTGTCGCGGGTGCGGACCGCTTTGCTCATGCCGCTCGAGTGGTTCCACATGGAGCGCGCCAGTTCGATGGGATCGTGAATCGTGCCCCAATCGCTCACCGGGGCGGCCTGGCCGTTGGAGCCGTGGCATCCCGCGCAACCCTTCGATTCGAAGACCCGGCGGCCGCGCGCGCGATCGCCTTGCTCCTCGAAGTACCGGTAACTGTAGAGGTAGGCAAACAGGTCCGCCGCTTCCTGGGCAGTCAGCCGGGGGACGTCTTGTCCGTTTGCCTTCATCGTGTCCCACATGCGGGGACCATGATTCCAGAGCGCCGAGGCGAGCAGCGCCGGGGTGAAGCGGCCTTCGGGCCGTTTCGCCAGGTCGGGAGCGTTTCTGCCACCTTTCCCGGCGAGGGGGTGGCAGGAGGCGCACCCCTTCGATTGAAAGACCCGGGCTCCACGCTCCGCGTTGCCTGGAACTGGATTGCCACCCCAAGCCGTGGAGACACACCACAACACTGGGATGATGGCGAACAATTTTTTCATGAAATCGAACTCCTACGAGGGATCGGCCGGGCCAGGTTCCCCTCCGCGGCCGGATTCGGTCACGTACTGTGACTCGATACCGTCAAGGATAGCACGCAGCCCGGCGACGGCGTTTTCTGCTCAGCCCAGACGGGCGCGGAGTATCCGCAGAGCCGTGGCGGCTTCTGTCGAGACGACGTTGTCGGGGTCCCGGATCAAGCGCTCCAGGTGGGGAATGCTGTCCTTGCCGCCGCTGCGGGCCAGCACGCGGGCGATTCCGACCTTCTCGTCGCGAGTCGCTCCGTCCAGCGCCTTGTAAAGGCTTTCCCGAACTCGGGGCTCCCGGGCCAGCTCGACCAGGAATGGCTCGGCCACGCCTTTGAAAGAGGCCGAGTTCAGCGTGTGGATCAAGTACTGCAGCGGCGTGAATTCGCCTAGGTCCGTCTGCCCCAGCATCACCAGCGCAAACGCCAGCGATAGGCGCGGGTTCATCTTTTTTTCGCTGTCGAAGTAGGTCTGGAGCATGCGGAGGTCCGCGGGGTTTTTCAGCCGCGCGTATCCTTCGGCAGCGGCGGCCCGCATCAGGGGATCTTTGTCGGTGATGTACTGGTCGTAGTAGGGGCGGCTCTTCTCGTCCGGGAGCATGGCGATGGCCGTCAGCGCTGCCCGGCGGATCTTTTTGTTGCGCGCGTTGGCAAGCACGTCGTAGAGCTGTGGCAGGGCCTTGTGGTACTGTAACAGCCCGACCGTCTCGATCGCCGCGATCTGCACCCGGTCGTCGAGGTCGCGCAGTAGGAAGACGATATGAGGGGCCGCGCTCTGGTCGCGGATCTTTTGCAAGGCGATCAGGGCCTCGTAAATCACTTCCGAGTCCTTCGTGGTCTTGATCGCCTCAATCAGATCGGGAACCGCGGCCCGGCCGCGAAGGATGCCAAGGGCGCGAGCGGCGTTGGCACGGACCTTCATGCTGGCCCCGCCGCGGGCAAGTTTGCCCAAAGCCTGGACGACCTCGGGCTGGACCCGGATGTCGGGCCGGATGACGGCGTCGTTCGTGTCGGTGAACATGCCCTTGATCGCCGTGCCGGTTTTCTTAATCGAGCCGAACCAGCCCGTGGTGACGTATCCGGGCAGGTAGAAGTTCACCAAACCGTCGGTGGCGCGGATCTGGATTTCGGGATCCGGGTCCTTGGTGGCCTCCACCAGCGGGGCGATGCTGCGCTGGGTGCCGATCTTGACGATCGATTTTACGGCCTGGAGCCGCACCTTGTACTCAGGGTCCTTGAGGAGCCTGGCAAGCGTTGGTATGGCGGTGGAGCCCTGCTCGGCAAGCTGTTTAGCGGCCTTGACGCGCTCTTTGGGATCGGGGCTATTTGGGTCCTGAGCCAGGACAGGAACGCTGAGGAGAACCGCTGCAACAACGGCCACGCTGCGAGGCATCATGGTAACCATTATCCACTGCGACGGCCGGGAACGGCCGGACGTTGCCGAAGATTGGCCGATTCCCGGAGCGGGTTGCGGGGGGCGCGCTAGTCAGGGCTCGGCCGCCACCTCCGCCGTCGGGGTGTTCGCCGGCTCCGGTCGAAAGCCCAGTTCCGGACAGAAGTCGCACACAAAACGCCGTCGGCACCGGTATCTCTCGCACCGCACTGAGCCGAGCTGCAGGAAATAGAGGCGCTCCAGGTGATCTGACGTTCGTCCCCGCAGCAGCACCAGGTCGCCTTCGCGCAACTCTTGCCGGAGGAACCGGCCGGCGTCCTGGAGGCTGCCGAAGGCATAGACGCAATTCGCCGCATCCCGTCCCGGACAGCGCGGAGAGCGCCGTAGACGCCGCGGTAGCCGATGAAAACGAGCAGGTCGGCGGCCAAGAGGGCTGCCTGGACGTAATATCGGGCGCGCTTCCGGCCGCTGCTCGGGAAGTCGGAACAGTCGGTGATGACGAGGATGGGCCGTTTGGCCAGGGCGTTGCGAAGCACGTCTATGGGGGCGTCGAACGTCTCCAGGGCGCCGTTATACTCGTCGCGGAGGATCACGGCGCCGCTCCTCGGCAGCCGGGCGGGTTGTAAGCGTCCGGGAAACGGTTCGACGGTCTCGAGCACGCGGCGGGCCTCGTTGAGAGGAACCTCGCAGGCGAGAGCCACGGCTATCGCTCCGAGCACGGAGGGGGTCCAATGCACGCCGACCAGCCGGGTCCGCACGCGCCGCGTCTCGCCCTGGGCCTGAAGGGTGAACTCCAGCCTTTCCGGCCAGACGGACTGAGGGTCGCCGCCCCGCACGTTCACGTTCTCGGACATGCCGAAAGTGATCACGCGCTGACGGAGCCGCCCGGCGAGCGGGGCGACGTAAGGATCGTCGCCGTTCAACACGGCGACGCCGCGCCGCCGCAAGCGGGCAAAGAACCTGGCTTTCTCGTAGGCCGTCACTTGTAAGGTGGGGAGAGATCGGATGTGCGTGCGGGCCACCCCGAGGAACAGGGCGACGTCGGGCCGCACCAGCAAGGCCGAGCGCCACATGACGCCCGGACGCTCGATGCCGATTTCGACGACGGCGAACCTGTGCCACGGCCGGATGCGCAATAGGGTCAAGGGAATGCCGGTGCGGCCGTTGCCGGTACCCTCGGTTTTGACAGTGGGCGCCCGGGCGGAAAGGATGGCGGCCAGGCACTCTTTGGCGGTGGTCTTGCTGACGCTTCCGGTGATGGCGATAACAGTAGTACGCCACATCAGGGTCCGCCAGACGGCGGCGAAGACCACGAGTGAAAATTAATAAGAATCCGAAGCCACTCCGGAAACCCGCGCTCGAGTAGCCGGACCCAGGCCTGGCGGAGCACAAGGGATATTCTGCCATACGCCGGACGCTGAGGAAGAAGAGGAACCCGAGTCGTTGAAAAGGCCGTCGGCCGGGCCGCAGTTCTTTCCACGTGGCGATTCCGCCTCTACCAGTATTAGCGGATTCGAACCGGGCGGGCGCACACGCCCATCGATCCTGTTAGACGAGCCCGGCTCACAGGCTCTTAATGGTCCGCAAAACCCAAGCTATCGCTGCCCGACCACTGAGGCCCCGTAGCGCAGCGCCTCCTCGTAGGCTGGGTCATAGTCCGGCTGGCCGGGTGTACCTTTCAGTACGTCTGACCCGTAGACGCCCAGAAAGTCTGCGCCGATGCGCTCAGCCGCTTGCATCACTTCCATCAGTGTTCCAGTCGCGCCTCCCGCCGCGGCAACCATTTCGAAGTAGAGTTTCGTTCTTTTTCCCCACTCAAGGAACGCCCGGCGCCGTGAGGTATCTCGCCGGAAGCTGCTGCCGCTCAAACCGTTCTGCCCGACATAATGGCCGCCAGCCACGGCAGCGGCGCCAATCTCCAGGAACTGCGAGGGGTGTCCGGCGAGCGACCCCCGGTTTAGCGTAATCAGAGTCGGCGTCCGGCTGAAGATAGTAGCCGCCGCGCTCATGTACTCCTTAAGAGTCGCAAGCCAGAGATCGTCGGAATACGTGCGGCCGTCGCTTGCGGGAGTGTTGGCGAAGATGAGCGCAAGGTTTGGGTCGATAGAATCGAGTCTTCCCCGGTAGGGGTTCGTCTCTGCCCCTGGTGTGACATCGATGAATAGTAAGTTCGGGTCTCCGTCGAACTTGCGCGCCACCTCCCGAAGGAAGCGTCGCGAGTATTTCTTATAGATCGGGTCCCAGAACAGCGGAATCTCTGTGTCGGTGGCTGCACTGTACACAGTGACAGCGCCTTTGTCGATCACCCATTGAGGAGTGGGCCGCTTGGCAGATGGGTTCGCCCACAATCCATTCGAGGACCACATGATCCGCAAAGCGACCTTCTTGCCTGCCTGGATCCACGGCAGGATCCGCTGCTCGATGTCGTCCCAAATGTAGACTCCGTCTGCCGGCTCGATATCCCTCCAATAAATCGTCAGCAACGCGCCGATGATATTGGGATTGTGGACGGCGTCAATGTTGTCACGGTAGCGGTAAGTGGCGAAGAAGAGCAGGCCTCCATGCCCCCTGGGTTCTTGACCTGGGCCGGTAGAAGTCGCCTCGTTGCTGACAGCTAATGTAGCCGTGTTGCTCGTGATTGACGGAAACCCAACGATTAGAGGGACGGTTGCTCCGGTCGGCGCGGCGTCAGGAATTCGGAAGTTGATTTGGTCGAGTCCAGGGAATCCCGGCGCTGGGCCCGCGTACTCGATTGTCGCTTTCACCTCACCGATTAGCACGTCCGGCGGCCCTCCCGCTACGGTTCCCAGACCGGTGAGAAAGAGCTGGACCACTTCCCCCCGGCGTACCGGGTTCTCCGGTGAGACGGTGCTCCAGTCGACCCGCAGAGCGGCGGCGGCTCCGTTCGGCGTCCCGTCGAGCGTGAAGATGCCGGGAGCGCTCGGCGCTAGTGTCAGCTTCACCGGCATGGACGCTGAGGTTTCGGTTACGACTACGAGTTCGTCTCCACCCGGTGGAACCACAAAGTTGATCTGGTTCGGCGAAACGTAATAGAGCGGCGCTGCTACTCCGCCTACGAGCACCTTAGTGCCGCCGAGTTCTGTAGGCAATTGTGGCGCTTGAGCCGGGGCCACGGCTCTAGCGAGGCCGGCGCCCCATATCGTGGCGATCGAACCCGGCGCCACGGTCGCCTTCCCGCTGGCGGCGTTGACCACCGCCGCGACTTCCGGATAAACCAACGCCCTTTCGGGAAGCCCACGAATCGTCAGCGCCCTAGGGGCGTCGATGTTTGGTGGACCGAGCGACAGGCGCCGCTTGTGCAAATCGGCAACCGAGCCCTTAAGTTCGTCCCCGCCGTGTCGCACCTCCACGCCGGCCAGGGCTCGGAGGCCGCCGGCGAGCTCCAGCACGGGCGTGAATATCTCGTGTGGTTTCATCCCCGGCGCGGGGTCGTCAGGGGAGTAGGCAAATCGAGAGAGTCTTACCGTCGAAGCTGGCGTGAACCTCGGCGCTGCCTTCTGTAGACCAGTCGTGACCTTGGAACACCGGGAAAGTTCCACCCGTAAGAACCTTCTGGTGACATCCCCCCGCGCCCGCACGGCGTTCGGAGTGTTCTGCCGTGGAGTGGAGATGGTGATTCGTGCCCAGTGAGCGCCTTGGTGTTGATCTTCGTAAGTTTTCAAGGCAACCGTTTCTGGGCTGTAGACCCGGCGCCGCCTCTCGAAGAAATCAGCGAGTCCGATCCGCCTCCTGTGCGCCGGCTCGTCCACCCAGGGTGATAGGTTGCCTGTACTCCTGCCTCCATGAAGGTGAGCGACCAGTGGAACCGGGACCTCGAGGGCGCCGGTGTTGTCAGGAACGGGAAGGAAGACGCCTGTTCGCTCACCGTCAACCGCGGAGGCGTACCCGGTGTGCTGGACTTCGATCCGCGACTTCCAGGGAGGCGTTTCCGAAGCCGGGAGGCTGTTTGCCCCGGCCGTGGCGAAAATCACAGCAGCCGTTGGGAGCGCCCACCCAGACGTGATTTTCCGAAGCTGCATCGGCGGACTTGCCTCCTACATGTTATTCGCGTTCTCGAATGGGCGTCATCTGGGCCGGCGCGGCGCGACTGCGTCAGTTTTCGGAAGTACGGCGGAAGGTCCGAGATTTCAGCAACTACGGGAGGTAGGTCAAAGTTGTCATCTGCTGGAATGGATTGAAACCCAGCTCCGCCCCCATTTCTGGCGATAAGTCCGAAAACGGGCACACTGCGGAATCGGTGCTCTCCGGCGCCTGGGGAAACCTCTCGTAACAAATTGAAAGCAGGCGGGTTAAATGGTCGGGGCGAGAGGATTTGAACCTCCGACCTCCTGGTCCCGAACCAGGCGCTCTAACCAGGCTGAGCCACGCCCCGAACACGTGGATGGCTCTAGAGCGGAATCCGCTCTCAGGGATATTGTATCGCAGGCCCGGCGCGGGATGCACGAAGCGGGGGAGACTTGTCACAGCAACGTGAGAAGTTCCTATTTGGGCAAAGTAGAAAGTTCCTGTTGACAGCCGCGAGGCTGGAGGGATGGAACGAGTAGCGATGAGCCAAGAGGAACGGGACCGGCTGCACTGGCTGAGGCAGGTGCGGGAAGGACGGATGACGCAGCGGGAGGCGGCCGAGCGGATGGGGGTGACGGAGCGGTGGGTGCGGGAGCTGGTACGGCGCTACGGGGAGGTAGGCGACCGGGTGGTGGTGCACGGGCTGCGGGGCCGGGCGTCGAACCGGCGGATCGGGGCCGAGGTGCGGCGGGAAGCGGTGAAGCTGCTGGAGCAGCCGGACTGGCACGATTTCGGGCCGACGTTTGCGAGCGAACAGCTGGCCAAGGAGGGCATCCAGGTGAGCAAGGAGACGGTGCGGGGCTGGATGATGGCGGCGGGGCTATGGCGGGGCCGGCGGCGGCGCATCGAGGAGATTCACCCGTGGCGGCCGCGGCGGGGCGCGTGGGGAGAACTGGTGCAGTGGGACACCTCCGAACACGACTGGCTGGAGGGCCGGGGCGAGAGGGTGCGATACCTGGTGCGGATGATCGACGACGCCACCAGCCGGAGTTGGGGGCGGTTCGTGGAGCGGGACGGGACGCGGGAGAACATGGGGGTGCTGTGGGAGTACCTGGAGCGGTGGGGCCGGATGGTAGAGGTCTACACGGACCGGGATTCGATGTTCGCGCCGCCGCGGCGGGCGGGCGAGAGCGAGCGGGAGCGGGTGGCGGCGGACCGGCTGACGCAGATCGGGCGGGCGTTGCGGGAGCTGGGCATCGGCTGGATCCCGGCCCGCTCGCCGCAGGCCAAGGGGCGGGTGGAGCGCAGCTTCGGCACCGACCAGGACCGTTTGGTGAAGCTGCTGCGGCTGGCTGGGGTAAAGACGCTGGCCGAGGCCAACCGGTTCCTGGAGCAGGAGTACTGGCCGGAGTGGAACGAGCGTTTTGCCCGCTCGGCGGCAGGCGTCCCGGACTGGCACCGGCCGCTGGGGGCCGAGATGGATCTGGCCTCGATCCTCAGCCACGTGGAATCGCGAGTGGTCACCAACGACTACACCTTCTCGTTTGCCGGCCGGCGCTACCAGATCGCCCGGGAGGATGTCGCGGTGGGGATGAAGCGGCAGCGGGTGCGGGTAGAGCTGCAGCTGAACGGGACCCTGAAGGCCCGCTACCAGGGCCGGCCGCTCAGGATCCACGAGTGCGGGGCGAAGCCGCCGGCGGCGCCGACGCCGCCGAAGCCGCCCCCGCGCCGCGACCACAACCGGGGCGGCAAGAGCCGGTGGATGGACGGCTTCTGGAGCCGGCCGGGACCGCCGCTGTGGCAGGCGATCCGGGAGGCGAACGCCAGCAGCTGAGATCGTCATGAGTCACGCCCCCACTGGCCGGAGATTCGGAGCGCCGGGCCCACGGCGCCCGGCGGACCTCGCGTTCTCCTGGCCCAAGGCCTCGGCTCAAGAGCTTCACCAAAGAAATAAAGGCTTGAGGATTCGCTGCCCGGCGTGGCTTCCGACCCACCACCGGCCCCTTAGCAAAGAGCCCCCGCCGCTCCGAGAAGAGAGCGGAAGTTGTGTGCCGAAGATTCTGCAAATCGCTCTTCAGGTCACGCATCCTTGCACCGCTCGCCGTTTGGCCGGCCGGCGCGACCCGGCAGCGGACTCCGCCAGTCTAGCACCCGCCTCCCCCACACCAGGCCAAAACCGGAAGTTTCTACTTTGCCTTGACACAAACCCTGCTGTTCCTTGCTTACGGTTTTTGCCGCCTGGTATAATCGGCCCGATATTTTGCGTCAATCTACCCGGAAGAGAGATTCGGAGTTTAATGAGAGTCACCAGGTCCGTACTCGTACTCTTCATCACGTGGCTGCTGGGGGCCTCTACCGTCGCCAGTGCTGCATCGATCACCCTGACTTTCGATGAGCTTCCACCGCAGCCCGTCGATGGTCTGACCTTCGCGGGGGTGACCTTCGATTTCAAGATCGGCGGGGTGGACTCGCTCGACGCCGTTTACAACAGGACCGGCCCCGGAATCCTGACATATGTGCAGGATCCGGTGCTTGAGGGCAACGCGGCCGGGGTTCTGACGTTGGACTTCGTGCTGCCTACGAGTTTCCTCGAGTTCGGGGCTGCGTTGTCGATGGACGTCCCGCTCACTCCAGGCTTTTCCGTAGATCTTTACGACGCGGCGCTTGCGCCATTGGGGAGCTTTCCCGTGGACACCGCTCCACTCGTTCTGTTCAGCGAAGGGCTCTTCAGTCATACCGGAATCCCGGTGAGCCGGGCGGTGGTGAGCTTCGCGCCTGGCGTCGGGAGATTCGCACTGGACAACCTCACTTATGGCGCCATACCTGAGCCTGGGAGCCTGTGGCTGACGGGGCTGGGCCTGGCGGGCCTCGGCCTGGCGCTCCGGCGAGCCCGAAAGAAGGACGGCGCTGAAACGCGCTGAAGGCTCACAGCGAGCAGGCGACGGAGCGAACTCGCCCCTCTTGTTCCGGTGAAGCGCCCCGCTGTCGAAGCTGAAGGGAGTTCCCGACGGATGTTTGAAGACGTCCGCCGGGGAGTTTCACGCCCGGATTTTAACGAGGCGCCGCCCCTGCCGGGTCCCGGGGCGCGGCTGGACTTCCGCTGCCGAAGTCTGGCTCCACCCGATAAGTGGACAGATCGCCAACACCAGGCAGCGGCCTAATGGTCGCGCCAACAGATCCACCTCCTGAAGTGGATTTCGACTGCTTCGGGTCTGCGGCGGCGTCCCCGCGAATGCAAGCAGACGGATGCACCCGGAGGCAGTTTGTTCGGCTTGTGGGCGCGGGGCAAAGAACCGCGGTCTCGGAGCGAGAAAGCCCGCCCAAGTCCGTCATATAGCGGGACGAGGAGGGGTTTCCGGCGCCTGACAAGCACGGCAGAAGAGACAGGTTTTCTTCGTACGCCCGGCTGGGTTTTGAAACGGGCATCTGTAGTACCCTCGCCACGGGCGCGGTGCACTCAGCATCGGAGCCTGCCCGTGAAGCGGGTCTGAGCGGCTGGGAGCTCGATCTGATGACTAAAGGGTGGAAAAATGAGGTTATCGCAGTCTCGCAGCGGTCCGGGTTCCGGTGTCGGATCGTGCCGTGTCGCTCGGAGGTCGAGTCGGCGCCCGCGAGGTAGTCGCTGAGGTGGCTAGTGGTTACGCGGCGCCCTGCGGGAGCACGCCGGCGGGGAAAGCACAAAAGTAAGGGTCCGCAGGATTCGGACAGTCTCGCTGCTCCCCGAGTCCAATCATAACCACCAGGAATTCGAGGCGAATGTGCGACAAAGCACAGTCAACCGTTCCGAGAAGCGAACTCTTATGCTAACGTAATAGCCTTGGCCTCGACAGCGAGCTGTTTCTCCCTCACCTCGGCTATGATCCCATCGACTTCGGCGATGGCTTCCCGGGCTTGGTCGGAGCGTATGTGGGGTTTCAGACGGACCATCTCATCTGCGCGTTCCGCGGCGGCGCCGCCGTGCTTGAGCGTTACATAAAGCGCTGTTCCGAGCCGCTCGAGCGCGACGGCCTGCTTCTCGGCGAGACGGGTGGCGGTGTACTCGATCTGCTTCCTATACGAGTTCTGCAACTTGGCGCGACCGAGAAGAAACTTGCTCAAGGAACCTGGTGCGAAACTGGGTCCGTAGGGCGCCGGTTTCGGCTCCCACCGGATCAGATCGAGGGCCTCCATGGCCGCCAACGTCTCTCGGAGGTCGAACGAGAACGGACCATGTTTGTAAAGGATGAATCGGCATCCGAGGGGGACTCTCAGCAGCTCCTGCAAGAAATAGCTTGCCTTTTGAATGTGCGTCTCTCCGGCCCAGCTACGGCGTTCACGCAGGGCACGACCGAGGGCGAATACGAGGCCATACTGTTCCCACTCCTTCATTGTGTTTCAGCCCTCCTCTGGTTCCTGCTCTCGGATGATTCTATCCCGGTTCTCCTCCAGCCAGCGAGCAGCTTCATCTGAGCGCTCCGGATCCACGTAAACATAGTCTACAGCAAATGTTGGAACCTCGTTCAACGTAGAAGAAATCGTCGAGGAGTTCTGGATCTGGCCGGTTTTTGTGTATACGGGGAACTGAGCCCTTCCGCCCTTCTGGGCGTATGCGTCGCGTCTCACCGCGTCAGGGCCGAATTCGGCCGCAAGCGCTTCTTCGACCAGCCGAGCGGGCTCCGGGCTTCGTTGGCGGTCAGTATAAAGAGGCTTGTACACCATGCGAAAGTGTTCGCGGCACGAGACGCGTCGGGCGGGATCGTGCCCCGGGGCGGTGTCGTCCAGGACGGCGCTGCGCATTGCGGCTAGCACCTCGACGTCGCTGAGTGAGAGGTGGCCGGCGACGTCCGTCGAGAAAATGCCTTCGGGCAGCCAAGCCTGAAGAAACTCCTTCAGGTGGATGTCGTAGATGCGGCGCACCGGGTGAAAGTAAAGCTGTGTGTACATGAAGTAGCGCGCCCAGAGAAGCGATTCCGCCGACTGAAGCCCTCCCTCTTCGATGCCCAGCTCCGGCTGTTCGGACCCTTCTTCCGCGCTGGGTAGAATCCGTAGCGTGTCGATGAGACGGTAGTGATCGAATCGGCCATAGGCGACCCCCGCGTGATAGGAGTCCCGGAGCAGATAATCCATGCGGTCCGCCCCAAAAACATCGCTGACGATGATGTCCGCCAACGTTGCCTCCCAGTCGGTCATATTCTCAGGATTGGGATACTTCGGCCCAAGGGCAAGCTTCGCAACATCTTCCGGATTGATGTCCATATGCTCCCAATAAGGAGCCATGACGTCGCTCATGATGATCTGGAGCGTCAGACGCTCGTGGTCCCAGCCGTCAGGCAGCAGCTCTGACTCAGCCGCATGAGAAAAGGGCAAGTGTCCCACGTCGTGGCACAATGCGGCCATACGCAGGACTTTTCTCCAGTACCGGGAGTCTCCGACAATGCGCTTGACAGAACCGTGGTGCAAGTTCTGCTCGGCCATCACGACGTCGAAAATCCGCGTAGCCAATTCCATGACGCCGAGGGAGTGTTCGAACCTGCGATGTGTCGCGCCGGGGTAAACAAGGTAGGTGAGGGCAAGTTGATGGATCTCGCGTAGCCGCTGAACAGGCGGTGAATTGAGCACTTCTCGCTCGTCGGAATCGAGGCGAATAAATACATGAATGGGGTCGCGGATCTCGTGAATTCTGCCAGCCATAGCTTGTTCTTAAAGGATAAGATCTCTGCGGACAACTGAGGTGAGGCGGAAGAGCGCTGCACGTCTGTAGGGGTTTTTTAGAACACTGAGAGAAGCTGCAATCAAGACATGCGAACGGATGCGGTTTGTTGTCCCTCCCCCGGAGGCGCAAGAGCCGGCGGGCTAGCGCAAGAGCTGGCGGGCGTGCGAAAAAGAACCCGCCCTGCGCAGGAGGCAAGCGGGCGCAGGGCGGGCCGTCGCAGCTGGCGGCGTCGGGGGTGAGTGTGGCGTCAGCGCGACGCTCGCAAAACGCGCGGCACGGCCAGGTAGCCCCGGATGCGGTCCTTGGCGACTTCATTGACCACCAGCTCGTAGGGCTGCCGGGCGCCGCTCACGTAGAACTGGACCGGCTCGTTGATGGTGCGGTCCTTCTTCTCCACCTTCTTGTCGTCGATGAGCAGCTCGATGGTGAACTTGTTGCGCTTCGGCTTCGTCTTCTTCAGAGCAACGGCGATGTCGCCGACGCGGTAGAAGCGGCCGGTGCGCGGGACCTCGAACTCGTAGTAGTCGCGCTCGCCCAGCTTGCGGAGCTGCTCGAGCTCGCGGGCGTTGGTGGCGATCAGGCCGCTGTGGATGCCTAGATCGCCCTTGACGCCGCGCAACTCGGAGCGCGTGCGGTCGAGTTCGGTCTTCGTGCGGTGAAGGTCGGTCTTGACGGAGCCGACGTCCTGGTACATCAGCGTGACCTGGCCGGCGATCTCCTCGGTGGCGGACTTGACTTCATTCACCTCCTCGGCGATCTCCAAGCGCTTGGCGCCGGCCTCGGCGGCGACGCGCCCGGCGATCTGCTTCGCCTTGGTCTCGGCCTGCCGGGAGGCGCGGCGGGCGGCGGCCTTGGCCAGCTCCTGGGCCTTGCGCAGATCGGTCTTCAGCATGATCTCGTGGGTATCGGCCCGGACGGTGAGGTCGTGGGCGCGGTGGTTCAGCTTGGTAAGTTCGGTCTCGACGGCGCTCTGCATCTCGGCGAGGCGGTCCTGGGTGCGGCCGATCTCCCAGACGGCTACGAGGTTGCCGACGGCGAGCACCGCGATGACGCCCCACAGCGCGAAGTTGCGCCGGCGAGGGGTGGGAGTGTTGGCGTCGTTGTCGTGGGCGGCGAACATCTCGGTCATTTTTTCCTCTCCTTTCCCGATCCGGGACTGCCCCGCTCCCGGATGCACTTGAAGAAAGAGCACGCCGAGGGCCGATGGAGAAGACACGCGTTTTGAACGGGTTGCGCGGCGGCCGGGTATGTAGATCCGACACGGTACGGCAGGCTGACACGGTCAGTCGGCGCCGGAGAACGCCGGCAACCGGCTACCATGAAGGCATGAAAGAGGCCGCAGGGCGCATCCTCGTGGTCGATGACGATCCGGAGCAGTGCGCTGCCCTGGCGCGGATGATCACGGCGCTGGGCTACCAGACCGAGACGGCCGCCGACGGAGTCGAAGCGCTCGAAAAGCTCGAGGAATTTCCGGCGCACGTGGTGGTGACGGACCTGGTGATGCCGCGGCTGGACGGCCGGGGGCTGCTCGAGCGGATGCAGGCCGAGGGCGGCGGGCCGCCGGCCATCGTACTGACCGCCTACGGCTCGCTCGAGCAGGCCGTTTCCACCGTCAAAGAGCTGGGGGCGTTCTGGTACCTGGAGAAGCCGGTGGAACTGGCCCAGCTCTCGGTGCTGCTCGAGCGGGCGGCGGCGCAGAGCCGGCTGAAGGAAGAGGCGGAGCTGCTGGAGCGGCAGTTGCGCTACCAGGGCGTCTTCGGCGAGATGGTGGGGCGCTCGCCGGCGATGCAGCAGGTCTTCGCGCTGGTGCGCCAGATCGCCGAGCACGGGGCGAGCGCGCTGGTGACGGGCGAGAGCGGCACGGGCAAGGAGCTGGTGGCGCGGTCGATCCACCGTTTCGGGCCGCGGCGCCGGGGCCCGTTCATCGCCGTCAACTGCGCGGCGCTGCCGGAGACGCTGATCGAAAGCGAGCTGTTCGGCCACGAGAAGGGGGCCTTCACCGGAGCGGTGAGCGCGCGGCCGGGCTGTTTCGAACTGGCCCACACGGGCGTGCTGCTGCTCGACGAGATCGGCGAGATGCCGCCGGGGGTTCAGGCCAAGCTGCTGCGGGTGCTCGAGGATTCCAGGGTGCGGCGCCTGGGCGGGCGCAAAGAGGTCGAAGTGGACGTCCAGGTAGTGGCGGCGACGAATCGGGATCCGGAGCAGGCCGTCAAGGAGGGCAAGCTGCGGGCCGACCTCTACTACCGCCTGAACGTCTTCCAGGTGCATCTGCCGCCGCTCAGGGAGCGCAAGGACGACATTCCGCTGCTGGTCGAGGCGATGCTCCCGGCGCTGAACGAGAAGTACCGCTGCCGGGTGAGCGGGGCCTCGCCCGAGGCGCTGGCGGCGCTGGAGCGCTACGACTGGCCGGGCAACGTCCGCGAGCTGAGGAACGTGCTGGCGCGGGCGATGATCCTGGCGGGCGAAGGCGTGATCGAGCCGCGCCACTTGCCGCCGGGCTTCTGCGGTCCGGTGGCCGCCGCCCCGCCGGAAGGCGACAAAAGCAACGACGGCGTCTTCCTGCCGGTGGGCACTACCGTGCGGGACGCCGAACGGGTGCTCATCGAGCGGACGCTCGAGTTCACCGGCAACAACAAGACGCGCGCGGCGGCGATCCTGGGCATCGGACTCAAGACGCTTCACAACAAGCTGAAGCTCTACCGCGAGGGCGACGGAGGCGGCAGCGGTTCCTGAAGCGCAGGCTCCCCGAAGCCGGATTTCATACCTGTGCCTCTGGAATTGTCGCGCCTGAAACGCTAGAATGAGGGCAGGACGGGAGCGATGGACGAAAAGAGAACCATCCTGGTAGTCGAAGACGAGCCAGATGTCGCCGCCTATTTGAAGGCCTTCTTCGAAGACAACGGATTCCGGGCGCTCACGGCGGCCAACGGCAAGGAAGGCTTCGAACTGGCCAAGAAGGAGCGGCCGGACCTGATCACGC
>CAYWXL010000069.1:0-21536 GCA_964461995.1 uncultured Solibacteraceae bacterium
CGCAGCGGGTCGGGGATGCGCATCAGATCGCCCACCTCCCGGCCGCCCCGGCGCACCCGCGTGATCGCGTAGACGCCTCCGCCGGCGCCCACGGCGATCGAGTTCACCCACGCCGGCCGGCCGCCGTCTTCGAAAAAGATCGGTCCGTGGTCTTCATAACGGCCCGCCGGGATGTCGTAGGTAACCAGATGCAGGTTCTCCTCGCCCTTCGACTCGCCGGCGGCCGTCTCCTTCTTCCCCTCCACGCGCTTGCCGCCGCGATAGATCGGCCCGCCGGTCAGGTAGTAGATGGTCCGCCCGTCCGGCCCCAGGGTGAAGCCCAGATAGCCGTAGCTGAACTGGTCGTACATGCCGGAGCGTTTCGAAGCGAGCGACGTCAGCCTCTCCAGCACCTCGACCCGCGGCCTCGCCGGATCGAAGCGGAACAGGTAGCCGGAGTTGCCATGCACCCCGTAAATCACCTGCTCCGGCTCGTACCAGAAGGCCTGCCGCCAGTTGTAGCCCATGTGCCCGGGCGAGGCCGGGTCCCAGACGCCGAAGTAGTCCTTCCGCAGATCCTCGCCCTCCACGCGCTCGATGGCGTCCCGCTCGCAGCGGTAGCGGAAGATCCAGCCCTCCGACGTCGTGTAGTAGACCGAACCGTCCCGCGGATCCACCACCATCGCCCGGCACAGGGTCCGGTAGCGCGGGCCGCGGACGCTCTCGCCCAGCTCGCTCACCGGCCCGAGGTCGCGCAGCTCGCGCGAGGCGAGGTCGAGGCGGAGGAACCGTCCCCTGGGCCAGGTGATGCCGTAGAGCCGGCCGCGGCGGGCGTCCATCGCCATCGTCAGGATGCCCTCGCCGCCGGGATCCACGGCCAGGTCCTCGCAGCCGCCCGTCTTCATGTCATAAGCGAGGAAGTGGCCGCCGGGATAGGAACGGTAGCCCTGCGGCGGCGGCTCCGGCATCGTCTCCATGCCGTCCACCCGGTAGTAGTAGCCCACGTGCGTGGCGAAGTAGAGTTTGCCTTCGTGCTCGATGAGCGGCACGTGCACCTTGCTCTGGGGAATCGCTTTGAGCCCCGCCTCGCCGCAGGCTTCGTTCAAATCGAGCAGGAAGCGGATCTCGTCCGCCGCCGGATCGTAGCGGTACAGGCGGCCCCCGTCGTCCAGCGTCTCCGGGCACAGCACGTAGTAGATGCGGCCGTCCGAGGCGGCGGCCATGCCGTTGTAGGTGTCGTGGGCGATCGGGAAACCGGAATCGAACACCCGCGCGACGAGCCTTCCGGCCCCGCCCGCGGCTTCGCTTCCCCTCATGCCTTACGCCTTGGCCAGCTCGGCGGCGTGGGCCTGGATCTTGCGGATCGCCTCGGCGATCTGGTCCATGTCCGAGCGCGGCCCCAGCAGCATGTTCTGGGTCAGCCAGACGGCCTCGGTGCACAGGCGGTCGTTCTCCGGGCAGGCGGTGCGCTCCTCCCATTCGGCGAGCTCCCGCTCCGGATAGATCGCCCGGTAGCCGCGGGACTGGAGCGTCTCCTTGATGAACGGCTCCTTGTTGAGCGGCGAGTAGCCCTTGGATGCCGGCACGCCCTCGGCGGCCAGCGCCTTCAGGAACTTCGCCCGCGGCAGTCCGCCGAACCGCTCCTTGTCGTAGCGGAACATATACAAGTGGTAGGCGTTGCGGGTGCAGCCCTCGTACTCGCGCGCCGGCGCGATGCCGGGGATCTCCCGCAGCAGGCTGGTCAGATAAGCGCCGTTCTCGCTGCGGCGCTCGGTCTGGGCCTCGAGCCGCTTCATCTGGGCCATGAGCAGGGCGGCCTGGAACTCCGTCATCCGCACGTTGGTGCCCCGGAAGCTGTAGGAGAAGTCGTAGCTGTGCCGCACCTTGCCCCGGCTGTTGTTGTGGAACGTGTAGGCCCGCTCGGCCAGCTCGTCGTCGTCGGTGAGCAGCGCCCCGCCCTCGCCCGAGTTCAGGTTCTTGCTCGCCTGGAAGCTGAAGCAGCCGGTGGTTCCGAACGAGCCCGTCCGGCGGCCCTTCCATTCGGCCATGTGCGCCTGGCAGGAGTCCTCCACTACCGCCAGCTTGTGCTTCCTGGCGATGGCGAGCACCGCATCGACGTCGAAGGTGTTGCCGCCCAGGTGCACCGGCATGATGGCGCGCGTGCGGTCCGTGATCGCGGCTTCGATCTTGCCGGCGTCGATCTGGAAGGTCTCCCGGTCGGTATCCACGAAGACCGGTACCGCGTGGCACAGCAGGATCACGTTGACGCAGGCCACGAAGGTATAGGGCGGCAGGATCACCTCGTCGCCCGGACCGACGCCCAGCGCGCTCAGGGAGGTGAACAGGGCGCTGGTGCCGTTGGCCGTCGCCAGACAATGCTTGGTGCCGATCAGCTTCGCGTAGGCCGCCTCGAACCGGTCTACCTGTTTGCCGCGCCCGCGGAACCATCGTCCGCTCCACAGCACGGTGTTCAGGGCCTTCTCTTCGCCCGAGTCGAACACCGGCCACGTCGGGAACGGCTGTCTGCGGACGGGCTTGCCGCCGAGCAGCGCCGGCTTCTTGCCGCCCACCGTTCCGGCAAACGCCTTCGCCGATGCGCCCAGGGCGGAAACCGCGGTGAGCATGTAGCGCCTGCGGGTGAGTTTCTCTGCCATGGCTCAATCGCCTCCTTCGGCGCGCCCGCCTTGACTTTCGGGGGCGCGTCCCCGGTCATCAGCCATCCTGTCCCGCGCGGAGGCGGATGTCAAGTCCGGGGACGCCGCCGGCATGGCGCCCCTATTTCTCCAGCTCCGCCGCGTCCCTGCCCCTGGCCCCGGGATCCGGTCACAGCTCGGCAGAGGCGGGCGTCCCTGTGCTATCCTGAATGCGAAGAGAGAAGGATCAAGAGAAAAGGTAAGACGAGGAGTTCGCGTTACCGAATGCCACTCGCGGCTGAAGAGAAACAAAAGATCATCGCCGGCTACAAGCGCCATCCCAAGGACAGTGGGTCTCCTGAAGTCCAGGTGGCGATCCTGACTACCAGGATCAAACAACTCACTGAGCACTTCAAGATCCACAAGAAGGACCACCATTCGCGCCGCGGTTTGCTGGCGCTGGTGGCCCGGCGCCGCCGGCTACTCGATTACCTCAAACGGACCGACCCGGAGAGGTACAAGAATCTCATTCAGAGCTTGGGCATTCGTCGCTAAAGCGAGCTCTTGTGTGTCCGCGCGGCCCGGCGCCGCGCAGCGCCGTCCT
This sequence comes from uncultured Solibacteraceae bacterium, assembly GCA_964461995.1. Lineage (GTDB taxonomy): Bacteria > Acidobacteriota > Terriglobia > Bryobacterales > Bryobacteraceae > JALSRK01. The sequence continues at coordinate 3,217 of CAYWXL010000069.1, forward strand.
GCCGCATGAAAAGCGTTGGACGTCGATACGTACGAGATTGTCAGTAAGAACCGTCCCGCCGCGGGACGGCGCCTTCCGTCACGACGGGCTCTGATCTCCTCGCCCGGCCTTGTTTACCCCCTCTCTGAAAACACCAACTCAACCGCCGCAGACAGCTTCGCGACGAAGGCAAGACTCATCCCGGATCCACCAATGTTTCCGGGCAGCGCGGCGGACGGAGGGATTGCAGATGTTTCACACGACAGAGATTGATTTGTATGGTCAAACCCTAACCCTCGAAACCGGGAAGATGGGTAAGCAAGCCGACGGCGCCGTATTGGTGCGCTGCGGCGACAACGTGGTCTTCGTTTCGGCTTGCGCCAATGACGAGCCCAGACAGGGTATCAGCTTTTTTCCACTGACTGTCGATTACCGCGAATATACTTACGCCGCCGGCCGATTCCCCGGTGGGTTCATCAAACGCGAAGGCCGGCCGACTGAGAAAGAAGTTCTCACCTGCCGGCTCATGGACCGGCCCATCCGGCCGCTGTTCCCCGAAGGATTCCAGTGCGAGACGCAGATCATCGCGTTCGTACTTTCGGCCGACCCCACGCGGGACCCCGCCCCGCTGGCGATCGTCGGCGCCGCCGCCGCCCTCGCCGTCTCCGATATTCCGTTCCACCACATCCTTGGCGCGGTGACCGTTTCGCTGCTCGACGGCAAACTCGTGGTCAACCCGACTTATGAGCAGTCGAAAAACTCCCTGCTGACCATCACCGTCGCTGGCACCCGCGACGGCATCGTGATGGTGGAGGCCGCCGGCAACCAGGCCGACGAGGCCGACGTCGTGCGGGCCATTGAATTCGGCCACGAGGCCTGCCAGAAGGTTATCGACGGCATCGAAGACCTGGTGCGGAAGGCCGGCAAGCCCAAGCGCGAGTTCGCGCCGCCTCAGATCAACCAGGAACTCTACGACCAGATCGCCGCCAAGTGGCGCGACGAGCTCACCGACGCCCTGGATACCAGCAAGTACTCGAAGCTGGAGAGCTACAAGAGGGTCGATGACCTGAAGAAGAAGGTCCTCGAGGAGTTCGCCGACGACGAAGAGAAGCAGGCCGAGGCCGGCGCCCTCTATGACCGGTTGAAGGAGCGGATCTTCCGCGACCAGATGCTCAAGCAGCGCCGGCGGCCCGACGGCCGGGCGTTCAACGAGATCCGGCCTCTTCAGATCGAAGTCGGTTTGCTGCCGCGTACCCACGGCTCGGCCCTGTTCACCCGGGGCGAGACCCAGGCGCTGGTCACCACCACGCTCGGCACCAAGGAAGACGAGCAGCGCATCGAGCTGCTCGACCCCGAAGAGACCTCCAAGCGCTTCATGCTCCACTACAACTTCCCGCCGTTCAGCGTCGGCGAGGTGGCCTTCCTGCGCGGAGCCAGCCGGCGGGAGATCGGCCACGGGGCGCTGGCCGAGCGGGCTCTGCTGCCGGTGATCCCCGACGAGAAGGACTTCCCGTACACGCTGCGCGTAGTGAGCGACATCCTGGAGTCCAATGGCTCCAGCTCGATGGCCACCGTCTGCGGCGCGACGCTGTCGCTGATGGACGCCGGCGTGCCCATCTCGGCCCCGGTGGCCGGCATCGCCATGGGGCTGGTGATGGAGGGCGACGACTACGCCATCCTCACCGATATCGCCGGCGCCGAAGACCATTACGGCGACATGGACTTCAAAGTCGCCGGGACCCGCAAGGGCATCACCGCCCTGCAAATGGACATCAAGCTCCCGAAGGTGTCGGCGAAGTTGATGGCCGAAGCGCTGGAGCAAGCCCGCGAAGCCCGGATGTTCCTGCTCGACAAGATGGCCGAGGTCATCGACAAGCCGCGGCCGGAGCTGTCGCCCTACGCGCCGCGCATTTTCACGATGACGATTCCGAGCGAGAAGATCCGGGATCTGATCGGGCCGGGCGGCAAGGTGATCCGCGGCATCACGGATTCGACCGGCGTCAAGATCGACGTCGAGGACGACGGCACGGTGAAGATCTTCGCTACCGATGGCGCCTCGGCCGAGAAGGCCATGCAGATGATCAACGAGATCTGCGCGGTCGCCGAGGTGGGCAAGACCTATCTGGGCCGCGTGGTCCGGATCGTCGATTTCGGCGCCTTTGTCGAGATCCTGCCGGGCACCGACGGGCTGCTCCACATCAGCGAGATCGCCGAGAACCGCGTCCGCAATGTCCGGGACGAGTTGAAGGAAGGCGACCAGATCCTGGTGAAGGTACTGGCGCTCGATGGCAACAAGATCAAGCTGAGCCGCAAGGCGGTGCTGCGCGAGCAGCGCCAGAAGCTGCGATCCCGGCGCTAGCGGCCGGCTTCGAGATGGACGCATCACCTTGGGCGGGCCCCACCACGGGGCGCCGCCCTTTTCTTCTTCCAGGGGCCCCGTTTCCCGCGGCCGGCCGAGTCCCCCGGTTACAATGGTCGCTTGTCCCGCCCGCCGGGCGGACCCGCCGAGGAGAACAATGAGGAATCATCGATTGCCTCCGCTGCTGCCCGTTGCGCTACTCGCCGCCGCTTTGCTGCCCGCTGCGGCTGCCGAGCGTCCGGTGTTGAAGGTTTGGCCCGACGGCGCCCCCGGCGAGACCGGTGCGATCGGGCCGGAGCGCGAAGTCGAGGGCAAGCCAGGCGCCCGCAAGGTGATCCGGCTCACCGACATCAGCGAGCCGACGCTCACTCTGTACCGTGCGCCAAAAAACAGGGCCACCGGCACCGGCGTCCTGATCGCCCCCGGAGGCGGCTACCACATCCTGGCCTGGGATCTCGAAGGGACCGAGGTCGCCGAGTGGCTGAACTCGATCGGCGTGACGGCAGTGATCCTGAAGTACCGGGTGCCGCGGCGGGACAAGGAGCACCCCCACCGCGCGCCGCTTCAGGACGCCCAGCGGGCCATGCGGCTGGTGCGGCAGCACGTCGCCGAGTGGGGCCTGAGCCCGGACCGGATCGGGATGCTCGGCTTCTCGGCCGGCGGCCATTTGACGGTGATGGTGGGAACGCACTGGGATGAACAAACCTATGAGCCGGTCGATGAGGCCGACAAGCTGAGCAGCCGGCCGGATTTCCTGATCCCCATCTATCCGGCCTACCTCGGCGACAAAGACGATCCCTGGCGGCTGAGCCCGCTAGTGCGCGTCAACGCGCAGACCCCGCCCACATTCATCGCGGTCACCTATGACGACAAGCTCCGCGGGGCGCAGGCGGCGCTGCTGCTGGTGGAGCTGAAGAAGCACGACGTCCCGGCCGAGCTGCACGTCTTCCTGAAAGGCGGCCACGGTTACGGGCTGCGCCCGTCGAAAGACCCCGTCTCGCAATGGCCGAAGTTGTGCGAGCAGTGGATGCGGGCCATGGGCCTGCTGGAGCGCCGCTGAGACCGCTGCGCCCACTGCTCCGCTTAGCGATACAATTCATGGACGGCCGCCGCGCGCGGCGCTGCTCGACCGAGGTGACCAGCCATGAAACAGAGCAAGACCGGTGACACGAAAACCACCGCTTCCCGCCGTGAGTTTCTGAAACGCTCGGGAGGCACATTGTCGGCAGTAGGCCTGGGGTTGTTGAGCCAGACGCCGGGCTACGCCGCCGCTCCGGACACGTTCCGCGTGGGCGTGATCGGCTGCGGGGGCCGGGGGACGGCCGCGGCGATCAACGCCATGAACGCCGACCCCGGCGTCCGGATCGTCGCCATGGCCGACATGCTGAGGGACCGGATGGAAGAGAGCCGGGCCAAGATGAAGGTGAAGCACCCGGACAAGGTCGCCGTCAAGGACGACCACATGTTCACCGGGTTCGATGCCTACAAGCACGTCATCGAGCTCTCCGATGTGGTGATCATCGCCAACGCGGCGAAGTTCCACCCGCTGCATCTGATGGCCGCCGTCGAGGCGGGCAAGCACGTCTTCGTAGAGAAGCCCCATGCCATCGACCCCGCCGGAGTGAAACGCGTCCGGGCGGCCTGCGAGCTGGCGCGCAAGAAGGGCCTGTCGGTGGTCTCCGGGTTGCAGAGCCGCTACCACACCGGGTATCAAGAAACCCTCGCGAAGGTGCACGAGGGCGCCATCGGGGACATCGTCAGCATCCAAGAGACCTGGTTGCGGCCGCCCTATGTGTTGCGCGAGCGGCGGCCGGGCATGTCCGAAGTCGAGCACCAGGCCGCCAACCAGTACCACTTCCACTGGCTCTCCGGCGACGACGTGCCCCAGACGCTGATCCACAACCTGGACCGCTCACGGTGGGCGTTGCGCGAAGCGACGCCGGTGAAGGCCTGGGGCATGGGTGGCCGCTCGACCCTGCACGACGAGATCTACGGCGACGTCTTCGACCACCACGCCGTCGTCTATGAGTTCGCCAACGGCGTCCGCGTCTACGCCTATTGCCGGACCATCGACAATTGCTACAACGAGAACTCGAGCCTGATCTTCGGAACCAAGGGCCGGTGCGACCTGCGCCGGCTCCGCATCACCGGCGAGACGAACTGGGAAAGCCGCCAGGAGAAGAGCAAGCGTAGCGCTTACGATTTGGAGCATGTGGCGCTGTACCAGGGCATTCGGTCCGGCAAGCCGGTGAACAACGGCGGCTACATGGCCGACAGTACGCTCATGGCGGTAATGGGCCAGCTCGCCTGCTACTCGGGCAAGGAGATCACCTGGGAGCAGGCCGTGAAGTCGGACTTCTACTACCCGCCGAAACCGGAAGAGTGCTCGCTGGAGATGGAGCCGCCGGTAAAGCGGGGCCCGGACGGCATCTACCCGGTTCCCTTCACCCCGGGCGTCTCGGAGCTGAGCCTGTAGGCCGCCGCAGCGCGCTCACCGCAGCTTGTAGGCGACGAGCATGCCGTCGTTCTTCTCGAGCGAGGCGCGGATGACGACGCTCTCGTAGTCCGGGCTGTTCTGGATGTAGTCGAGGAAGTCGCGCATGCCGTCGGCGAAGCGGATCACATTGTCGGCCACGACCACCGCCCCGGGCTCGAGTTTCGGCTCCAGCGCCTTCAGGTAGCCGAGGTACTGGCTCTTGGCGGCGTCCAGGAACACGAAGTCGAACTTGCCTTCGAGCTTCGGCAGCTCCACCAAGGCATCGCCCTCGATGACGGTGACAACCTTCTCGAGCCCGACCTTCTTCAGGTTCTCGCGGGCCTCCGCCGCCCGGCGCGGATTGATCTCCAGCGTGTAAAGATGGCCGCCGGTGCGCTCGAAGCCGATGCCCATGTTGATGGCGCCAAAGCCGCGCTCGGTGCCGACTTCGACGCCGCGCTTGGCGTTGTGGGCCTGGACGAGGATGCGCAGCAGCATGGCGTCGCCGGGAGTCGTGGCCATCCCCGTGCGGTGAAACTCCTCGATGAACTTCTTGCGGAACTCAGCGCTCGTGCGGTTCGGGTTCTGGCCGGTGAGGCTGGAGCCGCAGGCGATGACGCCTAAGGCCAGCGCGGCCAGTTTCCACGCGTTCGTTCTACTCATGGTGACTCTCCCTCTCCTCGGATCCGCCAGATTCGAATCTCCCGGCCCAGGACCGTTCCCGAACCACCGGCGTTCGTAGACTACGGCTCGAGCAGCAGCTTGCCGGTGGTCTTGCGCCCCTCGAGATCGCGGTGGGCCTGGGCGGCCTCACTCAAAGGATAGACCTTGTTGATCCGGATCTTCAAATCGCCGCTCGCGATCCAGCCGAGCACGGCTTCGGCGCGAGTGAGGAGTTCCTCCCGGTTTGCGCAGTAGTGGAAGAGCGTGGGCCGGGTCAGGAAAAGGGAGCCTTTCTGGCTCAGCAGGAGCGGCTTGAACTCGGGCACCGGTCCGCTGGCGTTGCCGAAGGTGACCATCATGCCGCGGGGCCGTAGCGAGTTGAGGGATCCCTCCCAAGTGGCCGCTCCGACTGAGTCGTAGACGACGTCCACGCCACGGCCGTCGGTGATCCGCTTCACTTCGGCGACGAAGTCCTGCTCGGTGTAGACGATCACCTCGTCGGCGCCTGTCTCGCGTGCCAGGCGGGCCTTCTCAAGCGTTCCAGCGGTGCCGATGACGCGGGCCCCGCGCAGTTTTGCCATCTGCACGATCAACAGTCCCGTGCCGCCCGCGGCGGCGTGGACCAGGCAGGTGTGCCCGGAGGCGAGCGGAAAGGTCGAATGGGTGAGGTAGTGGGCGGTCATGCCCTGCAGCATGGCGGCGGCGGCCGTCCGGAAGTCCACCGCGTCCGGCAATTTCACCACCTGCCACGCGGGAACCACGGCAAACTCGGCGTAGGAGCCGCGGGACATGCCGTAGGCGACGCGGTCGCCCAGGGCGAAGCCTTCCACGTCCGGCCCCACCGTCTCGATGGTGCCGGCGGCCTCCATGCCCGGCGTGAACGGCGGCTCCGCCGGGTAGAGGCCGGTGCGGTGATACGTGTCGATGTAGTTGACGCCGATGGCGGCGATCTTGACGAGAACCTCCCCGCGTCCCGGCTGGGGCACGGGAGCGTCTTTGAGCGTAAGCTGTTCCGGCCCGCCATGCTGTTCGACGACGATCGCTTTCATAGCCAAACCTTCTCCCCAGGATACCGCGCGCCCGGAAACGGCATCAGTAGTTGCGGTCTGGCAACGAGACGTGGAGGCCGAAAAGGCCGCGAATCCAGACCCGGACGTGGACGCTGAGAGTGAAGGCGATCAGGTAGGCGAGCACGAACGGGAACGAAACCACGCCGGCGGCGGTGCGGACGGCCCCGCCCCCGCTCAGGCCGGCGCGGTAGAGGACGAAGCGCTCGATCGTACGCCAGTTCGACCAGTCGCACCAAAAGAAATCGGCGTTCTCGTTGACGATCAAGACCTTGGCGGGCAGGAGGGCGGCCAGCGCCCATTTCCACTTCGTCATCAGCGGCTCGCCAGTGCACAGGATGACGAGGACACAGTGGCGCCGGGCGCGGAGTTCCGAGAACAAGCGCCTGCGCTCCGCCCCGCCCCGGCGCTCGGCGACGTTCCATACCCGGCTTTCCGCCGATAACGCCCCGGGGCGTCCGGGAAAGCAGGTGAGGAGGTCAATGCGCCCCGCTCCGGGCTCCATCCGGAGGAAGCGGTCGAGAAACGCCTCGGTCACATGCCGGGAGCCGCTCTCCACAATCAGGATCGGGTCGAGGGGCGGCACGCGCCGCCGGAAGAAATACCGCATCGGACCGACGAGAGTACGATAGCAAAAGCGGAAACCGGGTGACGCCCTAGACGCCCCAGCAGTAGTCCTCGACCGCCTTCTCGATCGACTCGTCCTTCTCCATCAGGCGCATCAGCTCGAGCCGGATGGCATCGACGAGAGCAAACCAGCTCGCCTCGATGACGTTCTCGGACACGCCCACGGTGGCCCAACTACGCTGGCTGTCACGCCACTCCACCAGCACGCGGACCTTCGCCGCCGTGCCCTTACGCGAATCGAGCACCCGGACCTTGTAATCGGTGAGCTTCACCCGAGCGATATCGGGATACAAGGACGACAGGCACTGGCGCAGGCACAGGTCGAGGGCGTTCACCGGGCCATGCCCGGTGGCGGTAGCCGAGTGAACTCCGTCCTTGGCCTTGAGGGTCACCGTAGCCGTCGAGTGAGAATGGCGGTTACCCTTGGTGGTCACCTCGTAGCCGATCACCTCGAACAGCTTGACCCCCGGGTAGAGGGCTTCCCGCACTAGCAGCTCAAACGTGCCCTCGGCGGCCTCGAGCTCATAGCCGAGAAACTCAAGGTGCTTGATGCGCTCGAGCAGCTCGCGGCGGGCGTCGTCAGTGAGCTTGTCGGCGAGCCCGTGCTCCTGAAGCTTATAAATGATGTTGCTTCTGCCGGCAAGATCGCTCACCAGAACCCGCTGCCGGTTGCCGACGAGCTCGGGACGAATGTGCTCGTAAGTCGCGGCCTCTTTCAGCACCGCGTTGACGTGCACTCCGCCCTTGTGAGCGAAGGCGCTGTGGCCGACGTAGGGCTGGTTATTCGGGAGCGACAGGTTCGCCAGCTCGGCGACGAAGCGGGCTACCGAGGTCAAGTGGGCCAGTTTCTCCCGCCCGATGGTCTCGTAGCCGAGCTTCAGTTCCAGGTTGGGGAGCACGGAGCACAGATTGGCGTTGCCGCACCGCTCGCCGTAGCCGTTGATGCAGCCCTGCACGTGGGTGGCGCCGTTTTCGACGGCGGCGATCGTGTTGGCGACCGCGACATCGGAGTCGTTATGTGCGTGGATCCCGATGGTAAGCCCCCCGAACCGCTTCACGACCTCCGCCGTCACCTCGCCGATGCGCGAAGGCATGTTCCCGCCATTGGTGTCGCAGAGGCAAAGCACGTCGGCCCCGGCTTCGGCGGCCGCCTCGAGGGTCCGCAAGGCGAAGCCGGGATTCGAGTTGTACCCGTCGAAGAAGTGCTCGGCGTCGTAGATCACCTCCTTGCCATGGTCCTTCATGAACTTCACGGTTTCGGAAATGAGCTGGAGGTTCTGCTCTTCGGTGATCCGCAGCGCCCGTTCCGTGTGCAGGTCCCAGCTCTTACCGAAGATGGAGATCGCCGGCGTCCCAGCCTCGACGAGGGCGAGAATGCTCGGATCCCGGTCCACGGCATGCCGCGCCAGGCGGGTGGCGCCGAAGGCGACGATCCGGGCATGTTTGAGCTTCAGATTCCGAGCGCGAGCAAAGAACTCCTTGTCCCGCGGATTGGAGCCCGGCCAGCCGCCTTCGATGTAGTCGATCCCCAGTTCGTCCAGCTTCTGGACGATGACGAGCTTGTCTTCGACGGTGAAGTTGACTGCCTCGCCTTGCGTACCGTCGCGCAAGGTAGTGTCGAAGGTCTGAATTCTCATGTCGTTTACGGGTTCGGGGCGCGGCCCGAATCGATCAGGCCTGGTCCCCGGGGACCCCCTCCTCTTTGTGCCGCTTCAAGAACGTCATCATCTGGCGGAGCTCGGCGCCTACCCGCTCAATCAGATGATCCCGGGCCTTCTCGCGCATCTCGAGAAAGTTCTTCCGCCCGGATTTGTTCTCCTCGATCCACTCCTTGGCGAACTGCCCCGACTGAATCTCGGCCAGGATCCGCTTCATCTCCTCGCGGGTCTGATCGTTGATGATCCGGGGCCCGCGGGTGTAGTCGCCGTACTCGGCGGTGTCGGAGACCGAGTACCGCATATAGGACAGGCCGCCCTCGTAAATCAGATCGACAATCAACTTCAATTCATGCAGGCACTCGAAGTAGGCAATCTCGGGCGCGTAACCGGCCTCGACGAGGGTTTCAAACCCGGCCTGGATCAGCGCCGCGCAGCCGCCGCAAAGGACCACCTGCTCGCCGAACAGGTCGCTTTCGGTCTCTTCGCGGAAGGTCGTCTCGATCACGCCGGCTTTCAGGCAGCCGAGAGCCAAAGCGTAGGCCAGGGCGCGCTCGAGAGCCTTGCCGGATGGGTTCTGGTGGATGGCGACGAGGGCGGGCACGCCCACGTCCTCGACGAACAGCTCGCGGACGCGGTGTCCCGGCGCCTTGGGCGCGATCATGGAGACATCGACCTCGGCCGGCGGCTTGATGGTGCCGAAGTGGATATTGAAGCCGTGGGCGAACATCAGCGTCTTGCCGGCTTTCATGTGCGGCGCGATGTCCTTCTCATAGACGGCGGCTTGCACGTGGTCCGCGACTAGCATCATGATGACATCGCCCTGGGCGGCGGCCTCGGCGGTGGTCATCACGGGAAGCCCGGCGGCCTCGGCTTTCTTCCAGTTGTCGCTTCCTGGCAGCTCGCTGACGATGACGTCCAAACCGGAGTCGCGCAGGTTCAGCGCGTGAGCGTGCCCCTGGCTTCCGTAGCCGATGATCGCAATCTTGTGATCCTGCAGATGGGAAAGGTCCCCGTCCTGTTCGTAATATCGCTTCGCCATGTCTCTAGTTCAACACTCCTTTGTTTACGCGGTGGTTATTCTTCGCCTCATCACCGGCAGGGACCGGCGGCGAGAGCCGCGGCTTGCGCGGCTCAAGCAAAACGGCCACGACCCCCGAGCGCGTCACGTCGATTTCGCCGTAGCCGCGCATCACGTTGATGAACTCGTCCAACTTCTCGGTCTCGCCCGTGACTTCGATGGCGAACCCCTCAACCGAGGAGTCCACGACCCGGGCCCCGAAAATCTCCGCTTCCTTGAGAATCGCCGCCCGGGCCTCCCTAGGTGCGCGCACCCGCATGAGCAGCATTTCGCGCGCCACCGACGGCGTGTCGGTGACGTCAACCGCCTGCAACACGTTCACCAGCTTGTTGATCTGCTTGATCACTTGGCGGCGGAGCTGGGGGTCGATGTCCACGACGATCGTCATCCGCGACAGCTCCGGATCCACCGTCCGGGCCACCGTGAGGCTTTCGATATTGTACCCCCGAGCGCTGAGAACGCCAGTGACGCGAAGCAAGGCGCCGGGCTTGTTTTCGAGCAGCAAAGAAATGGTTTGCAGCATGATGGCGGACCTCCTACTTGACCGGTTCCTCGACGGGCTTCGGTTCGCCGAAGATCATCTCACTGATGGCGCCGCCGGCCGGCACCATCGGGTAGACGTTCTCATACGGCGAGACCTTGACGTTCAGCAAGTATGGGCCGGGCTCCTTCACGGCCTCCTCGAGGGCGGGCCGCAAATCGCCCGGGGTCTCCACGGTGCGGCCGGGCAGGCCGAACGCAGCGCCCAAATCCTCGGCCCGCGGGAAGTGGTCCAGCGTGACGGCGCAAAGGCGGTTGTTGTAGAACAGCGTCTGCCACTGGCGCACCATGCCGAGGTAGCCGTTGTTGACGACTACGATCTTGATGGGCAGGCCGTTGGAGACGATCGTGGAGAGCTCTGGGATCGACATCTGGAAGCCGCCGTCGCCGAGGACGGCGAAGACCAATTTGTCGGGGCGGCCGAACTGCGCGCCCATGGCGGCGGGCAGGCCGAACCCCATTGAGCCGAGACCGCCGGAGTTGATCCAGAGCCGCGGATGGTTGAAACGCAGGAACTGGGCGCACCACATCTGGTGCTGGCCCACGTCGGCGCAGACGATCGCCTCGCCGTTGGAAAGCCGGTCCACCTCGGCGATGACATGCTGGGGCTTGATCTCGGTGTCGGAGATGGCCGGCTCGAGCGGATGCTCGGCCTGCCACCGGTGGATCTCGTCCCACCAGGCGGCGCGGGCGGGAGCGTTCCGGTCCTTGTGATATGGAGCCAGCTCCTCGAGAACCTTGATCAGTTTCTTCAGCACCCGCTTGGCGTCGCCGACGATGGGAAGGTCGGCGGCGCGGTTCTTGCCGATCTCGGCCGGATCGATATCGATGTGGATCACTTTGGCGTGAGGAGCGAAGGCCGAGAGCCGCCCGGTCACACGGTCATCGAAGCGGGTCCCCACGGCGATCAGCAGGTCCGTGTGGGTCATGCCCATGTTGGCGGCGTAGCTGCCGTGCATTCCCGGCATGCTGACGAAATTCGGGTGGTCACTGGGGAGCGCCCCGAGAGCCATCAATGTGGTGACCGCCGGCGCTTCGATGAGCTCGACGAACCGTCGCAGTTCCTCAGAGGCGCCGGAAGAAACGATCCCGCCGCCGGCATAGACCAGTGGCCGCTCGGCCTCCCAGATCATTTGCGCCGCCCGGCGGATCTGCCCGGTGTGCCCTTCGGAATAGACTTTGTAGCCCGGCAAATGGATCTCGGTGACTGGGGTGTAATGGCATCCTTCCTGCAGAACGTCTTTCGGCAAGTCCACCAGGACCGGACCCGGCCGGCCTGTCGAGGCAAGGTAGAACGCTTCGTGGATGATCCGGGGCAACTCAGCCGTGCTTTTCACGAGGAAGTTGTGCTTGGTCGCCGCGCGGGTGATGCCGAAGGTGTCGGCCTCCTGAAAAGCGTCGCTGCCGATGAGCTTGGTGTGGACCTGGCCGGTCAAGGCGACGATCGGAATAGAGTCCATCATCGCGTTGACCAAACCGGTGGTGAGGTTAGTGGCTCCAGGCCCGGAGGTGGCGCAGCAAACGCCGGTGCGCCCGGTGGCCATGGCGTAGCCGCTGGCGGCGAATGCGGCGTTCTCCTCATGGCGCACCAGAACGTGCCGGATGGGGTGCTCGTACATCGCGTCGTAGAGCGGCAGAAGCACGCCGCCCGGATACCCGAAAATGCAGTCCACGCCCTCCCGGACCAGACACTCGAGCAAGATCTCCGAGCCGGTCATCAATTTCGACATAGACGGTACCCTTCCTTCTTTCGTACTAAAAGCTCCGGTCTCGCCGTGACGTCAGGAGATCAAGGAGGCGCCGATAATGAAAAAGGCCACCGGCTGAGCTGTCCGCCCCGCCGGTGGCCTCTCCATTCCTCGGAAAAGCCCACTCAGGCGGGGCCGCCTACGATGACCCCAATAATGCTAATGCTAATGTTTACGGCAACCGTGAGAGCAGAAGAGTTCTCCGCGCACACACCGGGCGTCTGATGATCAGACAGCCCCAATGCGCCGAAAAACTCCACGCATTCAGCCTACACCAAAAGCCGGCCAAATGCAAGATGCTAGTTTCATAAGAATTTCCAATGAATATATAAACATGCTGCCGAAAGAGAGTTCCGCCCATAGCGGTGGAGGTTGATGCCGAGTGACCGGAAAGCCGGCTGATAGAATGAATGCAATGACCTACGACGTAGTGATCATCGGGAGCGGTCCCGGCGGGTACTCGGCCGCAGTGCGGGCCGGACAGTACGGGCTGAAGACGGCCATCGTCGAGAAGGACGCCAAGCTTGGCGGCACGTGCCTTCACGTCGGCTGCATTCCGACCAAGGCGCTGCTGCACACGGCCGAGGTCTGGGAGTATTTCCAGCACCCGGAGCAAGAAGGCATCCGGTGCCAGAAGGCGGAGCTTGACCTGCCGGCGGTCCAGAAGCGAAAGCAGAAGATCGTGGACAAACACGCCAAGGGCGTCGAGTTCCTGATGAAGAAGAACAAGGTCGATCGGATCCAAGGCTACGGACGGATCCAGAGCCCTGGCAAGGTGGCGGTGGAAAAGTCGGACGGGAAAACCGAGATCCTCGAAACCCGGAACATCGTGATCGCCACCGGCTCCCGGGCGCGCCTGTTGCCCGGCCTGGAGCCGGACCCGGAGCGGGTGTTGACGAACATCGAGATTCTGAACCTGGAAACGGTGCCACGTAAGCTCTTGATCATCGGCGCCGGGGCGGTGGGCGTGGAGTTCGCCTCGATTTATCAGCGGTTCGGCAGCGAGGTGACGCTGATCGAGATGTTGCCGCGACTGGTACCGGTGGAGGACGAAGAAGTTTCTAAAGAGCTGCAGCGGGCGTTCAAGAAGGCGGGGATCCGCTGTGAGCCGGGCGCGAAGGCCGAAGAGATCAAGAAGACGGCGAAGGGCGTGGAAATGACGGTGACGCTAGCCAACGGCAAGCAGGAAACATTGAAGGGCGACTGTCTGCTCGTCGCCGTCGGGCGCGCCCCGAACACCGAAGAGATCGGCCTGGAAAAAACCAGAGTGGAGACCGACCGGGGCTTCATCAAGGTAAACCAGTGGCAGCAGACGGCCGAGCCAGGCATCTACGCCATCGGCGACGTGGTAGCCGGGACGCCGCAGTTGGCGCACGTGGCGACCCGCGAGGGCATGGTGGCGATCGCGCACATAGCGGGGAAGCCGGTGACGCCGGTGAACAAGAACCGGATCCCGGGCGTGACCTACTGCGAGCCGGGCATCGGCAGCGTGGGGCTCACCGAAGCGCAGGCGCGGGCCGAGGGCTACAAAGTGAAGATCGGCAAGTTCCCGTTCCTGGCCAACAGCAAGGCCTCGATCGAGGGCAAGCACGAAGGCTTCGTAAAGGTGGTGGCGGACGAGACCTACGGGGAGATCCTGGGCGTGCACATCATCGGCCGGCACGCCTATGAGCTGATCGGCGAGGCGGTGGCGGCGATGGAGTCGGAATCGACTGTGGAGGTGATGGCGAATACGATCCACGCTCATCCGACGCTGTACGAGGCGCTCGGAGAAGCGTTCAACGCCGTCTACGGGCTGGCGATCAATGCGTAGGTGCGAGTACCAGGAGCTGGGCACGGTAAGCTACAGCGAAGCCCTACGCCTCCAGCGGGAGCTCGTCGCGCGACGCAAGGCCGGTGAGATTCCGGACCAGTTGCTCCTGCTGGAACACCCGCACGTGATCACCCTCGGGCGCAACGCTCGCCGGGAGAACGTTCTCGCGGGGGCGGATCTATTGCGGCGGGCAGGCATCGAGGTGTGCGAGACGGACCGCGGCGGTGACGTGACCTACCACGGGCCAGGCCAGATCATCGGGTACCCGATCCTGGATTTGAGCGTCTGGAAGCGCGACGTGGCCGCGTACGTGCGGGCGCTCGAAGAGGTGATCATCGCGGCGCTGGCCGAGTTCGGGGTGGCGGCCCACCGGGAGAAAGGGTACACGGGAGTGTGGACGCCGGGAGGGAAGATCGCCGCCATCGGCGTGCACATTTCCCGCTGGGTGACCTCGCACGGTTTCGCCCTCAACGTCGAGACAGATCTCGACTATTTCCGCTACATCGTTCCGTGCGGACTCACGCGGCCGGTGACATCGATGCGGCGGGAGGGGGCGCAAGCGGACCGCCGGGAGGTAACGGCGGCACTGGCGCGGCAATTCGGCCGCGTGTTCGAATGTGAGATGGTACGTGGAGAACGGATAACGGAGATGGCCTCATGATTGACGTCGTAATGCCCCAGATGGGGGAAAGCATCACCGAGGGGACGCTCACCCGGTGGCTCAAGAAAGCGGGCGACAAAGTCGAGAGGGATGAGCCGCTGTTTGAAATCTCGACCGACAAGGTCGATACGGAGATTCCGGCGCCGGCGGCGGGCGTTCTAAAAGAAGTCCTGGTGAACGAAGGGGACACGGTGGCGATCAACACCGTGGTCGCGCGTATCCAGGAGGAGGGTGAAGGCGCCGCCGCGGAGGCGAAAACCGAAGAACCAGAAGAAGCTGCGGCGGAAGTTCCGGCGGAACCGGCGCCAGCGGCTAAAGCCCCTCTGCAGGAGCCCGAGGCGCCGGCCGCCGCTGCCAAGCCGCAAGCCACACCGCCGGCGGCTCGCGAGTCCAAGACGCGGGGCGAGGTCAAGGGGCCGATCTCCCCGTTGGTGCGCCGCCTGGCCCGGGAGCACAACCTGGATTTGAGTCTGATCAAAGGCACCGGCGCCGGCGGCCGCATTACGAAACAGGACGTCGAGGCGTACCTGGCCCAGCGCAAGGCGGCTTCCATGGCGGCGTCAGCGGAGGCTCCCGCTCCAGCCCCGCCCCCGGCGGAAAAGGTGGAACCCGTCCCGCCCGCCGGCGCACCAAAGATCCGCGTCGAGGCCATGAGCACGATGCGGCAGAAGATCGCCGAGCACATGGTCTACTCGAAGCGAACCTCAGCGCATGTGACCACGGTGCACCGTGTCGATGTGACGACGATCGTCAAGGTCCGCACGGCGTTGAAGGAAGAGTTCCGGGAACGCTATGGGTTCCCGCTCACCTACATGCCGTTCTTCACCCGGGCGGCGGCGCAGGCTTTGCGGGAGTTCCCCATCGTCAACGCATCGATCGACGGGACGAACATCGTCTATCACAACGAGATTCACATCGGCATCGCGGTTGCGCTCGACAACGGCCTGATCGTTCCGGTGATCCGGAACGCCGACGCGCTTTCGATCGTCGGCCTGCAGCGGGCGATCGTCGATCTGGCCGGGAGGGCGCGGGCGAAGAAGCTGAAGCCGGAGGAGGTGCAGGGCGGAACGTTTTCGATCACGAACTTCGGTAGCTTCGGGAGCCTGCTCGCCACGCCGGTGATCAACCAGCCCAACGTGGCCATTCTCGGCGTGGGCGCGATCACAAAGGAGCCGGTGGTGACGCCGGACGACGCAATCGCCATCCGCTCGGTCTGTTTCCTCTCGCTGACGTTCGACCACCGGCTGATCGACGGCGCGCTGGCCGACCAGTTCACCGCCCGAATCAAACAGATTCTGGAGAACTGGAACGAGCAAGTGCTGTAGGGAAGCCGGCAGAGGGTCCGAAGCGGCCCGCAAAACCGCCGGGCGCGCACCGAGTCCGCCGCCCTCGAATCGCAGACGACCGGGGGCGAGGGTTCACCGTTTCGCCAGGCGCTCGCGGAAGTAATCGACGATGATTCGGTACAGGTGTTTGCGCGCGGTCCCGCCGACCCCGTGTGACTTCTGCGGGTAGACCATCATGCCGAACTGCTTGTGGGCGTCCTGCAGGGCCTTCGCCATCTGCAGCGTGTTCTGGAACAGCACGTTGTCATCCTCGATGTTGTGAATCAGCAGCACGTGACCCTCGAGCCTGGTGGCAAAGTGGACGGGTGAGCTGTCATGGTAACCGTCCTCGTTCTCTGAAGGCAGGCCGAGGTAGCGTTCGGTGTAAATCGTGTCGTAGTTGCGCCAGTCAGTGACCGGCGCGCCCGCGACGCCGGCGCGGAACACCTCGGGGGCATGCAGCAGCGAGTAAAGCGTCATAAACCCGCCATAGCTCCATCCGTGAATGCCGATCCGATCGGGGTCGACGAACCCCATGCCGATGAGATGCCTGACGCCGGCGAGCTGGTCTTCCAGCTCCTGCTTGCCGAAGCGGCGGTAGAGCTTGGCTTCCCAAGCGTGCCCGCGGCCAGCAGACCCACGGTTGTCAAGCTGCCAGACAACGAAACCCGCGTGGGCCAGGGCTTGGGCGAGATTCGCGCCGGACCAGGCGTTGCGCACCGCCTGAGCATGCGGCCCGCCGTAGACGAGGACGACGGTCGGGTACTTCTTTCCTTCTTCGAAGCCAGCCGGGCGAACCAGCCGCGCATAGAGAATCTCACCGTCCGGAGCCTTCACTTCGACGATCTCCACCGGCAGAAGCTCGTACTGCTCGGACACCGAGCGGTCGGGCGGCTGCAAGACGGCGATTTGCTCGCCGGAGGCCCGGTGCAGGGTCTTGCGGGGCGGATCCGTGAGCGACGACCACGTGTCAATGTAGTAGCCGCAACCAGGAGCCATGTCAATGGAGTGCGTGCCCTGCTCGCGGCTCAGGCGCCGCGGCTCGCCTCCCGTCAAGGGCACAACGTAGAGATGTCGCTCCAACGGGCTCTCGGCGGTGGCGGTGAAATAGACCAGACCTTGCTCCGGATCGACGCACTCGACCTCGGTGACCTCCCAGGACCCCTTCGTGAGCCGGCGCTCCAGGGCGCCGTCGAGTCCGTACAAGAAAAGGTGGCGGTAACCGGTCCGCTCACTGGACCAAATCAGCTTCGGCGGGCTTTCGATGAAACGAAGATCGTCGCTGACGTTCACCCAATAGGGGTCTTTCTCCTCGATCAAGGTCCGCGGCTTGCCCTTGACCGGGAAGACGCGCAGTCGCAGCCGGTCCTGAACCCGGTTCAATTGCTGAACGGCCACGGCGCTCGAATCCGGCAACCAATTGACGCGCGCGATCAGCGCGGAATCGCCCGGGGCCGTGGCCAGCCAGCGCGTCCGTCCGCCCTTGGCGGGAACGACGCCGAGGCGCACGTCGGCGTTCGGCGTTCCCGCTTTCGGGTAGCGCTGGGGCTCCGCCACAGGCATAAGCTGCAAGAAGTCGGCGTGCGGGTAGACGCGCTCGCGCCTGACGTCGAACTGCAGATAGGCGAGGTAACGCGAATCGGGTGACCACCAGTGCGCGGTGCCGAGGTCGAGCTCCTCGGGATAGACCCAATCGAGGCGGGCGTTCCACCTGTTGGCCGTGGCGTCGCGCGTAAGGCGGCGCACCTTGCCGGTGGCGATGGTGAGCACGTAAAGTTCATTGCCGCGCCGGAATGAGACACGTTTCCCGTCGGGGGACAGTTTCGGGTCGGTTTCGTCCACGCCGGTAGCCGTCAACTGCCGCGACTCGCCCGAAGCGATATCGAACATAAAGAGATCGCCTTTGGTCTTCAAGAGGAGGCGATTCTCGTCCGGGAACCACTGGACGGCCCGCTCCCGCACGCGGCGGTTCCGCCACGTGGCCCGCCGGGGAGGAGCAGGCTGCACCGCCTTGGCTTCGAGCGCCGGATACTCGAACAACTCGCGTTTGGCGAGCTCGAGCACGTCATAGAGGAAGAGCGCGTCCCCGCTCCGGTACACGAAGCGGCTGCCGCCGGGAGCCCAGACGATCTCGCGCATGCCCGCGGCCCTGTGGACCGCGGCCGCCGCCTCGGGCGTCACGGGTTTGCGAGCGGCCTCCAGCGCGGGGGGGAAGGAAACAGCGAAGACGAGCAGCCCAGCAGCGAAACGGTTCAGAAACGGCATCGCAATTAGAACCGATTGTAGCGAACGCCTGGCAGGGAACTATCCGGCCGGGGACTATCCG
>CAYWXL010000070.1:0-3562 GCA_964461995.1 uncultured Solibacteraceae bacterium
ACGCCAGTCGCAAGCCGAGCTGCATCTGCCGGGGCTGGCTCAAGGTGCTGCGGATAATTCCCACATCGGGGCTGTCGAGGTTGCGGTTCGGCGTGCCGTAGCTCGGGTGGTTCAGGATGTTCAGCACCTCCCAACGGAAGTGCAGCTTCAAGCGCTCGGTGATGTCGAACTGCTTGTCCAACCCGGCTGTCCAGTTGAAGAGCCCAGGTTCTTGCAACGTGTTCCGGCCCAGATTCCCGAACCAACAGTTCGTTCCGTCCGGCTCCTCGGTACCGTTGATCACGCCCGCGGTGCAAGGTTTGCGGAACGCCCCTGGGTTGAACCACCCTTCCGGCGTTGGATTGCTCAGCCGCCACTGACCGACGACGTCCGGCCGCCAGATGCCGGTGCTGGTGCCCAGGAACTCGATCGGGTTCGACAGCAGCACGCTGAAGTACATGCCCGTCTGGGCCGAGATCCAGCCGCTGAGCTGCCAGCCGCCCAAGATGGCGTTCACCACGCCGCCCCGGTTTAACCAGCGGCGGCCGCGGCCGAAGGGCAGGTCAATGATGTAGCTGGCCGCCACGCGGTGCCGGACGTCGCTGGAGCTGTTGCCCTTTTCGCACCGGAAGCAGTTGTAGTCCTGGGGGTCGCCGTTGTCGCCGCCGACGAACTGGTCCGGGCTCATGCCGATGTTGTGGCCCCAAGTGTAAGCGAAGGTGAAGGCGTAACCTTGGCTGTACCGCTTTTCTAAACTCACGTCCAGCCCCTGATAGGTGGAGTGCGCCAGGGCCGACCGGAAAGTCACCCCAGCAAGGCGCGGGAACAAGCGGCGGCGTTCTTTCTCGGTCTCCGGGTCACCGATGCCGGCGGCGTTGGCGTTGTAATCGTAGTGGATATTTTGAGTGCTGCTGCCGACGTAGGCAACGGTGAGGCCCATGGTGCCGCTCAACTGCCGCTGGATCGAGAGGTTCCACTGCTGGACCTGCGGCCAAGGCAAGTTGTCGTCCCAGGTCCGGTGTGTGGAGTTGTTGGGCAACTGGTTCACATGAGTGGGCCGGAAACTGGTGTCTCCCAGAAAGTCGGGTGGGAAGCCGTCGGCGGCGATAAAGGCCGGGGCGCTCTTCTTGCCGCGCTTGGAAATCGTCGAGGTGAACGGGAAGTTGCGCATCGTCCGCGCGCTCGCGCCGAGCGCCATGGCTCCGCCGTAGAAAATGCCGGCCCCGCCTCGGATCGTCCACTTATCGCCGATTCGGTAGGCGAAGCCCAACCGCGGCGCCCAGTTGTTTGTGTCCAGCTTCTGCAGGGCCCGCTCCTCGATGCCGCCATCAGGGTTGGCGTACCGGATCTCCCCGAACGTGGGACTCGACGGATCGATGTCGGTGATCTGCGTACGGCCGTTCTTCTCCCAATAGGGTGTCGTCAGCTCGTAGCGGAGGCCGAGGTTCAGCGTGAAATTGGGGGTCACTTTCCAGTCGTCCTGGACGAAGAACATGTAGCTGTTGAACCGCATCTGCCCAAAGACCAGGTTGCTGAGCCGCGCCCGGTCCACCCAGCCGACTAGACCGTCTCCTATGCCGATGCCGGTATAGCGGCCATTGAAACGCAGTTCACCCCTTGCCCACTGGGAGCCGTTGATGTTGGTGTCGTCGATGCGAATGTCGGCGCCGAACTTCAGGCTGTGGTTTCCCTTCAGCCAAGTAAGGCTATCGACGAACATCAAGGTTCTTGTATCCTTGTGGTTCGGCTGGAAAAGCGCGCCGCCGAGTCCGCGGTGTCCCAGAGCCCCGGTGAACAGAATGCGGGTCAGCCCGAAAATCTCGCCCTCTTCGGGTGGCGGAACGCCTTTGATCCCGTACTTGGCGTTGGCTTCCGTGAGCGGGACGTCGCTGTCATTCCGTTTCAGCACGTCGAGCCACTTGTAACCGAAACGGAACTCGTTGACGATTGACGGACTCACTACGCGGGTGTAATTCACGACCATGTGCCGGCCGTTGTTGTCGTCCAAGGACCGGTCGTTACCGGTGCCGCCCCGCGCCAAACCGGGAAGCGGCGCCCCGCGCAACGCTTCAAAGCCATACCAACTGTACCGGCCAAACAAGGTGTCCTTCGCCGTGATGTTGTAGTCGAACCTCATGTCGTACTGGTTGCGGTCCGTACGCCAGGGAGGATTCGAAAGATAGTTGGTTCGGGTGACGTCGGAATAGTTCGGCTCCGGGTACAGATCCATCAAGGCGGACATTACTGGATCCAAACGCGATGGCGGGATCACTTTTCCTGGGAAGGTGCCGCCCAGCGGATCCTTGAGAACCTTCAGTCCTTCGGTCTGGCTGAAGTCGCCCCGCCGCTCCAGCAGCGTGGGGATCGTGGAGCGGTCGTTCTGTGCGAGCCGCACGCGCCAGCCCTCGTAACTGAAGAAATAAAAGGCCTTGTTCTTCACGATCGGTCCGCCGATCGTGCCGCCGAACATATTTTGGCGGAGCACATCCGGATCGGCTTTGCCGTCGCCCGTGCGGTCGGTGTAAGTGAAGGCATCGCGGGCGTCGAAGATATCGTTACGCAGGAACTCGTACAGCGAACCGTGCAGCTCGTTGGTGCCGCTCTTGATCGTAACGTTGACCACAGCGCCGGCATTGCGCCCGAACTCGGCGGAGTAATTCGAGGTCTGAACTTTGAACTCTTGCACCGCGTCCAGTGACGGGATCACCGTCTGGGCTTTCCGGTCCTGCATGCCCATCACGGTCGAGTTGTTGTCGATGCCGTCGATCAGGTAGTTGTTCTGCAGCGCGGGCTGCCCGTGGGCGGTGAAGCCGGCCGCCTGAGCGCCGCCTCGCTGTAGCGGGCCGCGATCACGCCCGCCGATTTCGGGGAACACGCCGGCCGCCAGCTTCGCCAGAATCTGGTAGTTGCGGTCTACTAGAGGGAGTTGTTCGATCTGGCGGCGGTCCACCACCGTTTCCAGGGTGGCGGTCTCCGTTTTGAGAATCGGAGTCTGCCCGGTAACTTCGATCACTTCGGTCACCGCCCCGATCTCCAGCTCGAAGTCCAGGCCGATCCGGTCATTGGCGTGCACTTCGATCCCACTGCGGATGGACTTCTTGAAGCCTTCGGCTTCCACTGAGACGTCATAATTGCCCACCCGGACGGGACCGACGAAGTAGACGCCGTTTATGTTGGTCTCGGCCGTCTGCGTGACGTTCGTGTCCACATTACGGACGGTGACTTTGGCGCCGGGGATGACTGCTCCGGTGCTGTCGGTAACCGTGCCGGTGATCACCCCTTGGTCCTGCTGCGCCGCCGAAAGACCAGCGAACAGCAGGGTGAGTAAAACTACAGCGATCCGCTGGGCCACCTCAGTCCTCCTAGGTTCGCCTGATGAAGCTATGGAGCTCCTCCCGCCCCGCCCTCGCGCCCGGTACGACCCGGGCGGCTCTGGGAGTTCGCCCTGTATCTAAACACGCACCGAGAGCCGTTCTGTACGACAAACGCGCAAGAGGTGGACCAAATTTTTTGAGAGGCGGGTTTGCACATGTGGTAAAAGCGTCCTTGGCGAGCGTGGTTTTAAATAGGCGCCCGGAAAGGA
>CAYWXL010000070.1:3662-21177 GCA_964461995.1 uncultured Solibacteraceae bacterium
CATGTGGTAAAAGCGTCCTTGGCGAGCGTGGTTTTAAATAGGCGCCCGGAAAGGAGTGACGGCCGGCGCGGCCGGGCGACGGACGCGATATGGTGAGAGAGAAGTGCCGAGTGACCAAAGCCGAGGCGGTTCCTCGTCCGCTATCTGGAGTGTGACCGCCTTCGACACGCGCAGAAGCAGCCTGAGGGCCTTAGGGCCTCTGCGGCGCAAGGTGAGCGCGATTTTCGCTGCGCTCCACAAGCCGGTTTACCGGTACGTGCTCGGGATCCTCGGCAGTGAATGGGAAGCCGAAGAGGTGATGCAGGAGACCTTTCTCGCCCTCTATCGCGAGTTTCACTCGGGCCGTAAGATCGACGACCCGAAACCTTGGGTGTTCCGCGTCGCCCACAATCTGGCAGTCGATCGGAAGCGCCGGCGCACTCCCGGCGAGCCGGAACCGGACGACTGGTGGGAGCAACACGAGCCTGCCGAGGACAGCGGCAGCGCCTTGCATGAGAGGATCCACCGCGAGGAGCAACGGGAGCGTGTCCGCCGGGCGCTACGCGCTCTGGCCCCCCGGCAGCGACAATGCTTGGAATTGCGCGCTGAGGGTTTAACTTACCGGCAGATCGCCGTGGCCCTCGGCATTGGAGTTTCTTCGGTGCAAAATCACCTTGCGCGCGGCATTCAGCGGATCCGAGAGGAATTGGAGAAGTAGGTCGATGGTGAGCACGGCGGAGAACTCGCGACACCCCAATGACGAGGACCTGCTCGCTTATGTGGATGGAGAGTTGAAATGGGGCAAACGCCGGCGTGTCCGCGTGCATTTGGAGTCGTGTTGGGAGTGCCGTAACCGTACGCGCAAAATCGAGGCGGCGATCGCCGAGTTTGTCAGCCTTCGTAATGAGTGGGCATCCAGTCCAATGGCTGAGCCCCGGACGGACCAACGGGGTTTCGAGGCCCGTCTCAAGCGGATGGAAAAGGATTCCGCCGGTTCCTCTGCTTGGCGGAGACTTTTCTCCCGGCCGGCACGGTTTCTGTGGCGGCTTGCACCCCAGGCGGTGATAGCCGGCGCGTTACTCGCGCTTGCGTGGGTGTGGCTCGGCACGCGGGAGATCCGGTCCGTCTCGGCTGCCGAGTTTCTCGAGCGGGCTGCGGCGGTGGAGTCTCTTCAACTTGCCCGAATCGACCAACCCGTCGTTTACCGGGAACTCGAAGTGCGCCGCATTCCCGCCGGAGGTGAAGAGGGGGAAGAGCGGACCGCCCGTTTGGAGTATTGGCTCGACACCGGCCGGGACCGCAGCCGCCAAAGCGGCGCCGCCGGGTTATGGGACGAACTCGATGAAGTCTTCCGGGCCAACCGCATGGCGGGCACTGCGCCGCTGACGGTCGAGGCGTATCAGGCTTGGCGTGCGGCGGCGAGGCCTGAAGAAGAAGTTACGACATTACAGCAGCCTGATGGCGAAAAGGTGCTTGCTCTTCGGGGAACGGCGGCCTCCACCGGCGCCCGTAACGAAATCCTCGAGCACGAACTCATCGTGCGCGCCACTGACTGGCACCCGGTTCAGCAAACGCTGCGCGTGCGGCGTGATCCTGGGATCATCGAGTATCAGTTCACGGAGATCGTTTTCGAGGTTGTGCCGCTCAGCTCCTTGCCCGAGGACCTTTTCGCTCATGCCGACGAGGCGAAGGAGGCAATCCGCCGCGCCCTCGGGTCCGCGGATTCTCGAGCTGCCGGAGCCGGCCAAGCAGCGCCCGACAGCCGTGTGCTTGAAGTAAAGGTGCGTTACCAGCTTCACTTGGCTGGGGCCTGCCGGCAGGACTTGGTTCGCATCCGCTTGGAAGCGCCGGCGCGGATTCACGTTCGGGGGATCGTAGACACGGCAGCCCGGCGCGAGGAGCTTCTTTCGGCGCTTCAGCAACTCGAACAGACCGACGCCGTCAAAATCGACATCAAGAGCGTCGAAGAGGCCTCCACAGCCGGGGAACTCTTCGAGGCGTTGGAGGGTCTCGACTTCAGTCGTAGTCCCTTGGGCCAGCGCGCGGCCGCTGCGCCTTCGGGTCCGGGGCCCCTGCTTCCGCTGGTGCACGAGAGATTGGGGGACGAACTCTCCGCTGACGATCTACGGCGGCGCAGCCATGATGCCTCGGCCGAGGCGGTTGCCTTGGTCTCCGCGTCCGTTTTGGAAAGCGCGGTTCTCGAGAGGCTGGCAGAAAGTTACGGCGGCTCGGGGGCAGACCTGCCGCCTCAGGCCCGAAAACTGGTGGGACTGATGGTGCGGGACCACGCCCGGGCGCTGGACGAGAAACTGGCGCGCCTCGAAAAGCTGCTGGGCGCCTTGCTCTTCCGGTCCCCTGACGCGCCGCCCGGCGAAACGGCTCCGGAAGCTGGCGTCGAGATCGGGGGGCGCAATTGGGCGGAGCTGGCCCGCCGGCAGGCTGACATCGTCGCGCGCTTGCAGCGCAGCACGGATCGGCTGTTCACGTCCGATGAGGCAGAGACGCCTCCGCCATTAGATGAAGTGCGCGCTGCGATGGTGGATACGCACGGCGTTTGCGTGGCGCTGCGGCGCACTGTGGCCCAGGTGCTCGAAGCGCTGGAAGCGATCGAGGGGGTTAGAACGACAAGCGCAGCCCGAGTTGGACCTGCCGCGGCTGCCCGTGAGTAGCGCGGATCTTGCCGGCCTCTGGGCTCCCGAGCGTCCGATTCGGCGTCCCATAATTCGGATGGTTCAATAAGTTCAACACTTCGCACCGGAAATCGAGGCGCAGCCGTTCGCCCAGCCGCCATCGCTTGGCCAGCGCCGCCGTCCATTCGAACATGCCCGGCTCCTGGATCGTGTTCCGGCCCAGGTTCCCAAACCGGCACCCGCGCTTGTCGCAAGGCCTGACGAAAGCCTGAACGTTGAACCACCCGTCCGGCCCGGGGTTGTCGAGCCGCCAGTCTCCCACCAGGTCGGGCCGCCAGATACCCACACCTCCTGTGCCGAGGCGGGCGGAGGCGTTGGGGAGTTGAGGAGTGAAATACATACCGGTTTGCGCAGAGATCCAACCGGAGAAGACCCAGCCGCCGCAGAGGGCTTCCAGCCAGCCGCCTCGATTCAGAAAGCGGTGGCCTTCGCCGAAGGGCAGATCGACGATGTAGCTGGCTACCAGGCGGTGGCGCACGTCGCTCGAGCTGTTGCCCTTCTCGCAGGAGATGCACCGGATGTCCTGGGGAGCCGCATTGTCGCCGCCGACGAACTGATCGGGCGCCTGGCCGATGTTGTGTCCCCAAGTGTAGGCCACGGTGAAACCCACTCCCGAGGCGAAGCGGCGTTCCAGGGTCACGTCGAGGCCATGGTAAGTGGAGTGGGCCAAGGCGCTGCGGAAGTTGAGCTGACTCAGCCGAGGGATGAGCCGGCGCTGCTTCTCAGTGGCCGGGTCGCCGATGCCCGCGGCATTGATGTCGTAGTTGTAGGAGATGTTTTGGGTGCCGGAGCCGACGTAGGCCACAGTGAGCGCCATCTGCGAAGTGAACTCGCGCTGCAGGCTGACGTTCCACTGGTGGGTCTGGGGCCTCGGATAGTTCCAATCCCAGGTCCGGTGCGTAGAATCGTCCGGCAGGTCATTCACCGTTCGCACGAGCGGGGTCTCCGGTCCCAAAAAGTCGCTCGGGAACCCGTCGCGAAGCACCTGCGCCGGCACGCGCCTCGACGCCCGTCTTTCGATCGAGGAGGTGAACGGATAATTGCGCAGCGTCCGCGTGCTGGCCCCCAGCGCCATCTCACCGCCATAGAAGATGCCGGCGCCCGCCCGCAGCACCATGTGCGGCCGGAACCGCCACGCCACCCCCACCCGCGGCGCCGCATTATTCACGTCGAGCCGAGCCAAGCCGCGGCCTTCGTAACCGCCTCCCAGCTCACCGGCGCGGATGATCCGGCCGAAATCCGGAGAGCTGGGATCGATCACTGTCATGTTCAGCCGGTCGTTCTTCTCATACCACGGCGTGGTCAGCTCATAGCGAACGCCGAGATTGACGGTAAGGGTGCGGCTGAGTTTCCAATCATCCTGGACGAAGAACATGTAGCTCTGGAAACGCATTTCGCCAAACACGCGGTTACTCAGCCGGACCCGGTTTGCCCAGCCGAGCAAAGCGTCTCCCAGACTGACGCCGGTGAATCGCCCGTTGAACTGATATTCGCCGCGGGACCACTGCGAGCCATCGATGTCGCTGCGGTCGTAGCGGATGTCGGCGCCGAACTTGAGAGCGTGATTGCCTCGCAGCCAGGTGAAGTTGTCCAAAATTTGGACCGTGGAAGCGCCCTTCAAGTTCGGTTGAAACATCGCTCCGCCCAGTCCCTGGTAGCCGAGACGGCCTGCGAAAAGGAACCGCGTGAGGCCAAAGATTCCCGGCGTCGGCGGCACTCCCCGGATGCCGAAACGGGCGTTCGCTTCGGCCAACGGCACGTCGCTGGAATTACGCTTGTAAGCCCGCAGCGACTTATACCCGAGCCTCACTTCATTAATGAGAGAAAGGCCGAAGACGTGAGTTTCGGACAGCGTCAGGTGTTGCCCACGATTGTCATCGAGCGCGCGATCGTTCCCGATGCCGCCCCGAGCCAACCCCGGCAGCGGACCGGCGCGTAAAGAATGGAACCGGTAGAAGCTGTACCGGCCGAACGCCATGTCCCGCTCCGAAAGGGTGTGATCGAGCCGGAAGTCGAACTGGTTGCGGTCGATTCTCCAAGGCGGATGGGAGAGGTAGTTGTCGCGCGTCGCCGGGTCCTGGTAGTTGGGTTCGGGGTAGAGGGTTAGGAGCTTCAACATTACAGGGTCGATGCGAGAGGCGGGGATCCGCCGGCCCGGGAACTGCCCTCCGAGGGGGTCCTTCAGCCGCCGCAGGCCCCTGGTTTCGCTGAAATCACCGGCCTTTTCGAGGGGTGTCGGCACGACGGCGCGGTCCGTCTGGCCGGAGCGCACCCGCCAGCCTTCCATGCTTGCGAAAAAGAACATGCGGTTGCGGATCACCGGGCCGCCGAGAGCGGCCCCGAACATGCTTTGCCGCAGGGCCGCAGGATCCGCCTTGCCGTCGCCGTCGCGGTCGGTATAGCCAAAGGCGGGGCGGGCGTCCAAGGCGTCGTTGCGCAGGAATTCGTAAACCGAACCGTGGAACTCATTGGTACCCCGCCGGGTGCTGACGTTGATCACCGCGCCGGCATTGCGCCCGAACTCGGCGCTGTAATTGCTGGTTTGAATTTTGAACTCCTCGATGGCTTCGAGCGACGGGACGACCACCTGGGCCTTGCGGTCCTGCAGGCCCATCAGGGTGGTGTTGTTGTCCACGCCGTCGATCAGGTAGTTGTTCTGCAGGGCGGGCTGCCCGTGCGAGGTGAAGCCACTGCTGAGCGTTCCTCCGCGCAGGAGCGGGCCGCGGTCGCGGCCGCCGATTTCCGGCAGGACACCGGCGGCAAGCTTTGCCAAGACCTGGTAATTGCGGTCCACGAGAGGGAGCTGTTCGATGCTGCGGCGATCCACGACGTGTTCGAGCGAGGCGGACTGGGTTTCGAGCAGCGGCGTGGCGCCGGGGACCTCGACCACTTCGAGAAGGCTGCCGACCTCGAGGACGAAGTCCAAGCCGATCCGGTCGTTAGGGTGCACGCGGATGGCGTTCCGCACGGCTTCTTTGAATCCGTCGGCGCGGACCGACACATCGTAGGTGCCCGTTTTTAGCGGCCCTAGGAAGTAGACGCCGTTCCCATTGGTTTCCGTCCGCGCCACCAGGTTGGTTTTCGTTTCGCGCGCCAGCACCACGGCTCCAGGGATCGCGCCGCGGGACAGATCGAAGACAGTGCCGATAATGACCCCTTGGTCCTGTTGGGCAAAGAGCGGCCAAGCCAACAGGATGCTTAGCCCCAGAACAGTCTTCCCCGGCGACATTTTTTGTGGTCCGGAGCGGCTAACGGAATCGGATGTATGGCAACATGCTACTTCCGCCGCAGCAGTGAGTCAAGCAGCCTCCGGAACCCGACACGGTTTCCTTTCCGGCGAGTTCTAGTACCGGCGCTATAGGCGGAACTCTACGAGGGAGCCGGCTACTGCGCCGCAGGCGGGACCCCGGCACGCGGCCTGTTGCGGAGCAGCCCGTCGAGCCAGGCGACTGTCCGGTGGAAGCCAACGAGCAGCGCCAGGGCGACGCCGAAGACGACCCACCCTTCGAAGAGATGAAATGCGCCTTCGGCGAGCGCTTTGTCATACTCGCCCAGGATTCCCGTGAGCGTCACCCGAAAGGCGTTCGCCGCAATGGCGATGGGCACGGTGGACAGGAACAACACTACGCGCAACCAGCGCCGCTTCTCGAAGAAGTAACCGTAGACGAGAGCGAGGAAGGAAAGTGACAGCAAGGAGCGGATACCGCTGCACGCCTCCACGACCGACAGCCGTTGATGGGGAGTTTCCAGGATGTTGCCTTCGCGCAGGACGGGGATGCCGACCAAGTCGAGGCTATGCTCGGCGAGCTTACTCGCCAAGAGCTGAAGCGGAAAAGTGATCTGGTTATAGATCACCGCCGGCAGCGGAATCATGAAGAACAGCAAGAAAAGCGGAAAAGCGAGCCGTTTGAGAACTTCGACGCCGCCCAGGTAGAGTACGATGCCGATGATCGTGAAGACGAACGCGGTCCGGGCGAGGAAGAGCTCGACCCCGAGAGTGGCGACGTAAAGCTGAAGACCAGCTCCGACGATGATCAGGAGGCCCAGCCAGTGGGAAGACCACTTTGCGGTCAACAGCCTGTCTTTCTCTTGCCAGACGATGTAGCCGGCGACGATGGGAACGAAAACGCCGTGGCTGACATTCTCGTCGTGCACCCAGTCGTCGGCGAGCCGCCAGAGGACCGGCCCGTAGCAGAGGACCAGCGCTCCGGCGACAGCGAGAATCGTTTTCCATGGCAGCCCCTCTTTCGGCAGTGTAGTGCCCTCGATGGACCGGCTTTCTGACGCCATAACCTCTCACTCACCGGCTGAGGGCGGCGTAAGAGCTGGGGAATCAATCTGCTACCCATGCCGCCGGACCCGGCTTCGCATGCAGGGTGAAGCTGTGTGAACAGAAACTCAGTCTAGCAAACAGGGCGCGTTGGAAATGCGGCCGCCGGCGCTCCCGGAGCCCAGCCCACTTCGTTTTCCGGCCCAGACTCCAGCGCCGCGCCGACCAGAAAATCCGGTGCGGAGAGGTTTCGTCCAATGATTTGGACAAGGGGCCTATTTTCTGATGAGTGAGCCCGGCCATTGTGATACAGTCTCACGCGGGCCTGCGGGCGGCCAGCTTCTCCGCCGGTTTCCGGCCCGTGGGCGAGGGATCATTTCACATGAGACGCATTCGGGTTTCCTGTCTGAAGAGTTTTCTTTTCGCGTTGTGGCTCGGCGCCCTGTGGCCAGCTCTCCGAGCGGTTGCGGCTGGCGATCGGCCGTTGGTGTTTCCGTTTCCCCAAGAGATGGAGACACTCGCCGAAGAGTTCCCTGTTGCGGAAGGCACGACGATTCTGCTGCCTGAACACCCGGCGGCGAACGACTTGAAGCTGGCCCGGTTTCTCGTCGCCGAATTGAGCGATCGGTATCAGATTGCGCTACGGGTCAGACGTGCGGCGCGGCTCCCGGCGGACGGGCCGGTGATTGTGATGGGGTCAATCGGTAACCGGCTGGTACAGCAGTACTGCCGCGAGAACGGTCTAGACGTGGACGCCGCGACGCCGGGGCCGGAAGGCTATGTCCTGCACGTAGACGCCAGCCGCATCGTCATTGCCGGCAGCGACGAGCGCGGGGCCTTCTACGGCCTCCAGTCGCTGAGGCAACTGATTTACCGGACAGCGGACGGCGTGCGGGTCCACGGCGTCCGGATTCGCGACTGGCCGCACAAGAAGTTCCGTGGAATCCGGCTGTACCTGCCCGGCCGGGAGAATCTCACTTTCTTCCGCCGGTTCCTGCGCAACTTCATGGCGCTTTACAAATACAACAAAGTCATTATCGAAGTGAATGCCGCCATGCGGCTGGACCGCCACCCGGAGCTGAACGCCGGCTGGATCGAGTTTGCGAACTCGCTCAATTACACCCGCCGCAGCCGCGCCCGAGGTCCGGGCATGCAGGCTCAAGACTCAGCCCACCACGACACGGCCGACGGAAGGGTTCTGGAGAAAGAGGAGGTCGCTTCGATCGTCGATTACGCGAGAAGTCTCTATATCGACGTGATTCCGGAGATCCCCACTCTGACGCACTCCTACTACTTGTTGACCCGGCACCGGGAATTGGCTGAGATCGCGAATGCGGAGTGGCCTGACACGTATTGCACTCGCCATCCCAAGACTTACGATCTCGTCTTCGATGTCCTGGATGAGTACATCGAGGTCATGCGACCGAGCATCGTCTCGATCGGCCACGACGAGTACCGTATGCCGGTCGATATCTGCCCGCGCTGCCGGAACGCCGACCGCGGCGAGATCTTCGGCAGGGACGTCAAGACCCTCCACGACTACCTGGCGGCCAAAGGAATCCGGACGGCGATGTGGGGCGATCACCTGATCGAGAGGAACCGGGGCAAGGGCCTTCGAACATGGACTTCGCCCAGCGGTTATACGTACCACGCACCGGGCGCGTTGACCCCCGAACAGGTGGAGAAGTGGATCCCGAAAGACATCCTCATCTTCAACTGGTTCTGGCAGGAGGGCGGCCGGCACAACCGCGGCGAAGTCAACGAGATCGACTTCGCCAACTGGGGGTTCGAGCAGGTCTACGCCAACTTCCTTCCGGAGGTAAAGGATTACGGGCGGCGGAGCGCGCGGCCGAGCATCCTGGGCGGGTTCCCTTCGTCGTGGGCGGCGACGACTCTATTCAACTTCGGCAAAGACTTGATGTATCCATTCTTAGGGTGCGCCAACCGCTTATGGTCCACGGATTGGCCGGAAACGGAGCGGATGCGGCGAATCGCCCAGGCGCTCATGCCGGAGGTCTACCGGAGCCTTCGCGCGGCGCCGCTGCCCAGCGAGGAAGGCGACGCCGTGGCCGCGGTCGATATTTCCGCCCACCTCACGCCGGACCCGGCGGGCGTCGATCTTTCGGCGATGCGAACCGGAGAAATCCGGCTGGGGTCCAAGGTGTTTCTTCTGGGCGACGGGGAGGGCTCCCGCCACGCAGTGACTGTGTACAGCAATAGCCCCGAGGCGAACGAAGCGCGGAGGCGGGAGGAGGGCATCCGGATCGGCGCCGACGCCAGCAGCCTGATCTTCCTGCACGCCGCCGCGAAGCCGGCGCGCAACGTCTTCGCCTACCGTCAGATCTTCAACTTCGCCGACACTGCGGACCTGCTCGGCTGGTACGAAGTCGTTTACGAGGACGGACTCGTCGTGACGATCCCGGTTCGCTACGGCGTGAATATCCTCGAGTGGGACTGGCTGCGGGGCGAGCAGAACGGTCCGCTCCGTAGCCTTGCGTATCAAGCCGAGCTGGCCGAGGTCGGCGAGTCCGGCGGGGAGCCGATTTCGTTTTTTGCTTTCGAGTGGAAGAACCCTCGGTTCGGGAAGGTCATCAAAGAGATTCGGCTGAAAGGGGCCGCCGGGTTCAAGGATTACCAAGGGGAGGCCGCTTCCGAGAACGCCATTCTCCTGGCCGCGGTCAGTTACGTAAAACCACGCGAAGCGCCACCGGTCGCGCCGCCGCCGGCTGGGGCGGGCTCGAAGCGCTGACGGACTTCCGTATGACTCGACGTCAGTGGATGGCGAACTGCCTTGGGTGGGGCTTGGCGCAAGCTGCCGCGAACGGCGAACTACGCTACCCAGGCGTCGCCTATCGCGACTACTCGCTTTGCTTGCCTGATTATCTCTGCGTTCTGGCGGCGCGCGCATACCGCAGGCGGAACCGCGCCATGGCCGGGCTGACGACGCCGGAGGCGATTCGGCGGCGGCAGAGGTGGGTTCGAGAGACCTTCTGGCGGCTCGCTGGGGGGCGACCGCGCCGGACTCCTCTGAACGCTCGGGTCGTTGGTTCGTTGGAGCGGCCCGGGTACCGGCTGGAAAAGATCATCTATGAGAGCCAGCCGGGGCTCTTCGTACCGGCGAACCTTTACGTGCCAGCTCGCGGACGGCCGCCTTTTCCGGGGGTCCTGTTTCAGCTCGGCCATTCCCTTGTTGGGAAGGCGGCGCCGGCCTACCAGAAGTGCTGTCAGGCGCTGGCCCGGCTCGGCTATGTAGTCCTGACGTTCGACCCGATGGGACAGGGCGAGCGGCTGCGCCATTCCAGGGAGTTCCTG
The DNA here is from genome assembly GCA_964461995.1 of uncultured Solibacteraceae bacterium. Taxonomy (GTDB): domain Bacteria; phylum Acidobacteriota; class Terriglobia; order Bryobacterales; family Bryobacteraceae; genus JALSRK01. Next base: position 13,914 of record CAYWXL010000070.1, read on the forward strand.
CGGCGGCTGGCGTATCACGACGGGGAACACACCATTCCGGGACGCGCGATGCTGTTGACGGGCGAGACAGCGACGCGGTTCATGGTCTGGGATGCGATCCGCAGCCTCGATTACCTGGCGTCCCGGCCGGAAGTAGATCCGTCCCGGCTGGCATCCACCGGCAACTCCGGCGGGGGGACGCTGACGATGATGCTGGCCGCCGTGGACGACCGGCTGGCGGCGGTGGCGGCTTCCTGCCCGAATACCGAGAACGTGGCGAGCGCGGAATTCGATCCTCCAGGGGCGGTTGACGACGCCGAGCAAAACTTCATCGGCGCTGGCCTAGCCGGTTTCGCCCGGTGGGACCTGCTTTATCCGTTGGCGCCCAAGCCGTGCTTGATACTCGTGAGCGACAAAGATTTCTTGGGCACATATTCACCCGCCTACATCGCCAACGGATGGGAGGAGTTTCAGAAGCTGCACGCTGTCTACAGCGTCCTTGGTAAACGGGACCACCTGGCCTGGTACGCGACGCCGCTGCCGCACGGTCTTGCTTACAACATGCGGGTGGAAATTTACCGCTGGTTCCACCGCTGGCTCAAGGAGGCGCCGGAGCCTGTAAAGTCTGAGCCGGAGGTGAGTCCCGAGAGGGAGGAGACTTTATGGGTTGCGCCGGGGGGCGACGTCGTGGAGGCGTTCGGCAGCGAGACGCCTTTCAGCCTTAACCGAAAGCGGGCGGCGCGTCTCCAGCCCACACGGCGCGTCCCTGACCTCGTACGTCTGCTCGGTGCAGAGCGGCCGCCCGAAGCCCGGCGAGCCCGGATTTTGGGGCGGGCCAAATCCGTGCACGTCGATGTCGCCGCGCTGGAAGTTCCGTCAGCGGAGAAGGTTTTCGTCCCCGCTTGGCTCTTCCTGCCGCGCGAACTCGATGGTTCGAAACCGGTTTTGATCGCCCTCGAACCGGGCGGCAGGAATGCGCGGTGGGGGGAAGGCCGGTTGTATCAGTCCCTCGCCGCCCAAGGCTTCGTTGTGTGCGTGCCGGACCTGCGAGGCATCGGCGACCTGGAGCCCAAGTATCCTGGCGGGAATCCCCGGCGCGCCCGGCGATACCAGAACCAGGAGGACTTCGCCTGGGCCTCGCTAGTGCTAGGAAAGCCGTTGCTCGGCCAACGGGTGACCGACTTGCTGGCGATCGTCACCGCCGTGCGAAATCTCGATGCGGCAGCCGGGCGGCGGTTGGTCGTGGCGGCGCGGGGCATGATGACGGCGCCGGCTCTGTTCGCCGCGGCGCTGAACAAACATATCGACAGCCTCTACCTGGCCGGGGGTCTGGTTTCCTACCGCAGCATTGTCGAGACCGAAGAGGCCACCCACCCGTTCGCCGATTATTTGCCGGGCGCCCTTCTGGCCGCCGACCTCCCGGATCTCACCGGGTCGCTGTCTCCCCGCCAGGTCACGATCGCCGGGGCGGTGGACGCAGCGGGGAGGACTCTGGGGTCCCGTTCGGCTCAAGCGATCTACCGGCGCTGCAACAACGTGACGATTTGGCCCGAGGCCCGGTGGGACGCCGCCGCCCTCGCGCACCTCAGCTAGGCCGCCACCGGTGACACCGCAAACCTGACCCGAAAAGTGTCCAGTATGGTGGACGAAGAGGGCCGTTGGATACAATTAGCCGGACGAAAAAGGCGAGGTTGGTAGTATACTCCGGCTTGGACTGGAGAGCGAAGGAGTATGAGTACGAGTCCGCACGTCACGTCAGTCGAGCGAGCGTTGGCCATCCTGGAATTCCTGGACGGAGCCCGGCGCGGGTGGAACATCTCTGAGATCAGCCGGAAGCTAAAGATTCCCAAGAGCAGCACCCACGTACTGGTGCTCACCTTGGAGCGCCAGGGCTACTTGAAGCGGGAACCCGGCTCGCGGGAGTATACCCTGGGGTTGAAGCTCTACGGTTTGGGCCGCGGGCTGATGAACAACCTTGCTTTGCCGAAGAAGGCATTGCCGGCCATGGAGTGGCTGTCGGAGCGCACCGGCCTGACGGTTCATCTGGCAGTTCTCGAGATGGACCAAGCGATTTACATTCAGAAAGTTGAGGCCCCAGGTCTCATCCGGTTCGACACCTATGTAGGCAAGCGCACGAACTTGCACTGTACGGCAGTGGGTAAGGCGCTGCTCGCTTACACGACGTGGCAGAGGCAGCAGCGTTTTCTCTCCCGGGGCTCATTCGCGCGGCACACGAAGAACTCCATCACCACGGCGGCAGCGCTTCGTCAGGAGCTCCAGCGGATCCGCGAGCGAGGATACGCCATCGACGACGAAGAGGAGGAACTGCAGATCCGCTGCATTGCGGCGCCCGTGCTCAACCACGTGGGGGAACTGGTGGCGGCGGTGGGAATCACCGGGACCGTCGGGCAGGTACCGGAAGAGAGCGTCGACCGGTTGGGCCGGCTCACCATGCGGGCGGCGTCGCGGATTCTGGATCCGCGTTTTCAGGAGAGTGCCGAGAGCCGGGCCTCTTAGGCGGAGGGTTTTGGTTCTCGCATACCCCCAGTGCGCAGCCGAACAGCGGGAACCGTGGTCCGGTAGGTTCACCTACGCTCCCGTGGCGGTTTGAGACGCCGTCCATTCATCTCATCCCTACGTTGACGGCAACGCGTCAGGAGCCGGCCGGCGGCGGGAACGCCGCGCCTTCGAGCCTGCCGGGACGTCGCCAATGCAGGTATAAAAGGAACCGGAGCGCTGCCGGGGCGAGGGGGCATGTTTGCCGAAGCCCCACGAATCCGCATCGGCAAGCTCAGTAGATTACGTCAGGAGAGGCAGGCGATGAACCGGCGCAGGTTTGTGCAAGCGGTCGCGGGAGCGGGTCCGCTAGCCGCCATGGCCCAGCAGCAGGGCAGGGAACCCCAGTGCTCGCCGGGGCGGCGCGAGACGCGCCTGGCGGGAATGACGCTGGAAGAGCTGGAGCGGCGCTATCGGAAGGAGCTCTTCGACGTGCTGCTGCCGTTCTGGGACGCCCATGGCATCGACCACGCCCGCGGCGGCGTCTTCCACGCCCTGGACTACGACGGCGCCCGCAAGGGCGACGACAAGCTGCTCTGGTTCCAGGGCCGGGCCATCTGGGTCTACAGCTTCCTCTACAACTACTTTGGAAAGGACGCGCGCCACCTGGAAATCGCCCGCAAGACCAAGGACTTCGTCCTCCGCCACGCGCCCCAGCCCGACGGCTGGTGGGCCGAGGTTCTCGCGCCGGACGGCTCGGTTCGGCGGCCCTTCCGCGGCGACGTCTACGGCATGTACTTCGTCGCCGAGGGCCTGCAGGAGTACGCCTGGGCCGCCGAGGACGAAGAGGCGCTCGAGACCGCCCTCGGGCTGATGCGCAAGCTCTACCGCTACATCGGCCGTCCCGGGTTCCGTTACATGGGGACGGCCGAGCCGGGCGTGCGGCCCCAGGGCCTCTGGATGGTCAATCTCCGGATCGCCACGCAACTCTTGCGCCGGTGGAAGAAGCCGGAAATCGAGAAGATCGCGGCGCGGTGCGTGGAAGCGGTCATCGAGAAACACTACAACCCCGATATCGGGCTCAACAACGAGATGCTGAACTTCGACTTCAGCCGCCCGCCGGAAGAAGCGAACAAGTCGCTGCTGGGGCATTCCATCGAAACCCTCTGGATGGTCATGGACGAAGCCGGCCGCCTCGGCGACGAGCAGCTCTGGCAGCTCTGCGCCGGACGCATCCGCCGGCATCTCGAAGTGGGCTGGGACTACGTCTTCGGCGGGCTGGCCCACTGGGTGAACGTCGATGCCGGGGCCTACGTCTGGCCGCCGGAGCGCCCGGTGGGCACGGACCTGGAGTTCCGCTTCGTCGGCGAGTACCACTACATGAAGTCGCTCTGGGCGCTGAACGAGATCCTCATCGCCACGCTGAACGTCTTCCGGCGCACGGGGGCGGAGTGGGCGGCGCGCTTCTTCGGCATGGCGCAGAAGGTCATCGACGAGAAGTTCTCCCAGCGCCGGCGCGGGCTGCCCGGCTACATGCTGTTCGCTGACCGCCGCATGACGCCCCAGCCGCACGTGGCCCGGCAGGACAACTACCACCCCCTGCGGCAGCTCATGCTGAACCTGCTTGCGCTCCAGGAAATGAAGCGGGAGGCGGGGCGCGCCTGATACCGTAGGCCGTCAGCGGGCGGCCGTCTCCTCATCCATGCCCGGAGGCCGGGGGCCGTAGTGGGGCAGCGGGTCGCCCTGTTCGTAAGCCCCCAGATCCGGCGCGGCGCCGCGGTACGGTTGGTTCACGTTCGGGATGACGGCGCCCCGGTCCACCGCCGCCGATCCCGGCCGGAGCCTCAGGTCCGGCGGCGGCCGCTCCGGGACGGGCGGCGCGGGGAAGGCAACGGCGTCGAAGACGTCCATGTCCACCCGGACGATGTGGCGAAACGGAGTGGCCGCCCGCAGCCCTTCCAGCCCCTCGAAGGAAGCCTCCCCGTAGCGGCCCCGGAACGGCGTCGCGTGCGCGCCGAGGCCGTTGTAGTCCATGTCGAAGGTGGGGTCCGGCCGGCGGATGTTCAGCACGAGCCCCGGGCCGCTGTCGTACTTGCCGAAGACGCCCCCGCCGGCGCCGCCGATCAAGAGGTTGTTCCTCAGCAGCGCCCGCGAGCCCTTTTCACCGATCCAGGAATAGCGGATCGCGTCGCCCACCTTCACCGAGGTGTTGTGCAGGATCACGTCTCCGATCGTGCCCCGCATCAGCTTGAAGGGCGTCAGGATCAGGTTGTACATCGCGTTGCGGATGAAGTAGGTCGGCCCGCCGAGCCCGGGTTGCGAACTCAGCCCCACGAAGGCGTTGGTGATCCGGTTGCGCATCACCCGCACGTTGCCCATGGCGAAGTCGGCTTCGATGGCGTCGTCCAGGCAGCGCGTCAGATCGTTGTTGTAGATGTCGATGCTCACCTGTTCGTGAGCGCCGGCATCCTCCATGGTGGAGATGCAATCGCGGAAGCCGCTCACCCGGTTGTAGGCGATCACGTTGCCCGGGCCGGTGATCTGGATCCCCTCGCCGCGGTTGGCGGCGACGCCCTCCGGGGTGACGTGGCCCATGCGCTCGGGCTTCCAGGGCATGATGAAGCGGACGGTGTTGTCGGCGATGTAGCAGTTCTTCGCCCCCGGCGGACGTTTGGCGATGATGCCGTACTTGGCGTTCACCTCGCAGCGGCGCACCACCAGATGCTCGCCGCCGAGCAGGTCGATGCTGCCGTCCACGGTGACGTTCTCCAGGTGCACGTACTTCCGGCCCCGGAGGGAGACGCCGTCGAACCAGACGCCGTAGTCCCGCGCCCCACGGATCACGATGGGCCTCCCCGGCGCCCCGTCGCGCGTCATCTCGAAGGTTCCATAGTTGCCTGGCTCGAGCAGCAGTACGTCGCCGGGTTCGGCCGAACGGACGGCGGCGGCGAATTCCTTCCGCGTAACGCGCCGGATGCGCGCATCGGGCGCTTGCCGGGGAACGGGACGGGTGCGGGCCCGGATGGTGCGCTCGGCCGAGCCGCCGTCCGGGTCGGTGAGCTTCAGGCGGATCTCGTACTCGGTGTCCGGACGCAGATCGAAGATACTGCCCGAGTGGCGGTTCTCCCAGGAGAAGCGGCGGCGGTGGGGCTCGGTCCGCGGGGCCCACTCGCCGGCGGGAATGCGGCGCAGCGGCATCGCCTGCTTCCATTCGGACGCGCCCGCTTGCCGGTACCAGACTTCGACGACGCCGTTGAGATTGTCGTCGCCCCGGATCTTCCACTCGATGCTGAGGTTGACGAGCGTCGGGTACGGCGTGGCGATCTCTCCCGGGATGGTCGCATCCTCGGCCGCCGCGCCCGCCGCGAGCCAAACGGCGCAGAAGAGCAACAGACCGGCAGGAGGCTTCATCTCAGGAGCCGTTCTATCACGTTTCCGCGCCTTCCGGGAGCGAACCGGCGGCGATCTTGCCCTCCCGGAACACCCAGCGGATCCCGGCGGGCGGGCGCTCCGGATCGTCGTAGGTGGCCGGGCTGCCGATCTTCTGCGCATCGAAGACCACCACGTCGGCCTTGTAGCCGGGCTGGAGACGGCCCCGGCCGCGGAGGCCGAAACGGCGGGCGGGCAGGTCCGTCACCTTGCGGACGGCTTCGGACAGCGCAAGCCAGCCCCGCTTGCGGCACATCTCGCCCAGCAGCAGGGGAAACGCGCCGTAGAGCCGCGGATGCGGGCGGCCTTTCACGTAGAAGCCATCGCTCACTACGATCGAGAGCGGGTGCGTGAGCAGCTCCTTGAGGTTCGACTCGCTCTGGTTGAACTCGAGGATGGTCACCGCGCCGCGCTCTTCGGCCAGCAAATCGAGCACCAGCTCTGCCGGGTCCCGTCCCCGCTCCTCGGCGATCGCGGCCAGATGCCGGCCCACCAGCCGCTGGTTCCGCGCGCTGCCCACCGCCGAGACGTAGAGGTCGGTCCACTCCTGGGCGAGCATCGCCAGCATCTCCCGGATGATGCGCCTTCGCAGGTCCGGATCCCGGAAGCGCTCGAGCATCGCCTCCGCGCCCCCATCGAGGGCCCACTGCGGCAGCCATTGGGTGAGCACGGTGCTGCCGGCCACGTAAGGGTAGGCGTCGAAGGCGACGTCGATGCCTTCCTCGCGCGCCCGCTCGATCTTCTCGAGCGCCTGCTGCTGCCGCGCCCAGTTCTTTCGTCCCACCGCCTGCAGGTGCGAGATCTGCAGGCGGCAGCCGGTGCGCCGGGCCAATTCGATCTGTTCCTCGACGGCTTCGGGCAGCCGGGCGGCGTAGTCGCGCATGTGAGTGGTGTAGATCTTGCCCGCGCGGGCGGCCACCCGGCAGAGCCGTTCCAGCTCTTCGAAGGGAGCGCTGGAGCCCGGAGCGTACATCAGCCCCGTAGAGAAGCCGCAGGCGCCGCCGGCGAGGCATTCGGCCAGCTTCGCCTCCATCGCGTCCAGCTCGCGCGGCGAGAGCGGCCCCTGGCGGTTGCCCGCCACGCTCACCCGGAGCGTGCCGTGGCCTACGAGCGATTCCAGATGCACGGGCGCCCGCCGGCGGGCCTCGGCCAGATACTCGCCCGCCGAGGGCCAGCCCCAGTCGCCGCAGCCGCAGAGGATCCCGTTGGCGAACTCGTGGAGCGCCCGGCGGTCATCCGGGGCAGGGAAGGCCGAGAAGCCGCAGTTGCCGGCGACCTCCGCCGTGACGCCCTGGTCGATCTTCTCCCGGCGGCCCTCCAGGGCTTTCAAGTCCGAGTGGCTGTGGGCGTCGATGATGCC
>CAYWXL010000071.1:0-10282 GCA_964461995.1 uncultured Solibacteraceae bacterium
TTTGCTAACCTAGCGTCTGCTAGGTTAGTGAGCGCTAATATAATCGGTAATGTCTGGGACGGAACGGAAAAGGAGTCGGCTTAGCGCTGAGGAGCGGCGCGCGGCGATCGTGAAAGCCGCCGTACGGCTCTTCTCCGAGAAGGGATTCCGCGGGACCACCACCCGCGAACTGGCCGCTGCCGTCGGCGTCACCGAGCCGGTTCTGTACCAGCACTTCGCCACCAAGGGCGATCTCTACACCGCGATCATCGAGGCGATCTGCCGCCACCGGGACCGCGACCGCGACGACCTGCTCGAACTGGCCCGCCACGCCGAAGACGACGAGGCCTTCTTCTCCCGCCTGGGCGAGCTGATCCTCGAGTGGTACGACGAGCAGCCCGAGGTGATCCGCCTGTTGCTGTTCAGCGCGCTCGAGGAGCACGACCTCAAGGACCGCTTCGTCGAAACCCAGGTCGCCATGCTCTACGAGATCCTCACCGAATACCTCCAGCGCCGGATGGACAAGGGCGTCTTCCGGCGCATGGATCCCTACCTGGCGGCTCGGGCCTTCACGGGGATGGTTTCGCACCAAGGCATGGCGAAGGTGGTCTTCGGCATCGATGGGTTGCGCGGGGACCGCGGGGAGGTCGCCCGGCACCTGGCGGACATCTTTTTGAACGGCATGAGGTCCCAGGGAGTGGAAGAAGGATGAGGAGCGAATACCTGGTCCTGACAGGCCTGGCTGTAGCGCTGCTGGCGGCCTGCGGGGGTTCTTCACGGCAGGAGCCCGTGCGGGCGGCGAGCGAGAAGGAACCCCTCGCGGTGCGCGTGGCGCGGGCCGAGTTGCGCAAGGCCCCGAAGATTCTGTGGGCCACCGGCTCGCTTCAGGCCGACGAGACCGCCACCGTATCGAACGAGGTGGCCGGGAAGCTGGCCGCCGTCTACGTCGATTTCGGCGACCGCGTCCGCAAGGGCCAGGTGCTGGCGGAGCTGGACAAGCGCGAGCTGGAGTTGCAGCTCGAGCGGGCGCGTTCGGCCCTGGCGCAGGCGCTGGCCCGCCTGGGACTCACGCCCGACCAGGTGGACGTCGTGCCCGAGACCACGCCGGCGATCCGCCAGGCCGAGGCGCAGCTAGAGACGGCGCGCACCAAGTACGAATCCGCCGCCCGGCTCGTCAAAACGGGCGACATCGCGCATGACCGCTACGTCGAGATCGAGAAGGCCTACCACGCCGCCCAGGCCGCCCTCGACGCCGCGCGCCACGAGCTCCAGGTGGTGCTGGCTCAGGTCCAGTCGTTGAAGGCCGAAGTAGCGCTGGCCGAGAAACGCCTTGGCGACGCCGCGATCCGAGCTCCGTTCGACGGTTTCGTCACCGACCGTTTGGCCTCCGTGGGAGAATTCCTCCGCCAGAACACGCCAGTGCTGCGGCTGGTCAAGCCGTACCCGTTGCGTCTGCGCTTCGACGTCCCTGAGAGCGCCGCGCCAGCGGTTCGCCCGGGCCGCCCGCTGCGTTTCCGCACCGACGCGCTGCAGGGCGAGGAGTTTACCGCCACGGTCACCGAGGTGGCGGCCTCGCTGAATCCCCAGTCCCGCACCCTCCGGGCCGAGGCGCGGGTAGAGCGGCGCGACAGGCGTCTGAAGCCGGGCATGTTCGTCAAGGTGCAGCTCGTCGTTGATCCCGACGCCACGGCGGTGGTCGTCCCACGCCAGGCCGTGCGCACCGTGGCCGGCCTGCGCAAGGTCTTCGTCATCGAAAACGGCCGCGCCGTGGAGCGCAAGGTCGAAACCGCCCGCGAGTTCGGCGACTGGGTGGAGATCCGCAACGGGGCGATCACGCCCGGTGTGCTCGTGGCCCTGGACCATTTGACCGAACTCGTGGACGGCATGCCCGTCTCCGTCATCGACGCCGAGAGTTGAGTCATGCAGAAGCTCGCGGAAGTCTGCATTCGCCGGCCGGTCTTCGCGACGATGTTGATCCTCTCGCTCGTCGTGATGGGTCTGGACTCCTACTTCAAGCTCGGGGTCGATTTCTTCCCCAAGCTCGAGTTCCCCATCGTCACCATCACCACCACGCTGCGCGGCGCCTCGCCCGAGGAGGTCGAGAGCCAGGTCACCCAGCGCATCGAAGAGGCGGTGAACACCGTCAGCGGCATCGACGATCTCAGCTCGGTCTCCGCCGAGGGCATCTCGATCGTCACCGTGCAGTTCGTTCTGGAGAAAGATCCCGACGTCGCCGCCCAGGAGGTTCGCGACAACGTCAACCGGATTCTGAGCGACCTGCCGGAGGACACGGATCCTCCGATCATCGAGAAGCTGGCGACCGACGCCGCTCCGGTGATCAACGTTGTCGTGGCGTCGAACCGAGACCTTAGAGAGACGACCAAGATCGTCGAGGACCGCATCAAGCGCAGCCTGGAGACCGTGCCGGGCGTCGGACAGGTCCGTTTCGTCGGCGAGCGGGAGCGCCAGATCCAGATCTGGCTCGACGGCGACCGCCTCTACGCCTACAACCTGAACATCGACCAGGTCCGCCGGGCAATCGCGGCCCAGAACGTGGAGATTCCCGGCGGCCGGCTGGACCGCGGCCCCGTGGAGTTCTCCGTGCGCACGCTGGGCCGCATCCAGCGCCCCGAGGACTTCGAGCGCATCGTTGTGGCCAACGTCAACGGCGCGCCGGTTCGGGTGGGCGACATCGGCTACGTCGTGGACGGCGTCAAGGAGCCCCGTTCCCTGGCCCGGCTCGACGGAAAGCCCGCCGTCGTCCTCCAGGTCCGCAAGCAGGCCGGCACGAACACGCTCGAGGTCATCCGGCGGGTGAAAGAACGCATCGAAGAGATCCGGCCGTATCTGCCTTCGGACTTCGCGATCACCTACACCCAAGACCAGTCGGACTTCATTTACGGCTCGTTCAAGGCCGTCGAGCGGCACTTGATCGAGGGCGGCCTGTTCGCCGCCTTCGTCGTCTTCCTCTTCATGCGCAACTGGCGCTCCACTATCATCGCCGCCATCGCCATTCCCACCTCGATCATCTCCACCTTCACCTTCATGAAGTGGATGGGGTTCACCCTGAACCAGCTCACCATGCTGGCGCTGGTGCTGATGGTGGGCATCGTCATCGACGACGCCATCGTCGTGCTCGAGAACATCTTCCGCTTCATGGAAGAAAAAAAGATGTCGCCGTTCCAGGCGGCCATCGAGGGCACGCGCGACATCGGCCTGGCGGTGATGGCGACCACGCTGAGCCTGGTCATCATCTTCCTGCCGATCGCCTTCATGGAAGGCCTCGTGGGCCGCTTCATGTCGAGCTTCGGCTACACTGCGGCCTTCGCCATCATGGTGTCGCTGCTGGTGAGCTTCACCCTCACGCCGACCTTCTGTTCCCGCTTCCTGAGGGTTTCCGGCAACAACCACCAGCGCTTCAGCAAGGATACGTGGCTGTTCCGGTCCATCTCGCGGCCTTACATGGCGATGTTGCGGTGGTCGATGGCCCATCGCGGCGCGGTCGTCGCCCTGTCGCTGGCGGTGGCCCTCTCCACCATCCCGCTGGCCTATTTCATCGGCAAGGACTTCCTTCCCGAGGACGACCAGAGCGAGTTCGAAGTGGCGGTCGAGATGCCCAAGGGCTCGTCGCTGGCCGGCAGCGACGAGATGATGCGGGAGATCGAGGCGGAATTGTGGAAGCTGCCGGGTGTCGAGCACCTGCTCGCCACTGTCGGCGCGGACCTGCGGCGGCGTGTCGATATTGGGACGATCATCGTCGAGCTCGTCCCCATGGAAGAGCGCGAGCTGAGCCAGCAGGAGATCATGACACTGGCCCGCGACCGGCTCAAGAAGTTCCGCGACGTCACCACCGCGGTGCGGCTGCCCTCCCTGATCCAGGGCGCGACGCGGGTGGACCTCATGTTCTACGTGCAGGGGCCCGACCTCGACAAGCTCGAACAATACTCTAACGCGCTAGTCGAGGAACTCTCCCGCGTGCCGGGCGTGGTGGACCTGGACACGTCGTACGAGCCGGGCAAGCCGGAGATCCAGGTGCGCATCAACCGCGACAAGGCCGCCGATCTGGGCGTCAGCGTCGCCTCGGTCGCCACGGCGATCCGGACGCTGGTGGGCGGCGACGAGCAGGTGACCACCTACCGCGAGGGGGATGACCGCTACGACGTCCAGCTCCGGGTCGATAAGGAGTTCCGCGATTCGCCCGACGCCCTTGAGCGGCTCTTCGTGCCGTCGGCCAAGCTGGGCAACGTGCCCATTTCCAACGTGGCCACCCTGGAGCGGGCCGCCGGCCCGGCGCAGATCACCCGCTGGAATCGCGAGCGTAACATCTTGATCCAGGCCAACGTCGCCGAGGGCCAGTCGCTGAGCAACGTGCTGGAGATCCTCGACCAGAAGGTCCAAGAGCTGAACCTGCCGCCGGAGTACCGGACGGGGCTGGTGGGCCACAGCCGCGAGTTCCTGCGCGCCGGCCGGGCCTATATGTGGGCCTTCCTGCTGGCCGTTGTCTTCATGTACATGGTGCTGGCGGCGCAGTTCGAGAGCTTCATCGATCCGGTGACCATCCTGATCAGCCTGCCGCTCTCGGTACCCTTCGCCTTGCTCTCGCTGATGATCGCCGGCGAGAACTTCTCGGTGATCTACAGTTCGTTGGGCATCTTCGTCTTGTTCGGAGTGGTCAAGAAGAACTCGATCCTGCAGATCGACCATATCAAGGCGCTTCGCCGGGACGAGGGCCTGAGCCGTCTGGAAGCGATCTACCGCGGCTGCAACGACCGTTTGCGTCCGATCCTGATGACGACCCTGTCGCTGGTGGCCGGGATGCTCCCGCTGGCGTTGGGCGGCGGGCCGGGCTCCGGCTCGCGGCGCACTGTCGCCATCGTGGTGATCGGCGGCCAGACGTTGTGTTTGCTGCTGTCGCTGCTGGTGACGCCGGTCGCCTACTCGATCTTTGACGACATCGCCCACGCCCTGGCGTGGAAGCGGCTGGCGCGCGGCTGGGCGGGGGCCGGTGATACCCTGCGCCGGGCCTGGGCCACGATTACGGGGACTCTACGGTGATGCCATGCGGAACCTGATTTCGATCCTGTTGGCGGTGAGCTTGCCGTGGACCGGATGGTCGGCGCCTCTGGAGCAGTCCGAAGAGGAGCCGACCCCGGCGCGCGTCGGTGTTAGCGGCGGTAAGCGTGAAATCAGCCTCGCGGACGTCATCGAACTGGCGCTCAAGAACAACCTCGACGTCGAAATCGAGCGGACGAACATCGACACCGCCAAGGAGTCTCTGTTCGGCGCTCGGAGCTTCCTCGACCCCCATTTCAGTTTCTCGCCCCAAATCGAGGACCGCTCGATCCCGACGAGTTCGACGCTGATCGGTACGGACGGTAAACTGGACCAAACGATCGCCACCTTCGACGCCGCCTGGGACCAGCGGCTGCCCTGGTGGGGCTCGTCGCTGCGCGTGGCTCTCGAAAGCACCCGGGAGACGACGACCAATCCGTTCGAAGTACTGAGTCCGTTCAACACCGCCCGGCTGGGTGTTTCCGTGACCATCCCCCTGAGCCGAAACCGGAAGATCGACCGGGCTCGGGCGAACTTGCGCATCACGAACCACCAGGTGGGGCTTTCGGAAGCCCAGTTCAAGATCAAGGTGATCGATGTGATCCTGCGCGTGCAGGAGGCGTACTGGAACTTGGTGGCGGCTCGCCAGGCGGTGCGGGTTGCGTCGGAAGCAGTGAAGCTGGGCCGGGAACAGCTTGCCCGCACGCGGCGGCAGATTGAGAGCGGGACGTTGGCCCCGGTGGAGCTGGCGGCGGCGCAGGCCGAGCTGGAGCGCCGCGTGGACACTTGGTACGCCTCCATCGGCCTCGTCACTCAGGTGGAGAACGCGCTCAAAATCGAGATCCTGGCGAGCGAGAGCGATCCCATGTGGGACCAGGAACTGATCCCGGTGGACGAGGAGACGCTGCAGCCGCCATCCTACCGGTCTGTCCGGGAGGCCGTCGACATCGCTTTGCGCAAGCGGCCGGAGCTGGCGGTGGTGGACCTGCGCGAGCAAACCGCCCGGGTTCAGGAGCAACTGGCGCGGGACCAGGCGAAGACACAGGTGAACCTGGTGGGCGGCTACTGGGTGGCGGGCCTGAGCGGCGTGGTAGTCACCCGCGACAATCCCTTCGCGCGGAGCTTCGCCGAGCAGTTCCAGCGCGTCAACGAGCTTTCGAAACTCGCCGGCCTGCCCCCGCTTGAGCCTCCCGACTTCGGCACCCGCGCCCCCGCCAACCTGGTCGGCGGCTACGGTCTGGCTTGGGAGCACGTGTTCCGGGGTAGTTTCCCGACGGCTCTGGTCGGCGTGCAGTTCGATTTTTCGGCGCGAAACCGTTCGGCGAAGGCAGAACTCGCCAAAGCCGCCATCGCGGAGCGGCGGTTGAAACTCGAGCGGCGGAAGCTGGAACAGGCTATCGCCGCCCAGGTACGGAACGCGCTTCAAGCCATCCAGACAGCCCGCCAGCGCCTGACGGCGGCCGAGGCCAGCGTACGGGCGGCCGAGGAGAAGCTGGCGAGTGAGGTCCGGCTGTTCCAGACCGGGGAATCGACCAATTTCCTCGTACTCACGCGCCAGAATGAGCTTTCCGACTCCCGGCGCCGGGCGGTGGTGGCGCGGCTGGACTTCAACAAGGCCGTCGCCCGGGCCGAGCAGGCCCTCGGCCGGACGCTGGAGATGCACAACATCATCATCGAGCCCTCAGGCGCCATCGCGCGCAAGTAATTCAAATCGGTGACAGTCTACTCAATTCCCAATTCTCGCTGCAGCATGTCGCGCGCCGTGAGGCGGGCCCTCCGCTGTCTGCGCCCCCGATTTGGTGATTGCGTTGCCTGTCACCGAAAAAAAGCCAATTTGGTGATTGAGTTGCCTGTCACCGAAAAAGAGCCGAGGGAGCCGCGCGGGCGGCGGTGAAACCGGCGGCTGCCCGACTGCGTCCCACGAAGCGGCCGGGATCCCCCTGACTCGTTCCCATCTCAACCAGATACGCGATTCTCCGCCGGGCGGCCCCGGGGCCCCGGGAGCCCGGCGGCCCGTAAGGACGCGAGAACCAGGAAGGAGGTGAGTTCATGAGCACGTTACTGGCGTTGAGCGACCTGCACGAACGGTTCGACTATCTAGAGAGATTGCCCGAGGTCGTCAAGAACGCGAACGTCGAAGGCGTGGTCTTCACCGGCGACATCCTGCGCGCCGAGGCCCGGGAGGCCGAGTGGCGCCGGGCGCAAGAGGAGGGCCGGGCGCCGGACCTGGGCCATCCCGACGTGGCGCGGGAGCGGTCCGACGACGCCGAATCGCTGGCCCGGTTCTTCCGGACGCTGCGCGAGCTGAACGTGCCCGTCTACTTGATCCCCGGACGCAACGACGCGCCGGAGCGGTTCTTCTTGCAGGCCGCCTTCAACAGCGAAGTGGTGGCCGCGAACATTTACATGGTCCACCGCAGCTTTGCTCCCTGGAAACGGAACTACGTGGTTGCCGGATTCGGCGGCGAGATTACTCAGGACGCCAGAGAAAACGAGCTGCTCTTGCTGTATCCCGGCTGGGAAGCGCAGTTTTCGCTGGACTTCGTGCGGCATCTGGACCAGGACAAGATCTTGCTGTTCCACACGCCGCCGGTGGAAAAGTTCGAGGAGCCGGGCGGGCGCCCGGGACACGAGACAGTGAGCCACATCATCAAGACCTACGAGCCGAAGTTCGCCATCTGCTCCCGGGGCGGCGGGCCGAGAGGGAAGATGACGGTGGGGACCACGCTGGTGGTCTGCCCCGGCCGGCTCTCCGAGGGCGAGTACGCACTGCTCAACACCGACGAGCGGGAAGTGGCGTTCGGCAATCTGCGCTGACCCGCCGGCGCCTTCCCGCCTCTCAGAACAGCTTTGGCAGATACTCCGGCGCGTCGTCGAACGGCTTCTCCTCGCCGGCGGCCACTTCGTATAGCCGCTCGTGGCTGGCGACGGCCGCCGCGCCCAGCTCTTCATACGGGCGGTTGCAGACGTCGTAGAATCCGATCTGGTAGTTCTCGCCGTCGAAGCGGCCCAGGGCCGACTCGTCGTACAGCGTGAACCAGTGCGCCCCGACACAGTTCGGGTTGGCCGCCGCGTCCTCGATGTAGACGCGGTAGGCCTTGGCGCGGTCGGCCTGGTTCTTCAGATGCCCGATGCCGGAGGCGGGCAGACCCACGTCGAGAGCCCCAAAGTGCCATTCGCCGATGATCACGGGCATCTTCAGCAACTCGTGGATATGGTCGGTCACGTCCCGGGGCACCCGCTCGCGGTAGCAGTTCATGCTGAAGACGTCGAACGACTGCATCCCCTCCACGGCCCACTCCGGCGGAATCCCCGCCCACCGCATGCCGAGGTTCAGATGGTTCGGGTCCACTTTGCGGCAGGCCTCGGTGAGGATCTCGAAGTAGCGGGTGACCATCCGCTTGCTGAACTCGAGCAGGTCTGGCCGGGCCTCCTCGGGCAACGGCTCGCGCCAAGTCCCCGCCGCCACCTTGCGGAAGGTGACGTCGATCTTCCATGCAGAGGCCAGGGCGGAGTCTTCGCGGTACTTGGTCCAGAGCCAGTTGGCGAAGGCCTTTCGCGTCGGGCAGTCGGGTGGCGCCGTGTATAGCATCCCTTGTGCCGGAAGCTCGCTTGAGAAGCCCCAGGTCGGCTCGTTCATCAAGAAGTAGCCGAGGAAGGCCGGATCGTCCTTGGTTGCTTCGAGCACCGAGGCGTAGTCGGCGGCGTCCTCGATCATCTTCGGATCGTAGACGTCCGGGAAGTCGCGGTAGATCCTGCGGGAGCGCTTCGGCTGGAAGCTCATCGGCCGAACGTAGGGGAATTGCGCCCGGCGGGCGAACTCCCACTCGGACCAGTTGCCCACCGTATTGAACCGCAGCCGCCGCATCCCCGCCAGGGCGATGGCCGCCCACTTCTCCCGCCAGCCGTCCGGTCCGAATGTCCGGATGAAGTTCGTCGCCAGGTAGCTGATCATCTTCAACTCGCCTACCGTGGGGCTGGGGCGGCTTTGGAAGGCGTCCTTGTAAGTGGGGTCGCCTTCGGGCAGCCAGGCGAGGGCCTTTTCGAGCAGCGTGTAGGCGGCCCAGGTATCGACGCGGACGCAGTCCAGCCCGATGGACCAGAAGGCGTAGCCGTCCGGATCCACCAGCCACCAGCGCTTGCCGTCGTGGTGGATGCGGAAGAAGCCCGGGGCGCGCATCAGCCGCTTGCCCCGCCAGCCGCCCCAGCGGGAGAATTCCGCCGGCCATTTCTGCCGGGGCGCCTCTTCGTGCTGCTTGCGCAGGCGGGCCGACATTTCTTCCAGGCTCCGTGTCTTGGCCGGCCAGTCGTGGATCCGGCTTTGGCCCATCTCGTCGAGCAGCGGCCCCTTTGGCAACACCGGCTCGGTCATCAACGGCACGTCCTCTTCGGTGGCCACGAAATCGGTCATCGCCCAGCGCACCGGCTTGGGGCTCTTGCGGTAGACGGTCAGCTCCATCCGGTCCACTTTGGCGAGGTCCACGCGCTCGCCGCTTACCCGAGGCTTGAGGAACGCGCCCTCGCGGTCGATCCCCCAGCGGTTCATGTCTACCAGCTCGAGCGGGAAACGCACCCGGAAGCCGCACTGGTTCAGGCCGGCGAAGCGGAAGCGGAACCGGCGGCCGTCCTCGCCCTCTTGCAGTACGATCAGGAAGGCGGCCATGTGGTTGCCGTCGAGCAAGAAATCCGCGGTGAGGTAGCGGGCCTTGGCCAATGCGCCGGCCGGGAAAGTATAGAGGACGCCGTCGCCGGTCTTCTCGGCGACGTACCACGTGGCGCCCTCGATCGGGGTGGTCCCGTCCTCGGTGCGGATGCCGCCGAGGTTCTTCGACGGCGACAGCCGGCGGCCGGAGACCGGCGGGCCGGGACGCGCGCAAGCGCCCAAGGCAACTACGGAACCAGCAAGCAGGAAGTCTCTTCGTCGCACGATCCACCTCCACGTCCGGACATCCGTGTTCCCATGTCCGGCGGTTCATTCGATCAGCCTTGATTCCTGCGCCGGCGGTTTGCCCGGGCGGCCGGGTCAGTTCGCCGGCGCGATACGGACGGCGGCGCCGCCGCCGGGTGCGAGTTTCAGGGTCAGGGTCGAGGACTTCGTCACGGCCAGCTTCTCGATCGTCACCTTGTCGGGGTGCTCCGCGGCATCGTCTGCATCCCGGTAGATCTCGGCGGTGAAGGGGCCGCCGGGCAGGAACGCCAGCGGAATCTCCAGCGTCCGCGGCGTCCAGTCAGTCATTGCGCCGACGTACCA
>CAYWXL010000071.1:10382-20281 GCA_964461995.1 uncultured Solibacteraceae bacterium
CCCGGCGTGTAGTCCAGCGGCCCGGCCAGCATGCGGGTGAACGGCAGCGTGACGTTGTGCTCGGGGCCGACGCGGCGGCTCCACTTGGTGTACTCGAGCCCCATGACGCCCTCGCGGGTCATCAGGTTCGGATAGGTGCGGCGCAGGCCGGCCGGCTTGTACGCGCCGTGGAAGTCCACCATGAGGTGGTGCTCGGCGGCCTTCTTGACCACCTTGCGGTACCAGTTGACCATCCACTGGTCGTCACGGTCCATGAAATCGACCTTGACGCCGACGGCTCCCCACTTCTCGAACAGCGGGAAGGCCTCGTCCATCTGGCGGTCCACGCCGGTCCAGTGCACCCAGAGCCAGACGCCGACGCCCTTGGACTTGCCGTAGCGGATGATCTCCGGGACGTCCACGCCGGGCTTGGGATGCAGGATATCCTGTCGCTTGCTCCAGCCGTCGTCCACGAGGACGTACTCGATGCCCGATTCGGCGGCGAAGTCGATCAGGTACTTGAAGGTCCGGGTATCCATGCCGGTCTCCCAGCCCTCTTCGGTCTTCACCTTTCCGAACCACCAGTCCCAGACGCTCTTGCCGGGCTTGACCCAGGAGAAGTCGCCGTCGGGCGGCGGGTTCAGGTTGATGATCATGTTGGACTCGATGAGCCGGCCCACTTCGGGATGGACCATGATCACCCGCCACGGCGAGCGGTGCGGCAGGCCGTGCTCGACTGGCGGGCCCCCGACCGAGGAAAGCTCCACCCGCAGCGTCAAACCGCCGGCGTGCTTCAGGTAAGCGCCGGCGTACTCTTCGAGGTGCGCCTCGGTGATCGCCACCCAGCCGGCGCCGGCCACGTCGATCAGCAGCGGCATGGCGATCAGGTGATCGGGAGCGATCCCGGTGATCGCCTCGCGGTGGTACTCGTCCTCGTAACTGGTCTGGAAGCTGCGCAAGTAGAGGGGATAGGCGATGGAGTCCTTGGCGATGCGGAACTCGGTGATCTCCTCGCGCAGCCGGAAGCCCGTGGGATCCGGGATGCCCGGCTGGGCGGGCACCACGTAGCGGAAGGCCACGCCCTCGTCGTAGGCGCGGGCCTCGATCGTCATGCGGCGCCGGCGGCCCCCCGATTCGGCCACCTGGACGCGCACTTGGTTGAAGTTGTTCTCGACTGGGTTCGACTTGCCGTGGATTACCGGGTATGAGCCCTCGTGCGAGCCGGTGGTAGCGCCCACGATCGACACCTGGCTTCCCAGCGCTGGCCCGCCCTGGATCACCAGCCCCAGCCGGGACGGCGCGATCACCGGCTCGCCGTCGCGCGTCACCTGGTAGGTGAGCTGGCCGCCGGCGGCGTCGAACGCGATGGTGAGATGTCCGTCGGGCGACGAGACGCGCGGCTGCGCCAGCGCCGCTGTGGCGGTCAGAAGCGCAACGGCGTGCAGCAGCGCGAGACGGTGGAACGTTCTTGTGCCTCGAGTGGACGGTGATGGAGCGCTCGCTCGAGAAGCTGAGAGGTTCCGAAATTCGTTGCTCGGGGCCGTGTGAGACAAGGATTTCCTTACAGCAGTCCACATCGGTGTCGGCATGACTTGATCATCTTAATGCACGGGCAGCGGACAGCGCCAGGATTCGGGAACGGACACAACAGGAGTCCTTTTTCAGCTTGATTGCCGCGGCAAGCTTCTTCAAGGGGGTTTGCGGCGCAACCGATATGAGTAAATGAGGCCGCTGATCGGGAGCACCGGTTTTGCCGCTGTGGTTTTCGGTTCCAGGACGGAAGGGCTGGTGAGGGTGGCCGGGCCGTGGTAGGCAGCTTCGGTCGCACACCCTTGTGACGGTTCGATCGGGACGCTGACTGTTGGACCCGGGGGCGTCTGTGAAGGCTTGCGGTTCTGGCGCCCCAGTGCATCCCGTCGCGGATAGGAGGTGTCGCGTCTCCAACTGACGGTCGGAAACCGTCTGTTTATCATAAGGGTGTTGGTTTATGCCGGAGGCCGCAGTTATTGGGTCTTTCTTTCTGAACGAGGAAGGTATTTGCATTGCTTGTGAGGAGCGCGTTGCTCGGGCAGCCCTTGGCGAAGACGCCGAACGGCTCGTCGGGCGGCCTTTACGGTTAGCTGGCCTGGATGAGAAGAAGCTACGCTGTGCCTTGCGCCGGGCGCAGGCTGGGGAGGGTCCGGCTTGTATCGAAGCACAGTCTGATGGGCCGGAGACGGGAACGGCCCTGGTGGTTTGTTTACGGCGTCCTCCGTCTTGTCCGAGGCTGAACGGGCAGAGAGCCATCGAGGGTGTCGTGATTGATGTGACGGAACTCAAACGGGAGAACCAGGAGCTGCGCCGTGCCGTGGAGCGAAAGGACACATTGCTTCGCGAAGTGCACCATCGTGTCAAGAACAACCTCCAGGTGATCTCCAGTCTGTTAGGTCTGCATGCTTCAGCGGCGGAAGACGAGGTTGTCCGGTCGAGGCTGCGCGAGACCCAGGATCGAGTGAACACGATCGCTATCATCCACGAGACCCTCTATCAGTCGGAGGATCTTGCCCAGGTTAACCTGCCTTTGTATATTGACCGGCTGGTTGGTTATCTCCGCTCGGTTTACGCAGAGCACGTCCGGCAGGTCGAAGTCACGGTGGAAGTGCGGGTGGGATGTCTGGATATGGAAAGCGCCGTCCCATGCGGGTTGATCCTCAGCGAGCTCGTAGCCAACTGCTTCAAGCACGCTTTTCCGGATGGGCGGCGGGGCAAAATCCTGATCCGGGTAAGCCGGCAACAGCCGGGCGAGATCAACCTTGTGGTGGCCGATACCGGCGTCGGGATCGCTGATGAGTACAGGCACGGCCGTTCCGGGTCGCTCGGCCTGCGCTTGGTGCACCGTCTGGTGCGGCAACTCGGGGGCTCGATCGAGGTCCACGTGGGTGAGGGGACTAAGTTCTTGATCCGGCTCCGGGAGCGGAATCGTTAGGGGGCGTTCTGGAATGGCTGCACGGATCTTAGTAGTGGAAGACGAGGCGGTTGTGGCGATGGATCTGGAAGCCGCAATCCGGGGGATGGGATATGAGGTGACCCATGTCTTCAGTGGCGAGGAAGCCTTGGAAGAAGCGGCCAAGGCGGCGCCGGACGTCGTCCTGATGGACATTACACTTTCGGGTGAGCTGGACGGCATCGAGACCGCCGATCGTCTTCGCAGCCAGTATCTCGTGCCGATCGTATTCCTGACGGGAGACCCGGATCCAAAAACGCTCGAACGGGCCAAGAAAACTGAGCCCATGGCTTACTTGCTCAAGCCGTTCCGGGAGCGGGAGCTGCATTCGGCCATCGAGATTGCGCTCTATCGCCGGGAGACCGAACGGAAGCTGCGCCAGAGCAAGGATTTCTACAAGGTGATCCTCGAAGCCCTCGAAGAGGCGATCTTGATCGTGGATGCTAACCACTGCATCACCTTCATGAACGAGGCGGCCCGCCAGTTGACCCCGGAGCGCCGCGACTATACTGGCGAGGTCCTTGCTGAAGTGCTGACCGACCTCGGTGAGAGAACATGTGAGCTCCTGAAGGAAGCGGTCGGCGAGGTGATCATCAGCAAGAAACCTTGCGCGTTGGCTGAAGAGGTGCGTCTCGACGGACCAGACGGACGGGGCTATCAGCTCACCGCTATTTTGCCTGTGGATAACGGAGAAGAAGGGCTGTTTCAGGGTGCGGTGCTGCTTTTCCGGCCGACTGCCACGAAGGTGAGTTCAGTAGAAGAGCGCCCCCGCTCCGACGCAAATGCCAGTGGGCCAGGAGCGATCCACTCCGACGGCCGGGTGTACCCGGATTTCGACGAGATCACTGGTCTTCCCGGTCGCGGGCCTGCCAGGGCGGCAATGGCGGACGTGATTTCGGCTGGTCGAAGCACCTTCGCCGTGATCTACGTGCTGGAGCGGTTTCCGCTCATCAAGAGCCGTTTCGGAATCCGGGCCGCCAACGAGCTGATCCAATACTATGCGGTGCATCTGGCCCAGCGGCTGGCGCCGCGCGATCAATTGTACAAGTGGAGCGAGCCCGCTTTCGTGGTGCTGATCGACCCGCTTTCGAACCACCCGATGCACGACCAGGAGGTGAGGCGGCTAGCGGGACGGATCCGTTCGGTTCGGCTAGAGCGAATCTTGAACGTTCACTCGCGCAGCGCGCTGGTCGTGATTTCGGCACAGTCCCGAGTAATACCATTGCGTCCTGATGTAACGCTCGAGGAAAGCTGCAAAGCTATTGACGAGTTCGTTCGCGAGCAATTAGTGGCTTACAGCGCGGTGCTGAATTTCGGCGAGTCCAGTCTGTTCACTTACTGATAGGCGCCCGCTTAGAGCGACGTGAGCGGCGGCGTTCTTCGGCTTCCTGAGCTCCGGCGCCGAGCGACAGCTCGGCGCCTTCGACGACGGCGACCACGCCCGGGTGTCTCAACTTCTGCTCCAGCGAGATCGCGTAGTACTGGACGCGCACCGGGTCGAGGCGGCCGACCATCTCGACTTCGTAGACGCGGCGGGTTTCGGCTTCGATGACGGCCGGGATCACGAAGAGCCCGTCGCCGGCCTGCCCGAAGACCTTGAGCAAAGCCGAGTCCTCAAACTCCGCCACCGTTTTCGGGCGGATGCTGTGGGAAGCGAACCAGAGGTCCAGGGCGCGGCGTTGCGAGGTATTGGGCGTGGCCAGCAGGAACGGCGCTCCGTCCAGGGACTGCGGGAAGCCGGGACGGTATTGCTTGGCCAGCCGGCTGACGCCGACCACTGCGAGCGGTGATTCCCCCAGCAGGTGATTGAAGCCTTTGAACTTCACCTCTGGGGGAGCCGGCGAATCCGACAGCACGAGATCGAGCTCGTGCAACGCCAGCCGCGCCAGCAGTTCGGTGGGCTTACCTTCGAAGCACATCAACTGGACGGGCTCGGGGCAGTCGAGCGCCGGGCGCAGCAGCCGGTGGACCACCTGCTTCGACATCACGTCGGCGACGCCCACGCGGAGCGAGACCCGCCCGGCGCCGGGGCGGCCTTCCAGGCGGTCGAGCAGCTCGCGGCCCAGGCCGAAAATCTCGTCGGCGTAGCGGTAGACCATGCGGCCGGTGTCGGTGAGCACGAGCCGCTTGCCCTGGCGCTCGAAGAGTTTGTGGCCGAGGGTCTTCTCGAGGACCCGAAGCTGCGTCGAGATGGTCGGCTGCGCCAGCCGGAGCTTTTCGCCGGCGGCGGTGATGGTGCCCTCGCGGGCGACCGTCCAGAAGTAATAAAGGTGCTGGTAGTTCAGCCAGGCCACATCTGAATTCTATATCGAAATTATCTATAGAAGCCGGGCCTTCTTTTCGGGTCGGGCGAGCGGCCGGTCCGTTAAGCGCGTCTTTTCACCGGCCAGACGTCGGATTCGGTGCGGGCGGCGCTGAGCAGCTCCTGGGCGCGGCGCACGAGGTTCGGCTTGTCGCGGGCGAGGTCGCGGGTCTCGCCGAGGTCGTCGGCCAGGTTGTAGAGCTCGATGGGCCCGCCGAGGCCTTTGGCGATGGCTTTCCAGTCGCCGAACCGGACCGCCTGGCTGAACCTGCGTCCGTGGAACTCCCAATAGAGGTACTCGTGTTGGTTCTGCGGCCTGCCCAACAGCTCGGAGGCGATCGAAATTCCGTCGATGCCGCGGGGCGCCGGGACGCCAGCCAGTTCCGCGAAGGTCGGCAGCAGGTCCCAGAACGCCCAGGGATGGTCGCTGACGCGGCCGGCCTGGATGCGGCCGGGCCACCAGGCGATCGCGGGCACGCGGATGCCGCCTTCGTAGAGGTCGCGCTTGATGCCCCGCAGTGGGCCGTTGGAGTCGAAGAAGTCCGGGCTGTGGCCGCCTTCGCGGTGCGGTCCATTATCGGAGGTGAACAGGATAAGCGTGTTGCGGTCTTTTCCGCTCCGCCGCAGCGTTTCCAGCATGCGGCCGATATCGCTGTCGAGGCGGGTGACCATGGCGGCGAAACCTTTTTCGGGATCCGGCCAGTTCTTCGCCGCGTAGCGCCCGTACTCCGGGATTTCCATGCCGTTGCCCGTGTCGCGGCCGCGTTCGTTGTTGGCGTGGGGGATGGTGGTGGAGAAATAGAGGAAGAAGGGGCGGCCGTCGTCCTTGCCGAGGAACTCGAGAGCGCGCTCGATGAAGAGGTCCGGAGCGTAATCGCCACAGCGGCTGCAGCCCATGTTGCCGCGGAGCAGGCGGGCGCCGCGGCCGTCAAGCAGGTGCTCGGGGTAGTAGTTGTGCGCATGGGTCTGGCTGAAGTAGCCGAAGAACTCGTCGTAGCCCTGTTCGAGGGGGTAGCCGGTGGAGCCGAGTTGTCCAAGCGCCCACTTGCCGATGATTCCAGTGCGGTAGCCCGCCTGTTTCAGCGTGCGGCCGAGGGTAGGCGTCTCCGGCAGGAGGGGGAGATTCGGGTACTTATTGCCCCGGACGCGGGCGTGGCCGGTGTGGTAGCCGGTCTCCAGACAACAGCGCGACGGGGCGCACACCGTGCTGCCGGCGTAAGCCTGGGTGAAGCGGACACCCTCGGAGGCGAGCCGGTCGATGTTCGGCGTGGCGATACGTTCCTGCCCGTAGCAGCCGCAGTCGCCGTAGCCGAGATCGTCGGCGAGGATCAGAATGATGTTCGGCTTCGCGGCGGCCCCAGCGGCAAGAGAGGCCGAGAGACCGGCCGCAGTGGTAGAGAGGAAATCGCGGCGTGTCATACCAGCGACATTGTTCCAATAAACGCCGTCCGGCGCAATTCCCCGTCGCCGGTCCGGCGGCGGGTGTTATGCTGAACGAATGAAGTTGTATTCTCCGTTGTCGATCCGGGCCGCCGCGCAGGCCCTGACCGTCGCCGCTTTTGTCCTGATCGGCGCTGTCGCTTGTGCCCGGGCCGACGAAGCTTCCCACCGGGCCGCTGCCGAGAAGCTGCTCGAAGCCACTGGCGTGGCGGACCAGGTCAAACTCGCCTACGCCAGCCTTCGCACCTCGATGCTCGAGAACTTCGAAAAGTCCGGAGCGCCGGCCGAAGCGCGGCCGATCTTCGAGAAGTACGTAGACGACGTCATGGAGCTGCTTTCGGGCGCGCTGAGCTGGGAGAACACCAAGGACGACTACGTGACGGTGTTCGCCGCCGCGTTCAGCGAGGACGAGATCAACCAGTTGCTTGAGTTCTACGCCACGCCGCTGGGTCAGAAGACCCTGAAGCTGCTGCCGGACCTTTATAAGAAAGGCGCCGAGATCGGCCAGGAGCGCTACCGCAAGGTCAAGCCGCAGCTCGACGAGCTGACGCGAAAGATGATGGCCGAGGTCCAGGCGATCTCTAAAGCCAAGACCCAGACGCCCGAAAAGTAAGCGCCGCTCGCGAAGAGCTGCGAAGCCTACCGGTGAACTCCCGCCGCCAGGAAGGGGTCAGCCGCCCCGCACGGGAGCCGTGCGCCCGCCCGTGGCGTGACGCGTGGCGCGTTCTCGACGAAAACGTTGAAATCGGCAACCGCTTTGTTTTGATCGTATTGGCGCGACGTGTGACGCGTCGGCCGCCGCACTGTCATGCTTCCTGAGCAGTAAATAACTGGCGAAGAGAAGACGAACACCTGCCGAGGCTCGGGTGTTCCGCCGCCCAGAACGCAGCGCAGGCGCACAGAAAGCGTCGGCCGGATTCGATTGTCAAAGACCGCCGGCGGACGGGAGACTCGCTGGCGCCGGAATTCGGGGGGACAGCCACCTAATTGCGCGCTCCCGGTAGCAGGCGGCGATCCAGCGCCGGGCAATTGCTAGCAGTCCCCGAATTCCGGGCGAGGTCCGCCTGTCCGGTTTGTAGCACGGGCGGGGCGTAGGGGACAGCGAGCGGAGGCGGATGCGGCTGGATTTTCACGAGATGAGACCGGAAAAATCGGGGTGAATGGCGTTCTGCGGGGCGGGTATGTTCCAAAAAAGCCTAGGCGGTATCTGTCGAATCAGAGGGCGAAGTTTTGGAAACCACGAAGCACACAAAGCTCGGGAAGGATTCCGGAAAAGTGCTTGGGGACGGCTGGGCGGAGCGGCGTTCAGCCTGGTTCGTAGGGGCGAAGGGATGGAACCACGGAGCCACAGAGCGCGCAGAGGGATTGGATTCCTGATTTTGGCGGCGTAGTGGCGGGGGATCGAGCGCAGGAAGGAGTGGGTTTCGGGCGAGGAGGTGGTTACCAGCACGACGAGCTGAACCGGCTGATCCATACCGAGACGACGTTGGCGGCGTGGGGGCTGAGCTTCAGCTACGACGGCTTCGGGAACCGGACGGCGCAGACGGTGACGAAGGGCCTGGCGCCGGGCCGTGGGCGGCCGGCACGGCTGAGGCGGGCGGCGGAAGGAGGTCCGGGTCCTGGGGGCGGAAGCTCCGCCCGGCGCGGACGTGGGAATGCTCAGGCGGCAAGACGGCTAAGCTACAATAAATGTTGTTCCCAGAATCCGTAGCACAGGAGAGTTGTGACCTTGGCTGAAGAAAAGCTCTACCAGGCCCGCTACATGGGTAGCGGCACCTTCATTATCAGCAAGCCCAAGCGCCGGAAGAGGAAGCTGCGGCAGACGAAGCTGAAGAACCCGCGTCCCGGCATGCGGAAGTAAGCGGCAAGCTTCCCGCCCTCCTTTCCCCGATGAGAATCACCAAGCTCCGAATTCATCCGGTGGCGGTGGCCGATCCGCCGCTGAGGAGCTCCTACGGTCGTCACGCGCCGTACGCGCTGCGGACGATCGTGGAGTTGGAGACGACGGAGGGGATCACCGGCGTCAGTGAGACCTATGGGGGCGACGGGCCGGTGCAGGCCCTCGAGGAGGTCCGCGACCAGGTGGAAGGGCGGGACCCGTTCCAGCTTTCCAGCTTGTGGCGGCGGATGGCGGCGGAGGCCCGGCACGGCGACCACACTCAGACGCATCTGCTGCCGGGTGAGAATCCGCTCGACAAGCCCGCGCGTACGTTTGCGGCCATCGAGATCGCCTGCCTGGACATCATCGGCAAGGCGGTGGGCAAGCCGGTGTGCGATCTGCTCGGTGGGCGGTTCCGGAACGAAGTCCCGTTCTCAGCCTATCTTTTCTATAAGGACGCGGGCGGCGGCGGCCTCGGCGAGGACGAGCGCGAGGACGCCTGGGGCGAGTGCCTTGACGCCGCCTCGATCGTGGGCCAGTGCCGCCGGATGATCGAGGTGTATGGATTCCGCGAGATCAAGCTGAAGGGCGGGGTGCTGGAGCCGGACCGGGAGATCGAGACGGTCCGGTTGTTGAGGGAAGAGTTCGGGCCGGACTACCCGCTGCGGATCGATCCCAACTGCGCCTGGACGGTCGAGACCTCGGTCCGGGTGGGCGAGGCGCTCAAGGAGGAGCTCTCCGGCGGCGGCTATCTGGAAGACCCGGCCCCGGGGCTGGACGGCATGGCGCAGGTGCGCCACCGGCTGCTCGGGAAGGGGATTGAGACGCCGCTGGCGTCGAACGTAGCGGTGACCTGCTTCGACCACGTGCCGGAGGCCCACTGCAAGGACGCCGTGCAGATCGTGCTGTCGGACCCGCACTACTGGGGCGGTGTGCGGAACGTCGCGCGGCTTTCCTTCCTCTGCGAGCTGCTGGGGATGGGTGTGTCGATGCACTCGAACAACCATCTCGGCGTCAGCCTCATGGCGATGGCCCACGCCGCGGCGGCGATGCCCCACCTGACCCACGCCTGCGACACGCACTACCCGTGGCAGTACGAAGCCGACGAAGTGGTTGCCGGCGGGCGGATCCCGTTCTACAACGGCTGCGTGCGCATTCCGGACAAGCCCGGCCTCGGGGTGGAGCTCGACCACGACCAGATCGCCCGGCTCACCGAGCGGTACCGCAAGCTCCCCTACCGCAAGCGCGACGACGAGGCGGAGATGCGCAAGCACGTGGATCCGAACTGGCGGCGGATGGTGCCGCGCTGGTAAGCG
>CAYWXL010000072.1:0-20160 GCA_964461995.1 uncultured Solibacteraceae bacterium
CCGGCTTCGGCCCCGGGCGGGGGCGGCGCCGTCACTGCGGAGCCCCCACCGAGCTGCTCGTAGACCCGACCGGGACGCACGAAGTGATAGTAGCCGTAAGTCGTGATCACGGTCATCAAGAAAACGAACAAGATTCCTGAAACCAGCAGCGCCATAGCCTGTTACACCTTGATGTTGATGATCCTGTGCATCAAGTAGTAGCCGATGAATTGGCCGGCGATGGCATACCCGATCATCCATTTCCCATGAGGGTCCCTGGCCATGCTCGCCAGGTAGTCCGGCGCGATGATGGACAAGCCGATCAGCAGCGCCACCGGCACGCCGCTCACCACGGCCGCTGTCATCCTGCCGTGGGCCGACAGAGCCCGCACCTGCCCCTTCAGCCGAAATCGCTCCCGGATGATGTAGGCGAGTTTCATAAGGATTTCCGCCAAGTTCCCACCTGTCTCCTTTTGCAGCAGGACCGCGGAGACGAAGAAACGGACATCCAGCGTGGGAATCCGCTTCATCAGGTTCCGCAGCGCCGCCTCCAACGTCGCCCCCAAGTTCATCTCGCTGTAAACCTTGCGGAACTCCGTCCGGATCGGATCGCTTGCTTCGTTCGCCAGCATTTCGATAGCGATCGAAAACGCATGTCCGGCCCGCACCGCTCTGGCCAGGAAATCCAGCGCTTCGGGAAACTGATCCTCGAACGCGGCCAGCCGTTTCGTACGTTTCCGCTTGACGTAGAGCCACGGCATCAGGCCGAGGACCACCCCCAGCACCGCGATGCTCCACGCTGAAAAG
This sequence comes from uncultured Solibacteraceae bacterium, assembly GCA_964461995.1. Lineage (GTDB taxonomy): Bacteria > Acidobacteriota > Terriglobia > Bryobacterales > Bryobacteraceae > JALSRK01. The sequence continues at coordinate 787 of CAYWXL010000072.1, forward strand.
ACAAACACCGGCACCTGCCACCCGATCAACGCCCCGATCGCCGCGCCCGCCAACATCCGCACCGCCAGCCCTTCGATGCTCCACCGCAGTCCGGCGCTCTCGATCGTGTTCTTCACCCGTTCGAAAAATCGGTATCGGGCCAGCCACCGCGTCACCGGCGAGGCGTCTCCCGAGTACTCTTCGAGAAGGATGCGGCTCTCCACACGAACCTTCTCCGGGGCAACCGTCTTCAAGGTCTGTTTGATTTTCTTCTTCCGTTCCGTCTCGATAAGCTTGAAGCCGAAACTCGCCGCGAACATCACCGCGGCGAAGATTACGAGAAACAGGAAGAGCCAGAGTCCGTCCACGTCACCCCCTCTCTATTGCAGCTCCACCACCGTCTGGAAGACGCTCGCCGGGATATGGAAACCGGCCGCCCGCAACCGTTCGTAAAACTTGGGCCGGATACCCGTGGCGCGGAACCGCCCAGTGACGCGGCCATCGGGCGTTATACCGGTCTTCTCGAACAGGAAGATGTCCTGCGTCGTAACGATGTCGCCCTCCATGCCCACGCACTCGGTCATGTGCGTGACGTGGCGACTGCCGTCGCTGAAGCGCGCCACGTGCACGAACAGGTCGATTGCGGAGGCAATCTGCTGGCGGATGGAATGAATGCCCATGTTGGCGTTCGCCATGCCGACCATTACCTCGAGCCGGGAGATGGCATCGCGTGGGCTGTTGCAGTGGATCGTCGTCAGCGAGCCGTCGTGGCCGGTGTTCATCGCCTGCATCATGTCGAGGGCTTCCTCGCCTCGTACCTCGCCGACGATGATCCGGTCCGGCCGCATGCGCAGAGCGTTGATCACGAGCTGCCGCATGCGGATAGCCCCCTTCCCTTCGATGTTCGGCGGCCGCGTTTCCATGCGGCCCACGTGGATCTGCCGCAATTGCAGCTCGGCGGCGTCCTCGATCGTCACGATCCGCTCGCTTTCGGGAATGAATGACGAGAGCACGTTCAGTAGAGTCGTCTTGCCCGCGCCGGTGCCTCCGGAAATCACGATGTTCAATCGCGCCCCCACCGCCGCCTGCAGCAGGTCGAGCATTCCCTCAGTCAACGTGAGATTTCGGACCAGATCTTCTGCCGTCAGCGGACTCCGCCCGAACCGCCGGATCGAGAGCATCGGCCCATCCACGGCCACCGGCGGGATCACCGCGTTGACGCGCGAACCGTCCGGCAGCCGCGCGTCCACCATTGGCGAAGACTCGTCGATCCGCCGGCCCACCTGTGAGACGATCTTCTCGATGATCCGGATCAAATGAGCATCGTCCTTGAACTCGACCGGCGTCCGGTAGAGACGCCCGTTGCGCTCGATGTAAACAAGCCGCGGCGTCGTCACCAGAATGTCCGAGATCGTGTGGTCCTGCAGCAGCGGCTCCAGAGGACCGAGGCCGAAAACCTCGTGCATCACCTCCTCGATAATCCGGTCCCGCTCCGCTAAGCTGAGCGGCGTTTCTTCTTCATCCAGCAGGCTCGCGATGGCGGAACGGATCTCTTGCTTCATCCGCTCGTCAGGCAGAATCGAAACGGCCTCGAGATTCACCCGGTCGAGCAGCTTGCGGTGCAGCGTGAACTTCAGCTCTTGATACTCGCGCGGGTACGAATGCGCCTCGAAAAGCCGCGCCACCCAACCGGCGTCCTTCCTGGCTACCGAACGTGACGGTTCCGGTGCAGATGCCATAGTTCCTCACTCTCCTCTTCACGCTCCGAACAAGGAAAACCACGTCCGTTTGGGCCCTTCCTCACGGAGACCCGAGATCTTCCGCGCCAAAGCGGCGATACGCTTGTACAGCCCGGCCTCCTCCGGCAAGAGCTTTCCTTCCGAATAGACCTCTTTCAGCGACTGATAGTCGTTGGGAATCGTCGCGTAGATCGCCACGCCCAGGATCCCCTCGAGTTCCTCCGGGGTTACGTCCGGCCGGCGGACCATCCGGTTGAGTACCAGCCGAACGCGGTTGCCGCCGTGACCCGACGAAGCAAGGCTCTCGATCATCCGCTTGGCCTGGTGCAGCGCCGGCACGTCCAGCGTCGTCACCAGCAGGATCTCGTCGAGTTCGTCCATGGCCGCCAGTACTTCCGAGCAGAGCCCGCGGCCGAGATCTACGACCGTCCAGTCGTACTGGGTGCGGACGAACCGCAACACATGGCGGACCTGCTGCGTGCCCGGCCGGTCAGTAATCAGAGGATCCACCGGCCCCGCGATAACCTCCAGACCGTGAGTCCCATTCGAGACCAGCGCCTTCCAGTAAGCCGCATCCAGCCGCTGAATGTTTGCCGTCGCGTCCAGGATCGAATACCGCGACCGCGGCTGCATGAGTTTGCGGATGATGCCGGCCGACAAGTCCAAGTCCGCCAGCAGCACTGGCTTGCGGGTCTCCCGGTGCAACGCCACGGCCAGGTGGCAAGCAATGGTCGTGGCTCCGCAGCCTCCTTTGGCCGACAGCACACCGATCGTCTTGCCGCCGCGGGGAACGATGTCGCCTCTCTTCTCGCGCTCCCCGGCGATCCGTTCGAGGGCCTCCCGCAGCGTGTCACCTAACGGCGGGTACAGAAACTCGGCTGCGCCTGCCCGCATCGCGGCCAAGATGGTCTCTGCATCCGACACCCGGTGGACCGCGATCACGTCCGGAGAGCCCTGGAGCCTTCGGATCTGGCGGATGAACTCGGCCCCTTCCTCCCGCGTCAACTCATGAATATCGAGCAGCACGACGTCCGGCCGGCTCTGGACCAACCGCTCGTGCAGGTTCTGAACGGCGCCGACGCCAGGCAACTCAAGGACCACCCGCACCGTCGTCGCGCGCAGCACTGGCTGCACTTCATCCCAGATGTCGCCGCCCGAGATGATCAGCGCCGCAGTCAACGGATACATCGGCTGTCCCTTCCACCCCCGATCAAGGCTCACTCGTCCCCGCTCGAACACCTCCGCCGCCCCGTGAGGTAAACCCGTACGGGACGAATCCCGGCTGCCGGCCGCTTTCTTCAGGCTCTGCTGCGAGCTCTTCCTCGATACGCTTCAGCTCCTCCACCGGCAGCGCCGGCCTCGGCGGCGTGGGTGTCGTCTCGCCTGTGACCTCGATGCCCGGAGTCCGCGGCGGCGACGTCGCTCCACCCTCCAAGAACGGCTTGGGCATCTCCACCGAAGGCTTTTCCTGGTTAGCCGGGATCGGGTGCACGATCTCCGGCGTCACGAGCACGAGAAGTTCGGACTTGTTCTTTTCCAACTCCTGTGACTGGAACAGCTTGCCGAAAAACGGAATGTCGCCCAGGCCGGGAATCTTGCGAAGATTCTCCCGGATGCGATTGTCCAGCAACCCGGCGATCGCGAAACTCTGCCCATTGTTCAGTTCGATCTCGGTGGACACTTTGCGGCTTGCCAGGGCGGGAATAACAAACCCCTGAAACGACAATCCGTTGGCGAAGTCAAGCGAGCTCACTTCCGGCGCTACCGTCAACCGTATCGTGCCCCGCGGCGTGATCCGCGGCCGGAAGTCCAGCCGGATGCCGAACTCCCGCCACTCGATCGTCACCGAGGAGAACCCGCCGAGCACCCCGCCTTGCACAACCGGAAACGGAAACTCTCCGCCGGCCAGAAAACTCGCCCGCTTCCCGTTGATCGCCAGGACGTTTGGCTCCGCCAGGATCTCTAACACACCGCGCTCCTGCAGCAACTGCATGGTGGCGCCGAAATCCAGATCCGGCCGGAAGATGAAGATGTTGAGCGCATCTGAAAGACTCCACGTCGGCGCCGTACCCGGACCAGGAGTCCGAGGCACAGGAGCGGGAAACTGGCCCGTGCTGATGCGCCCGATCGTGTTGCCTGCCCCGGTGGAAAACCAGTTCACGCCTAGCTGGCGCACGGCTGTGCGATCCACGCTCGCGAATTTCACCTTCAGCAGGATCTGCTCGTCTTGCTCCGGCACCTTGACCCGGAGCAGGTTCACCGGCTCGCCCAGCGTGGACGCGATCGCTACGGCGCGGTCCGAACTTGTCATGTCGTCCACCGTACCCCGCAAAAACACGTGGCCGTCCTCGACGGCGATGGAAACGTCCTGGCCCGGCAGCTCGGCCTCAAGCTGCTTCCGGACAGCATCGATCAGCCGCGTCGGCGCGTGCACGGTGACGTCAAACAGCAAACGGCTGCCCCCTTGCTGCCAGACGATGACGCTCGTTTCTCCCGGCTCGCGACCGTTTAGTACAACCTCCCGCGGCGACACACCGACCGCCTCCAGCGTTTCGGGATTCGCCACCGAGACCCGGGTGATCTCCACCGGGCTGTCGATCACAATCGACTTGCCCGCCGTCAAGTGCAATTGCCGCGGCGCCGCTGCAGTCTGCTGGGTGGCTGCATCCACGGCAACCGCCAAGAACGCCGCGACGGCTAGGCCAAACGCAGCCCGCCGCAATCCTCTCATCTCTTCGCCTCCTCCTTCGGCCGCAGCTCCTTCTTCTGGCCGACAGTGACGTCTTCACGCTTCGTCCCGTGGATGATTTGCATCTTCACCGGCACGACCACTTCTTCCATCGGAGACGGCGAGGGTTTCCGGGGCGCGGCCCGCCGGCGGGCTGGAGTTTGGGGTTTCGATTTCGGCCGCTCGCTGAACAAGTACGCCAGAGCGGTTCCGGGGGGCTCCTCTTTCTTGCGGTCGAGCGGGTTCCGGAGCACGAGCTGGATGTCGGCCTCGCTGGCCGCCAGACTCAAGATCTCCGCTTCTTCCGGCGTCACCAGCAAGTTCACCACCGGCACGCTCACTGGGTTCCCTTCAGGATCCTTCTCGATCTTGTGGCCGGCCGATAACACTTCGATGTTCTGAAGAATCGTGCGGGTTTGCGGTCCGTACCGCCGCAGGCGGGGATCCGGCGGCATGCCGGAAGCCAGTACATCCACCCGCATTCCCGGCACCGCGAAGCCGCCGACGCCGATCACTTCGTTCACCCGCACCGCCACGGCTCGCTTCCCCTCGGGAATGATCGCCGCCAGCCCCGCTCCGGCGCCCTTCGGCGCCAGCCGCGACGCTGCGAACGGTTCGCCAGCGAGGATTTCCGCCAGCACCCCCCGGCCGACGATCTCGGAGCGATCCTGAATCCACTTCTGCGAAATCTTGCCGGCCCATTCCGCCTCGACCACGTCGGACTCTTTGATTAGGGTGCCGACCGGCAAATCCCGCGCCGCCACAAGGATCTTCGCGGGTTCGGTCTTCGCCATCGAAGCCATCCGGCCGACAATGAGCTGATAAACGAGATAGCTCGCGGCGAAGGCCACGACGAACGCGAACGCCAATACTCCAACGAATCGTTTGTTCATGCTTTTGCTCCCTTACCCGCCCCCGGCCAGCCGGGTCGTGATGTTGATCCAGAGCCGGTCGATGACGTCACTGGCCTCGATATACAGCGCAGCGCTCGACAAGACAAGAAACCCTATCAGCAGGGCGTACTCGACCACGTCCTGGCCGCGGCTGTCAATGAGCAGTTGTCGGAACTCTCGCTTCCCCAATCTGCCTCCCCCCAACAGCACTACCGGACTGACCTGGCCAGGGTCCGGAAACCAAAAGCCAGTCCCCGGACCCCGTCAGATCAGTTAAACGCGCAATCGACGATCAGCTGCCGCCGGCAGCAGCGCTGTTGAGCTGGGTGTTTGTGTTGCCCCAGATCGTGGAAATAGCGCTCGACACGCCAGGCAGTAGCGCCGCCGAAGCCAGGGCAATAAAGCCGAGCAGGAGCGTGTACTCGACGATGTCTTGGCCCTGTTCGTCTTTCAGAAAGTTCTTCACGAACTGCATGTTTGTGTTCTCCTTCTCTCCAGAAATTTCTCTCCGGCTCACCGGCACGAGGCCGGCGCCCCCGCGGGGCCGCAGGGTGCCCCGCTGTTTCCGCCGGCGGCCGATCCCAGCGGGGATTCCCGCCGGTGCGCCGCGGCAAGCCGCAGTCCCACGGTGAGCGACTCCCCAGAAAACCGGCCCCCTGCAACCGGCTTCTGGACTCGAGCTAGTGCTCCCACCGCACATTTCCTTCACGCGCCCCGGTTCCCTCCGCCTCGGCCGCGGCTTAGCCGCTGCCGTACCGCAGGATCGGGTTCGCGAATACCAATGGACTCCGTGCGCAGGGTCACCCTTACCGACTCTTCACTTACCTGCATCAGCCCCGCGACCCGCCCCGCGCAATGAATACACCGGGGCGCGTAGCGATGGCTTCTCGGCAACTCCACATCAAGGTGAACCTCGGCGCCGTTGTCCAGCAGACGGATCAGGGCCGGATCGTTCTCCACCAGGAACTCCACCCGGTTCCGCGCGATAATCGATGTCCAGCCCCGGTATAGCGAGTTCCCCGCTTGGGGAATCTTGACGTGACAGTGGAGTCTCACGGCAGCAAGCATCACGCACCCGAACCTGATCCGCAGAACTTCGGAACCGAGTATAGGGGGAAGACCTTAAGCGCTCAATACTGCTTTTCGATAGTACGCCGTCGGTTAACAGCGGCCCCCGGCGTTCCGGCCGCGACGGGGAGCTGAGCAATATCGGACGTAAAAGTCGTTTAAAAACAAATGATTGGATGCGATCAAACCACAGCATACGCCGCTGTCTGACAAACGTAATAAGCCGCGCGTTGTCACCCGGGGAAAGTCAAGTACTGAAAGTACTAGAACGGACTACCAATACGGATAAACGCATCCTCTTAGATGAATCATTGACACATTGTTATCGGAATGCTACCGTTGGAGTTGTTCGGAGCCGTGAAAAGGCTCCGTGGCGGCGGCGGAAATACCCTGGCGGGTGCACCGGCCGCAAGAGGAGAACGGTTGAAGCGGTGGGAGAGACGGTGCACTCGACGGAGGAGAGATGTTCAGGCTTCTGTTCTGCGTCGAGGAACCGGCAGCCGCAGCGGGTCTTCGGGCATTTCTCGAATCATCTCCCGAGTGGGAGTTGATCGGCTTCGTCCGTGACCTCGACCGGCTGATCCAGGTTCTAGCGTGCCGGCAGGTTGATGCCTGCCTGGTCGGGGTGAACCCCAGCTTGGGATACGAACAACTCGCTGAGGTCCGTCAGGCGGCGGGAGACTGCCGCATCGTCTTGTGGGGCCGAAGCTTGTCCCCGGAACTCGCGTGCCACGCGCACGACCTGGGGATCGCCGGATTCATTTCCAGCCTGGCAGACCGGGAAGAGTTGCTGGCCACGCTCCGCTTGGTTCTGAGCGGCAGCACGGCCCCGGCCCAGGTTCTAGAAAGGTTTTCTGACTCCACTCAGCGCGTCTCCCTGAGCCCCCGGGAAGGACAGTTGGTCTCATTGCTTGCGCAAGGGCTGAAAAACAAGGAAATCGCTGAGACGCTTGGCATTTCCGAAGGCACGGTCAAAGTCTACCTTTCGCGCCTTTACCAGAAGGTCGGAGCCAAAGACCGCCTGGAGTTGGCGTTGTTCGGCCTCCGGAGTCTGGCTTCGACTGAGCCCCGGATCTCGAACCACTCAACTCGCGCCGCGCGGCCGGTCGAGCCCTTGCGGATCCTCGTGCTGCCCCGGCCGGCCCGCCGTCAAAGTCCGGCGGCGGTCGCAGCCGCCCGCCGAGGGTTCCTGGGATGAGAGTGCGTTGTCTCAGTGGGCCACTGGCTCGATGCCGGCACGGGCAGCGAGGGGCCCAGATCGTGGAGGCTTCGTTTGTCTTCCTTCTGCTGCTGGGGCTCTTCTGGTTGCTGATTGATGTGGCGTGGGTGATCTTCGTCAAGGCGACCCTTCAGCATGCGGTCCGGGAAGGCTGCCGTTACGCCATCACCAGCCAGACCGATGTGATCAACGGTCTGGGGCACATCGACTCGATCAAACAAGTCGTTCAGCGCCATGCCATGGGATTGCTCTCGGCCGACGATCTCGGCAAGGTCCACGTCCGGTTTTACCAACCCGGGACTTTGCAACAGGTGAACGACAACCGGGGCGGTATGCTCGTCGTGGTCTCGGTGGAGGGCTATGAACTGCGGCCCCTCGTTCCCTTGCTGAAACCCGGGGATCCGGTCCAGATTTCGGTCCGCGCCGGAGACCGCATGGAAGCGTCCCCGTCCGGCATCCCGCCCCCGTTGTAAGGCAGGGCGACTACACCCGAAGCGATCAGCCATGCGGTGCAAGAAACGAGGAAGCACGATCATCGAATTCGTTTTGACGGCCTCGCTAATCTACGTGCCGTTGCTGCTCGGCACATCGGTTATCGGCTTGAACATCATCCGGGCCATTCAAGTGGCGCAAGTCAACCGCGATGCGGGCCATATGTTCGCCCGGGGAGTCGATTTCACCGCCCCGTCGAACCGGGCCATGTTGCTGCATCTCGCCTCCGGGCTGAACATCACCGACAACGGCGGCGACGGCGTGATCATTCTTTCGACCATCCTTCACGTCGGACCGGACGAATGCCCCGACGGCTGCGCCAATCTCGGCTACGACGTCATCACCCGGCGCATCACCATCGGCAACGCTAGCATCCGGCAGAGCCGCTACGGCACGCCGGCCAACATCGACGGCAACGGCAACGTGATCCACTACCTCAACGACCTCTCGGCCCGGGCGACGGGCTTTTCCTCCGTAATGACGCTGCAGGGCGGCGACGTCGCTTACGTGGCCGAGTCTTATTTCAACTCGCCGGACTTCGATATCCCGGGCTTCATGGAAGACACCGGCGTCGCCGCGCAGGCCATCTTCTGAAGGAGGCGCCATGGCGGAACCGCAGGACCGAAACCCTCGGCGGCAGCGGCGCGGAGTGGCGATCGTCTACACGACGCTCACCTTACTCGTCTTCCTCCCCATGGTTGGGCTCGCCATCGACGGGGCGATCCTTTATTTCCTCAAACTGCGGCTCCAGCAGGCCGTCGACGCCGGAGTACTGGCCGGGGCGCGGTCTCTCAGCCGGGGCGAGGACATCGCTTCGCAAGCGGCCAACGCCGAAGCCATCGCCAACATGTTCTTCGACGCCAACTTCCCGGAGGGGTTCTGGGGCACCACGAACCTCACCCGGACGCCGGTAGTGACCGAGACCGATACCCGTCTGCGCCGTGTCCACATGACGGCGAGCGTCGATGCGCCTCTCTACTTCATGCGGGTGCTGGGGCATGAGTTCGCCCATCTCGAGGTGGTGGCCGAGGCGCACCGCCGCGACGTCAACATCATGATGGTGCTGGATCGCTCCGGCTCGATGGACCAGGCCCAGGCTTGCGACGATCTCCGCGACGCCGCCACCAGTTTCGCCAACAAGTTCTCGGTGGGCCGTGACCGGCTGGGGTTGATCACCTTCAACGGAGCGTACAGCCTCGACTTCGCCCCCTCGTTCGACTTCCAGCCCGGCATCGTGGAGCAGATCTCCCAGATCGATTGTGGCGGCTGGACCGGCATGTCTCAAGCCTTGTGGAAGGGCTACGAGGAACTCGTCAATATCAACGACCAGGGCGCGCTGAACGTGATTCTCTTCTTCACCGATGGCCGGCCGACGGCGCTCACCGCGAGCTGGGAAGTCAAGAAACTCGAGGATGAGCGGCTCTATTACAACTACCCCTACCAGCCCGAGGTGCGGATGGACCCCAGTGAGTGCCGGGACGGCAGCGGCCTGACTTGGCGGAATGCGGCTTGGTGGCCCTTGCCCAAGGTCGGCTTCATCGCCGCGGGCCGTTACCGCGGAGACCCGTTCAACCCCTATGGGCCGACCTATGGCATCTACCGTCACGACGTGAAGGCGACCGAGCCGACGCCTATCAACTTCGTTGACTCGCTGGGCTGTTACTTCGCGTCCAACGCCCGCTACGTCCGCCGCGATATCGCCTACATACCGGAAACGGACCTCTACGGCAACAGCACCGACAACGGCTACAAACCGGTGCCGCGTTACCCGGCGGGGCCTTACGCCGGGAAGATTCGCGTGGACTCGCCGCAAGCACTCCGTTACGCAGCTTACAACGCCACTGATGACGCGGCGTACCGGATCCGTAACGACGCCGCCTTGCGGCCGGTCATCTATGTGATCGGCTTGGGAGGCGTGTTGAACGCCGAGCCGCCGGACCACGAATTGATGCGCCGCATGGCCAATGACCCGGCCAGTCCGGTCTACGACCGCTCTAAACCCGCCGGGTTATATGTCTATGCGCCCGGCCCTGAGCAGTTGAACGAGGCGTTCCTGCGCGTGGCGAGCGAGATCCTGCGGCTGGCTTTGTGAGGACGTGACTGGCCTGTTCTCCAACCCGGCGGAACCCAGCGGCGGGCAGACGCCGGCCGCCGGCTCGGATACCCTTTTTTCCACAGTCTTGATTCCTCGCCATCTGGCCGGCCCCAGCTTGCTCGCCTCGATGGCGCTGCACGCCATCGGACTGGCGACGCTCCCACCCGCCCTGGCGGCCCTCTGGAGTCCGTCGGAAACCGTGCTGGCGGTCGAGGTGGCCCGGGTGGAGCCGTTGCGGCTGCAGGTGCCGGAAGCCCTTTACTACGCGCAGCCTACGCCGCCCCCGCCAGCGCGCCGGGCGAGGCCCGCCGGAGCTTCGAAGGGCGAGAACACCTCGGGAGGTTCCTCGAGATCCACCGCCGCTCCACGCCGGAGATTCCGCGCCCCGGATGTACCCATCGTCCCCGGCGCGGTGCAAACCCTGCTCCAACCCCAGGATCCGCCCGATCTCCGGCCGCCTGATGACGTGCGGCTGCCGGAGTTCTTCCTTTGGGCCGTGGCCGACGTTCCGCCCCCGCCGCTCAAGGAGTTCGTTCCGCCGGCGCCGCCCCGGCCGTCGTCCGCCACCCCCGTCCTGGCTGCGCCGCCGCGGCTCGATCTGCCGAACTACGAACTGCCCGCCACCGACCTGAAGATCGGTTTCGCCCCGGCGCCGGAATTCCCGGAACTGCCGGCTGAAGTCTCGAGCGTCGTACCGGTCCAGGACGAAGCCGCTGCGGGCCTCGATGCCATGGACGTGCAGATGGGACTCGAGCAAGGCGAGCCGTACCTCATGGCAGCGCTGTCCCTGTCGCCCGATCCGGCCCCGTGGAGCGACGAGCTAGAGGTTCCGCCGGGCAACCAGCTCGCCCCGTCGGGCGGCGAACCGGCAGATTCGGCGCCTGGCGGCCCGTCGCTCACCGCCTCCCTGGCCGCGCCCGGCGGTGCGTCTGAATCCGGCGCAGGGAGTGGCAGAGCCGCCGCCGGAACCACAGGAGCCGGCGGAACAGCAAACCCTAGCTCCGCTGGCGCGAGCGGCGGGGCTGGAGCGGCAGGCCGGGGAAACGGCACTGGAGATTCGGAGGCAAATGAAGCCGTGGGGACCGGCGGTGGCCCCGAGGAGACGGGCACGGCCCGTGGTTCGGGCGGGCCGTCCCGAGCAACGGGAGCCGCGGCGGGTGGAGATCCCGTCCTGTCCGCCAGCGCAGCCGGCGCAGCGCTGGGTGACGCCGGGCGCGCCGGACCACCGGCCCCCGCGACCGCAATCCCTTCCCTCGGCGCGCGCCGCATCGTCTACCCGCCTGACGGCAAGTTCGACGTGGTCCTGATCCAAGCGACACCCCAAGAGGCTTTCGGGCTTCAGGCCGGAGTCTTGTCCGGCAACCCTATTTATACGGCGTACATCCCCATCGAGGAAGCCGGTGAATGGGTGATGCAGTACTGCATCCCAGCGGCGCCGCCCGACTCGGACGAGCGCGGCACCCGCGTGGTGCAGTTGGGGAATCCCGCTCCCCTCGTGGCCCCTTATCCGAAAGTCGCCGTCGTGCCGTCCGCGGAGCTGTTTCCGCCGGACCGCCGCCTGCCGGTTCACGGATTCCTCTCTGCCGAAGGCCGCTTCGAGCAGCTCCGCATCCTGGGAGACGAGCCCGGACCGCAAGACCTCCTCAATACGCTAGAGGAATGGGAGTTCCGCCCCGCCACGCGCGACGCGGTCCCGGTGCGCATCGAAATTCTCCTGATCATTCCGCCCGGCGGCGGCCTCAGCGGACCGCGACCGTGATCCCCTCCTGAGTGGCGAACTCGCCGACCCGGATCACCACCGGGACCTCGCCCGAGGGAACCGATTGCGGGATCTCCACGTTCACTTGCATCACACCGGCCACCATGTCGGGGGCCGCGCCTGCGTACCAGACCTTCGCCGGCACGCCTCCCACTTCCGCTGTCACCGGCAGCACCGGAGCCGGGAACGGCGGCGCCAGGTTCACGTGGCCGTCCTCAACTTCAGGATCCGTCATCCCCTCGCCAGTGCAGTAGATGGCCACCACAGAGCCCTTGTCCGCGGGGTTCTCGCTCGAATTCGGCGTGAAGACCACCTCGCCCCCGACTTGTACGGGCGGGTTCAAGATCGCCCCTTGGCCCCGGCCGCTGAAATCGACCGAGAAGATGGCCGGAGCGGCGGCGGCCACCGGCAGGGTTACAGTGTTGGACGCCACGCCCTCGTACTCCACCGCCAGGCGCGTCTCGTCGTGTCCGTGGATCCCGTAGGGCACCACGGCGCTCACCTGCGTCTTCCAAACGTAAATCAGCGGCGCCGGTATGCCGTCGAACCGGACGCGCACTCCGCCGAGCTCCCGCGACACCCTGCCGTCGTCGTCCAGCTCCAGGCCCCGCAGCTCCGGCGGCCCGATCCCCGCCCCGTAAATCACCACGATCTCACCCGGAGCGACCGCGCCGCCTAGATTGCTGGCGGCGTTGACCACCCCTTCAGTCGAGATGCGTGGCCCAGGCAGACCCAGCCCGGCCACGAAGGCATCCTCGCCGCCGCCCCACCCCGGCTGGAAAGGTTCCAGCGTCGGGAAGTCGGCGCTCGTCGTGTAGCCGGTGATCACGGCGACGCGCCCGGGCGCCAGAACCGCCGCCAGACCGATGTCGCCGCCGCTCCCGCCGAAGTAGGTAGAGAAGACTGGCTCCCGTACGCCCGGCCGGATCAAGGCGACGAATGCGTCTCCCACAGGTCCACCCTTGCCGCCATAGTTCTCCTGGAGCGCGTCCTTTACCGGAAAGTCCGCCGACTGGGTCTCACCGGTAAGCAGCAGGTCCCCACCGGGCGCGGCGGCGAGCCCTTCGCAGAAGTCGGCGCCCGACGCCCCGAGGTAGGTCGAATAGATCGCCGGCTTGCCCGAGGGGTCGAAGCTGGTCACGAAGGTGTCCCAGCTCGCCCGGTAGAGCCGCTGAACGGCGTCGCTGGTCGTGGGGAAGTTGCTCGAGTTGGTCCCACCGCAAACGTGAAGAACGCCCCTGGAATCGATCGCCACGGCCCCCACCATGTCCTGGCCGTTGCCGCCCCAATAGGTGGAAAAGACCAGCTCGCCCGAAGGGCTGAACTTGGCGACGAAGACGTCGCCCAGCCCGGCGTCGAAGGGCCGGTCCCGCAAGGCATTCTTGGTTGGGAAGTCGGCCGAGAGCGTGTCGCCGGCCACGTAGGCGTTGCCTTCCTGATCCACGGCGATGGCCTTGGCCGTGTCCTGCTGGCTGCCGCCCAAATAAGTCCAAAACAAGAGCTTGCCCGCAGGGTTGAGCTTCGCAACGTAGACATCGCGCAATCCAGCGGCGCCCTCCCCAGTCTTCGAGCCGGCCAGCCAAAGGTTGCCGCTGGGGTCAACCGCCAGCGCCATCCGGTCCTCCATTTCCCCGAGGTTGACACCCAGCAACGGCGGGCCGCCCTCGGCCGCGTAACGGAAGACCTGGCCCTCGCCGGCCACCCACACCTTGCCCGAGGAGCCCACCGCCACCGCCCGCGCCGCCACGGGAAGCGGCTTCGAAAACAGCAAGCTCCTGCCCGTGGAGTCCACCTTCGCCAATCGATTTCCCATAACGATATAAAGGTCGCCCTGCGGCCCCACCGCGACGCCGTAGCCGCGCTGGTCGCCGGCGCCGCCGAGGTAGCTGGAAAACGACAACTGCGGGGGCGCCGCCGCGGCGCGCAAGCCGCACAGAAGCGCCACTAGCCCGAATCGCAGCGCCCACGGCCAGCAACGGCTCGAACAGTACTGCATTCTCCTCTCCTCCGGTCAGTGGTTCTCTACCAACCTGGAGGCCGGCGCGGACGGATGTCAAGGTGAAATAGAAGAAACAGATCTACCGGTTCTATTCCGGCATCTATAATTGAAAGTGGAGGGAGATTGCCGAGCCTGCCGGAAAGGCCTGCCCTGCGAAGTAGTTCCATGGACGAGAAACTCAATATCGCTGTCTTCATTGACTACGACAACATCGAGATCGGAGTGAAATCCACCTTGCGCCGCGAGTTCGACGTGGGCGCCACGTTGGACGCCCTCCGGGAGCGGGGCGACATCGTCGCCAAGTTCGCCTACGCCAACTGGAGCATGCAGCCCCGGGCCACGCGGCAAATGGCCGAGAACGCCGTCCAAATGGTCCAGCGGAACCCCTCGCCCCGGGGCGACAAGAACGGCGGCGACATCAACCTCGCCCTCGATGCTCTGGAGATGGCCTTTACCCACGACCATGTGAACGCCTTCGCCATCGTCAGCGGTGACAGCGACTTCAACCCGCTGGTCAACAAGCTCAAGGAGTACGGCAAAAAGGTCTTCGTCGTCGGCGGCAAGGCTTTCACAAGCAACATTCTGCAGCAGAACTGCCACGAATTCATCAGCTACGAGTCAGTCGTCGGCGACGTCCGCAAGGCCGAAGCCAAGGCTCAGGGCGCCAAGAGCGGCCGGTCGCGGCGCCGCCGCTCCGAAACGTTGGATCTGGCCCGCGTCATGCCGCTTATCAAGCGGGCCTTGCGCGTACTCGAGCGGCGCAACGTTCAGCCGCAGCTCGGACTGCTGAAATCCACGATGCTGCAGCTCGACGCCCGCTTCAGCGAGCGGGACTATGGCGCCAGCAGCTTCTCCGAGTTGATCGACAAGCTTTCGGAGGCCGGCTACGTGAAGGTCACCGGCTCCGGCGGCCAGGCCATGATCGAGACCAAGACTGCCCCGGAGGCCGAGAAAGAGTTGGTGAAGCCGGAAGAGGCGCTGCCGGTGCTCCGCGACGTGCTGGAGACCCACCGCCTGGAGGTCGAAGAGGGCGTGCCGGCCGACCAGATCGAGACCTGGATCTCGGAGGAGGCGCCGAACTTCGACTGGAAAGACTACGGCTTCCAGGAATTCGCCGAGCTGCTCAACTACGCCCAGGACAAGCTCGTCGTCCGCATTGAGCCGGACGAGGAGCAGGGCCTGCTCGTCTACCTGGGCGAGGAGTTCTATCCGACGGCCGCCGCTCCGGCCGCCACTCCTGCCAAACGAACCAGGCGGCGGACCGCTCGCAAAAGCACCTCTGCCCGAAAGCGCACGCGGAAGAAAGCCGCCGACAGCGAGTGACCTCTTCTTCGGACCGTCAGGCTCCCGGGTCTGCAGAAGGCCCGCCAGCCTCCAGTCCACACTCACCCGGGAACTCCACTACCACAACCGAGAATGGACCGTCCTCGCTGGCGAAGTCGGCCCGGCTAGAAATGCCTTTCCCACACAGCCGGACCAAATAGTCAGTGCCTTCCACCACGGTGGGCACCGAAAGCGCCACGCCGGGGGTAAGGATCGATTTCATGTTTCCGCCGATCATATTGACGATCTCCCCGATCGCGTCGCGGGCGTCCTCTTCGCCGATCTCGTCCCGGGCCAAACCCGTTAACCGTGAAGCGAAGCGAACGAGTTCCTCACGTGTGCACTCTAACAGGATCGCCCCGCGCCAGGCTCCCGCATAATGAACCGCGGCGGTGATCATCTTTGTTGCACGCGGGGGCTGCCACTCAGCCGCCTGGAGTTCGAGGCCGAGCATCGTCGCAAAGACGCTCTCGACCACGCGGCGGAGGTCCCCGTGGTGTTTCTCCAATTGCGAAGTCGATTCCATGACGTGTCCCCCCTCGCCTTCAGACAACCCGGAAGAACGTCGCGTTGCCCAGGGTTTCACGCTCGTAACCCTCGCCCTGGACGAGGGTTGTCTCGCTCATCCCAAGAACGAGATACCCTCCGCGGTACAGAGTTCCCCGAAGCTCTTCGAGAATGCCTTTCTTCGTCCCAGCGTCGAAATAGATGAGTACGTTCTTGCAGAACACGAGATCGAACGGCCCCAAAGCGCGCATCGGGCGCCGAAGGTCGAACGGACGGAACTCAACCAAGCGCCTCACCTCGGGTCGCAACTCCCACTCCAGACCAGAGCGCCGGAAGTATTTCACCAAGTACGTGGCCGGCAATCCCCGGTTCACCTCCATTTGCCCGTACTTGCCCGCGCGGGCCTTTTCGAGAACCGTTGAGGAAAGATCCGTGCCCAGGATCCGGATGTCCCAGTTCGCCAAGCCCATCTCCAGCAGCAGCATCGCCAGCGAGTAGGCTTCCTGGCCAGTGGACGCGGCCGCCGACCAGAATCGCAACCGGCGGGAAGCATTGCGTGCCTCGATCAGTTTTGGGAGCACATGTGCCCGCAAGCTGTCCCACTGGTTCACGTCCCGGAAAAAGAACGTTTCGTTCGTCGTTATCGCGTCCACCACGCGTTGTTTGAGCGTGGAGTCTGCGGTGGCGCGCAGCAGAGCGCACAGGTCGTTGATGGAACCAAGACGCCGCTCGTGAACGATCGGCATGAGCCGTGCTTCGAGCAGGTAGCCCTTGTCTTTGTCCAGAACGATGCCAGACTCCCGGTAAACATACTCTTGCAGGAAGCGGTACTCGTGTGGATGTACGGTGGTAGTCGTCGTCTGCGCTCCAGCCGCGCCCGCCGCGCTTTTCTGGTTTGTTCCCCTCACCCGATCATCTCCTTGCCGTCACCCGCTTGAGGATCTCCGGCACAACCTGGTTCAACGGGAGGACGGCATCCGCTAGACCTGCGCGCACGACGGTTCCCGGCATGCCCCATACCACGCTGGTAGCTTCATCTTGAGCGATCACGTAGGCTCCCCGGGCCCGTAGCGCTTCCACGCCCCTTCGGCCGTCCTCGCCCATCCCAGTCAGGACTACCGCCACCGCCGCTCCCCCGTAGACGCGCTCGATGGAGCGGAACAAGACGTCCACCGCGGGGCGACATGAATTCTCCGGCGGTCCCTGGTGCAAATGGATGATCGGCCGTCCATCCCGCCGTTCGACTTCCATGTGGTAATCTCCCGGAGCGATGTAAGCAGTTCCAGCCTCCACCGGCTCGCCCGCGACAGCTTCCTTCACCCGCAGTTTCGCAGCACTCTGCAACCGCTCCGCCAACAAGGCGGTGAACACGGGCGGCATGTGCTGCACCAGCAGGACCGGCAACGCGAAATCGCCCGGGAAGACCGGCATGATCTCCCCGAGGGCATTCGGCCCGCCGGTCGAGACGCCGATGGCGACCACCGCGGGCCGCAACAGCGCCGGGCGTCTTCTCGCCTCTGGAGAAACCGCCGGCGTCGCCTTCGGCGGCGGCGCCGGCGGCCGAAGCACGAAGAATTGCTTGATCTTCGGGATCAGCTCCTCTTTGAGCTTGGCCATCGAAATGTGCAGCGAACCGACGTTTGCCGCCTTGGCGACGTAGTCGTCGGCTCCAAGCGCCAGCGCCTCGAACGTCACCGCCGCCCCGCGTTCCGTGAGAGTGGAGAACATCACCACCCGGGTCTGGGGATACTCCTTCTTAATCCGCCGGAGCGTCTCCAGGCCGTCCATTTCCGGCATCTCGACGTCGAGCGTGATTACGTCGGGACTCTTGTGCCGGATCTGCGCCAACGCGATGGCGCCGTTGGCCGCCGCGCCCACAACCTCGATAGCCGGATCCTGTTCGAGGACGTCCGTCACCAGCCGCCGGATCACCACGGAGTCATCCACCACCAACACGCGGATGCGGTTCCCCACTGGAACGATTTTCTTGCGGTTCACTCCCACTGCTTTCACCGTCCGGATCCAGGTCCCGGCTTCACCGGATCGCTCCCAATAGCCGCAGCTTGTCGAACAGGATCTCTTTGGTAAACGGCTTCATGACGTACTCATCGGCGCCCGCTTCCAGAGCTGCCACCATGCGCTCCATCTCCGTCTCGGTAGTCACCATCATGAGCCGGGTACCGGCGAAACTCGGATCCGCCCGTACCTGCTTGACGAACTCCAGCCCATTCATTTCGGGCATGTTCCAGTCCACCAGAATCAGCGAGATCTCTCCGGCGCTGGAGCGCAACTGCGCCAGCGCGTCATGCCCGTTGGCGGCCTCGCAAACCTCGAACCCCGCCTCTTGCATATTCCGCGCGAGGATGCGGCGCATTGCCCGGGAATCGTCTACTACGAGCGCTTTTGGCATCACCGTGTCCTTTCTCGGCCTCGCCCACCTGCTGAGCCGGTCCCCCGGCCGGCCGACACACCCGGCCGGGGGACCAGCCTCACGGCGGCCGCTCATCACAGCTTGAACTGCCCCACCAGCGCTTGCAGTTGCGCGGCAAGGTCACTCAGCGCGCGGGCCGCCTGTTGCGTGTCGGCGGCGCCTTGGCTCGTGCTCCGGGCCGCCTCGGCGACGCCGGCGATGTTCTTGGCGATCTCGTTGG
Source organism: uncultured Solibacteraceae bacterium (assembly GCA_964461995.1). Classification (GTDB taxonomy): domain Bacteria; phylum Acidobacteriota; class Terriglobia; order Bryobacterales; family Bryobacteraceae; genus JALSRK01. Next base: position 19,239 of record CAYWXL010000072.1, read on the forward strand.
TGCCTTGCGCAGCCTCGTTCACACTGCGGGCGATCTCGTTCGTGGTCGCCGTCTGCTCTTCGACCGCCGAGGCGATCGTGTTGGAGATGTCGTTGATCTGGTTGATGATCGTGCTGATCTCGCTGATCGCCTGCACGGCCCCCTTCGTATCGGCCTGAATGGCTTCGATTTTCTGGCTGATATCTTCGGTGGCCTTGGCCGTCTCCTTGGCCAGCTCTTTGACTTCGTTGGCGACCACCGCGAAGCCTTTGCCGGCTTCGCCGGCGCGCGCCGCCTCGATCGTCGCGTTCAAGGCCAGCAGATTCGTCTGCTGCGCAATGGAAGTAATCACCTTGATCACTTGCCCGATCTCGGCACTGGACTCGCCGAGCTTGGCTACCGTCGTGTTCGTCGCTTCAGCCGCTTCCACTGCGTTCTTGGCGACACGGGCGGCTTCGTTGGCGCTCTTGGCGATCTCCCTGATCGAGGCTTGCATCTCCTCGGCGCCGCTGGCGACCACAGACACGTTTTTCGAAACCTCCTCGCTGGCGGCCGAAACCACATTGGCCTGCGTCGAAGTCTCCTCGGCATTCGATGCCATCTGTTGGCTCACCGCCGTGAGCTCTTCAGATGACGAGCCCACGCCGCTGCTGCTTTCGGCAACCTTCTGCAGAGCCGCCCGAAGATCTCGCGCCATCGCGTTAATGTTGTTCTTGATGCGCGCGTGGTCGCCCTTGTAGTCGCCTGTGACCTCCGCTGTCAGATCTTTGGCGGCGATCCGCTCGATGACGCCGATCGCTTCGTTCACTGGCTCGACGACCGCATCCAGGGTCTTGTTGATTCCCTCAATGATCTGCCGGTAGTCGCCCTGGTGCCGCGAGGCGTCGGCCCGATAACCGAGCCGGCCATCGACTGCTGCCTGCTCCAGCTCCCGCGCCGCCTC
>CAYWXL010000073.1:0-19741 GCA_964461995.1 uncultured Solibacteraceae bacterium
TGATGATGTTGTTGTTCGGGGCGGTCGTCTACGGGACGCTGTCAAGTTGGCTCGAAGTTCCGTGGTGGCTGGCGGCGGGAGCGGCGACGGGGGCCTCGGCAGGTCCGTATTTGTACGTGCTTCGGCGCCGGCGGAAGCGCCTGGAAGCGTTTGAAGCGCAGTTTCCGGATGCCCTGGACTCGCTGGCCCGGGCGTTGCGGGCCGGACAGCCGTTGGCGGCAGCCATGAGGCTGGTGGCGTCGGAGGCGCCGCAGCCGGTGGCCGCGGAGCTGTCGGCGGCGGTTGAGGAGCGGGAACTGGGCTCGTCGTGGGAAGAGGCTCTGGAACATCTGGCTGAGCGCGTGCCCGTTTCCGAGGTCAGCATCTTCGCCGCTTCCGTCAAATTGCAGCACCGCATGGGGGGCGACCTGACCGAAGTCCTCACGCGGCTCTCGGAATCGCTGCGGGAGGCGGCGGCGCTGCGCGGAGAGGTGCGAGCGATCGCGGCCCACGGGCGGATGACTGGTCTGGTGTTGACGACGCTGCCGCTGGGCATCGCGGCCGTCATGGCGGTGGTGAATCCGACCTACATCGCCCTCTTGTGGGTGCGGCCGGCAGGCCGGTTGATGGTCGTCGGTGCGCTGGCGTGCCTGGTGGCGGCGCATTTCGTCATCAAGAAGATGGTGGACATTCGCGTATGAGCTCGATTTGGTGGTTGCTGGCGATGGTGTTCGTCGTCGTCCTGGGGTTGGTGACGGCGGTGGGAGCGGTAGTACTGCGGCGCCTGCAGGGGCAATCGGCGGGCGGCTCAGGCGGCAGCCTGCTTTTTGGCGCGGGCCGGTTGCAGGGGAGGAAGGCGCGGCTCGCGCAGACGCTGCACGCCGTCGGTGAAACTGTCCCGATGTCCCGGAAAGAGACGGAACCGTTGCGCCGCAGGCTGTTGATGGCGGGATACCGATGGCCCCCAGCGGTCACCGTATTCCAGGGCATCAAGGTCGCCGCCGCGCTGGGACTCGCGGGCGCTACCGGCTGGACGATCCTCTTTCTCAACGGCGGGGCACAGAACGCCCTGATACCGTGCCTGGCTGCCGCCGGCTTCGGCTACCTGCTGCCGGACCGATGGCTGGACCGCAGCATCCGCGCGAGGGCGAGGCGGCTGCGGAGTGGGCTGCCGCCGGCGATCGACTTGTTGGTGCTGGCCGTGGAGGCGGGGCAGGGGCTCGATCAGGCGCTGCTCGACGTGGCGCAAGCGCTGGCCCCGCTTTACCCGGACTTGAGCGATGAGTTCGCTTTCTTCCACCTCGAGGTGCGCGCCGGGAAAAGCCGGGAAGAGGCGCTGCGGAATCTCGCCAACCGCAGTCCGGAGCCGGAGTTGAAGAAGTTGGTGACGGTGCTGCTGGACGGGGACCGGTTCGGCACGAGTCTCGGGCCGGCGCTGCGGACGCACGGCCGCTACCTGCGAACGCGGATCCGTCACCGCGCGCAGGAACAGGCGCGCAAGCTGGGAGTGAAACTGACGATTCCGACTTTCTTCCTGATTTTCCCCGCGGTGCTGGCCGTCACGCTGGGGCCGGCATACCTGTTGCTGCGTGACAGTCTGGGGCGGCTCCTCAACAGCGTCTAGGTTCGCGGGTGCGGGCTCGCGTGTCTCCTGGAAGCCAGGCGCCTGGCCACTTGTTCGGGCGGGGCCCGTGGAGCAGAGCTCGGCGGAGATCGGGTTCCGGATCACGGCCGGGAAGGGAACCGGGCGCGGAGCTGCGAGGCCGAAGAATGTCCACGTTGCTCCCGCCTACGACAGTCTGCGAGAATAGGACGACGTTGTGAGGGCATCGCGCGGCTGAATCCCAGCCTGGCGGGAGCCCTTCGAGGAGAAGTGACGCAGTGAGAGAAAAAGGTGTTGTGAAGTGGTTCAATCCCGCCAAGGGCTATGGGTTCATCCAGCGCGCCAGCGGCGAAGACGTATTCGTACATTACTCGGCCATCCAGATGGAAGGCTACCGGACCCTGGACGAGGGGACGGAGGTCGAGTACGACCTCAAGCAGGGTCCGAAAGGGTGGCAGGCCGAGAACGTCATGCGCGTTTGATCCTACCGGGGACGTACCAGGTGCAGTGCGGCGCATCCGTTTTTCCGGGTGGGCTGTGGTGCGCCCGTGGGCGGCCCGGCCTTCTGGTAAACTCGGCGAGTGGAGAGCAGCGATGAGACCGAGAACAGCGACGGCTTTCATGATGTTGACTCTTTGGTTTGGCGCCGCGACGGCGACCGCCGCTGAGGCCGGCTGGATCAGCATGTTCGACGGCAAGACGCTTGACGGCTGGAAGGCGAACGAACATCCGGAGAGTTGGACCGTCAAGGACGGCTGCATCGTGGGCCATGGCGAGCGGAGCCACCTATTCTGGATGAAACGCAAGTGCCGTGACTGCGAGTTCAAGGCCGAGGTCAAGATCAGCGACGGCGGCAACTCGGGGATGTACTTCCGGGCGCAGTTCGCGCCGGGCTGGCCCAAGGGCTACGAGGCACAAGTTAATTCGACGCACAAGGACTGGAAGCGCACCGGCAGCCTTTACAACTTCGTCAACATCAAGGAACAACTGGTGCCGCCCAACACGTGGTTCACGCAACACATCATCGTCAAAGGCAACCATATCATCATCAAGGTGAACGGCAAGACGGTAGTGGACTACGTGGACGAAAAGAATACGTACACGGAAGGGTATCTCGCCCTTCAGCAACACGATCCCGGCAGCACAGTCTGGTACCGGAATCTCCAGATGCGTCCCCTGGACTGACACGCGGAGGGCGGTTCGGTTGCGCAACCGCCGGTTGATTCTCAAAGAACCCGGGTAATCTCGTCCGTCTCGAACTCGGGGAGCGCATCGAGATTGCCTTCGCCCGGTGAGACGACTTCCCCGATGACCTTGACGGCGGCTCCCGCGCCGGCCAGGGCCTTCTGAATCGAGGGAACGGCCCGCTGGTCGGCGGCAATCAGCAGCGAACCGGAAGCCAGCAACCCTAGGGGGTTCAAGCCCAACGCCGCGCAAATCGTTTGGCACTCCGGCAAGACAGTGACCGCTTGGGCGTCAACCCGGATATCGGCCTCCCCGGCTGCGGCGAATTCGCGCAGCGCGGTTGCGATCCCCCCCTCCGTCGGGTCGTGCATGGCGTGAACCCCGGGGATCTCCCAGACCTTCCGAGCCAAGGGCAGGATGGAGATGCCGGGGTGGTCCAGCCAGCCGGAGGCCGTGTCGATCACGGACTGCGGCACGCCTTCGGCCAGGAGGCGCGGGGCGTGTTCCCGGGCAAGGACGGCGCTTCCTTCGAGGGCCACGGCTCCGACTTGAAGAACCGCGTCACCCCGGCTCATGTCACGGCTGAGGCGCAGCCGCCGGCGTGGGACCGTTCCGAGGAGCGTGGCGCAGAGCACCGTCCGGTCGAGCCCGGCGGTGACTTCGGTGTGTCCTCCGACGAGGGCGATGGAGGCGCGGGCACAGGCCTTGGCCAGCTCGTCGAGCAGCGCGGCGGCGGCCTCATCGGTGATGCCCTCAGGCAGTAGGACCGTCACCAGGAGCCAGCGCGGTTCAGCGCCCATGACGGCGAGGTCGTTGGCGTTCACGGCAACCAGGGACTCGGCGGCGCCAGTGGTGGCCAAGGTGATCGGGTCGGAAGCCGCGACAAGCAGCTCCGGGCCTCCGGCGTCCAGGACCGCGGCGTCTTCGCCGAGGCGGGCCCCGAGGACGACGTCCCGAGGTTGGGGCGGCAGAGACGAAAGGAACCGCGAAAGCAGGGAGGGTGGAAGCTTGCCGCTGGGCAGGCGCACCCTACATTATCTCCATCCCCGGCCGGGCGGGTGTGGCGGCTTGCCGCGCTCCCGGGCTTTCTTGCGCCGTTCAGCGCGCTCCCGGCGGAGCTTTTCGTATTCGGCGCGCTGATCCTCGGTGAGCATGGCGATGATGGCTTCGCGCTGGGCTTTGATGATCTCGGACTTGCGGGGCTTGATGACTTCTTCCTCCAGGGCGTGGAACTTCTCCCTGGTTTCGTCGAGGATCTGGTTGAGGCGTTCGAGCTGCTCATCGGTGAGGTTGAGCCGCGAGCGCATCGTCTGAACGTACCGGGCCCGCCACTCCTCCGGCGACAGGCGCCGGTGTGCGGACGCCTCAGCCGACTTGGTGCGGATCAAGTGAAATCCCAGACCGCCGACGGCCACCCCGCTCAGAAACACCAGGGTGAGCCAAAGTGCGAGCGTGCGCGTGGAGCGATTCATCGTAATTCGGACGTCTCGAAGTAGACGACTTCGGAATACGCCAGCGTTTCGAGCGCCGGGCTTTCCTCGAGCGTGTCGAGGTAGGTGGTTGTGTAGACGGGCGATTCAGTGGTCCGCGGAGCGACGAGATAGGCGGCCATCAGGATGCACAACGCCGCCGCGGCAGCCACGAATCGAGCCCCCCACCGGGGAAGTAAGAGGGTCACGCGGCGCCGGGACTCGATCCGGCGCCAGATGGCGGGCATGAAATCCGGACCCGGTTCCGGATCCGGGCAAGCCTGGCGGTAAGCGGCGAACAATCGGTTCAGCTTTTCCTCGTCGCTGCTCATTCCCATCCCCTCTCTCGGATCATCGGCGCGCCACTTCCTTCTGGCCCGCCGCCTGCGAACGGCGGTGGTAAGCCCGGAGGACCCGCTGCCGGGCGCGGAACAGGCGGACTTTGAGGGCGTTTTCGTTGGTTCCGTAGATCTGCTGTAGTTCCTTCAAGGAAAGCCCCTCGATTTCCTTTAGAGTCAGCAAGATACGGTCTTCTTCTGAAACCTCGGCGAGCAGGGCCTGGACAAAGTCGCGGACTTTGGCTTTGCGGGCTTCCTCATCGCTGACGCGCGTGCCTTCGGCAGCGTCCGCCAGGAGCATCTGCTGGTCGGACAAGTCCGCCATCCTCGTCTCCGGGCGCCGTTTCTGCCGCCGCAGATAATCATAAGCGGCGTTCACCGTCAAGCGGTACAGCCATGGTTCGAAGACATCGGGCGAGCGCAGTTGCTCCAGCGAAAAGTAGAGGCGGACGAAGACTTCCTGTGCCACGTCCTCGACGTCTTCGGGACGGCCGATGAGCCTGGCGATCGTGCCGAGAATCCGTTTCCGGTAGGCCTGAACGAGCTCGTTGAAAGCGCCGTCATCGCCGTTCCGGGCGCGCCGGACTACTGATTCTCCTACGTGCACGCCATCCATCCGACCGGCACGCAGCTTGACGCTTTTCAGTGCGCCCAAAACGAAAGGCGTGCCTGTCCTCCGTCAGGTTACTAGGGTGCGGGAGCGGTTTTCAATGGCCGGCGCGCCCGGACGGGCGCCATCAGTCACCCGGCGGAGTTCGCCAGGATGGCGCCAGCGGCGTTGGTACCCGGGGCACTCGACGGGGCGACCCGCGGGAAACTTCCCACAGGCGCGCACCGCGAATATTCCTGCAGCAACTCGATCAGGTTCTCCACTACCAGGCGACGCTGGTAGAGTCGCTGCAACATCTCATCGATGTTCCGGGTATCGGGGGAGGTGTACAGCCGTTTGTTCATAGTGGAAACTATAGCAGTACTAGTCGTACTAATCAAGGGAAATTTTAAGAGATTTGCAGGGATTTCTATACCCTCATTTGCGGGTATGACAGGGCCGGAGCATCCGGTTTCGGGCGTGCTAAGATTATCAATGCCCCACTCAGTTGCATGAACCTCCTCGACGATCTGAACCCCCCACAACGGGAAGCCGTGCGTCATTTCGAGGGGCCGTTGCTGGTGCTGGCGGGCGCCGGCAGCGGAAAGACCCGGGTAATCACCTACCGCATCGGCTATCTGATCCACGCCCGGGGCGTGCCGGGACGCTCGATACTGGCGGTAACCTTCACCAACAAGGCGGCCGACGAGATGCGGGAGCGGGTCCGGGCGCTGCTTGCCAGGCACGGCCACTTCGAGACGCCGCTGGTGTCTACGTTCCACTCTTTCTGCGTGCGGCTGCTGCGGCGGGACGGGGCGGCGCTGGCGGACCTGAGGCCGGGTTTCACGCCGGATTTCGTCATCTATGACGAGGACGAGCAGCTCGCCACGGTGAAAGCCGCGTACCGGCAGGTCGGGCTGGACGAGAAGTTCTTGCCGTACCGGACGGCGCTGGGACGCATCAGCCAGGCGAAGACGCGGGGAGTCACCCCGGCCGACCTGTACTCGCAGGCGACGGATCCGAAAGCCTCACGTCTGGCGGTGATCTACGAGGAGTACGAGGCCCGGCTGCGGCGGGCCAACGCGTTGGACTTCGACGATCTGCTGCTGGAGGCCGTACGGCTGTTGCGGCACGATGAGGCAGTGCGGCGGGCGTACAACGAGCGCTTCCGGTTTCTGCTGGTCGATGAATACCAGGACACGAACCGGACGCAGTACGAGTTGATGCGGCTGCTCAGCGAGGCGCACCACAACGTCTGCGTTGTGGGCGACGAGGACCAGGCGATCTACAGTTGGCGGGGGGCCGACATCCGGAACATTTTGGAGTTCGAGCGGGATTTCCCCGAGGCGGTGATCATCCGGCTGGAGGAGAACTACCGGTCTACGAAGAACATCCTCGAAGCAGCCGGCGCGGTAGTGGCGCACAACACGCAGCGAAAGGGCAAGACCCTGTGGACGCGGGCTCCGGCGGGGGACAAGCTTTGCATTTACGAAGCCCCGGACGCCGAGAATGAGGCGCTGTACATCGCCGACACGATCCACGGCCTGCTGGCGGCCGCGCCGGAGGACCGGGTGGCGGTCCTCTACCGCACGAACGCCCAGTCGCGACAGATCGAGGAAGCGCTGCGGCGTTACGGGATCGAGTACGCGGTCGTCGGCGGGCTGAGTTTCTACCAGCGGGCCGAAGTGAAAGACATTCTCGCTTACCTCAAGCTAACCGTGAATCCCAACGACGATGTGAGCCTGTTGCGGGTGATCAACCGGCCGGCCCGGGGCATTGGGCGGACGACAGTGGAGCAACTGCTGGGACACGCCCGCGAGCGGCGGCTTTCGGCGTGGGAGGCCGTTGGCTCGCTGCTCGAGGCAGGGAGTCTGCCTGCCCGCAGCCAGGCGGCGTTGGGGGCCTTCCGGTCGCTGTTAAACGGTTTGATCGAGGCCGCACGGACCGAGCCGGTGGACAAGCTGCTGGGGAGGATCGTCGAGGAGACCGGCTATGCCCGGATGCTGGAAGCCGCGGGCACCCCGGAGGCGGAGTCGCGGCTTGAGAACCTCAATGAATTGATCAACGCGGCTGCTGACGCCGCTGCCCGGGGCGAGTCGGTGGTAGACTTCCTCGATCACACGGCGTTGGTCTCGGACGCCGACCAGGTGGATCCGACGGCGCGGGTCTCGCTGCTGACGATGCACAACGCGAAGGGGCTCGAGTGGCCGGTGGTGTTCATTGCGGGGATGGAGGAGGGGCTGTTCCCGCACATCCGGTCGCTGGAGTCGGCCGACGGGATGGAGGAGGAGCGCCGGCTCTGTTACGTCGCGATGACCCGGGCCCGGAAGCGGTTGTTCCTGACCTGGGCGCGGGAACGGCGGCGTTTCGGCGGCGGGTCGAACGAGCCATGCCGGCCGTCGCGGTTTCTTTCCGAGATTCCACCCGAGTACACGGTGCAGCTGGGCGAGTCCGGCGTGCCGGCGGCCGCGAGCCTGGATCTGTTTGCGGAACGGCACGCCGTGCGGCGGGCCGTCGAGCAGAATACCTACACCGGAAAGACTTATAATTCATTAGAGAACATCGCCCAGTTCTTCCGGGAGCGAGGTCTTGAGCCGCCCCCGGGGGCCGCCAAAGGGAAACAGTCCCGGACTGAGGCGCCGGGCAAGCCCCGGGTGGAGCAGCGGGAGTCAAAGCCCAAGAAACGGTTCCGTTCGGGAGTCATCGTGGAGCATCCCCGGTTCGGCAAAGGAATGGTGCTCCGGCAGGAGGGCGAGGGCGATGACGCGAAACTCACCATTAACTTTCAAGGCTATGGCCTGAGAAAGATGGTGGTGAAATATGCATCGCTGAAAATAGCCGAATGAACACGAAACACATCACTGACAAAGCCGAGCGGAAGAGACTGAAGCGGGAAGCGCGCAAGAAAGCGCCCCCCAAACAGAAGCGTCCTCCCGATGTGCCCCGCGGCGCCCACAAGAAGAAGATTCGGAAGATAGTGAAGGGGCAAGGCAGGCGGTAGACCTGCGAATGTCCCGAGGTGCGGGCGCGGCCGATGTCCTCCCAACTGTTCCGGACCAAGTCCATCGAGGCCCTGGTGGCGTCGTCCGAGCGCGAGGACCGGCGCCTGAAGAGGACGCTGGGCCCGGTGAGCCTGACAGCCTTGGGGCTGGGAGCGGTTATCGGGACCGGCATTTTCGTCCTCACGGGGACGGCGGCGGCGGGCGAGACGCTGAGTTACCACTCGGTGCTGCACGCGCCGGTCCTCGATCTGCTCCTGCACGGCTCTGAGACGGGCTCGACGATTGGGCGGCCTGGGGCTGGTCCGGCGATCGCCCTGTCGTTCCTGCTGGTCGCGGTGGCCTGCGGGTTCGCGGCCCTCTGTTTCGCTGAGCTGGCCTCGATGATCCCGGTGGCCGGCAGTACGTACACGTACGCTTACGCCACCTTGGGCGAGATTTTCGCCTGGATCATCGGCTGGGACCTGATTCTCGAATACGCCGTCTCCAACATGGCCGTGGCGGTGGGGTTCTCAGCCTATTTCAACGACATCCTCGATAACGTCTTCGGGTTTCAGATACCTCCACAGCTTGCTCAGCCGATGATTGTCGGCGGCCAGTTCTCCGGCGCCTGGTTCAATCTTCCCGCCACGCTGATCCTGTTGATTCTCACGGTGATACTGGTCCACGGCGTCCGCGAGAGCGCCCGGACGAACAATGTGATGGTGGTGGTGAAGATCACGGCGATCCTGATCTTCGTGATCGCCGCCTCGCGAGCGGTGGATCCGGGCAACTGGCACCCGTTCATGCCGAACGGCTGGCAGGGAGTGCTGACAGGAGGCGCGATCGTATTCTTCACCTACATTGGGTTCGATTCGGTTTCGACGGCGGCCGAGGAGTGCCGGAAGCCGCAGCGGGACCTGCCGATCGGGATCATCGCGACGCTGGTAGTTTGTGCGATCCTCTACACGTCGGTGGCGCTGGTGCTGACCGGCATCGCCGACTGGCGGACGCTGAACAACGCCGCGCCGGTGGCGAACGCATTGAAGGCGATTGGGATGGACGAGGTGCGCCGCTGGGTGAGCATCGGGGCCGTGGTGGGGATGATCTCCTCGCTGCTGGTCTACCAATATGGGCAAGCGCGGGTCTGGTTCGCCATGTCCCGGGACCGGCTCTTGCCGGACATCTTCTCGAGGGTGCACCGGAAGTACCGGACTCCGCACGTCAGCACGTGGATTGCGGGGCTGGTGGTGGGGATCCCCGCCGGCATCTGGGATATCGGGACGTTCGCGGACCTTTCCAACATCGGGACACTGTTTGCGTTCATCGTAGTATCAGCGGGTGTGATTCTGCTGCGCAAGCGTCAGCCGGAGCGGCCGCGGGGCTTCCGCGTTCCCCTGGTCCCGTGGCTACCGCTTTTCTCGATTGCGAGTTGCCTGTTGCTGATGCTGAGCCTGCCGCTGCAGACTTGGCTCCGGTTCGGCGTGTGGCTGCTGATCGGCATGGGGATCTATCTGGGATTCGGAAAGAAACGGAGCGAGTTGGCACAATGAAACCACTAATCATTCTTTTGGCGGCCGCCGCCTTGGTCTGGCCGCAAACCACTCACGAGGGGCATCACCGTCACGGCGGGGACCAGGCAATGGACCGCGCCTTGGAGGCCCCGTCGCGGGCTGAATGGCAGCAGCCGGACAAAGTCGTGGAGGCGCTGAAGCTGCGCCGCGACGAGGTGGTGGCTGATATCGGGGCGGGTACCGGCTATTTCACGCGGCGTTTCGCGCCGCGAGTGGCGCGCGTCTACGCGGTGGACATCAACGCGAAGCGGCTGAAGCGCTTGGAAGAGGCCGGCCTGGCGAACGTGGAGATTGTTCACGCGGAGCCGGACGATCCGAAACTGCCGGAAGCCTCAGTGGACACGGTCTTTTTCTGCAATGTGCTGCACCATATCGAGGATCGTCCGGCCTACTACCAGAAGCTGGCCAAAGCTTTGAAGCCGGGCGGGCGCGTGGTGAATATCGACTTCTACAAGCGTGAATTGCCAGTAGGCCCGCCGGTGTCGATGAAGCTAACCCCCGAACAAGTGATCGAAGAGTTCGAGCAGGCCGGCTTCCGCCTGGCCGAGAGGTTCGACTTCCTCCCCTATCAGTACTTCCTGGTCTTCGAGAAGAAGTGATCCGGCGCGCGGCGCTACCGGGGCGGTCGCGGCCGGATGAGGCTTTTCCACGGCTTGACAAGAGTCCCTGCCGGGCCAATAATCGGGCAAGTCCGGGAGGGACTCATGGACCGCAGAGCCTTTCTATCCGCAGGCATGGCGCTGGCGGCCGGCGCGCAGCAGGCCCGGCCGCAGAGCGCGGCTCCTCGAACGCCGATCCCCCTCGAAGAGCAACCTGACTTGAAGATCACCGGCGTTCGTCTGGTGCGGGTGCGTCCGCGGCGGCCGCTGCCGAAATACGAGCCGGCTCCCGGGTCGTGGTCAACCCGCGGGGTGGAGGTGGCCAGCCCGATGTCGGTCTATCCGAAGTACAAGGCGCGCCGGTCGCTGTTCATGCCGGAGCCGGGGGCGCTAGGCGGGTTCTGGGTGGAGATCTCGACAAACAAGGGCATCCAGGGCTACGGCCAGGGTGGAACGGCGGGTGGGCGGATCGTCGAGGGGCATCTGAGGAAGCTGCTGGTGGGCGAGAACCCCTTCAACGTGGAGCGGATCTGGGACATCCTGTGGCGTTCGACGATGTACTATGGCCGCAAAGGGGCGGTGATCCACGCCATCAGCGGCGTGGATCTGGCCGTCTGGGACATCATCGGGAAGGCGGCGGGGATGCCGGTCTACCGGCTGCTGGGCGGGGAGACGAAAGACCGGATTCCGGCCTACTGCACGGGCAACGACATCGAGCAGCACGTCGAGTTCGGTTTCAAGAGGCTGAAGCTGGCGATGCCGCACGGGCCGGCCGACGGCCGCGAGGGCCAGCGGAAGAACGTGGAGCTGGTGAAACGGGCGCGGGCGGCGCTGGGTCCGGACGGCGACATCATGCTGGATTGCTGGATGGCCTGGACCGAGCGGTACACGCTGGAGATGGCCGAGCTCCTCGAGCCGTACCGGGTCTACTGGATGGAGGAGTGCCTGCCGCCGCACGACTATGCCGGCTTCGGGCGGCTGCGGAAGAAGATCACCTCGACACGGATCGTCACCGGCGAGCACGAGTACACGCGCTACGGCTTCCGGCAGTTGCTCGAGCACGAGGCGGCCGAGATCTGGCAGCCGGACATCCACTGGTGCGGCGGGCTGACGGAGCTGCGGCGCATCGGGGCGCTGGCGGCGGCCTACGACATCCCGGTGATCCCGCATGGGGGTGGCAGCCGGGACAGCGTCCACTGGATCATGGCCACGCCGAACAGCCCCTGGGCCGAGCTGTTCATGCCGCCTCCCGGGGGACCGCCGGAGGTCTACCAGCAATATGAAGAAGACAACCTGATCACCCGGGGGCCAGAAGGGGTCTACACGCGGCCCTCGGAGAAGCCGGGGTTCGGCTGGGACATCGTCGTCAGTTGAGTTGCGGCGTTGACGGCGCCGCGGCTGGTTGGGGGCGGGCCTTCTCGAGCAGCCGCAGCAACCGGTCCGCCTTGAAGCTGCCGGTGATGCGGCCGGCGACGTTGCCTTCAGCGTCCAGGACGACGGTGACGGGGATGCCGGAGACGCCGAAGGTGTCGTGGACACGGCGGTCCTGATCATAAAGGGTTGGGAAGCTCAGTTCGCGGTTTTTGTAAAAGCTGCGGATCTTACCGGGCTCTTCCGGACTCAGGCCGAGGATCACCGGTTGGGTCTCGCCCTGGTCCCGGTGGAGCTTCTCAAGGACCGGGAGGTCCTTGCGGCAGGGCACGCACCAGGTGGCCCAGAAGTATAGGACGACAGGGCGGCCGCGCAGATCGCGCAGGCGGTAGCGGTCGCCGTCTTGGCTCGGGAGCTCGAAATCGAGTTCCCGGGCCAAAGCGTCCTGAAGGTCGAGTAAGAGAAGGCGCGCTTGGAGGGAGGGATCGGCGGCTTCGGCCTCAAGCTCGCCGCGATGGATCGCTTCGGCGAGCGACCGGTATATGCGGGGCACGTCGCGTTCCCGCAGCCTCTCGCAGATCCGCTCCCGGCAGCCGTCGATGTCGCGAATCGTCAGGAGCAAGACGTTGAGCGCCCCCGGAAGCCACGAAGCCTTTTTCGACTGGGCGAGGCGAACCGTCCGTTCGGCGAGGTTCAGCCGCATCGGGTGGGGCCAGCGGGGCAGCTCGTCGAGGACGAGGCGGGCGAGGGTCTGTTGCTGTTCGGCGGTGAGGTCGTCGCGCTGGAGAAGCCGGAGCCAACGCGGGGCGTTGCGCTGGAAGCCGAGCTCGTCGATCGAGCGGAGCGCCTGGTCGAAGGGCATCGTGAGGTAGGCCGGCTCCTGGCGGGGCCGGCGCGGTTCGGGTGGCGCGCCGGAAGCGATTTTCGCCGCCAGATCCGGAGGGGCGATGGAGAAGCGGCGGGCGCGGATGGCCGACGGCAAGTCCTCCCGGCGGAGGCGCCGGATCGCCCCGTCCCAAGGAGCGAACTGCGCTTGATTGGCGAGGTAAGCGTCCCGGTCGAGCACCCAGAGCAGGGCGCCGGCGGGCAACAGGACGAAGTCCTCGTTCGTCGCGGTGGCGATGGACTCGCCGGCGATGTCGTAGCGGGCGACGGCGACGTCGCCGGTCTGCGCCAGGCGGCCCTCAACGACGGCCTCGAGCATCCAGTGTGCAGCGCGGACGGCGGCGGGGGGATCGGCGGAGCAGATCGCCTGGACAGCGCCGAGCAAAAAGGTGAGTTGCGAGGGTGTGGGGCGCTCGGGGAAGTGTTCCAGCAGGTCTGTGAACAGGCTTGAGGCGGTCTCCGGATCCTTAGTCTTCAGGCGGTCGAGGAGCCGGACGCCTTCGCCGAATATGACCCCCCGGCGCAGGCCTTCCCGTGCGGCTGCGGCGGCCTTGTCGAGATCGCCCTCCTCGAGCCAGTGGCGGACCATGGCGTTGTAGACCCAGGAGGGTTCGGCAAATCCGGGCGTCGCGCGGGCGGCCGTTTCCAGGTCCAATTGCAGCAGGATGTCGGTGATCTCGTAGATCCGGTAGCTCGTGTCCCCGCTTTCGGTTGCGTCGCGGGCAGCGGCGAGGGCAAACTGCAGGGCGAGTTCGGGCCGAAGGTGCCGCAGCATGCCGGCGGCGCGTAGGCGGGTATCGATGGCGAGGTACACGGGTTCCCGCCGCGCCGCTGCATTCAGCCGGTTCGCGATTTCGACGACCGGACTTGGAGACTCAGCGGCTGCGGACGAGACGCTGACTAAAAGGGAGAAAACGAAGAGCCAACCCGGCCTGATCATGGGAGCGCTTCTCCAGAAGGCTTTCACTGATGTAGACGGAGGTCGGGAACACAGCGTGCATAAAGAACTACCGGAACCGGGGGTGAGGAATTGGTTGTTTCTCTGAGATCGTCCAGTCGAAGCGCCCCAGATGAGTTCCGGTACCGGACAAACTATTTGGCTATTGCCGCACCATTTGGCGCGTACTAGCCTGGGGTATCAAGTGGAGGTTGTAATGCTGCGCAGCCACGAATCTTTTCTCCGCATCGCTGTGAAGAGGATCAAGAAGCGCCTGCCGGAGGGGCCGTCCGTGGAGGAACTCATGGCGATCGGGCGGGAGGCGCTTGCATCGGTTCGCCGCCGGCCCAAAGGAATCCCGAGGAGCGTTTACCTGACGTACGTTATACGCTCGGCAATCCTGTCCCGGCTGTTGTCAGAGAGGACGTTTGCAGGGGAACTGTTGCGGCTTCAATTGGCCCTTAGAGCGGCGGCGCCGGAACGGGCCGGCGCGGCGGCATCTGTTCCAGAGGCCTTGGGCGAGAGGCGGCTGGCGTAAGGCCGCCCGAGAGGAAGAATGGAGAGTGGGATGAAGCGGCGGTCGGTCCGCTTCATCCCCGCGGTGTGCCGGCGACTGCCCGCCGGTCGGAGTCAGCCGGCACACCAAAACCAGTCCTGTCATCCCACTCGCTGGCGCATCGGTCTCCCCACAGAGCGGCGTGAAGCCGAAGATAGCTCCAACCCGCCAATCGCAGGGCGATCACCTGGTCAGGGGGCACGCGATAGAAAGAACACGCGAACCTCAGGTTGACGAGGTTTACGATGTCCTCGTCCGCCAGCGTTTGGGATTTCCAGGCCTCGCAGGCCGCGCGGCGGTGATAGCGGTAGGGCCGGGCCGGAGAGGCCGGAAAGCCTGTGGCCAAGGTGACGTGAAATGTCTCCGGGTGGACGTGGTGCTCCAGGAAGAGCGCTTTCCACGACCGGCCTGCCAGGTGCTCCCGCGCCACCTCCTCCGACGCAACGCTGGCGTGGCGGGAGATGTGGAACACCACCGGAGTTTCTATCACTTCGCGGCACAGGAGCCGCACCTCTTCGATTTCGGCCTGCGGGGCCTGGAAATAATTTCCGACCGCCCGGAAGAAATTTCGTGTCGCCTCCCCGTCATAGACGCCTTCCACCGGTACGCGAGCGTTGCGTAAGAGCGAGGCGGTAAAGGCTAACTCTCTGTCCACGAAAGAGTTGCTTCCAGCGGAGCGGAGGAAATCCCGCGGCACTGTCTTCATCCTTCCACTCGTAGGGACGCACGCCGTGTACCAAACTTCTCGTCAGCTCGGGCTTCAGGCTCTTGGCAGCCTGGGGGTGCCGACTGGAGGCGCGCCTTTCTTCCTTTTGCGACGATGCGGGGGCTGGCGCGTGCGGATTCCGCTATTGTCAATCGAGAACGGCATCTACGATCATTTGGAGCGTTCGCTCGTAGGGATTGCCGGGGGGCGCCGAGTATTTCCAGTCTTCTCTGGAGCCGTCGTAGACGAACTGGGAGTCCGGCGGTTCGGCAACGCCGGTGTTTTTCGGGTCGAACTGGCCGTCGCGCCCGCCCATCTTGAAAGCGACGAGGTCGAGCGACGGCACGACGTAGATGCAGTGTCCGCCGGAGCCGGGTTTCCAATAGGCGTCCGGGGGTACGCCGGCAAGGCGGCGGCGGGCGTTGACGTGGAACTGGAGGCTGTAATCGGTGTGGGGATTGTAGGGAGAGAGCCGGCCGCAGTGGCGGACGTAGGACGCGGGGACGAGTTGCCGGCTGCCCCAGCGGCCTTCGCGGAGCAGCAAGTAGGTGAACCGGAGCATGTCCCGGGGGCGCGGTGCGATGCCGCCGCCCCCGGGCGTGTGGCCAAGCTTGTACTGCCGGTAGCCCCAGCCCCAACGGCCCCAGCCCATGGGGCGGGCGAGGCGTTCCCGGACGAAGTCCTTGAGTTCCATGCCGGTGACGTGGCGCAGGACGACGCTGACGAGGTGGACCGAGGAGGTGGCGTAGGACCAGCCGCCGCCGGGTTCGCACCAGAGAGTGATCGTGTTCCGCTCACCATCCATCTTGCCAAAGGCCATGCGGTCGAGCATGGCGATCCAGCCGTCGGGACCGGGCGGGTCGAGAATCACTTCCCGGCCGTGAACGATGCCGGGGTTGTTGCCGCGGATACCGCCGGTCATGGCGAGTAACTGGCCGAGCTTGATCTCGGCTTTGCGGGCGTCGCTCAACGGGAAGGCTTCGGCGGGGAGGTAATCGGGGTGGAAGACCTTCTGGTCGAGCCCTTCCGGGAAGCGGTCCGGCTGCTCGTTGAGCAAGATGCCCATGGCGATGCTGGTAAACGACTTGCCCACGGAGCCGGTATTGGGCGTGGCGTCCGAATGCGCGCGGCCGAAGTAGCGCTCGTAGACGAGCCAGCCGTGGCGGGCGACGAGGAGGCCACCGTGTTTGGTGGTCAGTTTGATGTAGTCGAAGGCGCGGTCGAGGGCGACGGGATCGAGGCCGGCTTGCCGGCGCAGAGCAGATCGGTTCGCGGGACGCCGCCAGCCGCCTGCGCTGTCGGGTTCAGGAAAGTAGCCGTCCGCCTCCGGAGCCGGCGCGAAACCCACGAGGGCCGGCGCCGCTAAGAGACTGCGCCGGGTGATCCCGCGCGAAGGGGCCATGCGCCCATTACATCACGCGCGGCGGTTTACGGCAGAACCAAGTGGTGTAGCGGCCGGGGGCGTCCTGGCGGCAATAGACGGAGACGCCGCTCTTGGTCATCAGCTCGATGAGCGGCTCGGGACGGAAGGAGCTGGTGAGCTGGATGAGTTCGCCATCCTCGAGGGTGGTGAGATACTGGCGGATCAGCCCGATAGGGTGCTGTCCGGTTTCCAGCATCTTGTCGGCGTCGATGGCGTAGCGGACGCGAGATGTGTCCAGCCAGGCGGGAGGCGGGGATTCTCCCGATTCGGCCGTTTCCGCGCTTTCCAAGGAGCCCACCGGCTGGCCGGTAGCCTCGCGCACCTTGAGGACCAAGTCGCGCACGCTGACGCCCCCCATTCGGGCGGCCTGCTCCAACGTGGCGACCTTGGCCACGGTGCGCCGCAGCACGGGGTTTTTCAGTTTGCGGAAAGCCGGCACCCACTCGGCGAGCACGTCGTCGAGCCCCGGGAAAGCATCGAGCAGCTCCCCGACTTTAGTTTGCGGTGTGATGACAATGCTCATTGAACCCCTCCTGGTTGCGACTGTTCATCGTACTGGAGCAGCCGGCGCTCGCCTTCGAGCTTGCGGATGTGAGTGATGTCTTGAGTGACTTCGAGCGTGCCCATGTACTCGCCCTTTTCGTCGCGCACGGCGAAGTAACGGATGTGTACGAAGCGGCCGCGGAAGTCGATCCAGAACTCGGCGACGCTTTGGCGGCCGGCGCGGAAGTCGCTGAGGATCTGATCGACGGTGGAGACGCTGCGGGGCGGGTGGCAGTGCTGGACCTTGCGCCCGATGATCGCCTTGCTGCGGGGGAAGATGCGGTCAGGGCCTTCCGAGAAGAAGGCGACGCGGTCCTCGGCGTCCACGAAGGTCAGATCCACCGGCAGGGTCGAGAAGATGTGGATGAGCTGATCGAGAGTGAGGTTCCCGGTGGGCAACTGAATGGCTTCGGACTCGGGCAGTTTGAGGCCTTCCGGAATGACGGCCTCCGGCGGCTGGTAGCCTTCGCGAGGTTCGATGAGACACCACCCATAACGTGGCGAGGAGGCCCAGATCTCGGCCCACTCGTCGTCGGTGAAGGTATCCAGGCACATGGGCAGGAGGATATTCTCCTCTTTGTAGATCATCTCCTCGACGGCCTGGAGGGCGGCTTCGGCGACGGTCTCGGCGACGATCTTCCACTCGGCGGCGGTGGCGTCCTGCTGGGAGAGGGCCTCGCCGAGGGTTTTGAGCAGGTCGCGCACCTCGTCGTCCTTGCCCCACATGACCTTGGAGGGGCCGGTGATGCCGTGGCGCTCCAGGCAGGGGAACAAGGTGTGCTCCTTGCGCTGATAGTGCTTCTCGATGTCCATCAGGTCGTTGTAGGCCTGGCGCCACTCGAGCAGCAGCGGACCGGGGTCGGCATCGTCCGGCAGCTTCTTGATTTTCGCCATCACCTCGCGCATCCGGAGGATGACCCCTTCGAGCGCTTCGTTCTCGCGGCGGAAGGTATCGACCGGATGGCCCGGGGGGACGGTCTTCGGGGGAGGCTGGACGAGGACTTCCCGGGTGACCTGGGAGTGCAGGTCGCACATGGATTGGATCTCTTCAACGGGCATTCCCTCCGCCATGAGTTCCTGCTCCATGGCGACGATTTCGGAATAGTCCGTCTGCCGGACGAGCTCCTTCAGCCGGTCCTTGACCGTTTCCGGCGGCTCGCCGGCGTGTAGTTTCTTGATGATGTCTTTCAAGGTGCGGACCCGGTAGGCCCGGTTATCGATGAGTTCGCTCATCCCACGCTCCCTCTGGCAAAGCCCAGTGAATTGGTGATCTGATTTCAGGATACGGGGCGGGAGTGAGTTTATCGATGACTTTGGTCACAGTAGCGGCGGGATGCCGTATAAAGGCTTCAGCCCGGCGCTCCGAACGAGCAAGAGACTGGGGACCGCCTTAGGCGAAACGGCAGAAATCAACGGAGTCCGACGGTCGGAATTCAATCCCCGGCCAGAGCGGCCGGTGTCTGGTGCATTGGCACATGGCACTGGCGGCACTCGGGCCGGTAGCCGTGGGCGGCGCGCAAGGCGGCGGGAGCCTGGGCCCCGATGTGGCAAAGGGCGCAGTTTGGAGTATCCAGCCACATGGTGACCCGCCAGGATCTGTTTTGGGGTCGGGAGCTGGTGGGCGGGTAGGGAGCTGAGCAAGACGGGCGGCAGCAGGAAGACCTTGGAGTCGATGTCGGGAGCGCGAAGCCGCGTCAGCTGCTCCGGCGTGAGCCCCTGCCGCGCCGAGTTGCCCCGCACCAGGTTGAAGTAGAGCTGATAAGCCCAGGCCTGGTTCAAGAAGCTCTCCACGTCGCCGCGGAACCGCTCCAGCTCATAGAACTCCCGTTCGATGATGCCGTGCACCGCCTCGACGTCGCTATTGTAGGTCGAGCGGCGCGGCGGGTTGAAGCGGTGCTCGCGGCATCGCCACTTCTGTTCGACCAGCCGGGTGAAGGCCGGCACGCTGCGGCGCCGGTTCGCCCCACCGAACTCGCTGCCGTTGTCGGTCTGCACGATCAACTCCCTCAGCTCCACCCCGCAGCGCCGCAAGTGCGCCAGCAGCCGGTCGGCGAACAGGAGCGCGTAGGTGGAGTCGTTCACCCGGCTGAAGGCCAGCCAGATCGCCCCCTCCGGCACCACCCGGGCGGTGAACTGATACCGCGGCAGCCCGTAGGGGATCAACTCCCGGTAGCCGGGCAGGTCGCTGAGGTCCTTGACGTCGATCTGCAGCCGCCCCCAAGGCCGCCAGCCCATCTTCTCGGCCGCCAGGCTCCGCGGCCGCGGCCGGGGCTTCTTGTGTTTCCGCACCCGGCCGTTCTGCTTCAAGATCCGCCCGATGGCCCCGGTGGAAGCTCTCAGCCCGAACTCTTGCTGGAGCCGTTTCGGACCGAAGCAGGGGATGCGGTCCCGGGCCGCCAGCACCGCTTGCTCGACCTCCGGCGGCGTCTTGTGAGGAATGCGCTTGGGAGCCCGAGAGCGGTCCTGGAGCCCGGCCTTGCCCTCGGCGCGGAAGCGCCGCAACCACTTGCGCACGGTGTTGCGGGAGCAGCCGAACAGGCGGGCGGCGGCCCGGATGCCGATCTGTTCGGCGGCCATCACCATCCGGTAGCGAAGCTGGAAGTTTGGGTTGGGTGAACGGATCATCTCATAATAAGAAGGGCACAAGGATCACCTCCGGCGATTGGGTATGGTTCAGAAGAGACCATTTTAGCCGGAAACATCCTTGTGCCATTTTGTTTTCTCTCAGCCACGGCGGCGCCAGACCGTCTCTTCATCCAGGGAGCTGGTGCGGCGGCGCCGCCAACCGAGGCCCCGGCCTGCGCCTCGGCCTAGCCTCGGCTTCGGCCGGAGCCTCGCCAGCCAGTCCCGCACCGATTCCTGAAACTCCCTCCGAGTCTTCCCACTCATCACCCGGAGCCAGGGTGGGTCACCATGTGCCTGGAGAGGAAACTTGCAACAGTTCTTCGCGTATTGCTACCGGTGGCTTTGGGGCGATTTGCCGGGTTTTCGGGAAGTGATGGGCAA
>CAYWXL010000074.1:0-8141 GCA_964461995.1 uncultured Solibacteraceae bacterium
TTCAGCCGTGCGCGACGACCTTAGGCTTCAACTCCACGAGCAAGATCCCCGCCAAGATCAGCCCGGCGCCCGCCGTTTGGCGTGCGCTCAACACTTCGCTCGCGACGAGATATGACGTTGCTGCGGCGAAGACCGGCTCAAGAGCGAAGATCAAAGCGGTGCGCGTGGCGCTGGTATGCTGCTGGGCCCAAGCCTGGATGGTGAAAGCGGCGGCGGTGGCAAACAGACCGGTGACTCCGAGCGCGAGGGCCACGGTCGCGCTCCAGCGGATGGCCGGCGGCTCAGCCCACCAGAAAGTGCTGAGCGCCAGGGCCGCGGCGGTAACGACTTGAAACACGCTCAGGCGCTCGAAACCCTCTCTTGGGGCGAACAGCCCGAGGACAATGACATGGAGAGCGAAGAATGCCGCCCCGCCCAGGGTCAGCAGATCGCCGAGGGCTATGTCCCAATCTCCGGGCTCCAGCGTGAGCAACCCCAACCCCGCCGCCGCGACCGCGATTCCCGCGACCTCAGCGGCCTGCGGCCGCCGGCGCCAGATCACCATGTTCAGCGTCGGGACGAGGACGATGGCCATGCCAGTAAGGAATGCGGACTTTGACGGCGTGGTGAGCCGCAGCCCGAAAGTCTGGAAGACGTAGCCGCCGAACAAGCACGTTCCGGCGGCCAGACCGCCGCGCAACGAGCTCCGGCCCCGGTCGAAGATGCCCGGAAAGTGGTTCCGGTAACTGACGCCGAGCACCGCCCCAGCCAATGTGAACCGTAGCGCCAGAAACAGAAGCGTAGAAATGTCTGCGAGGGCCTCTTTTACGAGGACGAACGTCGATCCCCAGACGAAGGCGACGAATACGAGGGCGATCTCCGCGCGGAACCTGCGGTCTGGCAAGGCCCGGCTCCGCTCACCCACCGCTCCCGGCCGCCCGTGCCAGTAACAGGGCCAGGAGATAGATCCTTTTCAATCCGATCTCGCGCCCGGCGGGATCGTACCATTCCTCCGGGGTATGCGCACCGCCGCCCTGGCCCCCGGCGCCGATCGAGATCGCCTGACGGCCGAGCGAGAGCGGAATGTTGGCGTCTGTCGAGGCGCTATCCTGCCGCGAGCGGATTCCCAGAAAGGCGTCAACAGCCCGCAAGTAGTTCAGGATCGGAGCTCCGTCCGGCAAGCGTCCGCCCGGCCGGGAACCGATCTCTCGCACGCGCGCCGACAACCGCGGCCCCTCCGCGCGGGAGTTCTCGATGCTGAGCGCCTTTTCGACCGTGCTCCGCAGCAGGTCCGCCATCTCCTCCATCTCTTCGGACCGCTCGGTGCGCAGATCCACCTTGGCTCGCGCGAGCGCCGGGATAGCGTTGACGCTTGCGCCCCCTTCGATGACGCCAAAGTTGAAGCTCAGCCGGGATCCATTGCGGCCGGCGCGGAGCCGTTCTGTTTGTTGCTCGGTGAAAAGGGTGATGGCCCGGCTGAGAGCATGCACCGGGTTTCCGATGCCGAAGTCGCTCCAACTGTGGCCGCCCGGTCCCGAGATCGCGACCTCGAAACGCCGGCTGGCGATGGCGCGCGCGGTCACGTGATCCGTCGAGGGTCCGTCGAGGACCACATACCACCCGATGCGTTTGCCCCAGCCCGAGGGGCGGCACAGGTACCTCATTCCGCTAAGGTTACCCTCGCCCTCTTCGCCGACGTTCGCCACGAAAATGATCTTGCCGGCTCCGTCGCCAAAGGCCTCATTCCGGCTCACTGCCGCAGCGACTGCCAGCAAGGCCGCCAGCCCGCTGCCGTTGTCGGCCACCCCGGGGCCCACGAAACGCCCGTGCTCGTCTACCCGGATCTCTTCGGCCCGGCTCGGAGAGAGGACGGTGTCGAGATGGGCGGAGATGCAGGTGACGGGTCCGGATCCTTTCAGGTTGCGTCCGGCGATCACATTCCCCGCCCGGTCCACCGAAACGTCGTAACCGATGGACCGGAACTCTTCCGCCATCCAGCCGGCCCGGGCGTCTTCCTGAAACGTCGGGGCCGGTATCCGGCAGAGTTCCAGGTGCTTCTGATCGATCCAGCGCCGTTGCGTGCTGAGCCAAGTAAGCGCCTGGCGCACCTCGGGCCGCCCGGCGAGGTCAGCGAGAGACTTCACGCCCGCCTTTTCCAACAGGTCGTTCGTCGCGGCCCGCACGATTCCAGTGTACCCCCGCCGGGGGATCCCATTAGGCCGCGAAGCTGTCCGGCTTGCTGCGGGTCGAAGATGCGCCTTACCGGCCACGCTTTTCGCCTGGCTGGGCTTGCTTTACGGGGAGCGAGGGGACCAGCCGGAAGCGCTGCAGACGGGTTTTACCCGGGAGACAGCAAGGGCGCCTGCGAAACGGGTCAGCCGTTATTTGCCCGCGGCATAGCGCGAGTAAAGCTTGGCGATGCCGGCGGACTCGGTGTCTCCCGGATGGATCACCACGCGGTAGCGGAACCGCCACTTGGCTCCCGGTTCCAGCGTGCGTCCTCCGTCCCGGGTCTCGTCGTGATAGAAGTCGTGGAGGCCGAAAATGTTCGCCGCAAACAGCCCGTAGCCCCGTGCATGCCAGTGGGTGGGGTGGCCGGGGTTGTCTGGATGGTCGAAGATCGCGATGCCGAGCGTCTCGCCATCCACTTCCCCGTAATAGTCCATCCAGGGGAAACGCTTGCCCCAGACGTTCTTCTCCCCTTTAGCTCCGGTGGAGCTCACCAACGTTCCCCCATGCCGCTCGTTCATCGAGTCGGCGATCCGGATGGCGAACGTGCCTTCCTTCGTGTCGCCGAAGTGGGCCTTTTCCACTCCGGTCAACACGAGGTCCAGATCCATGATGCGCAGCTTGGGGTCCGAGTAGAAGATGACGGTGCGGTCTTCCCGCACCAGCACGGTCCCGTCTGGAGCCTGCCAGGCGAAGCGGGCGCGAAGCCGCCCCTGCCTTTTGCCGCCCTGCGTCTCCAGAACCTCTTCAAGGACGATGCGCCCGAGTTTCGGGCTGGAGCGCGACGGATCAGCACTCCAGAAGTCGTAGCCGTTGACGTCGCCGTGAGCGAACCAGAGACCCCGGTGGTGAGGATGGTCGTGGCTTTCGCCCTCGATCACCTTCATCGGATACATGCGCGTGACGATCTTGCCCGAGGCGGAACGGAGCGGATGAAAGTACGGCTTCTTCACGCTCTCGCCTTTGACGAACAGCTCGGTGAAGGGCTTGCCGTCCACCTCCACGGAGATCCGGTCGTCGTGCCGGACCAACTTTACTTGCGCGACTGCCGGCAGCGCTTGAAATGCCACAAAGCCGAATAACAACAACCACCGCATGCTTCGAGTAGATCACAACCGCGACGGGAGCCTCAAATTCCCTCGCCGTCCGGTTGCCGGGTTGCCGGCGCCGCAGCTATTATGAAGGTGACGTTATGGGACGGACGGGCGCAGACGGCGATTTTCGTCTGCGCCGGCGCGTGTGCCCCGGTTCGAAGCACAAAGCATAGAGGAGGATTTATAGATGGGTCCGCTGGGCTGGCAGGAAACAGTTTTCATCTTTCTCCTTGCCCTGCTCATCTTCGGGCCGCGCAAATTGCCGGAACTGGGCAAGACGCTGGGCAAAGCCATGACCGAGTTCCGCCGGGCTTCGAACGAACTCAAGGCCACCTGGACCCGCGAGATGCAGGCGATCGAACAGGAAACCGCTTCGATCAAGGAAGAGACTCGCAAAATCAGCGCGGAGATCTCCTCCGCTTACGACGAGACGGAAGCCGGGTACGACTACGACTACGAGAACGAGTACGATTACGAATACGAAGACTCTTACGAGTACGGAACCGCTTCCAGCAGCTCAGAGGCGGACTCTTCATCGGCGGCGGACAGCTCCTCCAAACCGGAAGAAAAGAAAGCGTCTTCGAGTGCAAGCCCGGACAGCGGCGCGGCCGGGGCGCCAGAGGGCACGGTACCCGTTAGCGCCGCGGGGCCCCAGTCGTCGGAATCTTCCGGAGCAAGTCCCGCCAACGGCAAGAAGCCGAAGGACGCCCCGGCGACGTCTACGGGGTCGGAAGCGGTAACATCATAGACGGCGAAACAGCTGTCTGGAAGTTCCCACCGGGCTTCACCGACGACACCGACACATGGAATCCGAAGAGAACAAGCAGGGTGCGCCGGGACCTGAGGGCGCCGGCGAACAGGGGGAAGGGAACCCGTCCCCCGGTTCAGAAACGCCGTCCTCTGGCGGCGACAGCGCAAGCGTCGCGGCGGCAGTCGGTAGCGGGACCGAGACGGAAACCGGAAAGACTCCGGCCACTGCGGAGAAAGGCGGCGCCGCGCCTCCGCCGCCTCCGCCTCCCAAGCCTCCCGCCGACGAGGAAGAGGACGAGGAGGAAGAGATGCTCCGCATGTCCTTCATGGAGCATCTCGAGGAGCTCCGCTCCCGCATCATCAAGTCCCTGATGGGGGTGGGCGTCGCTTTCTTCGTCAGCATCATCTTCGCCAACGACCTCTGGCGTATCGTCAGCGAACCCGCCGTCGAAGCCCTCATCAAGCTCGGCTACGAGAACCCGAAGCTCGCTCAGATCAAACCGATGGAGACCTTCACCACCGTCTGGGTGAAGCTCCCGATCCTGACCGCCATCTTCCTGTCGTCACCGTGGATCCTCTATCAAGTCTGGGCCTTCATCGCGCCGGGACTCTACAAGCGAGAGCGGCGGTGGGCGGCGCCGTTCGTCATCTGCTCGGCCGGACTGTTCATCCTCGGCGGCCTGTTCGCGTATTTCATCGCGTTCCGCTACGGCCTGGCGTTTTTACTCGGCATCGGTCGGGACATCAACATCGCCCCTTACGTTTCCATTACCGAGTACTTCGACCTGTTCGTCAACGTGACCCTCGGCATCGGCCTCATCTTCGAGCTGCCGATCCTGATATTTTTCTTGACCTTGCTCCGTCTCGTGACGCCGGGCTTCCTGCTGCGGAATTCGCGCTACGCGATCCTGATCATCGTCATTATCGCGGCGATCATCACTCCCACGCCGGACGTCGTCAACCTGATGCTCTTCTCGGTGCCGATGATTTTGCTGTACTTCGTCGGCGTTTTTGCCGGGTATCTCTTGAACCTCCACCGGGAGAGCAAGAAGTTCCCGTGGCGAACGGTAGGTTTGATCGCCCTCGCCGCCGCCGCCGTCATTGGCGCCGTTCTCTACCTTGCCGTTACCCGGTTCGGGTTCCACCCGGTCGGGCACTGGCCGTTCCTGACCCGCTGACCAGGGGAAACGGCGGCTCAGGAGTGGTCCTCACCGGCGGGTCTTCCGGGAATCATGGGTGCTTCGGCTTCAGCCTTGATAGCGGCCGGAACACCCACGCGGTAGGACGGGTACCGAAGCGTGACTCCCAGCAGCCGCAAGACCGCCGACCCGTCCACGCGGCGATCAGCGCGGCGTGTGTAGTGCAGCTCTTCTGGCTGTGCGGCGGACGGGGGCGGCAATCCCAGCAGGTCCGCGCAGAAGCGCGCCATTTCGATCGAGGGGCAAGGCTCAGCATCGGCGACCGGCCAGGCTCCGGTGTGCTCCGACAGCATCGCCGCCACCGTGATCGCCGCCAGGTCGTCCACGTGGATCCGGCTGATATAGTTGTTCCCGTCGCCCGCTAGGCGGAACCTCCCTTTTCGGAGCGACTCGTGCACTCCCCGCCAAGGGCCATAGATCGCCGCCGGCCTGAGAACCATCCACGACCACGGCCCTGCCGCTACCGCAGCTTCCGCTGCAAGTCTCAAACGGGCCGACGCGCTTGTGGGGTTGGGCGCCGTTTTTTCGTCGACTTCCCGAGCCGTTCCGTAGACGCTCGTCGTAGAGAGGTAGACGATGCGGCGGGGGCGCCGGCCCAGCGCCTGGAGCAGGTTCGGGGTCGGATCGACGAAGCCATCCGGTCCGCGCAACACCGGAATCGAGTGCAGGACGAGGCATCCCGGGCGTACGGCTCTGGCCAGCTCTTTTACCGAAGAAGGTTCCAGGGCGTCGAGACGCATTACTTCCACTCCCGCCCGGGCCAGCTCGGTTAAAGACTCCGGCTCCCGGCTGGTGACCGTCACTTGAAGACCCCGGTCCAGTAGACGGCGGACCACTCGCCGCCCCGTATAGCCGCAGCCGAGGATGAGTGCCTGCTCCGTCGCCATCGAGCTATGCAGATTCGGGCTGATTCCGCCGATGATTGGGCAGGAAGACAGTGCCGATTATCACTCTGCCACACGCCGGGTGGTGCGCCCGCTCCTAGTCTAGCAACGCGGGCGCAGCGTCTTGGAAAGCCGGCAGGCACGGGGAAGGATCCGCAAGATGGGTCGCATGAAAACGGTTCTGTGGGACGCGTTCCGTTCGGTTTCCCGTCACGAGCGCCTACTCACCGCCAACCTGACCGGCAATGCTTTCCTCGGGTTCATCTTCTTTTTCTGGGCTTCTTCGAGCGCCTTTACCTGGGGTGAAATCCTCCGCGCCGCGCCGCTGTTGACCGCCCTGGGATTCTTTTTGATGTGGCTCCACGCCGCCACCCTAGCTGCCTTTCACCCCGGCATGGGTCGCACCCCCTTCATGCCCGCTCTGCGCCGCTTGCACAGGTTCCTCCCTTGGGCGCTCGCGCTCGCCGGCATCCTGGCGCTGTTCCAGTGGATGGCCAATTTGCTCGGGATCTTCGTGTGGGTGGTCGGCCTGACAGCCGTACTGTCTCTTCTGCCGCTGGCGAGCCAGGCCGCCGGCGGAGGGTTCAGCGTCCAGAAGGCCCAGGACATCGTTTTCGATGAGGTTTACTGGCTGACCGCGAGCGTGCTGGCCGTGGGCGGGCTTTACCTGCCGGTGCTCGTCTTCTCGTGGAATCCCAAAACAGACAACATAGTTTTGCAACTGCTTTCCGCTTCGCTCCGCATAGGGATTCCTTACTCCCTGGCGGTGACTTCGTGGGTTCTCCTCGCCGCCGTGATCGGGTGTCTGGGCACGGAGCAGCCAGCGCCGGAGGCTGCCAGGCGAGCCCTTGCGGAACGTGACCACCCAGCGCCCCGGCCTCCGGCTCACCCCCGAGAGACCGCGCCTGGGCATCCAGCCGCGGAACGCCACGCCCCTAGACCGTGACTCGGAAGCGGCTCTTGAGCAGGAACGCCGCGGCCATCGAAAAGACCAGGAACCATACCAGCCAGTGCGTCCGGAGCCCGAAGTAGGATACTTCTGCCGCCGGGTAGTCCAGTTCGATTTCCTTCACCCAACTCGCATCGAGCGGCGGCGCGCCGGGGGCAAGCAGCCAGGCCAGGCGGGACCGCACGCGCCGGCCGCACAAATAGCGGAAGCCTTGTCCGGCGACCACCGGCATCGAAGCCGTCTCGCCGCCGGAGGTCAATAGCAGCTCTCCTGCCACTGGCTTCTCCACCCGGATCCGCCAACTCACTTCCCGGCTTGCCACCGCGTGAACGGCGGGCGTCTCCACCACAATCCCCGGCGGGGCTTTGAGCCTCACTGGCTGGTCTGGGGCTGCTTGCTCGTCCAGCGCCGCCGTGAGTATGGCCGCCTCGCCCGGCTCGAGCGGCCGCCTCCCGTAGAAGCCATCCATGACGATGAGAAGAAGCACCACTGGCACCGTCGCGTAAAGCGCGGGCCGCAGCATCAATCCGAAATATCGGAGGTTCTCGGCCAGTAAAGCCTTTTGCGCGGCCAGCACCACCCGCGGGTCATCGGCGTACAAGCGCAGCTCCAGAAGCCTCGCTTGCAAACGCTTTTTAGTGGTGCGGATGGCGGCCTGGTCGGATGTCTTCCGAAAGATCCAGAGCAGGCCGATACCAGTGGCGACGCTGATTGCGAACAGGGTGATTGAGGCGAGCATCGTCTCAGTCGATGTAGCCGAGACCTTTCAACTTGTTGAGGATCTCCTCGTCGGATTCGGATTCCTCGATCTTCGAGAGTTCCTTCTCGAGCACGTGCTCGACGAACTCCTGCGGGCTGGAGTAGCCCGCGACCTCGGCGCACCGCTTGACGCGCTCCCAAAGGTCTTTCTTCAGTTTGATGGTCGATTTGCTGAGAATGGCGGCCTCCTTTCCGCCCCGCGCCCTCAAGCCGGCGCCGGGGCTTCGAATACCGATCTTCCTTCCATGTAGCGCGGCCGCGGCAACCCGAACAGGTCCAGCGCCGTCGGCGCCATGTC
>CAYWXL010000074.1:8241-19357 GCA_964461995.1 uncultured Solibacteraceae bacterium
CCGTTCTGCAACAGCCACGTATTCAAGTTGATCCCGCGGCGGAACGAGCCGAATCCGTGGTCGGAGAGCACGAAGAGCGCCGTTTCCTCGTCCACGTATTTCATGACCCGGCCGACGAGCTCGTCCATCCGCTGGTACATGCGCTCGATCGTATCCGCCAGCGGCCCTTCCGCCCGGCCCTCGAGGTAGCGGTAGAACATGTGCTGGATGCGGTCGCTGGCGTCGAAGACGCAGGCCGCGACGCCTTCCCGCAGCCGGTCCAGCGCGTTGAAAAACATCTTCTCCCGCTCCTCGTGGATCATCCACGCCTGGCGCAGGAAAGCCTCCTCGTCGATCGCGCCTTCGTTCAGCGCCCAGGTGTCTTCGGCCATCCCGACGGTGGCAAAGGCCCCCAGCAGCTTTGCCAGATAAGCCGAATAGTAGCTGGGGTGCGAGATGGGCAGCGCCGGGTTCTCGGGATCGATGTTGATCGGGGTGACATAGAGGTTCACCTCCGGCTCGATCTGGTTCAGCAGGAACCGGCAAATGCCGCGGGCCTTGACGACCACGCCGGCCTGGAACGTGACCGGCACCCAAGGCGTGTACTCGCCGACGCGCAAGGGATACGTTTCACCGCTGATCTTCAGCGTCGCCGCTTCGCGTGAGCCGTTCAAATGGATAGTAAACGGCACGCCGAGCTTGCCAGCCTCCGGGACGAGCGGATGGTCCGGCCCTTCGAGCACCCCTTTGACCACGTCGCCGTTGCGCTCGAGCGGATACCGGCTGCCGCTCTCGTAAGTGACCTTCTCGTTCCGGGTGGAGAAGAACGAGAAGCTGCCCTGCGTGCCCCGCAGATCCGGCGTGCACATGGCCGATAGCAACCGCCCGTTGAACTTCTCCGGAGGGAACGTGATCGGGATGCGGAGAATCGTGCAATCGACCTGGTGCTGTCCGAGGATCTTCCAGAACGGCACGCTCTTGCGCCGCAGATCCACCGTCGGCTTGCTGAGCGGGATCCGGTACCGCCCGATCTTCAGCACCCTCCGGGGCTTGTTCACCCGCGACGAGGAGAGCTCCGGCAGGTAGGATTTCAGGTTCCGGTTCAGGAAGTCGAAGATGTTGTGGCGAGCCGGGCTCACGCCGGTGGCGAAGGTAGACCAGGCTACTGGCGACAGCGAGGGAAAGGTCGTCCGCAGGCGGCGATAGGAGCCTTCTTTCGCCAGCCGGCTCAGGTTCGGCAACTTCCCCTTGGCCATCAAGCGTTCGGCCGTCCGGGGATCGTAGCCGTCCAAACCGACGAAGATCAATTTCTTCACCCGGGCGTTTTTTAGCGCCTTGCGGCGCTTGATCGCCTTCCACGCCATGCGGACCGGCCACGTCAACATCGTCGCGGCGCTGACGGCGAAGGCCCACAGCAGCGTCAGGAACGAGCCGAGAAAGGCGAACCCTGCCCCAGGGCCGATGTAGGCGAGGCGGTCGCCGCTCCCTGGGTCGAAATAGAGTCCGGCTGCCCCGGTCAGAATCAGCAGCGCGAAGCCGGCAGCGCTCCTCATCGCAACTTCCCCTCGACGAAGGGCACTTCGAACACCTTCTCGTGCATGATCGGGCCGTGGCCGAAGTAGCCGTCTTCTCCGAACAGCTCCCCGTGGTCCGAAGTGATCGTGATGTAGGTGTTTTTGGGCACGAGATCGAACAGCTCCTCCACGACGCCGTCGAGGTAACGGACGGCCTCGATCTGCCGCCGCTTCAGCTTCCGCAGTTTAGCGTCGTCGAAGAATTTCTCCTTTCTCCGGACCAGCTTCCCTCCGACGATGTGGTCGTCGAGGTGTTTGAAAACGCCGTGTACCCCGGAAATCCGCGGCCATTCGTCCGGAGGCTCGTCGGGCAGGGCGTAGGGGTAGTGTGTTTCGCCGACGTTCAGCAGGTAGAAGCTCGGCTTTTCGTCGTCGAACTTCATCTCCCGCAGCATCGCCCGCATGTCGTTATGCTTCTCCATCAGCTTGAAGGTGTCGAAACCTTGGTTGATCACCGTCCGCGGGTTCAGCACCGGCAGCGAGACCATGGCGTGCGTGCGGTAGCCCATCTTCTCCTTGAGGAAGCTCGGCAGGTAGAGCTTGGGAACCAGCGACTTAAACTCGATGCCGTCGGCGCCGAGCCGCTCGTTGAACTTGAAGAATTCTTTCTTGTAGTACTCCGAAGCGTAGACATGCGTGGGGCTCTTGTGCGGCATCAGCCCCATCAGGAAGTTGTAGTGAGATGGCGCTGTCCAGGAGGCGTATGTCCACCTTCTCTCGACCCGGCCCAGCTTCCGGATCGTCCTTGGATTGGCGCGGATGAAGGTGTCGTACCGGCAGCTATCGAAGATTACGAGAATATAGTTGTTGGCCACGATCGTTCTCGTCCCGGGTATCAGCCCCGAGCCCCTCTATTCATTCTAGTCAGTTCCCTGGGGCGTGCTTGCGGAGGGCGCTCTCGTTGAGTTCATACCCGATCCCTGGCGTGTCGAGCACCTCCGTACGCCCGTGGTTGAGCGTCTCCGGCGGTACTACCAGATCCGCCCGCCAGGGAACCTCACCGTAAGAGTACTCGAGAATCAAGAAGTTCGGCAGCGTCGCAGCCACCTGAGCCGCGGCCATGTGGCCCACCGGACTTGCCACTCCGTGGGGTGCCACCGGCGTCCCCGCCCCTTCGGCCATCGCGGCGATCTTCTTGAGCTCCAGCATCCCACCGCAGTACTTGATGTCCGGCATGAGGATGTCCACTGCTCGGGCTTGCATATAGGGATAGAATCCCTGGACGCCGAACAGCGACTCACCGCCCGCTGTCCGCATGGGGGCCGCTCTGTTGATTGCTGCCAGCGCCTTCACGTCCCGGCTCACTTCCTCGAGCCAGAACAGCCGGTACGGCTCCAGACGGTGGGCAAGATCCAACCCCGTTTCCAGATCGAAATGGTTGTGCGCATCCACCAGCACGTCCACGTCCGGGCCGACGGCCTGGCGGACCGCAGCGACGCACTCGATCCCGCGCCGGGTATCGCGCTCGAACTCCGCCCGCGGCGCGTTCAACCGGGCCATGCCGTCGAACGGGGCCAGCTTCACTGCGTCGAAGCCCGCCTTGACGGCGCGCTCGGCCATCCGGGCGAAACCCGCTGGAGTGCGGTCCTCCGTGGATCGGTTGATATTGGCGTAGTTGCGGACCTTGCGGCGCAGGGCGCCCCCGAAGAGCTTGTGAACCGGCACGCCAAGCGCCTTGCCTTGCAGGTCCCACAAGCACTGCTCCAGACCCCCGAGCGCCACCGCGGCGGGCCGGCCAAGCTCCTTGACCCGGGGCCGGGCGATGCTCCGCAGGCGCTCGACGTCGAAGATGCTGCGCTTGCCGAAGGCGGCCAGCAATTCCCGCCCCAGGGCGGCGACGCGGAAGTCGTCCCGGCTACCGTGCGAGGCGTCCCCCACGCCGGTCAGCCCCGCGTCGGTCTGCACGCGAAACAGCACCCAGTTTCCCAGGCGGTTGACGTGGACACGGAAGACCTCCAGGCCCGTGACCCGGACCGCGGCCGCCTCCTTAGATACCGCGCGCGGCCGGGGAAGCATCGCCGCCAAACCCGCCGCCCTCAGCCATGATCTCCGGGTCATGGTGGGATTCTAACAGTTCGGGCTTTCGTCCGGCTTCTGGATACCGGGCGCGCCTCCGCGCCCGGCGGCGCGTCGGCCCCCAAGTGCCCGGCGGAGCTGGTCAATGGCCTTTTGGCTCGTTCGAAGGAAACAACAGGAAAGAGGTGGTGGAGGCGGCGGGAGTCGAACCCGCGTCCGGGAAAGTTTGCCGTTGAGAGCCTACGTGCGTATCCGGTTCACCAGTTTCGGCTGCCGCCTCAGAACCGGCAAGAAGAGCGGCAACCTAGTCCGATTGGTTCTCGGCTTGCGGCTCCGGACCGAAGCCTTGGGCCCAAGCCCGCGATGCGACGCCCGCTGACCGGCGTGCGGGCCCGCCGGCCGGGACGGCTGCCTTTAATTAGGCAGCGTAGGCAAACTGCGTGTTGGCAGTTATTTTTGTTCCGGTCGTTTTACGGGTGCCCGGAACCCGGCACGCCTCTCAACGCCAATCCAATCCCGTCGAAGCCAGTACGCCCCCTCGACCAGGTGGATGGTCTACTACTTCTTATTTTACCATCGGCTCCCCCGAATGCCGCCGGAATCGCGGTCGGGGCTTTATTCGTTCCTCCGTGATCCGTTAGCATCATTCAATGGGGATCGTGCCGCCAGGTCCCGGCCGCCGATGAGTCAGACCGTCACAACGCCCGGCGTCGAAACCACCGACAGTGAAAAGCTGACCCCCCTCTACAACGTCGTCCTCCTCGACGACGACGAGCACACGTATGACTACGTCATAGAGATGCTCCAGAAACTGTTCCTGTTTTCCCAGGCCAAGGCTTTCCGCCACGCTGTTGAGGTGGATACCACCGGGCGCAGCGTACTGCTGACATGCGAGCTTTCCGAAGCGGAATTCGCCCGCGATCAGATCCAGTCCTACGGAGCCGACTGGCGCATGCCCAACTCCAAAGGTTCCATGACCGCGATCATCGAACCCGCAACCGGCGGCGCCGACACCGCCGGTTGATCCCCAGCTCCGTCGGTCAGTCCTTCCGCGCCGGCACTTTCTTCAGGAGCTTCTCGACGGCCTTGTCGATCGTCCTTCTCACGTTGGCCCCGGCCCCCAGCGCCTGAGTGGCGTAGCCGAACCACACGCCCTTTCCGCTCTCGGCGTCTACGAAATTCACGAGTATTGTGCCGGCTCTGTTTACCCGCGTTACCGGCGTCGCCACGGATACGCCATATCCCCAGTACACGTCGTATCCCCAACGCAGCAGGAAACCCTCCAACTGGCTGCTCTTCACCGCGAGCCCCGCCGCTAGGAGTTTCAGCTCACCGCCCGCCGCAACTTCCCGATAGCCTTTTTTCTTCAACCGCTTCCGGATCGCTTCCTTGATCATCGGTGCGAATTCCGGATCGTCTTCGACGATCCCTTGAGTCGTCACGATACGAACCGGTTCCCAGTGGTAGGTCCCGTAGTCCTTCAGCTTGGCGTCCTTTGCCGGAAACACCTTAACCTTGGCCGTAACGGCCGGGACGGCCAGACAAAGCGTCAGCGCCGGCACGCCCGCCCCCCGCGCAACCCGGCCCCATCCGAAACAATGCATACCCCCATCATAGGGGAGCGCCGTGCGCCCTACTGGAAGCGGCGGAGACGGCCCGGGCGCCCACTCCGGGGCCGCTATGATGGAAAGCTAATGAAGCGGAGAACGTTTTGTGTCCTGGGCGCCGCTGGATTGGCCGGGTTCGCTTGCCGACGCGACGTCTCCCAAGAAGGCGAGCAGAACTCGTTCGTCCGCGTCAGCCCCCGGGATCGCCGCTATTTTGAATTGAGCGACGGTTCTCCCTTCATTCCCGTCGGGCTCAACATCGCATTTCCCCGCTTCGACTACGAGGAGCGCAGCGTCCTGGAAAAACTGGAGGAGCGGTTCCGGAATCTTGCTGCTAACGGCGGCAATCTCGTACGCATCTGGATGGGCCACCCTTTCTATGACGTCGAGCATGAGTTCAGCGGCAAATACGACTCCATCAAGCTCCGCCGCATCGACCGGGCCATCGCCCTGGCCCGCCGTTACGGCATCCGCCTGACGCTGTGTTTCGAGCATTTCCGCAACCTCGGCGAAGAGCCGCCGGAGTTCCCGGGGGCGCCCGGCTTCGGCAAGCCCATCCATCACGTCTCCCGAGGTGGACCCGCCAAGAACATGACAGAGTTCCTCACGTCGCCGAAGTGCCGGGAGCGCTTCAAGAAAAAGATCGCGTGGTTCGCGCAGCGGTACCGGGACGAGCCGGCGGTCTTCGCCTGGGAGCTGTGGCACGAGATCAACGAGGTGGCCGGCGACGGCTGGCGGGAGTGGACCCGCGAAATGCTAGGCGAGCTGCACCGCCGGTTCCCGCACCACCTGGCCACCCAAAGCGTGGGCCGGCTCGACATGTTCCGCAAACGGCTCCTCTACTCACCGATCTGGTCCATGCCCGAAAACGACATCGCCCAGGTTCACCAGTATCTTGACGGCGCGTCGGAACTCGAGGTCTGCCGGGGGCCGATGGACATACTCGCCGCCGATGCGGTACGGACCGTCCTCTCCCTGGACGTCAATAAGCCCGTGCTCCTCGCCGAGACCGGAGCCGTCGAGGCCGGGACCGAGGCCCCTTCCAAGCTGTACGAACTCGATCTGGCCGGCACGATGCTCCACGACATCCTGTTCGCGCCCTTTTTCGCCGGCTCAGGAGGCTCGGGACAAGCCGGCCACTGGTATTTCTATGTGGAGAAAAACAACCTATGGGACCATTTCGCCCGGTTCGCCGAGGTTGTCCAGGGCCTCGATCCGCCGGGCGAGGCTTTCCAGGCAGGCCAGGCGCAGACCGATCGTCTACGGATCTACTGCCTGCGCGGCCGCAAGACCTTCCTGGCTTGGGTGCGAGACAAGCAGGCGGACTGGCGGGCTGAACTTCTCGACGGACGAATCACGCCGGTCCGCGGCGCTCTGCTCGACCTGAAAGAGTTGGCCGACGGACCTCTGCCCGGACCGCCTCGAGTTTACGACCCCTGGAAGAACCGCTGGACAGACGCTCCCGTCGTGGACGGCCGCCTCGAACTGCCCGAGTTCCTCCGCTCGCTCGTCATCCGTGCAGGAACTTCCCCTGCTGGGGCCGCGTGACGGTTCCGGAGCCGCCGCCGCGGCCGGTTCCGCCTTCATCCCAGGAACTCGTTCACGTTGCCAACCAGCGGCTGCACGTTCACCGGCATTCTTCCGAATCCCCGCTCCAACTTCCCGTCCGGCTGGAGCTCCCCCGTGAGGTTCCGTACTTCGGACCCGTACTTGCCCAGCGTGTCCTCGACCACCCAGTAGTCGAACCCCGGGATGATCTGCTCGAACTCTTCGCCCAGCCACCGGCTGCCCCGGCCGCGTAGCGCCACGTCCAGCATAGTGACCACCTGCGATTCCAGCGGTTCTTCGGATTCGAGCGTGATCGCTCCGTAGAACTCCTGGCACTCCGTGTAACCGGCGTTGTGCGTCCCCGTGTAGGGCTTCATCCGGGCCAGCCCTTTCACGATACCGGGGACCTGCTCTTCGAGCCGGGCGCGCAACGTATCGGCGGCATCTCGGCCCCACGTCTGTCGGACCACCTCCAGCGCCTCTTCGGTCCTACCGTTGAAGAAATTCACCAGCGCCTGTTCCTGCAACCGGGCGGGCTTGCCATGCCGGGCAATGTCCACGTAGGCGTCGAAACCGGCGCGGAAGGCCTGCTCGACGAGGTCGCGGAAGTAGGTCTGGTACGGCGTCGCCCGGTCGGCATTCAGAAAAAGGCTCCGGCGGCAGCACGCCGTCAAGCCGTCCCTCTTGTAGGAAGTTCCCATGTGTACCCAGACTGCTTCGTCGCTGCCGGCGCCGAGCGGGCGGTTCAGGGCCGGGCCGATCATGGTCACGCAGGCGCTGTCGGAGCCAACCATCGTCTCGAAGCCTTTCCGCTCGCAGCCCATCCACTTGGCGAGCAGGTCGCCGAAGGCCGCCACTTCGGTCTCCTCCATGCCCGGTTCGGTGACGGCCAGCATCGCCCGCAGGGCCAGCGAGGAGACGTAGGCGGCGTCCTCGATGAGGCGCATCTCGTTGTCCGACTTCCGGTTCTTGATCCGCTGGAACGGCTCCTGAGTGTCCACGACGTTTCCCGGGCCGACGATCTCTTCCAGATTCGCCACCACGCCGTCGGGGATCACCTGCCGCGGCGTGAGCAGTCCAATCCGCCGCGGCTGCCGCCCGGCGATCGTCTTCAGGATCTCGCCCAGCGAGTAGCCTTCCACCGGGTACTTCTCGTCGGCGAGCTGGAGCGATTCGGTCGGGTAGACCGCCACGCCGGCTCGGGGCGCGAGCTGTCCGGCGATGTAGACGCCCTCGAAGCCGGCGATCACTCCCGAGCGCGCCGGGTCCGGCCCCAAGCCGAAGGCCACCTGCTCGATCGAATAGTTCGTGTTGCCGCCCAAGTACGGCACGTCGCCGCTATAGTGCTCGTCCGAGAAGGCGAAGGCCACATCCACGTCAGCGGCCTCCTTCACCGCCGCCCACACCCGCTTCCGCCGCTCGACGAACTCCTCCCGGGAAATGGCGAAGCGCTTGTCGATGGCCGGTGCTTTTTCCAGAATAATTGCGATCTTTCGCAGCTTGTCTCCGAAACTCTCGCTCATGGCTAGTCCTTTCCGGTGTGGATTCGGCGGCGACGCGGCCACAGTCTACCAGGAGCTTGCGCCAGTCCCGGCCAGCGCCGCCTACCGCGCCGGTTTGAGATGACGATCGAAGAAATCGAGCACCATTCGGAATAACGATTCCCGTGTATCCTTAACGGCGCCTCGGAAACCGTGCCCGCCGCCTTCCACTTTGTAAAGCGTGGCTTCGACGCCCGCCCGGCGGAGAGCCGCATAGAGGAGCTCGCTCTGGTTGAACGGAACGGCCATGTCTTTGTCGCCGTGCATGAGCAGCATCGGCGGATCGTCAGGAGTGACATAGGTGATTGGATTCGCCCGTTGCGCAATCTTGGGGACCCCCTGGATCGGCGCGCCGAGGAATCGTGACTCCGGCGAATTGGGCGCGTCGTGATCGATGCGGCCCGGGAAATCATTCATCCGGAGAAAGTCGGTCGGGCCATACCAGTCACACACGGCGTTCGGCTTGGATGAGTACTCAAGGTGGACCGGATGGGCTTCGTCCCACTCCCGGACGTCGCCCGCCGTCCCGAGCAATGCCGCCAGATGGCCGCCGGCCGAAGAGCCCCAGACGCCGAGGCGGCCTGGATCAATGCCGTACTCGGCGGCGTGCGCCCTGACCCAGCGGACCGCGGCCTTGCAGTCTTCGATCGCGGCTGGGAAGGTGGCTTCGCCGCTAAGCCGGTACTCGACCGAAACCAGCGCATATCCGTGTCGAAGAACCGGTAGCGCCGTCCGCGGCCGGTCTTTCGATCCGCTCCGCCAGCCGCCGCCGTGGATCCACACGATCACCGGGAGCGCCCCGGCCGGCTTCCGCTCCGGCGCGTAGACGTCCAGGTGCAGATCCCGGCCGTTGACGGAGGCGTAAACGACGTCTCTGTGGACGGCGATTCCGGCCGGGATCTCGAGCGCGGCCCGCTTCTGCGCTCCGGCCGCGAGCCCCCCGAGGAACCACAGCGCCATCGCCAATCGGACAGCCCTTTCTGGACTCACAGCAGGTGCTCCATGATGGCGTTTTTCGGTTTTCTCGCCACCCCCTAGCAAGACTATACCGCGCGGGGCGGCCGCCGGAAAGAAGCTCGTGCGCGGCCCGTGATGCTGCCAACCGGAGGAGCGCCGATGGCCGACGCCGGTCTGCTAGGGGAACCGTGGCGGGGACGAACCTAACTTAATTACTCTGTCTTCGCCGGTTCCAGATCGTCTCGTTGGTCACCAGCGGCCGCGCCCAAAAGCCGATGCCGAGGATGTACAGCAGCGTCACGTACAGAAAGGTCAGGCCTGCCCGCAGCCCAAACAGGTCTCCTAGCGATCCGATGATCACCGGCGCCGCCGCTCCGCCGACGATCGCCGTGCAAAGGATCCCCGAGAAGGCCCCATGGTACTTTTCCACCGAGTTCAGCGCCAGCGAGAAAATGATGGACCACATAGGCGAAATGAAGAACCCGATCGCGGGCAGCGCCAGCGACGCCACCCCGGTGGAGCCCGTCAGGGCGACCGTGAAACATGCAAGCGACGCCAAGGAAGCTCCGATCAGCACCCGGCGGCTATCGAATAGCTTCAGCAGGACCAGCCCGGCTACGGTGCCCGCCGTCATCAGTCCCCAGAAATTCGAGACCGCGGCCGCGCCCTCGCGCTGCGGGTCCAGGCCGTGGTAGGCGGCCAGGAACTTCGAGGTCCAGTTGGCGATTCCCTGCTCGGTACCCACGTAGCAGAAGATGCCCAAGAAGTACAGGATCACGAGACGCTGCTTGAGCAGCAGCCGCGGCGTCTCCCACGCCCCGATCCGCTCGCTCTCGGCCAGCTCCACCCTCGGCAGCCGCAACCAGGCCGTGGTCAGCAGCATCGCCGCCGAGACCGCCGCAAGGATCCAGTAGACGGAGATCCATTCCATCTGTGCGGGCGTCAACCGCCGCAGGAGTTGCAGGAGCGCATTCGGCTGCTCCGGCCCTGCGCTCAGGTTCGTGACCAGGTAGGTATACACCTTCGGGCTCAGGAACGACGCCGTGCCGAAAACGAGCTGGACGGCGACCATGTTGAAGGCGTAATGCTCTTCGCCGCCGGCGGTGCGCAAGAGCGGGTTCAAGACCACCTGGAGGATCGCCATGCCGGAGCCGATGACGAACAGCGACGCCAGCGCCGCTGAGTAGTTCTGCAGCACGGCGAAGGCCAGCGAACCTGCCAGCGCCAGCAGAAAGGCGAACACGAGCAGTGGCTTGCCGCCCCATCGCTCCACGGCCATTCCCGCCGGGATCGAGAGCAGTCCGTAGGCGATGAAGAACGAGAAGGGGAGCAGTGACGCCAGCGTCAGGCTCAGATGGAAGCTTTGGATGATGTCCGGAATGATCGGGCCGAGGATGTTCGTCAGGAAGGAGATGACGAAGAAGATCAGCGCGATCAGCGCCACCAGCCAATAGTTGCGCCCCGGTTGCTCCGCCATGGCCGTCCGTCCGATCCGCGCCCCGATCCCTTGGCCGGGAAAACCTGCATTATCCCATACCGCCGGGGGCGGTCCGGAATTCGCGGGGAGCCGTAGCGTAGGAAGGCCGGTGGAACGGAACACCGGGAAGAGATGGTGGGAGATGGAGCCACCCGGGGGGCTCGAACCCCCGACCTGCTGATTACGAATCACACATTGAGTTGTTCACCTGTTCTCTATGCGTTTAGTATCAGTGACTTAGAAACAGCACTTGTTCATACAGTAGGGTTGTTTTTGCTGTTTTTCACCCGTTAGTCAACCCTCTAGTCAACCCTCGCGAGGCACAAGCGAGAACATTGACGGCCAGCTCTGTTTCAAACGATCCTGAAGGGTGATGAAGTTCCGCAAGCGCGTTTACCTCCACCCCGCCGGCAACGA
>CAYWXL010000075.1:0-19291 GCA_964461995.1 uncultured Solibacteraceae bacterium
CGGTTTCCTGCAACCTCTCGCGCCTTGGTACAATCAATAAAGGTATGAGGGGCGCACCCCCGTTTCATTGTTGATCCGGTAGCGGCTCTGTGAGCCCCCTCTCTGCTACCGGCGCATTCTCGATAACCACTACGTAACCAACAATCGCTGGAGACACGCAAACGCTAGAGGATCGCTGTGGTGAGAAAAACTCTGTTTCGAAGTGTAGCGCTTTGTCTCGGCGTGTTTCTCACGCCGGCGATGATGCACCCGGAACAGCATGACATCAGCAAGCTGACGTACTACGACGACCCACGTTACCTGCGCCTGAAGCAGTACTTAGAGGAACGTGGCAGTCCCGCCGCCCAGTGGGCGGCTGACTTCATCGCTGCGGCAGATCGCTACGGTCTCGACTGGCGGCTCCTGCCCGCCATCGCGGTGATTGAGTCCGGCGGCGGTAAACGTTACATCAACAACAACATCTTTGGGTGGGATTCTTGCCGGGTGCGGTTTCCAACCGTGCGCGACGGCATCCACCAGGTGGCTTACCGCCTCGCCACCTCCCGGCTTTACCGCGACAAGGACCTCGACGGGATCTTGCGGACCTACAATCCGTACCCCTTCTATCCGCGCCGGATCAAGTATGTGATGCGTCGCCTCGGGCCGGCAGCCATAGGCGAACATCCTGTGTCCAATTGAGTCTAAGTTGCTCTGCCGGACGCCTTTATTCCATCAACTGGATCGCCATGTAAAGGCCACCGAACACCAGCACCGACACGACGGCCACCGCGGCCCACTTGAAAACCCGTTCGGCCTTGGTGGTCTGCACCTCGTCGTCCCGTCTCATTTGTTCGTCGAGACTATCGAACATGGGAAGTAGTACCTCCTCCCTTGGTTTGGCGCTACTCCATCTCCCCTTCCAAACTCAGCCACTTCCTATTCTACGGGCGAAAGGTGGGAAAATCACCAAAAATCGACATGCCTGTCTGCGGGAGGGGTACCGCTGGTCAGGGCGCTTCTTGCCGCGCCGGCCGGCGCCAGCCGGCCTCTTCCAGGCACTCCGCCGCCGCCGCGACCGTGTTGACGTGGATTGTCACCGTGTCCTCCAGCTTGATCGCGTACCCCCCTGCCAGCGTTACAGCCACCCCTACGCGGTGGGTCAGAGCGGATTCAATTACCAGCCGGTCCCGCTCCTTCAGGCCCTCGATCGTCAAGGCGAGACCTCCTAGCTGGTCCTGGTAATAAGGATCGGCCCCAGCCACGTAGACCATCAAGTCCGGCCGGAAGCCCGTCACGGCGGCCAGGAGCGGATCGTGCAGCCGCTTCAGGTATTCCTCGTCGCCGACGCCGTCGGGGAGGTGGATGTCGATTGTGGATGGGGGCTTCTCGGCCGGGTAGTTTGCGTATTGGTGAATCGATAGCGTGAAGACGTTCTCGTCTCCCGCGAAGATCGTCGCCGTCCCGTTGCCCTGGTGCACGTCGCAGTCCACGATCAGGGCCCTCTGGATCCGGCCACGGCGCATCAGGCTGCGCACGGCGACAGCGATGTCGTTGATGGCGCAGAACCCCTCGCCGTGGCCGGGGAAGGCATGATGGAACCCGCCCCCTAGATTGACCCCCACCCCGTCGGCCAACGCCAGCTCGCCTGCCAGCGTCGTTCCCCCAGCGGCAAGTATGTAGGCGTTTACCATCTGACGCGAGTACGGGACCTCGAGCGTGCGGATCTCGTGGAAATCCAGCGTCCCAGTGCGCAGCCGTTCAATCCAGCCTCGTTCGTGCACCAGCAGCAGATCCTCGATCGGGGCCGGTTCCGGCTCGATAAAGTCTCCTTCCTTGGCGATGCCCTCCACCAGCAGCCGCTCGCGGATCAGCCGGTACTTCTGGGAGGGAAATACGTGAGGGCCGAAGTTCAGGTCGTAGCCCTCGTGGTAGACCACGCGGAACGGCAGCGCCCGGCTAGCGGATCGAGTCTCCATTCGATACGGCCTCGAGGGCGGTGACCACCGCCACTCCGTAGATGTCTTCCGCCGAGCAGCCACGCGAAAGCTCGTTCGCCGGTTTCGCCAGACCTTGCAGGAACGGCCCGAGAGCCGCCGCTCCGGCCAGCCGCTCCACCAGCTTGTAGCCGATGTTGGCCGCCGCCAGGTCCGGAAAGATCAGCGTGTTGGCCCGTCCGGCCACCGTCGAGCCGGGTGCCTTCGAACGCCCGATCGCCTCCACCAGCGCCGCGTCGGCTTGCAGTTCGCCATCGACGTTCAGCTCCGGCGCCCGCTCCCGGACGATGCGGAGAGCCTCGACCACCTGGTCCACCTCCCGGTGTTTTCCGCTGCCTTTCGTCGAGAACGAGAGCAGCGCTACGACGGGTTCGGCCCGGAACAGCCGCCGCGTGCTCGCCGCCGTCGCAATTGCGATTTCCGCCAACTGCACCGGCGTAGGCTGGATCACGATCGAGCAGTCGGCGAAACTCAACAAACCGTTGTGCCCAAAGTTGCGGTCGCGAAGGGCCATGACGAAGACGCTGGAGAGCGTGCGCACTTCCGGGCGCGTGCCGATCGAGTGCAGCATGGCCCGCAGCGTCTCCCGCGAAGTATAGTGCGCCCCGCCTACGAAGCCGTCTGCATCGCCCGCCGCCACCATCAGCAATGCGAAGTAAAGCGGATGGCGCGCGATCTCCAGCGCCTCTTGTTCCGTAACCCCTCTGGCTCGCCGGCGCTCGAGGTAAATCGCCGCATATTTCTTTACTGCACCCGAAGAGTCCGGAGACGCTACCGGGACGCCCGCTCCCCCCCTGCCCCCGATCAAGATCGGATCCACCAGCTCCTCGCGTGCCAGCCGCGACGCCGCTTGCACCACCCGGGGATCTTCGCCCTCGGGAAACACGATCCGGGGCCGGGCACGGAGCCGACGGAGCTGTTCGGCTTGTGATTCGACAAACTCGATGGCGGCCTGCGGAATCGGCATGGAATTCTCCATTGTAGCGACCGCGCTACGGCTCCGGCAGTCCGGTGCGGGTGTGCTCAGGTCCCCAGCCGGACCGCTTCCCGGAGCGCGGGGACAGCAGGCATGCGGCGCCACGGGACCCGGCCCCGAAGCGGCGGGAAATCTCCCGCAACGGGGATTAGAAGCGATAGCGAAAAACGATCTGCAGCGACCGCGGGCCGCCGGTTTGAAACACTGGCGTCAACCCGCTGCCGGGACTCCCCGTGCCCAGCATCCGGTTGAGCATCGACGGCGACTCGCCGAACAGCGGGCTCGAGAGGAACGGGGTCGGATCTGCAAAGTTCGGGTGGTTGAACAGGTTGAATGCTTCTAGCCGGAGCAGGAGTGAACGGCCCTCGCCTAGCCGGAACTCCCGGCGCACGGCCACGTCCACCTGGTGCATGCCGAAGCCTCGCAACGCGTTGCGGCCGAGATTGCCCTGCTCGTAGCCCGGCTTCGGTGCGAACGCCTCGCGATTCAACCGCCGACCGCCGGGAGCTGACCGGTCGCGAATCCACACCGGAGCGCCCGCCACCAGGTCCGGCCGGTAGGCGTTGGCGAAGCCGAGCCCCATCGCGTACTCTGACGTCAGGACGTTGATCGGGAAGCCGGTCCGCGCCCGCAGAATTCCGTCGATCGCCCAGTGGCTGAACAATCGTGCGGCCGCCCCTCCCCCTTCGCGCGATCCGGTCTCGTAAGTCACCGCCACGTTCAAATTGTGCCGCACGTCGAAATCCGACGAACCGCGGTCGCTGTCCGGCGTCAATCCTGACCCGGTCCGATGCAACAGCGAGTCGCTGGAGCTGTTGTCCAGCGAGTGCGACCACGTGTAGGACGCCATCGCCTGGAGGCCCTTCGTCATCGGACGGCGGAACTGGACCTGGAGTCCCTGGTAGTCCGATGCGCCATTGCTCGTGGCCATCGCCAGCCAAAGTGTCAGGCTGTCTTCCACGGTGCCGAATTCCCGGCGGAGCAGCCGGCGCCCCGCGGCTCCTACATAACTCACCGATAGAGTTCCCAATGGCCCCAAGCCTCCCTCCATCGTCGCGTTCCATTGGTGCACCGCAGGCAATCGCAAGTCCGGAGAGAAGGCAAAGCTGAGCAGCGTCGAAAATGGCGCGTTCCGCCCGTTGACGAACTGAGTGATGCTGAAGGGACCGCCATTCACCAGATCCGTGGCCACGCTCAGCGTGGAGTCGTAGTAGATGCCCCAGCCTGCCCGGAGCACGAGACGCCCGTCTTCCCGAACCCGGTACGCGAACCCAACCCGCGGCGCGAACGCCCCGGACGACGCATCCCAGAGTACGGCCTGGTCCGGGAGGCCATAAACGGGCTGGTCCTCGCTCGTCGTGTCGGCAGCCAGAGCGGGTCCGCGAGTGTACTCCCACCGCAGGCCGAAAGTGGCTGTCAACCGCGGATGCATCCGGAACGTGTCTTGCACGAAAGCCGAGACTTCCCCCAGCCGGCTCTCGATATTTCGGGGAGCGCTTGTAGCGACCCAAAGGTTCCGGCGTACGAATAAATCGTCGAAGTTCTCGGCGATCACGCTCAACGTGCCCATGCGGTCCCGGCGCCGCGGCTCGTACCGCCGGTAATCGAGTCCGGCGCGCACTTGATGTGCGCCGAGAGCCAGTACCGCCGTGGGCAGCACGTGCCATTGGATCTGACGCTGATCGGCTTCGCTCCCCGAGACTACCTGGCCGAGGCC
This sequence comes from uncultured Solibacteraceae bacterium, assembly GCA_964461995.1. Classification (GTDB taxonomy): domain Bacteria; phylum Acidobacteriota; class Terriglobia; order Bryobacterales; family Bryobacteraceae; genus JALSRK01. Next base: position 4,667 of record CAYWXL010000075.1, read on the forward strand.
GGCCAGCGAAAAACGCAGTAAATAGTTGCAGCCCGCATCCGTCCGAGTGAAGTATTCCACTACCGGGGCGAGATGGCACGCAGGCAGAGAACTGGGCGTCCGCCAGTGGGACCGTCCGCGGGCGTCGGAACGGTTCAGCTTGAAATCGAATACGATGCGCGGACTGAGCTGGTAACCTGCGCCGAATGTCAGGCTGTCGGACTGCAAGCGCAGATCATTCACCTGCGTCGTGGTGTACTCGTTCCGCGAAACCGCGAAGTTATACCGCGCGAAGAATGTCAGCCGCGACGTCGCGGCGTGGTCCACGCGCACGGACCCCACGTGGAAGCCCGAGTGCCTCTCGTATCGGCCGCGCCATTCCGCGAGATTCTCGTTCAGTGCGCGGGCGTTGGGCAACGGAAACAACTCTAGTACCGGGCGCGACCACTCCGGAGCCTGCGCTCTCGCCGCCTCCGTCGGTGACGGCGCCTGCCAGGCGAAGGGCTCACGCATGCTCATGCCTTCGTAGGAAAGAAAGAAGAACGTCTTGTTCCGCCGCAGCGGTCCACCGAAGGTGGCGCCGAAATCATGCATCCCGAGCCCGCTGTTTGCGGAAACCCCGTTCCGGTTGGCGAGCCAACTATTGGCGTCGATGGCTCCGTGCCGCTGGTACCAGAAGACCGATCCGTGGAACTCGTTTGACCCGGAGCGGCTGCTGAGCAGTACGTGCGCCCCGGGCAATTTCCCGAACTCGGGGGCCGCCGTGGAAGTCTGCACGCGGAACTCTTCGAGCGCCTCCAGCGATACCAGTCCATGAAGACTGCCGATGGCGGTCATTCCCGGCAGCGATCCGCCGAGAGAGCGCGCCGGTATTCCGCCTCCGGCCACTCCCGTGTTCGCGCTCACTCCGTCCACCACGAAATAGTTGGTGTTGGGCCGCTGTCCGCTCACTGAGAATTGTCCGGGTTCGCCCCGTGTGGCCGGCGTCACCACCGTTCCCGGAGCAAGTTCCAGCAACCCCAGCAGTCCCCTGCCGTTGAGGGGGAGCTCCCGGATCCATTCCCGGCCGATGAGCGTACCGAGGCTAGCATCTTCGGCCTGCAGCGACCGCCGACTCCCAGAGACCGTGATCACTTCCTGGACGCTCCCCAGCGTCAGGCGGAAATCCAGTTGCACCGGCTGCGCTGCGTCCAGTTTCACGCCGTAACGGATGAGCGTCCGGAAGCCCGGTTTGCGAACGGTGATTTTGTACAAGCCCGGCTGCAGGAAGGCCACCACATAGCGGCCGCTCGATTGGGACCGGACCACCCTCCGGAATCCGGTCTCCTGGTTGACGACGGTGACGGACGCCCCCGGCACCACGGCGCCGGAGGGATCGTGAATCAGCCCGGACAAATGCGTGAACTGCTGCCCCGGCGCCAGCAACACCCCCGCCGCGCCGGCCACCAAAAGGCGCCACCAGCTTGCCAGACGCATTTGTCCGGCCCTCATTCTACGGCATGTTGTACGTATTCCGCAGCTTGGAGGCGCAATTGCGCAAACGCGGCCGCCGCTTCGGCGGCGGCTTCTTCCAAGGGTTGATCCGCCGCCGCTCCTCCGAGTAACACCGCCGTCCAATAGTCAGCCCGCCGGGCCGTTTCGAGAAGAATCTCCGTGGCGTCTTGCCAGGATGCCGCTGCGGAGAGCCCTGGAACCGAGTCCGGCGCCGCCGCCAACCCTTCCAGCACCGGCCGGACTTGCTCTTCCAGGCTCGCCGCCAGTCCGGCCAGCGGCTCCGCATGGTCGCGCCGCAATCTTGCCAACAAATCGCGATCCTCGGGGTCGAGCTGAGCCTCTTTCTCGGGCGGGAAATGCTGCGCCAGCCGCTGCAAGGCGTAGGCCCGGGCCATGAGTTCCTCGTCGATGGCAAGCAGACCTTCGCTGAACTGTTCAAAGGCTGTCCGGCCGCCGAGTTGCTCCTCGACCGCGCGCTGCAGCAGAGTCTCCCGCACCGCCGTAACTTCACCCCGTCGTGCCTCCCCCGCGGGAGGCATCCCGACCGCAGCCGCGTCGTCAAAGCGGACTTCCACCCCAGGGATCCCGGCGAGTTCATGCCGAATCTGTTCGGCGATCTCCGGCGTCACCCCGTAACCGGTCACCGAAAGCCGGCCGCCTTCGCGCGCCACCTGCACCGGCTCGCCCAGGTCCGCCCCAAGGGAGTGGAGGACGGCGAGTACCATCAGCTCTTCGGCCGGGCTCACCGGCTCCACGATTTCGCGGGGAACCGGCTCGCGAGCTGGTTCGGGCTTCGCGCTCGACGTCAGCTTTTCAGCGGTCCGCGGGCCTTCTTCGATCGAACCTTTCGCCACCGGCGGTGGCAATTCCCGCATCTCGACCCACTGGTTGTTGCGAAACCGCATCGTCCCCTCGACGGGCCGGAGTTCGGCAACCGTCAGGTTCAACGTGGCCTCGACAAGCACGCTCGAGTTCGTGGTCGTCCGGATCCGGTAACATTTCCGCTCGGGTGCGTAACGGTCTCGGACCGTCACTACCTCATCGTGTTTTTCAGGAAGGGAGTTGCGCCACCGGGCAAAGGACGCCGCGCTCAGCGGATCGTTCCAGTCGTAGCGCGCTTCCTCGAACAGCGGCCGCAGCGACGCCAGCCCGGCTTCGGCTTCCCATTCAGCCGGAGCTGCCTCGCCTCCGATCACCCGCGTCAGCGTCGCCGACGCCGTCCGGAATTCGATATGCCGCGGCCCCCGCGGCCGCGCGCGCTCCGCGGCAGCGGCTTTCCGCAACAGTTCCGCCGCCCTCACTGAGGGAGCGTTACTGAGCTGGTCCACCACCACGAGCGCCACCACCAACACCGCCGTCGCCGGCGCCCAGCGCCGTGGCTGCGCCGCGAATCTCCGGAGTCCGGCCGCCAAGCGTTCGAACAACGGCCGTGGCGGCGATTCGGCATCGATCTGCTCGAACCGCCGGTAAATGTCGAACCACGGCGCAGGCGGCTCGGGCAGACAGTTGCGCACGACGGTCTCGTGATACCGGACACAGTCCCGGATCGTCTGCTGCAACTCCGCCAACTCGTTACGGCACCGCCAACAGGCGGCCAGATGCGCCCGGACCTGCTTCGCCTCTGCGGCGGAAAGCTCTCCGTCCGCGTACCGTAGCAAAGCGCCGTCGTCAGGGTGGCTCGGGTGAGTGTTACTCACGGCTCAACCTCCTCAGCCGTGCGATCGCCCGGCGCATGAACTCGCCGACGGTGGAAGCGCTGATTCCCAGCACCTCGCCGATTTCGGGATAGCGCAAGCCCTGCATCCGGAGAAACAAACACCGCTTCTGCTGCTCCGAAAGGTTTTCCACCGCCCGGTGGAAACGAAGCAGACGGTCCTTCTCCAAGACCCTCGTTTCGGGAGAAAAATCGGAGGCGGCCAGCCGCGCTTCCAGGTCCGGATCGAAAGGCTGGAGCGCTTTTTCGCGCGCCCGCACCTTCAAGCCATAGTTGTGCGCGACTCGGAAGATCCAAGCCCTCGGGTTTTCGACCATCACGTTGCGCCGCAGCGTAATGTACAGCCTGAGGAAGACCTCCTGGGCCGCCTCCTGCGCTTGCGGCGGGTTGAGGCCCAAGGTGAGAAGGTAATGGTAAACGTCGTCGCGTAACTCTTCGAACAGCTCCGCGACCTGGTCCCGGGCGGGCACGCTCTTCCGCTTTACGCGAAGCGCTTCCATCGCCGCTTCGCCTGCCGAATCCGCCGACATTGGATGCCTTGATGCCTGAATCCACTCTACCAGGACCCTCGAAAGCCAGCCCCTTGTCCCGCGTCCTTTTGGGGAAACGCGTTTCGGGACGGCCTCCGTCAGCCGTGAGCCGCTACGACCCAAGACCGCTCAGGCGCCGGTTTCAACTACACCCCCGTGAAATATTTTTTCGCCAGGTGTAAGAACCCGGCTCCTCTGAAGGTCTATATGAACAGTGAGCAATCCGCTGGTCAGCATCACCATTGTCACCGCCAACAGCAGCCGGTTCGTCACCAGATGTTTGGAATCTGTCTTCCGGCAGACTTACGAGCCCCTTGAGATCGTCGTGCTCGACAACGCTTCGACGGACGGCACGTGGGAGACGCTGCGGCGCTACGAGGATCGGATCCGGCGGGTCCGGCTCGCCCACAACGTCGGCTTCGCGGCCGGGCAAAACGAAGCCATCCGTCGGAGCCGTGGTGAGTGGGTTCTTACGCTGAACCCAGACGCCAGGCTGGAGCCCGATTTCGTCGCCCGGCTCGTCGAGGCCGGGAGCTGGGACGATCGCGTCGGTGTCGTCTGCGGGAAGCTCCTTCGCGCCACGCCTGACCTGCGCCCCTTGGCCGAGCGCCGGATCGACTCCGCCGGAATCTATTTCACACCCTCCCTGCGCCATTTCGACCGCGGCTGGAATGAGCCGGATGACGGGCGTTACGACCGCGTCGAGTACGTCTTCGGGGCCAGCGCCGCCGCCGCCCTCTACCGGCGGGAGATGATCGACGACGTGGCTTGCTCCGACGGTTTCTTCGATCCCGATTTCTTCATCTACCGGGAGGACGCCGACGTCGCCTGGCGCTCCCAGTGGCTCGGCTGGCGGTGCCTCTACGTGCCCCAGGCCGTCGGATATCACGTGCGCCGCATGGTCGCTCAGCAGCGGCGCCGCACCCCCGTGGTTTTGCGCATGCACTCGGTCAAGAACCGCTTTCTGATGCGCATCAAGAACATGACGCCCGGTCTCCGCCGGCGGTATGCCCTGCCGGCGCTTTCACGGGACCTCGTGATCCTGGGCGGAGCCCTCCTCCTCGAGCCTGGCTGCTTGCCGGCTTTCTGGCGGGCTGTTGTTCTTCGCCGGCGCGCGCTTGAAAAGCGGGCCGAAATCGAAGCCCGGCGGCGGGTTTGTGATGAAGACTTGGCCGCCTGGTTCTCTTGGAAACCGGTGAGCAGGCCGTTCACCCGGCCGGCGCCGGAGCTTGCCCCGGCCTCGGCACAGCCTGCGGCTCTGGCTTGGTGTCCGGCCACGGCGTGGCAGCCGGTCCAAACTCATCGTCCCGGAAAGTAGCGCTCTCCGCAGGTCTTCCGTACACGGCTTTCCCCGATGGGATTACGGATGGACTGGCGTGTGGCGCCCGCCCGCCACACCGGCGCAGCACGGATGCTGCTAACGGCGCGCGCGCTCCCTCTTGCGCCGCTGCCGCTCCTCGTGTTCGGCGGCCAACTCCTTGGAACGGGCGTACTTGCGCTGGAAGCGATCGACCCGGCCCTCGGTGTCCACCAGCTTCTGCTTGCCGGTGAAGAAGGGGTGACAATGAGAGCAGATCTCGACGCGCATGTCGCCTTTGTGCGTCGAGCGGGTCTTGAAGCTGAACCCGCAGGCGCAGGTGACCGTAATCTCTTCGTAGGCCGGATGTATCCCTGCTTTCATTGCGTGGGGTGATTCCTTTCCTTCGGACCCTGCTCCCCGCAGCCGGGGCGCGATCTTACTCACCCCAGTATAGCAAACCGCTCTCCCCAGACAGCAAACCCCTGGGCGGACTCTTCCTTTCGTCCGCCCAGGGGGCAGGTAGCCGTGTGCAGCTTCGATGGACCCAGGCTACAGGGTTATGAGTCCATCCGAACCCGATGTGAGTGACCGGTCCGCAGGAACCCGGACTCGTCACTGATCGAGTCCAACCGCTTTATTGAACCCGAACTCTAGCCGTCGGCCACCTCACAAATGGGTTGCGTGTTACTACTACCAGATATCATTCGCCTGGACCACCTCCTTTCTTCAGTGATGACTCCATCCTAGGGTCGCTCAGGACATTTGTCAAGCGAAATGTTCCGCTTACCCTCCGCTCCTAAGCCCCGCCTGTCAGGCCTGCGCTGCTCGGCTGAGGTTCCAAGCCCAGTCCGCCGCCCCGGACTTCCAAGGCATAAAAAAAGCCCCGCGCCTGGCGAGGCGAGGGACAGTCACCGCGAGGCAACTGCCACCAAAGGAGAAACCTCTGCAACCCCACCCTGGCACTTCGCAATCCGTATACCAAACCTAAGCCGTTGATTCGTCGAAGCCTCTCCTCCCGCGCCTACAGGAATCCGTAATCATGGACGCCGTGCGATATGGCATTACGGAATTTCCCGGGGGGTGGCCCCAGCCCCCTCCGGCGGAGTCCGTGCAGGTACAATACGAGGGTGACGCTCTCCCGGCCCAAGCCCGGGCCCGCCGTTCCTCCAGCGCCGCCCGAAGACGGCCTGGATGCCCGCACCGCACGCGCGGCTTTCTCGGGGTTCTTCCTCACCGGACTGCTGATGTCCTTGCTCGGGGCCATACTCCCGGCTTGGGGCTACACGCTGCGGTCGGACTTCGCCTCCGCCGGCATCCATTTCCTGGCGATGGCCGTGGGCATCCTCCTCTCCGTTTCGATCTCGAACCGCATCGTTCCCCGAAAAGGGGCCTCGTTCGCTCTCGCCCTGGGTTCCGGCATTGCTTGCGGCGCGCTGCTCTACTTGGCCGCTGTTTCCCCGCCCGCCGCTTCGGGTTGGAGGAGCGTGGGCCTCTTCTGTTTGGGAGTGGCCTCGGGCATGCTCCTCAACGGACTCTTTCATGCCGTCTCCCCGATCTACCGGCACAATCCTGCGGCTACCGTCAATATTGCCGGCGCCCTCTTCGTCCTGGGCAGCCTCACCGCCGCCCTTCTCGTCGCTGGCGCCTTCTACGTGTACACGGTCGGGAGCACGGTTGTTCTGATCGCCGTCATCCCCGGCATGTTCTCCTTGGCTTTCAGCCGCCGGACGTTCCCCCGGCGGGCCTCCCGCCCCGAAATGAACTGGCGCGCGGCTTTGGAGGATTTCCGCAGCCCCAGCGCCGTCTTGTTTGCGCTGCTTCTTTTCGTGCAGTCCGGCAATGAATGGTCCCTGGCCGGCTGGCTGGCCATATTCTTGATCCACCGGATTGGGGCCAGCCCCGAGGCCGCGTTGTTCTTGCTTGCCCTGTATTGGTTTTCCCTGCTTGCCGGCCGTGTCGGCGCCCAGGCCCTCCTGCCCCGCGTGGCCCACGCCCGCATGCTTGCGCCCAGCGTCCTCGCGGCGATGTTCGGGTGCCTGATCCTCAGCTTTACGAACAACTTGTTCGGCGCCGTCCTCGGCGTGCTCTCCGTCGGAGGCGGCTTCGCCACCATCTATCCTTTGGTTGTCGAGAAGATCGGCATTCGTTTCCCTTACTTCCACCCCACGCTGTTCAACGGGATCTTTTCCCTCGCCATGGCGGCCGGGCTTCTGGCTCCTTGGGTCCTGGGACTGGCGGCGGACCGCTGGGGCATCCGTGTTACTATGCTCCTGCCCCTCGGCGGGACGGTCGTCGTCTTTTTGTTGCTCGTCCTGATCTGGTTCGAAGCCCGGCTCAGCGGCCGCGTCTCAGCTACCTGAGGCGGATCGTCGCGCCTCCCTCCGGCCCTTGATAGAACAGCTCCAGCTTCTTGATTTTGCGAATCTTACCGCGATACGGAAAATACAGGTAGCCGGCCACTGGCAACGCCCGTTTCCCCGACGGCAGAGCGGCCTGCTGAAGGAACTCGGCCGGGCTCAACGCAGGTCCTACATCCTCCCGCCGACGGTCCTCTTTCGGCGGTTTCGGCCGTGGATCGCTGCGCGGACCCCGTGGATCGCCGGGGAACCGCGGTGCGGCCTCCGGCCCGCCGAACACTACTCGCCCGCCTTGGGCTTCTACGGTCAGCGACGGCGTCTGGCCCCACTTTTCTTGCGAGATCACCACCCCCGGCGGTAACGGCAGCAAGGCCGGCCCCTTGCCGTTGATCCGAAGAGAAAACTGTCCCGGCGAGACCTGCGCGGCTTCCCCGTCCGGGCCGAATACGGCCGCCTCCACCACGATGGCGTCCCGCAGGAAGAACCAGTCGCGGCCCTTGCTCACCGTACGGAAATCGAATTCCGCTGCGATTTCCAGCCGCCCAGCCCGGGCATGGGCCGGATAGTCTTCGGCTCTGCTTCGCGGTGCCAGCTCCCCCCGCGCCGGCGCTGCGAGCCATGCCGCGAGAACCAGCGGCGCCGCTCGCAATGTTGCCCTCACGTCCACAGTATAATTCGAACGGGCATGCTCGCTTTGGTGCTCTTCATGGCGGTTGCCGCCCTGTCCCTCCCGGCCGCTTCGATCGACGCCGCCATCGCTGAGGCGGCGCGCGAATCCCCAGCGGCCTCCCGCGGCTTGTGGGGCATTGAGGTGATGGACCTCGAAACCGGCGAGATCCTTTATGAGCGCCACGCGGACAAGCTCTTTATCCCGGCCTCCAACCTGAAGCTGTTCACTGCCGCCCTGGCCCTCTTCCGCCTGGGCCCCGACCACCGGTTCTACACCCGGATCGAGGCTTCGACGCCCCCCGATGATTCCGGCGTCGTCCACGGGGACGTCTATTTCATCGGCGGCGGTGACCCGACGTTGTCGGCCCGGAAATTCCCGTACGAGCCCGGGCCGGTCCGGGGCGATCCGCTACGGCCCCTCGCCGAACTCGCTGACCAGGTCGCCGCGCGCGGCATCCGCCGCATCGAGGGGGATATCGTCGGCGACGATAGCGTCTATGTCTGGGAGCCGTACCCTCAAGGTTGGGATCAGGACGACACCGCCTGGGAGTACGCCGCGCCGGTCAGCGCCTTGACGCTCCACGACAGCGCTTTCCGCCTCTCGGCCATCGCTGGTCCCAGAGCCGGCGCTCCGGCGCGTATCATCCTCAAACCGCCGCTCGAGTATTACACCATCCATAACCACGTCACCACCGTGCTCCGCGGAGAGTCCCGCATCTCGGTCGAGTGGCCTCTCGGATCCCGTGAGCTTCACGTTTGGGGCCAGGTTCGCCCTCGGGCCGGCCGCGCCAAGCTCCTCGCGATTCGGGATCCGGCGCACTATGCCGCTTGGGCGCTCGCCCGTGCTCTGAGGGACCGCGGCATCACGATCACCGGCCGCCTCCGGGTCCGCCACCGCTGGATGCACGAGGTCAGCGACTTCAAGCGCGGGGATGGGATTGCCCCGGCCCGGGGCGTGACCCTCGCCGAGCGCCGCTCGCCGCCCCTTTACGAGATCCTTCAGGCCGCCAACAAGGTAAGCCAAAACCTCCATATGGAGCTCGTGGCGCGAGAGGTCGCTTTCGTCCGCCGCGGCATTGGCTCCCGTGCCGCCGCCCTGGAAGAGATGGAGGAATTCCTCGCTCAGATTGGCATCGCAGAGGATGAATACCGCTTCTTTGACTCTTCCGGACTCTCCTCCCTCAACCTCGTCAGCCCCCGCGCCCTCGTCAAGCTTCTCTCCTTCATGTACCTGTCCAAGGAACGGGACGGATGGCTCGACCTGATGGCCGTCGGCGGCGACGACGGCACTTTGCGCTACCGCTTCCGGGATCCCGCCACTAGGCGCCGCGTCCTCGCGAAGACAGGCACCCTTACCGGTGTCAGTGCTCTCTCTGGGTACCTGGAGCGGCGGCCCGGAAAGATGCTTGCCTTCTCGATCCTGCTGAACAACTACCCTACCCGCACCGCTCCGGCCCGCAAGTTCATCGACGCCGTTGTGAAGATCTTGCTCACCCTCGATTGACGCCGCCGCGCCCCCAAACCACGAATTTTGACGCCCATATTTCGTGGGTTCCACAAATACCTGTGGGCGACACGCTGTGTTCCCCGCTCCACGCGAACCGGGTTAAGAGGTTTAACTGTCTATCGGATCAACATATTAGGAGCCGGAGGGGAACAATCTGAGCGGTCTGGTAAGAGATTTGCCAAGCGCTGGTTAGGGCATCTTGGTTTGGTGCCGCTAATGGCTCCTCCTGTTTAGGTGGGAGTAACACTCATGGGGAAAGGAGGAAAGGTTCTCATGTCATCGCTCGCACACTCGGAAGTTCCACTCGCGAATACTCAGGCACGGGACGAACTGATACTGAAGAATCTTTCCTGCGTCAGACAAATTGCTTGTAGCCTCCGGCGGCGCCTGCCGGTGCACGTGGATCTCGATGATCTGATCGACGCGGGCACCTCCGGGCTTGTGGCCGCCGCCGCGAAATACGATCCGAAAAAAGGAGTGCCGTTCAAGACATACGCCAGGCACCGCATCCGCGGAGCCATGCTCGACGTTCTCCGCGAGGCTGACTTGGCCACCCGTGAACAGCGGCGGCAAAAGAAGAATGTCGCCCGCGCGACGAGCCTCTTGAGAGCCCAACTGAAACGCGATCCCGACCGGGCTGAAATCGCTTCGGAACTCGGGATCACCGAGAAACGACTGGAGCGAATCTTGCTCGGCATGCCCAACAACACGGCTGTTTCGGCAACTGAGATCTTGTTAGATGGTGACGAATCCTTGCCCCGCACCATCCCTGATCAAAGCGGAGAAAGCCCGGAACAACTTGCCGCCCGCCAGCAGCTTCGCCGGGTGCTCGAGGAGTCGATGCACGTGCTTCCCGAGCGGTACCGCAAGCTCTTGAAGCTCTACTACATCGACGGACTCACATTGAAGCAGATCGGCGAACAGATGGGCTTCCGCGAAAGCCGCGCCTCCCAAATCCATTCTGCGGCTCTCCGCAAGCTCAAGAACGTCTTGTCCGAGCGCGGAATCTCATCGTCGGCCGAATTCGTCGTCCATCGGGCTGCGGCTTGAGTCTTTTCGCCGCCGTCCGGTAGCCTGCCGAACCAAGGAGTTTGCGGGGCCGATGGGTGCGGGGTATGTTTCAGCCCATCCGCCGCCGCGGCCTTTCGATTCCTAGTTTACGCATCCGGTAGCGCAGCGTGTTCGGGTGCAAACCCAGTAGCCGCGCCGCCCCGCGGGGCCCCTCGATTACCCATCCGGTCATCTCCAGCACCCGGCGGATGTGCTCGCGCTGCACATCGGATAGCGTGGCCGGTTTCGGCTCGTCGTCGTGCCGGACGCTCTTTCTGAGTTCGGCGATCTCCAGGTACGGTCCGTCGGACAAGATCGCTGCCCGTTCGATGACGTGCTGAAGCTCGCGGACATTCCCCGGCCAGTCGTACTCCATCAGCCGCGCCATGCCGTTAGGGGTGACTCCCACGAGCTGCTTGCCGAGCCGCCCGGCGATGCGGCGCACGAAGTAATCGACGAGCAGCGGGAGATCTTCTTTCCTGTTTCGTAACGGCGGCACCGTGATCGGGAAGACGTTGAGCCGATAGTACAGGTCTTCCCGGAACTTCCCTGCCTGCACGGCCTCGGCAAGATCACGGTTCGTGGCCGCGATCACCCTCACGTCAACTTTCAGCGTGCGATTGCCGCCCACTCTCTCGAACTGCCCTTCTTGCAGCACGGCCAGCAACTTCACTTGCAGGTCCAAGGGCAGGTCGCCGATCTCGTCGAGAAAGATCGTCCCCCCGTCGGCCAGCTCGAAGCGTCCGGCCCGCCGGGTGATCGCTCCGGTGAACGCTCCTTTCTCGTGGCCGAAGAACTCGCTCTCGATCAAACCTGGAGCCAGGCCGGCGCAGTTCACCGTCACCAGCGGCTTGTTGCTCCGGGCGCTGAGCCGGTGGATCAACCGCGCGATCACCCCCTTGCCGGTCCCTGTCTCTCCCTGGATGAGCACCGTCGTGTCGGTCCGCGCCACCGCCCGGACCTGCGCCAGCACCGCCTGCATCGCCGCGCTTTCCCCGACCAGCTCCTCGGACGGCCTCTCGGCGCGAATGATCTCCCGGAGGTTCCGGTTCTCCTCCTCCAGCGCCGCCCGCAGCCGCACGATCTCCGCCACCCGGGACTCCAGCTCGTCGTTCAGCCGGCGGAGCTCCAGCTCCATGCGTTTGCGTTCCGTGATGTCCCGCAGCAGCGCCACCCGGGCCGGCTTCCCCTCCCAACGCACTTCCGCCACCCGCATTTCCACGTGGGACTGGGAGCCTTTCTTGGAAGGAATCACCAGCTCGGTGACTTCCCCTGATACCACAGGCTGTCCGAACTGAGACCCCACCAGCTTTTCCGCCTCCGTTCCGAACAGGCGCTCGCTAGCCGGGTTCACATATCTCACCACCCCGGAATGGTCTACCACGATTACGCCATCCGGACTCAGGTGAATCAGGTCACGGAAATCTTGAGAAGCTTCTAGCTGCGTCCCTTTGCCGCCACCGCGCCGGCTTGCGTCGGCGAAGAACTGTTTCAGTGAAACCCCGCTCAGTTGATTCCGCATGACGTAGTCCTCCGCTCCCCGCCGGACAGCGTCGGCGCCAAGCCCCTCTTGCTCGTCCCCGACGACGGCGACGATGGGCAACCGCAGGCCCAGGCTTCGCAGCTCGTCGATCCAACGAAGCCCGCGCTGCGGCTCTGACAACAATGGCAAGAACAAGGCGTCGGCCCCATGCTGCCGCCAGTGGACAACCGCCTGGTCCGGCGTGGCGGCAGCCAGGCATCGGACCGCCTTGCCCCCTTTCGAAAGTGAGTCGCGAATCTGATTGGCTTCTATCGGATCCGGGGTCAACAAAATCACCGTGTGCGCGGGAAGTACTTCGTTCATGCCTCCGTTTGACCATGAGCGAGTATTTAGTCCGTCAACGTTTCTTCCCCGCTCTGACCAGCCACGACCGGGATTCCAAGAGCCGTAAGAACCCGGGTCGGGTCATCGAGACTCCCGACGATTCTCTGTGTTTCCTCCCCCCTTGACACCAGCAGCGTAGGCGTCGCCAGTATCCCATGAAGGATCGCCGCTTCGGGGTCTTCCGCGACGTCGATCACGGCGGCTGCGCAACGGCCCAGCAAGTACTTGTCCCGAATCAGCTCCAGTGTCCGGCGCGCCGTCAACGATGCCGCCGCCGAACCGTATACGAAGAGCTGAAACACGAACTCCTCCGCTCCTCCTCGGGCTTTCTTCGCTGCCGTGAACTGTGTCATCTGTCGCTCCTCATGGTCGAACACCTCCTTCCTCACTCTCCGGCGACTCGGCAGCGGCGTAGGACGCTCCCAGGAGAATCGGCGCTTGCCCGCCCCGCTGGAAACTGACCCCTGCCGCTGCTCAGGCCTTCAGCGGTCGGCCCGAGGAGCCGGACTCGTGTCTCGCTCTGCGATGGTCAGCCGCCAGTGGACAAGAGCCAGGCCCGGATCAGTGCGCTGCCGCTGCACTGAACTTCGAGCCGTCGCTCCCGACGGGAGACAGCCCTTTGCCCGTGATCTCGTATTCCTGAGATGCCGTCGAGTGAGCGGATCCCCGGGATCGCAAGACTCGCAACACTCTCCGGTATCCCCGCTCATCGTGTTCGTACCGGCATACCAGCACCGTGTCCGCAATCGAGGACAGGTACGCAATGCTGAGTGACCGCTCACCCAGCTCCCCGGTCAGTTCGCTGAGAAAGATCGCTGTGATCCGCCGTTGCCGGCAAATATTCCCAAGGCGGATCAGGTAGTCGTGCGCCCCTTGAGAAGAACCCATCCGCAGGAACGCCGATACCGCGTCCACGACGATGTGCTTCGGCTGAAACTGCGCCGTCAGGGCGACCGTCTCCGCCAGGTGCTGTTCCACTCCCACTGACTCCGGGACCACCGCCCGGAACAGCAGCTTCCCAGCCTCGACAGCCGGTCGCAGGTCCACCCCCACTCGGCGCAGATTGCGCAGAAGACTATGCTCGGGCTCCTCGAAACTCAGGTAAAGCACCTTTTCGCCGCGGTCGCACGCTGCTTTGGCGAATGTTGCGGCGAGCGTCGTTTTCCCCGTCCCCGGTTCGCCGGCGATCAGGACCTCGGCTCCCACGCTGAACCCGCCCCCCAACAGCGCATCCAGCCATCGGTATCCACTGGTGATCTTCCGCGCCATGGGGCCCTGGCCCAGGCCAGCGATAGCTACAGGTATGACGATCAAGCCATTCTCGGTTATGACAAACGGGCACTCGTTCGGGATGAACGCCGAGCCCCGGTATTTCAGCACCCTCAGCCGCCGGGTGGTGATCTGCGCCTCCACGCGCTGACTGAGTTCGAGCAGGCAGTCCGCCGTTTCGGCCATGAAGTGGAGCAGCGGACTCCACGAAGCCCCCGGTGACCAATGGAACGTCTTGGCAGTGAGTACGAGCGTGGCCTCGCGGGCGCGCAACGCGCGTTGGATCCGGTAGAGCTCCCGGCGCGCCGCTGCCGGATCCTCGTAGAGGCGGAGCAGCAGGTCCAGCTCGTCAATCGCGATCCGGCGGACACCCCGGCGTTCGATGACGCTGAAAATCCGTTGCAACAGCGGGTCGAACCGGAAATCTCCGATCACTTCCGAGTCTGCGGGAAACTCGGCTGACAACAGGGTGAGGACGCCTTTCTCCTCCAGGGCAGGTAAATCAAGGCCGATGGACGCCGCGTCGGCCCGCAAGGCTTCGACGGATTGCTCGCAACTCACCAACAGCCCAGGAATGCCGTTCGAGGCGCCTTCGCAAAGAAATTGCAGACAGAAGATGCTCTTCCCTGTTCCGGGGGAGCCGACAACTACCGTCGTGCGGTTCTCAGGTAGCCCCCCGTGCAGGATTTCGTCCATTCCGCGGATTCCCGTGGGGACTTTCGTGAGGCCGGGCCGTTTTACAGTGGTGGCCGCCGGGCCGCTCAGTTCCATTCGTGACTCTCTCTCCCGCAAGGTGCGAAGCCCGGATGGTAGAGCCGGCAGACTATGCCGCTGCGGACGGCTTGAGGCGTGTTCTTGCGCCGGCCATTGCCGATGTGCATGGGCACCT
>CAYWXL010000076.1:0-18596 GCA_964461995.1 uncultured Solibacteraceae bacterium
GGGGTTTCGGAACGACCATCGGTGTGGCCTTGCGCCGCATCTTGCTCAGCTCGATCGAAGGAGCCGCTATCACCGCCGTCCGGATCGAAGGCGTCGCCCACGAGTTCAGCCCGATCCCCGGCGTGACCGAGGATGCCACTGACGTCATCCTCAACCTCAAGCAGGTGCCGTTCCGGATGACCGGGGAGGGGGTCCGCACCGCGCGCCTGCACATCGAAGAGCCCGGCGAGGTGCTGAGCGGACAAATCGAGACCGACCAAGGCGTCGAGGTCCTCGACCGCCATGTTCACATCGCCACCGTCGGCGAGGGCGGCAAGCTCATCGTGGAAATGCGCCTGAAGATGGGGCGCGGCTATGTCAGCGCCGACCGGAACTACGATGAGGATCTGCCCCTCGGCTTCATCCCCATCGACTCGGTCCACTCTCCCGTCCGCAAGGCCAACTTCACCGTCGAGAATGCGCGCCTCGGCCAGATGACCGAGTACGACAAGCTCACCCTCGAAGTGTGGACCAATGGCGCCATCTCTCCGCAGGACGCCGTCGGCCAGGCCGCCAAACTCTTGCGCGACCACATGACCATCTTCATCAACTTTGAGGAGCTCGAGGAGCCCGAGGCCGAGCCTGTCGAGGCCGCCATGAGCCAGATGCAGGAGATCCTCAACCGCTCTGTCGAGGAGCTCGAGCTCAGCGTCCGCTCTTACAACTGCTTGAAGAACGCCAACATCCAGACGATCGGCGACCTCGTGCAGAAAACCGAGGCCGAGATGCTCCGGACCAAGAACTTCGGCCGCAAGTCCCTTAACGAGATCAAGGACATCCTGGCGAGCCTCGGCCTGCAGTTCGGCATGAAGTTCGATTCCCAGGGACGGCTGGTCACGCCTTCCGGCCAGCCGGTGACGTTCGAATCGGGCCACGCCACCCCCGTGGGTGGCTCCCAGGAGGGCGGAGCGTAATCCAACGGCGGAAAGGGCATCGGAAGCAGCATGAGACACAGAAAGGGTGGATACAAACTCCAACGAAACCCGGCGCACCGGCGAGCGTTGCTCCGCTCGCTGGTCACCAACGTCATCGAGCATGAGCGCATCATTACCACCGTGCCCAAGGCCAAGGCCGCGCGCCCGCTGGTGGACAAGATGATCACGCTGGCCAAGCGCGACACCCTGCACGCCCGGCGCCAGGCGGCCGCTTTTCTCAATACCCCGTCGGCCGTCAAGAAGCTCTTTGACACCCTCGGGGCCCGGTTCGGCCAGCGCGACGGGGGCTACACCCGCATTGTTCGCATCGGTCCCCGGAAGGGTGACGGAGCGGAACAGGCGCTTCTGGAACTCGTGGACGCCAAGCTGATCAAGCGCGCCGCCGAACGGGCCAAGCGCAAGGAAGAACGGCTCCAGGCCATGAAGGAAGGGCGATTCGACGAGGAGGAGGGCGGCGCCTGAGCCGAGCGCTCCGCCCCCTCACGTGCTGCCTTGCCCGAGCCGGTGAGATGTACTGGCTTCGGACCCCCCGCCCGGCCGGGAGATTAGAGCCGGGCGAGCCGCGTCGCTGGTAGCGTAACTTCCACGACGGGCGCGCCGTCCTGGTCCGTTCGGATCTCGACGTCGCCGCCGTGCTGGTGGACGATTTGCCGGGCGGCGAACAGGTTCCAGTTCGACGCCGCTATCCGGTTATCTTCCACGCGGAAGGCCGGTTCCATGGTCATCTCTCTGGTGTTGCCGGTCCCGCCGGCGTCCCGGCGCCGGACCTCCACCTGGATGTGGTCGCCCTTCAGTCGGGTCCCCACCTGCACCTTAGACTCCTCGCCGCCCGCCTGGGCCGCATGAGTCAGGATCGCCGAGAACGCCGCGCTCATTAGTTGAGGCTTCACCATGACCTCCGGTATCGGCCGGCGGTCCCACCGGAACGTCACCGGCTTGCCCAGAGCGTCCTTGACGATCTCCGCCACGTCTTCGAGTAGCTCGTTCAGGTTCACCGGCAAGATTTCCGCCCGGTCCAGGTTCGTGAAGCGCTGCATCCGGGCCACGATGCCTTGCAGGCGCTCCACCGCCTCCTGGGCATTGCGGCATAGCTGCGCTTTCATCCGCTCGAGGGCGGCCTGCTTGTCCGGGGGCGTCGGCCGGTCCTCGATGATCAGACCTTTCATCGTGTCCAGACTGCTCTTGAGCACGCTGAGAGGATTGTTCAGCTCGTGGCTCAAGGCCGCCGCCAGCCGGCCCATCGACGCCGCCGTGTCCGAGAGTACCATTCGGCATTGCGCGTCGCGCAGCCGCTCGGCGGCCTCCAGTTGACGCTTGTACGCCGCGTAGCTTTCTCGCACCTGCTGGTAGCGGCCGACGGAAACCCCGGTGGAGAGCGCCGTGAGCAGCGACAGGAACAGGAGGTTGACGTCGCCGCCCTCCGTCGAGGGCAACAGACCCGAGCGCACCGCCCAGTGGAACGAAACGCCGCAGTAGAGCTCCGCCAGCAGTCCGATGAGCAGCACCTGCACCGGCCGGAACGGTATCGCCAGCAAAACGATGAGCAGCACCACCGCCACCTCGGCGCTGATCAGGTAGAGAAACACCGGCTCCTTGGAGGCGCGAAGCAACAAGCTGGAGATCGAAGCCCACGAGACTACCACCGAGACGAGAAACGCCCCGCTACGGGCGTGCTGCCGAAACTTGCCGGTCTTCTGCCATCCAAGCGTCAGCGCGCCCACCGCCGAGACTGACAGTGTCAGCGCCGCCGAGGCCGGGGTCGCCGTCTCGGGGAACGTCATCCGCATCACCGTCAGCATCACCAGCGGCGCCGCTACCAGCGCCCAGCCGACGGTTTTCAGCCCAAGCCAGCTTCGGCGCTGGAGATCTCCGCGGAACTCCGGATCCCGCTCCGCCTCTTCCTGGCTGAGCGCATCCCAGAGCCGTTTAATGATGCTCATCCTCACCAGATTACGATCCGGACGTTTGCGGCGGCGTGACAGGAATCGGTCCGATGTTCTCCCGTCTTGGAGCGGTGTAAGCTGGAAGGAATGGAGTGTTGCTCGCTCCCGCTGTCAGGGAAGGTCGTATGAGGTTTTTCACTGGTCTCGCCCTATTGTCGTTGCTTGCCGCGCAGCTTTTATCGGCGCAGCCGGGGCGCCCCCCGACGCCGGTCGGCTACACCGAGGCGAGGCAGTTTCGGATTCGCCAAAGTCTGACCCTTCCCGGCGCTGTGGCGACCGACGTAACTTCGCTCGTGGCTAGCGAAATCTCGGGTCTGGTCGAGGAATTTCCGGTTCGTGACGGCGACCGCGTCGAAAAAGGCCAGGTGCTGGCCCGATTGAGAACCCGCAGCCGGGAGATCGATCTAGCCGCCACCGAGGCGCAGCTCAAAGAAGCGGAAGCCCGCCGGAAACTGGCTGAGCGGAATTTCGCGCGCTCTAAGGAGCTTTTCGACTCCGGCGTCTTCAGCCGGCAGCAGCTCGACGACACTCGCTACGAGCTGAATGCCTGGGAAGGCCGCGTGGAAAACCTGAAATCCCAGATAGAGCGCATCCGTTACGACATCGAGTGCAGCGTCATCAAGGCGCCGTTTTCCGGCGTGGTCGTCGCCCGTCACACGGAGGTGGGGCAATGGCTCGGCGTCGGGGACGCGGTGGTGGAGCTGCTGTCGCTCGAGGAGCTGGTCGTCGAAGCCGAGGTCCCCGAGCAGTACTTCGCTTCGGTCCGTCCCGGCTTGTCTGCCTTGGTCCGTTTCGACGCTTTGAGAGGCCGGACCGTGCGGGGCCGGATCAGCGCCGTCATCCCGAAGGCCGATGACCAGGCGCGCACCTTCCCGATCAAGATTCGGGTGCCGTCGGACGGACTGGCGGTTGGTTTGCTCGCCCAGGTCCGTCTGGAGGGCTTGTCGCGCCGTGGATCGTCCGCCCGCTCGGCGACGATCGTGCCTAAGGATGCCATCGTGCGCCGCGGGCCGCAGGCGATGGTCTACCTCCTCGACGGCGACGGAACGGCCAAGCCGGTACCCGTCAAGCTCGGCGCGGCGGCCGGCGATTGGGTCGAGGTGAAAGGTCCGGTCACGCCTGGAATGAAAGTAATCACCCGCGGCAATGAGCGGCTGCAGCCCGGCCAGAAGGTACAAGGGCAGCCAGTGGAGTACCCCGCGCCATGAAGCTGGTCCACGACGCCATCCGCTATCCGGTCACCACCGCCGTGGGCGTAATCCTCTTGGCGCTGTTCGGCTCCCTGGCGCTACGCCGGATTCCGGTCCAGTTGACGCCCACCGTCGAGGAGCCCCAGATCACCGTGCAGACCTTCTGGCCCGGGGCCAGCCCGGAGGAGATTGAGCGCGAAATCATCGACGAGCAGGAGGAACAGCTCAAGGGGCTCGAGGGCGTCGTCCGAATGGAAAGCTCCAGCTCGGACAGCTCCGGCTCCATTGTATTGACGTTCCGCATCGGCACCGATGAGGACGCCGCGTTGCTGAAGGTTTCCAATCGTCTCCAGCAGGTGCCGAGCTATCCTCCGGACGCGGAGAAGCCCGTCATCTTCACCGTCGCCGCCGAAGCCAACGCAATAGCCTGGTTTATTCTTCAGCCTGGCGGAGAAAAGCCGTTCCAGGGAGATATTTCCTCCCTCTACGACTTCGTGGACGACTATATCAAGCCCGAGTTCGAGCGCGTCCCCGGTCTCGCTCAGGCCAATATCTTCGGCGGCCGCCGGCGCGAGATGCAAGTCATCGTCGATCCCGAGAAGCTGGCTGCCCGCCGGGTGACCCTCAACGAGCTCGGCGCCGCCCTCGAGCGCGAGAACCGCAACTACTCGGGCGGCGACTTTTCCGAGGGCAAGCGCCGTTACATTGTCAGGACCGTTGGTGAGTACTCTTCACCGGAGGAGATCGAAAACGTCGTCATCGCCGTCCGCAACGGCGTTCCCATCTACGTTCGTGACGTCGCTCGGGTGGAGCTCGGGTTCCGGAAACCTCTGGCCGAGCCTTATTACTTCGGCGACCCGATGATCGCCGTGGCCGCGGCTAAGGAGCCCGGCGAGAACGTCCTTCGGGTGATGGAGGATCTCCGCGCTGTCGTGGAGCGCCTGAACCGCGAATTGCTAGCGCCCCGCGGCCTGCAGTTGATCCAGGTCTACGACGAGACCGACTACATCGAAAGCTCCATCAACCTCGTCCGCCAGAGTCTCTTCATCGGCGGCGGGCTGGCGGTGGTCGTTCTGCTACTCTTTTTGCGCAGCGTCACCAGCACCCTCGTGGTCGCCGTGGCCATTCCGGTGAGCATGGTCGGGACATTTCTCGCCATGCTCTGGTTCGGCCGGAGCATGAATGTCATTAGCCTCGCCGGCCTCGCCTTCGCCGTCGGCATGGTCGTGGACAACTCGATCGTCGTGCTGGAGAACATCTACCGCCACCGCCAGATGGGCAAGAGCCGGTTCCAGGCCGCCTACGACGGGGCCAGCGAGGTATGGGGAGCCGTGCTGGCATCCACGCTGACGACGATCGCGGTTTTCGTCCCCATCGTCTTCGTTGAGGAAGAGGCCGGCCAGCTTTTCCGTGACATCGCCATCGCGATCAGCTTCGCCGTGGGCCTGAGCTTGATCGTGGCGATCACGGTGATCCCGTCGCTCTCGGCCAAGGTGCTGCACGTCGAGGACAAACGTTACGCGCGGTTCGGATTCCACAACCTCTTCGGCCTCGCCCGCATCGCCGAGGGCTTGACGCACCGCTTGACGGATCTCGTCTACTGGCTCTGCGGCGGCGTCTTCCGGCGGATTCTCGTCGTCGTCGGGCTCACCGCCGTGGCGTTCCTGGTCAGCGTGGCCTTGATGCCGAAGATCGAATATCTGCCCCGGGGCAACGTCAATTTCGTTTTCGGCGTCCTGATGCCGTCTCCCGGCCAGAATCTCGAAGAGGTGGCGAGCCTGCGCCACCACTACGTCGAGCGGCTTTCCTACTTGTGGGAGACGCCTCCGGAAAAGTCCAAAGACTTGCCCGGCGGCGGCGTGGACGGGTTCTTCTTCATCGCCCTCCACGAGAACTGTTTCATGGGCATTCGATCGAGGGACCCAGAGCGCGCCCGGGAACTCATCCCCGAGTTTCAGAAAGTCACCAGCTCCATACCTGGGGCGATCGGCTTCATCCAGCAGGCCTCGATCTTCCAGCGCGGTTTGGGCGCCGGCCGGAACATCGATATCGACATCACGGGTCCGGATATCGAGCACCTGATCTCGCTCGGCAGGGAGGTCTTCGGACGGGTGATGCAAACGTTGCCCGGGGCGCAGGCCCGGCCCATTCCTTCGCTGGACTTGGGTAGTCCCGAGGTGCAGGTGATCACGGACCGGCGCCGCGCCGCTGAACTCGGCCTTTCGAACCGCGACCTGGGGTTCGCCGTCAGCGCTCTGGTGGACGGCGCCAAGGCCACGGACTACCAGTACCAGGGGCGGGAGATCGACCTGAAGGTAATGGCCGAGAAAAGCTTCGCGCACCGCACCCACTTGCTGGAACAGATGCCCATCGCCACCCCTGCCGGCCGCCTCGTGACCTTGGGTTCCGTGGCGCGGGTCATCGAGACCACCGGCCCGACGACCATTCATCACCGGGAGCGCGAGCGGGCCATCACCATCCAGCTCACGCCGCCCGAACATATGCCTCTTGAGCAGGCCATGGAGATCGTCGAGAACGACATCTTGAAGCCCATGTACCAGCAGGGCCGTCTCGGCGGGCTTTACCGCACCCACCTCGCAGGCAGCGCCGACAAGCTGACCCAGACCTTCAACAGTTTCAAGCTGAACTTCCTGCTGGCCATCGCGATCACCTACCTGCTAATGGCTGCGCTGTTCGAGAGCTTCCTGTATCCCTTCGTGATCATGTTCAGCGTGCCGCTGGCCGCAGCGGGCGGCTTCCTCGGCCTCGGTGCCGTGAACCGCTTCATCGGCTATCAGGCCTTGGACATCTTGACGATGCTCGGTTTCGTCATCCTCGTCGGCACGGTGGTCAACAACGCCATCCTCATCGTCCACCAGTCGCTGAACAACATCCGGGACCGCTCGATGCCGCCTCGTGAAGCGATTCGGGACGCCACCGGTACCCGAATCCGGCCGATCTTCATGTCGGTCGGCACTTCCGTTTTCGGCATGTTGCCGTTGGTACTGTTCCCTGGTCCGGGCTCGGAGCTTTACCGCGGCTTGGGTTCCGTCGTCGTTGGCGGGTTGATCGTCTCGACGGTTTTCACTCTGTTCGTCGTGCCCAGCCTCTTCAGTCTGGTCCTGGATGCCAGGACGGCGATAGCCGACGGCCTGCGCCGCCTCTTCCGCATTTCGCCGCCGGAGCCGGATGCGGGGGATTAGACGCCGGCGGGCGCCCTCGGCCCCGTTTCACGAGCGCAGCCCGTTCACGATCGACCTGGCGCCCTGCAGCAGCATTCCCGTCTCCGCTCCGCAGCCGACGAAGCGCATCCCGCGTTCCATCCAGTGGCGCGCGAGTTCGATGGGCCGCGTCTGTATGCCCGGCACTACGCCGTGCGCCAAGGCGCTGTCGCGAATCTTTACGATCGCCTCTTCCATCTTCGGGTGAAAGAAGTCGCCGGGCACCCCCAGGGAGATGGAGAGGTCCACCGGCCCGATCATCACCACGTCGAGGCCGGGCGTCGAGAGCAGCTCGTCACGCCGCTCCACCGCCAGGGCGGTTTCGATCTGCAGCACCACCAGCGTGTTCTCGTTGATGTGCTTGGCCACGTCCCCGATCGACGCCTTCTGATAGCGGACCTGCAAATGGCTTGGCGTAATGCCGAAGCCGCGGACGCCCTCGGGCGGAAAACGGCACCAGCTCACCGCCCGCTCGAGGATCTCGCGGGACTCGACCCGGGGGAAAATCACGCCCATCGCGCCGTTGTCCAACGCGCGGGCCACGAGCGAATACTGCAGGTCCGCCACGCGCACCAGCGGCGTCAGCCCAGCGTCGTCGGCGGCGCGGGCGATGTCATGGATCGTCTCGAAGTCGAAGGTGCCGTGCTCGGCATCCAAATAGGCGTAGTCGAAACCGGCCGCCGCCAGGATCCGCGCCACTTCTGGGGAGCGGATCGTGTTGAAGGCGCAGCCGATCACGGTCTTGCCATCCGCCAAGGCTTGTTTGATTTTGTTGGTTCGCATGATCTCTGGTTCTCGGGAGACAGTGGTCCGCTTTGGGGAAAACGCTTGTCTTAAACGGTTAAGACGAGGTGGTCCCGGCGGTCCAAGTGCACATTGTCATAAACGCGGTTCGGAAAATCAAGGCCATGGCGCGCCAGGAAGGGGAGTACCGTGTAGAAGCGTTCTTGTGGGCGCCTTTTCGGATAGATCAAGTTGTACAGGTACGCCGCGTCGGCCTCCGCCCGGTTCTCGCGCCGCATGGCTTCCCGCGCCGCCTTGCGCTCGATCTTGGCGAGCTGGTGCAGAATCTTGGCGCGGCTCTTGTCAACAGCGGCCGCCAGCGTGGGGTCGAACTGGTCGAGCTTTTCCCGGAGCTCCTCGATGTGTCCGGCCACGGACTCAGTGGTCGATAGGATCGCCTCCTCGAGCTCGGCGGGGATCAAGCGTGCCGCAATCTTCTCTTCGAGGTGGGCCAGGCCATGGAAGAAATCCGAGATGCGCAGCCCGTAACGCTTCATGAGTTTCGCCGCCCGCGAATCCAGGATCGTGAAACTGGCCCGGGGCACGACCACCGGCATCCGGTGAACCAGCGCTTCGAACAAAACCTGGGACTGGGCGAAGTAGGCGATCTCCGCTGGTCCGGCCACGTATGCCGCCGTGGGCAGGATGTAGTCCTGCACCACCGGCCGGAGCAGGGCGTTGGGCGAGAGACACTCCGCCCGCGCCGCCAGCTCCCCCTCCGTGTAGCTGCGTTCCCCCGCCGTGTAGGCACTTCCGTGCTTCCGAAGCAGGAGCCGACGGTCGTCTTCGAGCAGAAAGAGCAGCGAGGAGTTCCTGTCAACTCGCACCTGCGCGTGGTAGCCGGCGCCGTCCAGCTCCCGCACCCGCAGTTTCAGTTTCTCGCGCAGCTCGTCCGCCATTGCCAGGGCTTCGCGGATCAGCGGCGCGGCCAGGGAGCGGATCGACGGCTGCAGCGGGTCCAGGTACAGGAGACACTCGGGCAGGATGCGCTTGAGCAACTCCATCATCGCCGCGCCCATCGTCCGGCCCGGCGCGTAGCACAACTCGGCGACAGTAGCGACCTCGTCCCCGTAGGGCAAGGCGCTCAGCGAGGTCCGCAGCTCGTTCAGGGGCGGATTCTCGAGGCGAATCGTCCCCACGGGACGATGAGAGGCGTCGCCGGAGATCTGAAACGGGACCGGGTTCAGCGAGGCGTCGAAGCCCCAGCAGTGGCTCACCTCGGCGAAGTCGTGATCCTCGGTGGCGATCCAAAATACGGGCACCGCGGCCACCCCCCGGCTCGACAAGTTCCGCGCCAGCTTTACCGCCGTGAGGGCTTTGTAGACGGTGTAGCAGGGGCCTGTGAACAGGCCCGCTTGCTGGCCGGTAACCACCGCCACGGTTCCCGGCCGCGCCAGCTTTTCGAGAGACGGGTGGTCGCCGTTGATCTCCCGCAGGGCGGCCACCAGCGCCTCGCGCCGGCGTGCGGGGAAGTCGATCCGCGAGGCCGCCGCCTGGTAGGCTCTCTCGTCGTAGGGGTTGCCCCCGTAAAAGGGGGCTACCCGGTGATAATGGTAGAGGTAATCGGTGACCAGCTTGCTTGTGTGCGGGAATTCCGTGTGCGGGACGGCGACCGGCTCCATGGGTACGTTCAACCTTAACAGATGCGCCACGGGGCCGAAAAGTTCTCCGCCGCCACGGCTGGCGTTCGGCAAGCGGTCTTGAGCCGGCTGTGGCCGGGAACGGGAGGGTGCAAGATTTATGGACGAGCATGAGTTCCAGATCAAGGCTGACGAGGCGCTCGAAGAGCTGGACCAGGCGCTCGGGGCGGCTGCCGACGAGCACGGATTCGAGCCGGATTTCCAGGCCGGCGCCCTGACGATCGAGTTCGACGATCCGCCGGGCAAGTTCGTCGTCAGCCCCAACAGCGCCGTCCGCCAGATCTGGCTTTCGGCGCTGGCCACCAGCTACAAGCTCGACTGGGACGAGGGCCGCGGCGCCTTCGTACACTCCGAGACCGGCCGCACCCTCAAGGAGCTCATTGGTGACCTGATCGGTAAGCAGCTCGGTCGGCCGGTGCGACTCTGATCCCCGCGGCCGAACTCCGAAGCGATGGCAGGCGTCTACATCTCTTATCCGTTCTGCCGCCAGAAGTGCACCTACTGCAACTTTGCCTCGCGTGTGGGGCGGGCGGCCGAAGAACGGGAGTACTTCGAGGCGCTTCTGGCCGAGGTCGCCGCCCACCGCTGGGAGTGGACGCCGGAGACGGCCTATCTCGGCGGCGGTTCGCCGGACCGTCTCGATCCGGCTGATCTGGAGCGCCTGCTCGCTCTCGTCCCCGGACGGCCCTGGCGCGAGGCGACCATCGAAGCGGCGCCCGACGACGTCACTCCGGGCAAGGCGGCGGCGTGGGCACGCTGCGGCATCACCCGGGCGAGCCTGGGCGTCCAGTCGTTCGTCGAACGCGAGATCCAGCGGACGGGCCGGCGGCACACGGCGGCTACGGTGGCCGCGGCGGTCGAGATTCTCCGCGATGCCGGAATCGAGCGCGTCAACATCGATTTGATCGCCGGGCTGCCGGGGCAGACGCCGGCGAGTTGGGAGGAGTCGCTCGAATGGATCGAGCGGATCGCGCCCGGGCACGTCTCGGTCTACATGCTCGAGATCGACGGCAAGAGCCGGCTCGGACGGGAGTTGCTGGCCGGGGGCTCGCGCTACGGCGCGGGCGACGTTCCGGACGAGGAGACCGTCGCGCTCCTCTACGAGCGGGCGGTCGCGGCGCTGGCCGGGATGGGGTTACGCCGCTACGAGATTTCGAACTTCGCCCGTCCGGGCCAGGAGTCGCTCCACAATCTCAAGTACTGGCGGCTGGAGCCGTACGCGGGATTCGGGGCCGATGCTCACTCCTACGACGGCCGCCTCCGGCGCCGGAACGCCGAGACGGCCCGCGAGTACGTGGACCGCTTCCGGCGCGGCCTGCCGCCGACGGTCGAGACCTCCGAGGCCGTGCCCGACGAGCGCTTCTTCCTGGGCCTGCGCCTTACCGAAGGCATCCGGCTCGACGCCGATGAGCGGCGGCGGTACGCGGCGGCCATCAAGCGGTTCGTCCGGGCGGGCCTTCTCGAAGAGTCCGGCGGACGGCTGCGGCTGACAGACCGCGGCGTCTTGCTGTCCAATGAAGTATTCCAGGAGTTTCTCGCAGCATGAACGACTCGACACAGTGGATCGATCTTCGCAGCGACACCGTGACCCGGCCCACGCCGGAGATGCGCCGGGCGATGGCCGAAGCCGAAGTCGGCGACGACGTCTACGGCGAGGACCCTACGGTGAACCGGCTGGAGGCCCGCGCCGCCGAGATCCTCGGCAAGGAAGCGGCCCTGTTCGTGCCCACCGGCTCGATGGGCAACACCATCGCCGTCAAGCTTCACACCACCCACGGCCAGGAAGTGATCTGCGAGGCCCGGTCCCACGTGATGAACTACGAGCTGGCGATGATGGCCTGGTTCTCGGGCTGCCTGGCGCGGCCGATCCCGACTCCAGACGGTATCCTGCGCTGGTCCGACA
Source organism: uncultured Solibacteraceae bacterium (assembly GCA_964461995.1). Classification (GTDB taxonomy): domain Bacteria; phylum Acidobacteriota; class Terriglobia; order Bryobacterales; family Bryobacteraceae; genus JALSRK01. The sequence continues at coordinate 11,655 of CAYWXL010000076.1, forward strand.
TCCAGAAGGAGTACCGCCCGCTCCACGCCCACTTCGCCCCCACTGGGCTCATCGAGTTGGAGAACACCCACAACATCGCCGGCGGGGTGGTTACCCCGAAGGAGGTGATCGACGAGATCTGCGACGAGGCGCACAACCTTGGTCTGAAGGTCCACCTGGACGGCGCCCGCATCTTCAACGCCGCCACGTACCTGGGCATCAGCGCCGCCGAGCTGTGCGCCAAGGCCGATACTGTCATGTTCTGCCTCTCGAAGGGCCTGGGCGCGCCGGTGGGCTCGCTGCTCGTGGGAACCCGCGAGGACATGGCCCGGGCGCGCCTATACCGCAAGCGGCTCGGCGGCGGAATGCGACAGGCGGGCGTTCTTGCTGCCCCCGGGCTGATCGCGCTGGAGAAGATGACCGCCCGGCTCGCCGAGGACCACGCCAACGCCCGCTTCCTGGCCGAGGGTCTGGCGCGCATCCCTGGCATCTCGATCGATCCGGCCAGAGTCCAGACCAACATCCTCGTCTTCGACGTCAGCGCGACCGGCGTCGAGTCGTTCGAGATCAGCCGCCGCTTGAAGGAGCGCGGGGTGCTCGCCAACGGCATCAACCCGTCGCTGATGCGGATGGTCACCCACTTCGACGTGGACCGCGCCGGCTGCGAGAGGGCCCTTGAGGCCATGGAACAGGCAGTGCGCTGAGTCATGCCGTCATTTCGGCCCGGCCGCTCTCAGCAGGATCTCCTGCAACGCGGCCGCTTTCGCGGAGCTCAGCTTCCGCCCCTCTTCGGTGACGTAGATCACATCGATCGCCTTACGGGCCTGGGTATCGACCAGGACCACCTCGATGTTGCAGCCGGCGTCGCTGAGGGTGCGGGCCAGATCGTAGAGCAGTCCGGGCCGGTCTTCCGCGGTCACTTCGACGAGCGTCGCCGTCTCCGAGGCGGCGTTGTTGAACGACACGTGAGGCTGGATCCGCACTGACCGGTTCGCTGGCGGCGGGGAAGGCCGGGTCCGCAACAGATCCCGCGCCCGGAGCCGTCCGGTAGCCACCCGTTCCAGGGTCAGCTCCAGGCGCTCCACCTCGACCGGGTTCAAGTCGAGATTGCGGTTCGGGTCTTCCACCGTGAACGTGTCGAGCGCCAGGCCGGCGGCGTTCGAGAAGGCCTCCGCCTTCAAGATGTTCAGTCCGAAACCCGCCAGCGCGCCAGCCAACGACGCGAACAACCGTGGCCGGTCGTGGGCGGCGACCGTCAGCTCGTAGACTCCGTTACAGCGCTCGATGCGAACGGCCGCTCCCCGCGTTTCGGCGCGCCGCGCGAGTTCCAAATGGACGGCGATCTCCTCCTCGGTGTGGACACGCAGGTAGCGGTTCGGAAAGCCCTCCACGAACGCCGCCTGCTCGGGCGAGACCGGCGCTCCATGGATACGCTCCCTCTCCAGCTCACGGGTCAGCTCGTTGTACACCGACAGGTAGAGCATCCAGAGCTGCTCCATGCGCCAAGGCGACATCGCCGCCGGGTTTACCGCACTGACGTCGGCGTACGTGATCAGCACCAGGTCCTTGAGGCGCTCGACCGAGCCGACAACGTGGGCCAGGCTCCGGATCACGGCGGGGTCGTTGACGTCGCGCGTCGAGATAGCGGCCGAGAGCGCCAAGTGGTGCTCGATCAGGAACAAGACGCGGTTGCGCTTCCGGACGGGCAACTGGACGCGTTCCAAAGCTTGCGCCGCCCACTCGACGCTGTGCCGGGTATGCTCTCCGTCGCGCGCCGCCTTGCCGACGTCGTGAAACAGGAGCGCCATCGAAAGCAACTCCGGCTCCGGGACTTCCGCGAGGAGTCCGGCGAATTGTCGCCGCAGGCCGTGTTCGGCCCGGCGGAGTTCGTGGAGCGCTTCAATAGCCACGAGAGTGTGCTCGTCCACCGTGTAACGGTGGTAGAAATCGCGCACCACCAGGCACTCGATCCGGCGCCATTCCGGAAAGACAGCCGCCAGGACGCCCGTTTCCTGCATGCCCCGCAAGGCGGCCGGCGCATAGGGAAGCGCCAGGATTCGCCCTAAAGCCACCCAGTGGGAGCGGCTGTCGGAAAAGTAGCTCTCGAGCGCCGGCAGATGGTCGTGGATACGGCGCTCGGCGTCGAGGGAAACCCCCAAGCCATGCCGCGCCGAGAACTCGAAGAGCCGCAGCACGAGCTCCGGGTCATGCGGCAGCGCCCCCGGCGCGCGGAAAAAGACTCTCTCCCGCAGCACGGTGAAGTCCGTGTTCGACAAGCGCGAGCGCCAGCGTTGAAAGTTCTTGAACAGGGAGCTGTTGCGCCCTTCGCTCGCTTCCGCCGCGCGGCGGATGGCCCGGTGAATCGTGCGGGCGTGGAAGTAGTAATGACGCATTAGCGTCGCCGGCTCGTCTCCCGGCCGGAAGGGCTGCCGGGCGAGCTCGTCCTGGGCTTCGAAGGTCAGAATGTTGTCGTCGCGGCCGGCCCGGAAGTGAAGAAAGCAGCGGAGAGTGGCGAGGAAACTGCGCGCGTGAGAGACGTCGGCCCAGCCGGGGCGCTCCGCGGGCGGCTCGTCCTGCAAGAGCGCCAGCCACCGGAGGACGTGGACATCTCGGAGTCCGCCCGGCGTCTCCTTGACGTTCGGTTCGAGATGATGGATGGTGTCGTGGAACTGCGCGTGCCGGCAGCGGGTGAGCCGGCAGAGATGGTCGGTTAGAGCCTGGCGCTGGCTATGAAGGAACCGGGGCCACCGCCTCCGGAATTCCTCGTAGAGGGCCGGGTCGCCGGCGAGAAGCCGTTGGTCGAGCAGGCTGATGCTCAGCTCGATGTTCGCGCTGTTGAGAGTGCAGCACTCCTTGGGGGTGCGGACCGAGTGAGCCAGGCGCAGCCCTTCGTCCCAGAGCGTGCGCAGGAACTCCGACAGAGCCTCTCTCCGTTCTCCGGCGGGCGTTGTCTGGACCAGCAAGAGGAGGTCCACATCGGAGTAGGGGAACAGCTCGCCGCGGCCGTAGCCGCCGACGGCGAGCAAGGCCAGGCCCTCGGGAAACAGGGGGGCGAGAGTCTGTTCCCAGGCCGATAGAACCGTACGATCGACGAACGAAGTTCTGGTTTCGAGCACGCCCGTGGCGTCACCGGTGGCCAGGAACCGGTCGCGGAGCTGTTCCCAGGCGGGCGCGGCCGGCAACCTACAGCGCTGCTTCGCCCCGGTCGTCATTGCGAATGCGGATGGCTTCGGCGACCTCGCTGATGAAGATCTTTCCGTCGCCAATCTTTCCCGTCCGCGCGGCGGCGGTCAGCGTGCGGACGACTTCATCCACCCGTGCGTCGGATACGACAAGCTCGAGTTTCACTTTCGGCAACAGGTCCACGACGTACTCCTGGCCGCGGTAGACCTCTTTGTGGCCCTTCTGGCGGCCGTGGCCGCGAACCTCGATGACGGTCATGCCGTTGATGCCGATCCCGATCAGGGCCTCTTTGACCTCGTCAAGTTTGAACGGCTGGATGATGGCTTCGATCTTCTTCATGTCCGAACCCCCTTACGACTCGAAGTTATAGGCCTCCTCGCCGTGCATGGCCAGATCGAGACCCTGCGTTTCTTCTTCGCTATCGACGCGAACGCCGAGCAGGATGTCGCAGATCTTGAGGATGACAAAGGTGGCGACGGCGGCCAGAATCCACGTGAGCAGGACGCCGAGCGCCTGGTTGACGATCTGGAACGCGTTGCCGTCCACGAGCCCGAGGCCGGTCCAGCCGTCCGGGGGATCGGCGACGGCCTTGGTGGCGAAGATGCCTGTGAGAATTGCGCCCACCGTGCCGCCCACTCCATGAACGCCGAAGGCGTCGAGGGAATCGTCGTAGCCGAACTTGTGCTTGACCACCGCCACCATCCAGTAGCAGACCACACCGGCGAGGAAGCCGATCACCAGAGCCGCCATAGGGGTGACGAAGCCGGCGGCCGGGGTGATGCCGACCAGGCCGGCGACGGCGCCGGTGATCGCCCCGAGCATGCTTGGCTTGCCGTCGCGGATCCACTCCACGACCACCCAGCCGAGGGTGGCCGCGGCGGCTCCGAAATGGGTGGCGACGAAGGCGGTGGAGGCGCCCGTCCCGGCGCTCAGGGCGCTGCCGGCGTTGAAGCCGAACCAGCCGACCCAGAGCAGGCAGGCGCCGATCAAGCTGATCACGAGGTTGTGGGGTTTCATCGCCTCGCTGGGGAAGCCGCGGCGCTTCCCGATGTAGAGGGCGCAAACGAGCGCCGAAACTCCCGAGCTGACATGCACCACCGTGCCGCCGGCGAAGTCGAAGCAGGGGATCGGTCCGGCCTCGAAGGCGTTCAGCAGGCCGCCGCTGCCCCAGACCATGTGGGCCATCGGGTAGTAAACGACGAGGGACCAAAGAACAGTGAAGAGCAACATGGCGCTGAACTTCATCCGCTCGGCGAAGGCGCCGGATATCAGCGCCGGCGTGATGATGGCGAACATCAACTGAAAAACCATGAAGGTGAGCGCTGGAATGCCGCTGTTCGCATCGGTTCCGACGCCGCTGAGCAGCAGGTGATCGAAATTGCCGATAAGCGGTCCGCTGCCGCCGAACGCCAGGCTGTAGCCGACGACTCCCCACAGGACAGTCGCCAGCGCCATCAGGATGAAACTGTGCATCATGGTGCCAAGAACGTTTTTTCGGCGGACGAGCCCGCCGTAGAAGAGGGCCAGCCCGGGCCCGGTCATCATCAGCACCAAGGCGGAACTCACAAGCATCCAGGCGTTGTCGGCCGACATTTGGGCCGCTGCCACCGCCTTCTCGAGTTCTGCGATCTTGTCGGCGGCCTGTGCGGGAACCGCCTGGGGCAGGAGAAGCAGTGCGCTCAATGTGGATATTCGGGTCATCAACGTCACCTCGAATGGATTCGCCTGCCGGCGAGACACTACCATGATGCCCTGCATTTTCCGATTCGACAAACTAAACGTTTCTATACCGTTGATTAGAATTTTTGATTGGATTCCCGCGAGCGCCTGCGTTAGACTTTCTTCGACAGAATGGGCGGCAAGAATTCCGCGATACCGGTGCTGACCCGCCGGTGCGGGAGCGTCCGCCGTGCGTGACTGGCTACCTCCTGTTTGCGTGCGGTTCTATTTACAACATCTGGGACAGCGGTCTGTTCTCGACTTACAGCGGATCTCGGTTCAAGCTTGGGGGCGGTCTTACGACTCTCCCTGCCGCAGCATCCGGAGAAGGCTGCGTAACCGGAGAGCGAAATGACGGGGGCTACAGAAAATGCGCAAGCTTGGTGCGATGTCCAAGTGGGCTCTGGCCGCGGCATTGACATTGGGTCCATCTCAAGGCCTGGCCCAGGAAGAAACAAGATGGAACTTCTCGGCCAACGCGACATTTGTGAACCAGTACCTTTGGCGTGGATTCGTGGCGAATGATTCGCCGTCTTTTCAGCCGTCGGCCAGCTTCGGCTATAAAGGGTTTACGGTAACCTCCTGGAGCAACTTCTCTTACCGTACCCCTCGGGGCCAGAAGTGGACCGAACACGACCTGACCGTTGATTACACCCACGTGATAGGGAAAGCAAGCGTTTCGTTCGGTTATATCTTCTACGCCTTCCCCGATATACCGCAGGGAGCTGGGAACCACAGCCATGAGGTCTACGCCGCGATATCTTATCCCGGTTTCTTTCAGCCGTCGTTCACTTATTACCGGGACTTCGATCAAGGCGACGGAAATTACTTCTATTTCTCGAGCGGCCGCTCCTGGATGCTACGGCGCGGGGTGGTATTGAACGGTGGTCTGGGCCTGGGAGTGAACAACGGGCAGTGGATCGAGAACACGACGGTGAGCAACTTCGATATCAACGTATCCCTGGATATCCCGGTGGGCCGCATTGTCTTCTCTCCCTTCTTTTCCGAATCGATCGGACACGCTACGTTGTTCGGTTCCCACAACATTTTCGGGGTGAAGATGACGGTGGCCAGCGTCTCTTGGTGAGGGCGGACCGGCGGCGCACGCGGGAGTTCTACGAGCCGGGCGCCGGGCTGTGAGACGGGCAGCCTTCAGAGGTTGCGGTGGGGGGAGCTGCGCCTTGCGAAGAGCTTTGCAGGCCGAGGGCGAGGGGGCGGTCGTCGAGCCAGCGTTGCCAGGCGAGGTAGTGATCGACGCGGTGAGCGCGGGCGCGGTCGTCGCGGAGCTGGGCGAGGCGGCGCATCGATTCGGTCTCTTCGGGCGAGAGGAGGTCTTCGGGGGCGTAGACCTTGGGGGCGTTAGCGCGGGCCTTGTGGATGGAGTGGACGTCCGCGAGGACGGGAAAGACGGCGGCGTCGGCGCGGGGGATGTCGTTGGAGAGCAGAACCTGGTTGGTCTGGTGCTCGCGCAGGAGGCGGTAGGTGCGGTGGAAGGAGCGTTCGAAGCGGGCGCGGTAACGGGCGAGCAGTTCGAGGCGTGGGTAAAGATCCTCGCGGGTGAGGGGATCGCGAGAACCGTCGTAGAGCTGGGCTTCGGCGAGGGCGATGCGGTGGAGGTTCCAGGCGGCGTGCAGGAGCTGGGTGAAGAGAATCTCGGCAAGAGCGCCGGCGGGTTTCAGTTCGGCGGCGAGGGCGGTGCGGAGGGACTCGAAGTTTTCACGTTCGTCGTCGGGGACGATGAATTCGCGGGAGGCGAAGCCGTGGCGGAGGGCGTTCCGGGCGCTGCGAGCTTTGCCTTCAGGGGTGCGGGGCCCGGTGGAGCGCTGGGCGTTTTGACGATTGGCGGCGATTTGAGCCGGGGTAGCCATCGAAACACCTCCGGGGATGGGACTGGAGAGCGTGGCGACGCTCTCTGTTCTTATTGTTGGGGGCGGCGGGGCAAGGGCCGGCGGGCTAAGTGGCTGGCAGCGCTGGGGATAGATTTGGAACTACAGGGATACAGAGGTCACGGAGGATTCAGATCTATGGCGTTCCGGCGTGGGTGGGGCGGCGCGGCGCCGG
>CAYWXL010000077.1:0-7834 GCA_964461995.1 uncultured Solibacteraceae bacterium
AAGCTGGCCCCGTTCACCACGCCCCCTACGGCGATCACCGGCCGCGGGCTCGAGGTCCCGTCCTGGGTAATCGTGATGCTCTGGCCGCCGGCGGTGATCTCGGCCTGCCGCTCGCCGGTCTGCTCGTTAGCCGCCACCCGGTACACGATGTAGGCGGGGCCCGCGCCGGCGCTTCCTTCCGGGAAGCTGATCCAAGGCGTGTTCGCAGTCACCGTCCACTCGCACGCCGGTCCGGTGTTCAGGAACAGCACTCGCGGTCCACCGGTAAACTGCACCGTGGTGGAGGACGCCTGCCACTGATAGGTGCAACCTGCACCGTCTCCCTCGCCCAAGATCGGCGCCTCCCCAGCGTAGACAATGGGGCCGTTGGGGAACACCCCTTTGCCAAGGGTGTATTTGAACTGGATCTTGCCGATCTCGCCGGGGCCCTCGTCGCCAGTGCCGTAGGCGATGGTGCCTTCGTAAACGCCCGGCACGTTTGCGTAGCCGGCAATCTGCGTGGTTCCGCTACTGCCCTCCAGATGAAACGTGGCCTCGTTGGCCGCCACCCGGCGGACGTTTGCCGACGAGCCTCCCGCCCCTCCGGAGCAGCCCCCCAACATGCCCGAAGCCATCACCAACTGGCTCGTGGGAGAATCGAAGATCGTTTGCCACAGGCCGTTGCCGATGTTCTCGATGTTCACGTCCAGGTTGGCCGTGTGCGGCATGTTGACGAAAGGCGCATGGCCGAAGGGGTCGCTGTACGGACGGATGTCCAGGGGCATGGTCTGGTCGAGAGGAGAGCATGCATCGCGGGCAGGCGTTACCGGACGGTCCAAGACAGTCACGTCGATCCATGCGGGCGAACGGGTGCCTGCTTCCTGGACGTAGATCTTGGTCTTGCCCGCTTGAAGACCGGTGATCTGGAAAGTGGGCTTTACTGTGCCCCTGGGGACCACCAAGATCTTTCCCGGAGTCTGCACGATCCACCGGTGAAACGGTTCAATCAGGTACCGCGTGCCATTGTCCGCGTCCGGATCCCCAAGCTGAAGGGAAAAGCCGAATCGTTCGATCGTGATGGTTCTCGTCTCTCCAGTGAACAGCACGATGCTCTTGGGCACTTTGAAGCTGCCGACCTGAATTTTGCCCCTGCCCGCGTATTTCTGGCCGCTCTTCTTGTCGGTGGCGCTGACCGTGTAGCCCATCACCCCCGGTCTCAGGCCCAGAACCTTCACTTTCTTGCGCCACTGGTTGGCCGCGATGGTCACCTCGTTTACCTGCAGCAGCGCGATGATCCCGTGTTTGTTGTCGGCCGCGTTGGCGCCCAAAATCGCCAACATGGCCGTTTTCAGTGCGATTCCATACGGCCGTTCGACGGTCAGGTTGCGGGACATGTACTTCTGGGGGATGAACACGTCGTAGGTGACCAGCTCGCGCGTTCCGGTGGGAGATATCTGGCTCACTTGTGGATTCGGCCCGTTCAACAAATCGTATAAATGGCCGTTGGTCAGCTTACTCTCATGTTTTTTGTTCTTCCGCAGCCATGCGACGGCCTCTTGGGCACTGACTTTGCCGTCTTTGTTGGCGTCGGCCTTCTTGGACGGGTCCTGCTTGACCTCGAGGTAATACTTGAGAAAGACGCTCATGGTCCCGTTTATCCAGCTCACCATATTGGCGTCCGATTCCGTCACGATCGATCCGGTGAAGCCGTGACCTTGGATGAAACGGACGAACTGGCCGGAGAAGCAGGAGCCCTGGTAGATGTTCAACTCGATCTTGCCGAGGCGCTTGAGGTACTTGGTGAGCGTCTCATACGTGATCCAGGAGGTCTTGCCCGGCCTGCGGGCGTCGTCGTCGATCACGACGCCACCGCCGACGCTCGCCTCCACGCCGTGCGTGGAAAAGAAGAAGAAGACCTTCTGGCAGCCAAGCTTCTTCGCCTTCTCGATGAGCTGCTTCACGTCGGCGAAATTGACAGGGCGGAGCTCCTTGCTGCCGGTCGCCGGGTTGACCTTCAAGTTCATCAAGATCCGGTTCGCCGGAACGAGGCCGGACTTCCTGAGGTAAGAGGCGTACGAGGTAGCGTCTTTTCGTCCTGTCCGGAGATTGGGGCCGTAGATCACGATGGCACAAGCCTTCTTCGGCGCTTCGGCAGCCCGATATGGCAGTGCGCTCGCCGAGTTCGTTTCCATCTCGTCAAGGGGCAGTTCCTGTATCGGAGGGAACGCTTCCGGCGTGTCGGCGCCCGGCAAGACGAGAGGGTACTCCTGCGGGGCTCCGGGGATTGCGACCACCGGCCAGGTGTTCCGGTGGAAGAGCGTTGCGTTTTCGCCCGCTTCCGCTGCCGGGGTATCGGCTTCCACCACGACCCACCGGACGGCGTGCGCGAACTTGGCCAGGGGTTCGTCATCGACCCAGAGAATCCACGACTGCTTCTCCGCCGAAAAGGGGGCCGACAGCGGGTACGGTTCGGGCAGCGCCCCGGACGAGATCTCCGCGCCGGCAGGAACGAGAACCGGTCCGTGAAGGCGGACCGTCCTGCCCAGCGGCACGCTTTCGAGGACCTGCTCGTGTACCGCCGCCTGCATCTCGGTGGCGGTGGCCGCGGTCGTCACCGGGGCACTGACGATGGTGAAGGGAAAGCTGACCGAGCCGCCCGTTCCTTCGGCTTTGGCCTCGACCAGGAAAACGCCGGGAATGTCATTGGCGACGAAAGTCGCCGACGCGACGCCGTTACCGTCGGTTGTAGCCCGGATGAAGGTTGGTAGGGCTTCCGCGGTTTGCGGGAAAGTGCCTCCCGAGCCCTCAGGCGGGCCGATAAACACAACCGTCGCGCCTGCCACCGGGGTTCCGTCCTCCTCCCGGACCCGGACTGTCAGATCGTGAGCCTCGCCCGGCTGGACGACGAACGCGGTGTCGATGCCGGCCCTTTGAACGATTCGAGCGCCTTCGGCGGCATCCAGATTGGTCTGGATTCCGATGAATATGGAGACAAGAAGAAATACGAGAGCGGCTTTGCGTAGAGAAGAATTGAACATGGAGGCCTCCCCAGACTAGTTTCGGAGCGCCGTGGGTGAGGACGGAGGGTCCCCTCTCGCAGTGCTATCCGCACCACAGCATATATCATCACGCCGCCGGAGGAAAGAGAAATTTAGATATGGTGCTACGATTTTCTGAGTCATAAACCGGCGCGAAACCGGTGTCAGGAGCGGGTTCTGTAGATTTGAGAAGTTGTCAGAAAGCCGCGTGCATACCTACCCGGCGACAGCCGGCGATACCCTGCTGTTGTCTCTATTTCAATACCTTGGCTCACCTACCTCACAGACGGACAGGCCGGCATCGGAGGGCCTGCCGGGTGGGAGGGTGGCAGTAGCAGTACTTGTTTTGCCGGAACCGCGCGGCGGTAGCGTGGATCGCCAGGTCTGAGTGCGGATCGTACTGAACCGGAGGCACTTCGGTTGGACCCGCCGAGCCCTCCTGAGGACGAAAGCAGGCCCCCGGACGGCGCTCGATTATTCGTACGGTTACCCGGCGCCCCTACTGGCGGAGTTGGCAAGCGAGCATGCGCAGGCGCCGGTTATGTCTCCGGCTTCCCGTAACAGCTAGCGCAGGGGCGCCAAAGAAGATCCGAAGACTGCGCTTCGGGCGGAGGAATGAGTAGTGCTGCAGAGCGAACGGTCCAACCGCGCCCCGCAGGCGCGTTATTGCTTGCAAGTAACCGTTCGGGGTAATCAAGAACCAGGCCGCAGGTTGTCACGAAGTTACGAGAAGCTGGTACTAGAAGACAAGTGAGGTCCTTCCTAAAAAGCGGAAGTTATCTGATACCGTCTACCTTCAGAACATAGACGAAGCGGCGAAGGGACTATTATCCGGTTGCCGGATCGTGAGCGGGGCGAAATCCTTCCAGGCGAGACGCGCAGCGCGCGGGGGTACCGCGGCGGGTTGACGGGGCGTCGGGAAAGCGCTTGCCCTCCAGCATGCACCACGTCAAATGGAACGCGCGCCTGGCTTGAACATGAGAACTGTATGCGGTCCCGGGGCGTTGGGCTTCAGCCAGGCTTGGGGAATGCAGCGCGGCAGGGATCCACCGCTGCTGCTTACTTGGGTGCGTCGGGCTGGAAACGGGCCACCTCACCGGCTGGTGGGCGGAGGCGCCACACTGGAGGTGTAGTAGTGCATCCAGACTCCGTGATCCGAAATATTTTATAGCTACGCGGGTGAGCGGGTGGTGCAGGCGGCGATTTTGGGCGGCGGCTACCAGATGTAATCTTTCGCGATCTCTCTGCGCGCGTGGCAGTCCAACACGTGGACGACCCGAATCTTTTTCAGCTTCGCCGGGTTGAGCTGCCCGATCGGGATATAGAGGATTGTCCGGCCCAGCCGCGCAGCAATGGAGCGGAAGATCGACCGCGGCGGCTTGGCCGCCACGTAGACCACGTAGCGGTGGATCGAGTAGTCCAGCCCGGCCAGCAGCAGCCGCTCGCTCTTGGTCCGGGCGAAGTCGTAGTCCGGATCGCCCCAGACGTCCACCATCCGCCGCGGCGGCAGCGTCATCAGGAAGCCGCCGTACTCGGCCCGGCCGATGCCCGGCCCGACGATGTTGTCGAACGGGTGGGTCGAGTAGAAGGCCATGTCGGACTCGTTCTGGTGCTCGCCGAGCCAGGTGGTGTGGTAGTAGTACCGGTTGTCGGGATCCTCGTCGAAGATGACGATGACGGCGCCCACCTCGCCGGCCAGTTTCTGGCAGTGGCGGACGTAGATCTTTCCTTCGTGCCAGTTGCGGATGGTCTCCCGCACGTCGATGCCGTCGAGCAGCGAGGTGGTGAACGGCTCCACGCGGAGGCGCTCCTCGCTGACGATCGTCTTGGCCTTCTGTTTCAGGAACCGGCCGTAGTCCTCGATCACCAGGTCCTCGGGCGGATAGGAGCAGATGGCGTTGCCGTCGATCTGCCGGGCCCACTCGCCGGGGTGCTTCTCCTTCTTGCGCATCTTCAGGCCGGCGGGCCGCAGCCGCTGCTTGGGGCGGGGCAGGCGGCGGCGCAGGCGGATCTTCCGGGTGAAGGCCCAGACCTCCTCGCCGGAGAGGTTCTCGGTGCGCAGGTCGCTCTCGGCCGCCTGGGCCAGGTAGCGGTTGGCCAGATTCCAGACCTCCCAGGCGTAGTTGTCATCGACGATGGAGCGGGCGGCGACGGTCAAGTCGAACAGCCCGGCGGTGAGCTGGCGGTCGATCAGGGCCAGGTTCCGGCTGTAGCGGGCCAGCATCAGCCGCTGCCAGTGGCTGAGCTTTTCGCCGGTGCTCTTTTCGTAGGCCTGCTCGGCCTCCTTGAGCAGCGCGTATTGAACGCGGCGGCGGTCCACGGCGTTCTCGTCCGCCATCTGCCCGCGGAAGAACTCGTAGCGCTCCTGCAGATACGGGTACTCGAGGCAGATCTCGGCGAGGCAGTCCGGGTGGGGATTGATCAGCTCGACTTCGCGGCGGTAGCGGCCCCGGGGCGGGGGGTCCTGGGGCAGCTCCATGGCATCGAGCACCGGATCGAGCAGATTGAGCGAGAGCACGACCAGGACCTCGGCCTCCGGGTTCGTGCCCTGGAGCTTCCAGGCCATGCCGGCGGCGTGGACGGCGACCTCGTCGCTGCGTGGCTGCGGGTGGAGGCGGTAGCGCTCGATGTAGGTCTCCAGACCGATGGAGCGGATCGAGTACGGATCCGGGAAAGCGTCGGGCAGGTGTGGCCGTTCGCCGATGTCGGGCTCGATGAAGACGAGCTCGGCCCCGGTTTCCAGGCCCGTTCGGACGGCTTCGGTGAAGGGGTCGGCCGGCTCGACGGGGATGTAGACGCCGCGCTCGTCGTCCTTTTCATCGGCGTAGACGATGACGCTCATCTCGGGCAGGCGCCCGACGGCCCGGCGGTATTCCGGCTCGAGCCACCCGGGCAGCTCGACGGCGACGACGTCCGGGCGGGCGGCCAGGATCTTGCGCCGCACCTCGACGGCGAACTCCAGGCGGCCGGGGACGACGGGGAAGTAAGTGAACCGGCCCCTCTGGAGGCTCGTCAGATCGGGCAGTTCCGGCTCAGGACTCCCGGGCATAGCGCAGCGCTTCTTCGCCCAAGGTCTCCAGGATCGCCATCTGGAGGGCCTGGTTGCGGGAGATCGAGTTCTCCGGCAGGCCGAGCAGCTTCATGGCGAACCGGCTGATGTTGATGCCGTCCCGCACCGTATAGCGCTCCTCGGCGGCGTGGGCCAGTTGCAGGAAGTCGGTGACGTACTGGAGGATCTGCTCGTCGCCGAAGGGCAGGTTCTCGCGCAGGATGGCGTACTCTTCCTCCCGCTCCGGGAAATCGATGTAGATCTGCGGCTGGAGGCGGGAGTGGATGTACTCGGGCAGATCGAAGGTCGAGGCGTCGTCGTTCATCGTGGTGACGATGCGGAACAGGGGGTGGGCTTTGATCTTGACGCCGGCCACGATGGACTCGACATAGCGGCGGTTGTCGAGCAGCGGAGCCAGGCTCGCCCAGCTCTTCTCGCTCATCCGGTTGCCTTCGTCGAGGATGCAGACGCCGCCGCGGATCATCGCCGTCACCAGGGGGGAGGCGACGTAGCGGAGCTTGTTCTCACCCTCGATCACCGGCGTGACGATCAAGTCTTCAGGGCGCGTATCGACGGTGGCCTGGAGAATATAGACCTCGCGGCCCAGGCGTTTGGCCGCGGCGTAGGCGAGCGTGGTCTTGCCCACGCCCGGCTTGCCGAGCAGGCGGGGGTTCATGGGCAGGTCGTTCTCGTCGATGACCAGCCACGCGGCCAACAGTTGCCGCATCACCTCTTCCTGGCCCACCCATTTGACGGGAATCTCGTCCGGGTGCGCCAGATGCAGCGGCACGCCTTCGATTTCGACCACCATCCTACTGATTATTGTCGCGCATCTGCGGCGGGATGCCGCGGCCGGCGCAAGGTATCATCGAACGAGAGGCGGAATGAAGGCCTGGAATCGGGCGAAACTCCTGTGGGGCTACCTGCGGCGCAACGAGAGGCTGGGCGGCCTGCCGGTGGAGTGGATCGTCGAGACGACGGCGAAGTGCAACCTCTACTGCCCGATGTGCCCCCGGGAGATCCATCCGCAGCCGAAGGCCGACATGGCCGACGAGATCTTCGACCGGCTGGTGGCCGAGGCCGCCCCGTCGGCCGAGCACATGATGCTGATCGGGCTGGGCGAGCCGCTGCTCGATCCGAAGATCTTCGACCGGATCGAGCGCTGCGACCGGCACGGAATCTATACCTTGCTGTCAACGAACGGGACCCTCCTCACTGAAGAGGCGTCGGCGCGGCTGCTCGACAGCCCGCTCGAGCACATCACCTTCAGCTTCGACGGGGCGACGAAGGAGACCTTCGAGCGCTACCGCAAGGGGGCCCGGTTCGAGGCCGTGCGCGACAACTTCGTCCGTTTCGCCCGGATGAAGCGCGAGCGGCGGGCGAAGGTGCAGATCGTCGTCCAGATGGTGCAGATGGAGGGCACGCGGGCCGAGACCGAGGAGTTCGTGCGCTTCTGGCGGTCGGTGCCGGGCGTCGATCAGGTCAGGCTGAAGCAGGACGAGACGAACCTGCTGCAGCCGGGGGCCGCCCACGAGCCGTCCGACTTCAAGCACCCGTGCCACTACCTGTGGCGCGGGCCGATGTACGTCCGCTACAACGGCGAGGTCTACCCGTGCTGCCAGAGCTACATGCTGGGGGGTGAGCCGGTGGGGCGCATCGGCGAGCGGCGGATCGAGGAGATGTGGAACTCCGAAGAGATCCGCCGGATGCGCCGCTTGCACGCCCAGGGGCGGGGCGGGGAAGTCGAGATCTGCTCCCGGTGCGTGAC
>CAYWXL010000077.1:7934-17989 GCA_964461995.1 uncultured Solibacteraceae bacterium
TGGGCCACCGGGCGCTCGAGCACGTCGAAGAACGGCTTCGGATAGATGCCGATCCAGAAGGCCCAGAGGATCAGCGGCGTGAAGTAGGCGACCTCGCGCAAGTTCAGATCCTTCAGCCCGAGGTTGATCTCCTTGATCTCGCCGAGCATCGTCCGCTGGAAGAGCCAGAGCAGGTAGGCCGCGCCCAGGGCGATGCCCACCACGCACCAGAAGGCCCAGGAGAAGGCCACTTCGTAGACGCCCCGCAGGATGGTGATCTCGCCGATGAAGCCGTTGAGCGGGGGCATCCCCATCGAGCTCAGGGCGGCGATCAGGAAGACGATGGTGAAGACCGGCATGACGCGGAGCAGGCCGCCGTACTCGGCGATCATGCGCGTGTGCCGCCGCTCGTAGACCACGCCGACGATCAAGAAGAGCATCCCGGTGGAGATGCCGTGGTTGATCTGCTGCAGGATGGAGCCGGTGATGCCCGCAGGGTTCAGGGCGAACATCGCCAGCGTGACGAAGCCCATGTGGCTCACCGAGGAATAGGCGACCAGCTTCTTCCAGTCCCGCTGCATCAGGCAGACCAGCGCCCCGTAAACGATGGCGATGATCGACAGCAGGGCGATGACGGTGATCACCTGGGGGTCCTTGGCCGCCTCGGGCAGCAGGGGCATCGAGAAGCGCAGGAAACCGTAGGTGCCCATCTTCAGGAGCACCGCGGCCAGGATTACGGAGCCGGCCGTGGGGGCTTCCGTGTGGGCGTCCGGGAGCCAGGTATGGAAGGGGAACATCGGCACCTTCACGGCGAATCCGATGAAGAGCGCCCAGAAGACCCACCACTGCAGTTCCGGACTCAGGTCCAGCGCCATCAAGGCCTGGATGTCGAAGGTCCGCTCGCCGAACTGCCGGATGTGCTCGAAGTAGAGCGCCAGAATGCCCAGGAACATGAGGATGGAGCCCACCAGCGTGTAGATGACGAACTTGATGGCCGAGTAGACGCGCCGCTCACCGCCCCAGATGGCGATGATGAAGTACATCGGCACCAGGACCAGCTCCCAGAAGACGAAGAACAGGAAGAAGTCCAGGGCCATGAAGACGCCGAGCATGGCCACCTGGAGGACCAGGAAGTAGGCGTAGTATTCCTTGAGCCGGTGGGTGATGGCGCTCCAACTGCTCAGGATGGAAATGAAGCCGAGCAGGCCGGTGAGGACCACGAGGAGCAGGCCGAAGCCGTCGATGCCGAGGTGATAGCTGGCGCCGATGGACGGGATCCAGTTGGCCTTCTCGACGAACTGGAAGTCCTTGCTGCGGTCGAAGGCGAAGATCAGGGGCAGGCAAACCAGGAACCCGATGAACGAAGCGATGTTGGCCCAGATCTTGATCGCCCGGGTGTTCGAGGAAGGGATCAGCAACAGGATCAGGAGCCCGGCAAGCGGCGTCCACAGTACGACGGAGAGTATATGCTCCATAAGCGCGGCCGTAAGCTCCTTATTGTATGTGACAGCCCGGCCGCCGGGCAATATAGACCGCCGGGTCCGGTTTCCAGCGGAGCGGGAAGCGGGCGGAGCGGCGTCCGCCCCGTCATTTCGCAATGCCCAAGGCTTTCATTTTCCGGTACAAGTTCGAGCGCTCCAGCCCGAGCAGCTCCGCGGCACGGGTGACGTTGCCTCCGGTTTCCTGGAGCTTCTTCATGATGTACTCCCGTTCGGCGGCCTCGCGCACTTCCTGAAGACTGGCAGACTCGCTCGGGCGGCGCCGGGTGGCTCCCCGGCCCAAGGGCAAGGGGATGTGCCGCGCGTCGATCCGCGTCTGCGGGTTCATGATGACGATCCGCTCCATGAGGTTGCGCAGCTCCCGTACGTTGCCTGGCCAGCGGTAACTCATCAATGCCTCGTAGGCCGCCGGGGTGAGTTCTTTCGGGCGGCGGCCGTAAGCGGTGGTGAACTCCCGCAGGAAATGGTCGGCGAGCAGCGGAATGTCCTCGATGCGGTCCCGCAACGGCGGGACGTAGAACGGGATTACGTTGAGGCGGTAGTAAAGATCTTCCCGAAAGTTGCCCTGCTCGATCTCTTTTTCGAGATCCTTGTTCGTCGCCGCGACGACCCGGACGTCCACTTGCACCGCCCGGTCTGCCCCCACCGGTTCGAACTTCTGTTCATCCAACGTCCGGAGCACCTTGGCCTGCGTTCTCAAGCTCATGTCGCCGACTTCATCGAGGAACAGCGTGCCCCCGTCGGCCTTCTGGAACTTGCCGATCTTGTCCTCGGTGGCGCCGGGGAAGCTGCCCTTGCGGTGGCCGAAGAGCTCGCTCTCGATGAGGTCCTCGGGGATGGCGGCGCAATTGACGTCCACGAAGGGTTCCTGGGCCCGGGGACTCATGGCGTGGATCGCCCGGGCGACGAGTTCCTTGCCGGTGCCGCTTTCGCCGAAGATCAGCACCCGGCCGTTGGTGCCTGCCATCAAAGCGAGCTGTTGCCGGAGGGCTTTCATCGGCACGCTCTCGCCGATGATCTGAGGCACGCGGCCGTGGTCCTCCCGAAGCCGCTGCACCTCTAGCTCGAGCCGCCGCTGCCGGATGGCGTTTTTGACGACCACCGTGACCTTGTCGATCGTCAGCGGCTTTTCGAGGAAGTCGAACGCGCCGAGCTTCGTGGCCTTTACCGCGGTTTCGATCGTGCCGTGCCCGGAGATCATCACCACCGCGGGCCTCTCGGCCAAAGGCTTCTCCGCAATCCGCTCTAAGGTCTCGAGGCCGTCGATTCCCGGCAGCCAGATGTCCAGCAACACGAGGTCGTAATTGTTCCTGGAGATCTCCTGGAGGCAGGCTTCGCCGCTCTCCACCGCGTGGACGGCATAGCCCTCGTCCTCGAGCACGCCGCTCAAGGATTGCCGGATCAGAGGCTCATCGTCCACGACCAGGATGTGGTGGCGTTTCATGACCGCTCCCGGGATCCGCTCGCCTGCGCCTTGGCTCGCTCGGTACGCGCCCGGGATCCGCCGTTGAAGACCGGCAGCTCAACGATGAACCGGGCGCCGCACGGGCTGTTGTCTTCCACGCGGACGTTCCCCCCGTGTTCCGACACGATCTGGCTGACGATGGCCAGCCCCAGGCCCGTGCCCCGCTCTTTCGTCGAAAAGTAGGGCAGGAAGAGCTTTTCCTTGTCCTCCATCGAGATGCCGCACCCGGTGTCGGTGACTTCCAGCTCGACGGCGTCCGGGCCCGCCGGCCGCGTGGCCACCGTGAGGCGTTTCACCGGGGTCTCCTCCATGGCTTCGGCCGAGTTGTCCACGAGGTTCACGATCACCCGCTTGAACAGTTCACGATCCACCCTCACCGGCGGCAGGTCATCGGCGAGATTCACCTTGATTTCAATGCCCGGAAGGCGGCCCTCGAAGACGGCGAGGCCGTTACGGACCACCTCGTTCAGATCGGCCGGTTCAGGCTGAGCCGCCGGGAACCGCGCCAGGCTGGAAAACTCGTTGACCAGCGTCCGGACCGAGTCGGTCTCCTGGACGATCGTGGCGGCGCACTCCTTTAGAATCCGCACCACGCCCTCCGGCAGCTTCTCTCCGGCAGCGGCGCGCTCCACCTGCCGGGCGATCCGTTGGGCGCTCAATGAGATGGGCGTGAGCGGGTTCTTGATTTCATGGGCGACCCGCCGGGCCACCTCCCGCCACGCGGCGGACTTCTGCGCGCGCAGCAGTTCGGTGGTGTCCTCGATCACTACCACAAACCCGGGACTTTCTCTCTCGCCCAAGGCCGAAACGGTCACCGCCAGATGAAGCGTGCGGCCGCCATCGCGGAATTCGAACTGGCGCGAGGCGACCCCGGTGCGCCGGGCCCGGTTCATTAAACGGCGGACCTCCGGCGCCTGTTCCCGGGGCAGCAGGTCGGATAGAAGACGCGCCGCTTGGACGCGCTCGGCCCCGAAGATCTGCGACAGAGCCCGGTTTACCCGTTGAATTTCTCCCGCCGCCGAGACCGACACCACTCCCGTAGGGACGTTGTCCAGGATCGCCTCGATGAACCGCCGCCGGCGCTCGAGTTCCCGGGCGTTCATCTCCAGAGCGGCGGTCATCTCGTTGAAGGACTTCACCAGGCTGGCGAGTTCGTCGATAGCCGGCACATCGACCCGGTAAGAGAGGTTTCCCTGGCGCACTTCGTCGGACGCCGCCAGCAAAGCGGCGATCGGAACGTTGATCTGTTTGGCCAGGAACAGGGCGATCCACGTGGCGACGAAAAGGATGAACAGCGTGATGAGGGCGAGCAGTAACAAATAAGTGGCCCGGGTGGCTTTCCGGCCGAGCCGCAACTGCTCGTATTCGGCGATCGAACGGTTGATCTCCTGCTGTTTATCCGCAAGGTCTACCGGCACACG
Source organism: uncultured Solibacteraceae bacterium (assembly GCA_964461995.1). Lineage (GTDB taxonomy): Bacteria > Acidobacteriota > Terriglobia > Bryobacterales > Bryobacteraceae > JALSRK01. Next base: position 12,299 of record CAYWXL010000077.1, read on the forward strand.
GCTGGTGACGCTGAGTCTGGCGCCGGCCCCCTCCAGAGGAAGTTCCACCGTCACGGGGGGCCCTCCCTGGGCCTCTTCCGGCTCCCCACAGACGACCAGGCGGCGGCCGTCCGCGGTTTCCAAGTGAACCGGCCCGATCCTCTTCTCCCGGCAGACCGAATCGAAGAATTCGTGGTCGGCTTCGCCGGTGCGCAAGTACTCCAGCAGTTCCGGACGCGCCGCCAGCCATTCGGCGTGACTCCGCGCGTTTTCTGCCACCACGTTCTCTAGCGACTGGCTGATCTGCACGAGGTTGAGCTGGATCTGCTCCGCAGGGCGGCTGAACCACTTGTCGAGGTTCCGGTTCAGCACACTGATGCTGAACAAGACCATGAAGAAAACCGGCATGAAACTGAGCGCCAGCGCGCCGATCACCATCTTGGCCTTGATGCCCGTCCGTTCCCGGTTGGCCTGACGTTCGATGTAGAGCCGGACGACGGTTCGGAAAAGCATGAACCCCAGGGTCACCATCAGCAGGAAAATGAACGTGCTGGCGGCCCAGAACAGGTAGGTCTGCTCGATGCTTGTGGGGGCGTAGTCGCCGAAGGTGAACGATCCTTGCCAGATGACCAGCACCACGCTGATCGCCAGTAGGATCGCCCCCGCGGCCGTCAATAGCCGCTCTTTCATGGTCTACCTGCTTTCGATTATAGGGGTTGCGGTCGGGGAAACCCTTTCCCCAGCGGGGCCGGCAATGCAAGGGTGAAACAGCGATTCCGGAAGAGGGCGGGAGTCCCGCCCTCTAGCTGGCGTGCAAGGAGAGGAAAGAAGTGACTACCGCCGCCCGCCGCCTATGGTGGCGAACGTCCGGGACCCGGCCGTTCGGAACTCGTACTGGTAGATCTCGATGGCGGCCCGCCCGGGCTCGGTGCGTACCACGCGCCCGTTCGCGACAAGTTTCAGCGGACAATGGTCGTCGAGTTGGGCCGGCCAGTTGATCGAGAGCTCCACCCGGCGTCCCGGCGTCAGCTCCTGATCGGTGCTGAACAAGACTCCGGTGCTGCTTATGTTGATCGTAAACCCTGTCGCCGGTTTCGCCTCGGTGCGGCGGCCGCGCGACCGGATCACCACTTCCCGGCGGATCGGAAAGCGCTGCGTGCGACGACGATCGGTTTCACCCCACTGGCAGTCCACGGAGTCCTCCACGAGTGTTTTCTTACGTAACCAGAATTGCTTGCAGCGGCTCCGAATGCAATGGGTCGAAACCGCGTTTCTGTCTGGTACCCGCGTATCGGCCGCTGCGTTGGTGATTATCGACCGATCGTACTGGTACCCAGGCGGAACCAACCGTGCGGAGCCCGCGAGAGGCGGATGCAACAAGCGGACCTTTCCGGATTGTTTGTTGAGGCAGCCGGGCTGCACAAGGCGGCGATTTCAGAAGTGGGGAACGAAGGGGGACGCAGACCGGCGTTCGCTCGTCACGGGGATAGCAGGCTGCGGACCTGATCTGAGATTCGGAAGGCGCGGCGGCTGGCTCGGGGCCGCCGGAGGCCCAATCCCGGGACCCGAGATTTCGGGCCGTCCGGTGGCGCGTCACTCGTCGAAACGGGTGGAGCCTCGCGTGCGAAACTCCGATCGCTCGATTTCGACCGCTACTCGATCTCCATCGCAACGCACCACGCGCCCTCTCACGACCAATTTCAAAGCGCACCGGCCGTCGAGCTTGGCGGGCCAGGCCACTGCGATCTCCACTTTCCGGCCGAGAGGGAACTCTTTGTCCGTCGTGAACAAGATTCCGGAGCTGCTCATGTTCACGACCCGGCCCTTGGACTCGATCACGCCGCTGTCCTTGTCTTTGGCATAGATCAATGCCGGCTGATCGAGCGGGAACCGCTCCGACCGCCTCCGTTCCTGTGAATCCGGGTTATAGCGCATGGAACTTCGACTTTTCCGGGCGCAGCTCTCTGTCTAGTTTACATATCGACGGCAATGCGGCAAGTCAATACACCCGCTCCCCTTTTTCTCTGGAGATGCAGGTTCCCGGCCGAAGGTGTCAGCGAAACCTTCCGGACGCGAAACCGGCGGGTGGTTGTGGCCCGGCCGTATAATTATGGGCAATGTCGCTTGCCGGCTTGCGAGTGCTGGCGCTGGAGACCCGCCGGGCCAAAGAGATGGCGGAACTCATCCGGCGTCATCGGGGCGAACCTGTAGTCGTACCGTCGATGCGCGAGATTCCGCTCACGCCTGGAGCCGAACTCTTCGAGGCCGTGGAAGAACTTCTGGCCGGCAAGATCGCAATGGTGATCTTCTTCACCGGCGTCGGCGTGCGGAATCTCTACGAGGTGTTGGCGGCGCGCTATCCTGCCGAGCGGATCAACGATGCGCTGCGCAGCGTCAAAGTCGTAGCCCGCGGACCAAAGGCAGCAGCCGCCTTGCGGAAGTTGCAGGCTCCCGTTCACGCGGTGGCCCCGGAACCGAACACCTGGCGTGAGGTCCTGGAGGTGCTCGAAGACCCATTGCCGCCGCGGGTGGCGGTTCAGGAGTACGGGCGGCCGAACCCCGACTTCTACGAAGCGCTTCGCCGCCGTGGCGCTGATGTCGTTCCCCTGCGCGTCTACCGCTGGGAGTTGCCGGAGGATACCGGGCCTTTGCGGCAGGCGGTTCGCGACCTGACAGCGGGTGCGTTCGATTTCGTGTTATTTACCACGCCTAACCAGGCGGTGAACCTGTTCCGGATCGCTGCCGAGGAAGTCGGAGAGGACAGTCTCAGGGAGGCGCTGAGGTGCACAATTGTCGCCTCTATCGGCCCTTCCACGACGGAGACTCTGGGCGCTTACGGGATCGTCCCGGACCTGGAGCCGAGCCGCCCCCGGATGGGGTACCTGGTGAAGGAAGTAGCCGAACGGGCCCGCGAGCTGTCGGCGGCGAAGCGCGTAATGAGACGGAAGCCGTGAACCGCGGAAAGCGCGACCGGAAAACCCCGTGGCAACAAGTCCTGCGCATCTCCCAGATCGCGTTCCTGATTCCCTCCGGGATCTTCGTGGGCTACGCCATTGGTTACTATCTGGACAAAGCTTTTGACACGACCTTCATCCGTGTCGTCGGGCTGCTGGTGGGGATCGTGGCCGGCTTCGTCGAAATGATTCGGGAGATCGGGAGAACCAACCGTGAGTGATCCGGTGATCGGGGCCGAGGAGATCTTTTACCGGCGGGCGATGCGCCGGATCTATTTGCACTTGATCTGGTTGTCCGCCGCCGGGGCGGTCGTGGCCGGCTGGTGGCACGGTTCGGCGGCGGCGGTCGGCTTCCTGCTCGGCGCGGCGGCCTCCGCTTTGAATTTTCGCTGGCTCCACCGGCTCGTCGATTCTCTGGGGCCGTCGCGGCGGCCGCCGGGCAAGGGCTTGGGGGCGGTGCTTTCCTTGCGGTATCTGCTGTTCGGCGCGGTGGGCTATGTTATAGTAAAGTATTTTGAAGTCAATTTGATGGCGGCCCTTCTTGGTCTCTTTGTGGCGGTAGCGGCCGTGTTCGTCGAAGTCCTTTACGAGCTGATTTATGCCCGAGCATGAATTCTGGGTAACCACCCTGTTCAACAAGTACCTCGGCGGGTTGGCCAACGCCGTGTTGGGCATGCTGGGGTTGCACGCAGAGAATCCCGCCGCTCCCTGGTCTAATGCCATGACGATGCAGATCGTCGTGGCTTTCATTCTCGTAGTGCTCGCCCTGTTGCTGCGGCCGCGCCTTTCGGTGGACCGCCCGGGCCGCCTGCAGCACATCGCCGAGGTGATCTACCTCTTCTTGCGCGACCAGGCCGACGAGATCATCGGTTCGGCCGGACGCAAGTACGTGTCTCTATTTGCAACGATCTTCATCTTTGTTCTCGCCTGCAACCTTCTCGGCACGTTTCCTACGCTGGAGACGCCCACCTTGCATCCGGAAGTGCCGTTGGGCTGCGCGATTGTGGTGTTTGTTTACTACAACATGATGGGAGTAAGGGCCCACGGGCCGCTCCGCTACCTGGCTTCGCTGGCCGGGCCCTCGCCCTGGCTCGCCTTCTTGATGTTTCCGATCGAAGTCACGAGCCACCTGGCTCGCCTGCTGTCGCTCACTGTCCGTCTCTTCGCCAATATGTTCGCCGGGGAGAACATCTTCCTGGTCTTTCTCGGACTCACATACATTGCTGTGCCGGCAGTTTTCTCCGCGTTTCATATCTTTGAGTCGTTGATTCAGGCGTACATATTCGCGCTGCTGACTATGGTCTACGTAGGAGAGGCGGTGGCGCACGAACATTGAGGTTTCCATACTGGCTTCATGCCGCTCCCAGTGTGAGCCCGGCTGCAGGAGGATGTCGGGAACCACCTCCTGGGAGCAATTCATAGCGAAAAGGAGAAAGTTCACACCATGAATCCGAAACTGTTCCTGATTCTGCTGGCGCTGTTCGTGCTCGCCAGTCCCGTGATGGCGCAAGAAACCGGCGGCGGCACCAATTGGGTCGCGATCGCCTCGGGTTTCTCCATGGCGATCGCCTCCGGGCTCTGCGGACTCGGCCAGGCCAAGGCCGTGGCCGCGTGCGCCGAGGGGATGGCCCGGAATCCGGGCGCCGCGGCGCCGATCCGGTTCGCCTTGATTCTCGGTCTCGCCTTCATCGAGTCTCTCGCGCTGTACACCTTGGTGATCGTCTTCCTCAAGGTGGTCTGAAGGATCTCGAATTTTACGACGAGAGGGACCAGCGTCCGCCGGGGCGCCGGTCCCTCTGCGCTTAGAGGTCATGAAACTGGAAGGTATCTATCCACCGATCACCACTCCCTTCGACCGCGACGGCAACATCTTCCGCGCCAAGCTGCGCCACAACGTGGAGAAGTGGAACAAGACCGCCCTGGCCGGCTACGTGGTCTGCGGCTCTACCGGAGAGAGCGTGTACTTGACCACGGACGAGAAGATCGCGCTCTGGGAGATCGTGGCCGAGCACGCTGCCCCGGATAAGACGCTGCTCGCCGGCACGGGGGTGGAAAGCGTCCGGGAAACCGTTGAGTTGACCAACCGCGCCGCAGCCCTGGGCTACAAGGCGGCCATGGTCCGCACGCCACACTATTACAAGAACCTCCTCAATAACACCCAGGCCCAGGTGCTCTACTTCCAAGCCGTCGCCGACCAGGCCAAGATCCCCCTGATGATCTACAACTGGCCTCAAGCCACCGGACTGGACATCACGACCGAGGCGGTCGCGAGGCTCTCCGAGCACCCGAACATCATCGCCATCAAGGAGAGTTCCGGGAACCTCGAGAAGGTCATGACCATGATCCGTGAGGTCAAACAGGGTTTCCAGGTTCTCGTCGGGTCGGCTCCGACCCTGTACCCTTCGCTGATGGTCGGCGCTTGCGGAGCCGTGCTGGCTTTCGCCAATGCCGCCCCGTTCGCCACGCTGATGATCTGGCAAGCGTTCCGGATGCGGGACCACGCGGCGGCGCTCGACTGGCAGAACCGCATCGGGCGCCCGGCGTATCTCGTCACGACGAAGTACGGTATCCCGGGCCTGAAGTACGCCATGGAGTTGAACGGCTACTATGGCGGCCCGCCCAGGCTCCCGTTGACGCCGCTACCGCTCGACGCCAGGCAAGAAATCGAAGAAGCGTTTCGCGATTTGAACGGCTGAGACGCCCACGGGGCGCGCTGCCGAAGACCTGGATGGAGGGCCCCATAGTACACTGGTCATGC
>CAYWXL010000078.1:0-12917 GCA_964461995.1 uncultured Solibacteraceae bacterium
AGTTGCAGCCGCACCTCCCGCCCGCCGCCTTCGCTTTGCCGCACCGCGGCCCGCCCCACCCGACCGGTCATCGGATCCATCAGCAGCGCGCTCTCGAACCCCACGCCCAGCGGCGTCCACACGTTCCTGTCCTCTCCCGAGAAGTTCGCCAGGAAGTAGAGATGCCCATTCCCCAGCCGCCTTCTGGCGAAGAAGATCCCGTGCTCCGTCACCCGCTCGTGCGGGACGGCGGCGTAGTCGAGCAACTGCGCCAGTTCGCCTCCCCGCAACAGCCGCCCGGCTCCCACGGCCGCTTCCTCGATCCCTGGCGCGACCGGCCGGAACGCCAGAGCGGACTTCAACGCCGCGAAGTCCGCCCGCCGCTCCTCCAGCCGCCCCCAGCCGGGAACGTCCTCGGGCAGCGATTCGTGAAAGATCACCGTGGCGCCCGCTTCGGCCAGCGAGATCAGCCGGCGCAGCGTCCTCACCGGCATCCGTCTGGTGCGCGGCACGACGATCGCCTGATACCGGGAAGCCCCGGCGCGCAACGCTCCCTCGCGGAACTCTACCCGCTCCAGCAGCTTGTCCGAGACGTAGTCGAACGCCCAGCCGCCGCGCCAGAGCCGGGCTGCCACCGCTCCGACGGGCTGCCCCGTGAACCACTCGATCCGGTTGATCGTGATGTGCTCGCCGATCTCGCCCGGCGCGTCCAGCAGATCGTGAAACGGCCAGTAGAGCAGCGCCTCGGCCGAGGGCTCGCCGGCCTGCAGCAGGGACTGGCACCGCGTGATGTACGCATTCAGCGCCGGCAGGTCCCGCCAGATCGGGTTGCGGGGATTCACCTGCGTCGAAGCGTAGAAGAGCCAACCCGGCCACCGCGCTCCCGGCGGCGAATAGGCCGTGCCGTGAAAGATCATGTGGTTCACCCCGGCCAGAAAGAACTGGTCCGCCAGGCGCTTCATCTGGGCCAGCGTCACCTGGAAGTGCTCGTCGAGCCACGTGAAACTCTCTGAAGAGATCAGCCGCCGCCCGGCGAGATGGCCCGCCGACGAGGCGAACTTCCCGATCAGTGGATAGGGGCTGTCCGGCTCCAGCCGCCCGAAGGCCTCCGTCTCCGGAATGTCCGCCGCGGCGTAGAGATCCAGCCAGTTGCCCGGCGCTCCGTGGGCCTGGTTGCGGCTGAGCCCGCCCCGGCGGTGCGCCCACGCGGTGAACGGCTCGACGAAGTTCTCCAGATGCAGCTCGGCCAGCGTCTCGCGGGCGTCCGCCCGCACCCGCGCCGGATCGCCGAAGCCGGAGCGGCCGGCCAGCGCCGGCAGGTGCAGCTTCAAGTCGTAGCCGCGCCGCCGCCGGAACTCCTCGAAGAACCGCGGCGTCCAGTTGCCCGTGTACTCGAACGAATCGTGGAACCACGCCCGCACCGTTCCCCGCGGCAGCCCGGCGAGCCGCCGCTCGTATTCCCGGAAGAACCACTCCGCCGCCTCTCGCGAGTACACGTCGATCGCCAGCCCCTCGCCGCCCGGGCCGGCGCGCTTCACCTTCTCGCCGGTCCGTTCCAACTCGGCAATGTAGAGCGTCCAGCCCGCCCCCGGCGCTTCCCACCGGAACGACCCGTCCGGGCGAATCTTCTCCGTCAGGTCCACCGGCAGCCCCTCATCCGGAGACGCCACCACCGCCTGCACGTCACGTCCCAGGAAGTCCTCGCGGTGCACCGTGCCCGGAGCCAGCGGGACGGCCGTCAGTTTCAACTGGGCGCCGGCGTGCTTCCGCGTGACGAACGGCCCGCCCGTCCGCCAACCCGAACCGGGCGGCATGTCCAGCCCCATGCCGAGGCGATCCGCCTCCCGCGCGGCGTACAGCAGCAGCTCGATCCACTCGGCTGACAGGTATGGGACGAACCGGTCCTCCGCCCCCTTGGCCCCGTAGATCGGCGTCACCTCCACACCCCCGAAGCCCGCCTCCCGCAGCTTCCGCAGGTGCCAGGCGATCCCCTCGCGCGTCACCGCGCTGCCCGGCCACCACCACCGGGTCCACGGCCGGTGCTCCCGGCGCACTTCCGGCCACCAACGCACGGTCCCGGAAGCACCGCTCCCGAAACCGAGCGCGGGCGACAAACCGGCCGAGCAGACCCAGACCGCCATCAGTGTCTCGAACAAACGTCTCATCGCTATGCGGCCGCCTCCTCACCAGGAATCCGGGAAAGCTTCGAGTATACCCCCCCACCCTCGATCTGGGCCGAAGCCGGAATTTACACCGCACCTGCTGAGTGTGGTGAAATACTGGGACAGGGTTCTTTCGTATCGAACGTTCTCATTCCGGCCTGAGGTGGGTCTCCCATTTCTGTGGTCCAGGGATGCCGGCGGGAAAGAAGGTGGAAGCGTGCACCGTTTGCCGAGTGTGAGCGACATGACGAGCCACCTCGTCAGCGCTCAGCTTCCCCTCGCACCGCCTACGCCCCGCGCTGCGGCTAACCGGACATCCTCCAAAGACCTTCCAATGAGTCCTTCCTGCGATAGCGCTACGAACCCGGAGTGGAGTCCTTGCGCGGCGGTGGAGCCGCGCAGCCCGCAGTTCGGTTGGAAGCTCACGCTCTGAGAGCGAAAGGGGTCAGCGACTGACGAGAAATCGAGCTGCTCGAGCGACGGACATCGCGGCGGCGATGGCCTGCCGGACAATCCTCTGTTTTCGTCCCCCGGTCCGGCTGCCGCGGCAAGGAAAACGAAGCAAGGAGGCTACGAATGACATATAGCAAGGTGTCCCTGGTGCTGCTGGCGCTGGCGTTGTTAGCGCTCGCGCCCGCAGCGCTGGGCCAGACCGCAACCATAACGGGAAGAGTCACCGACTCGAGCGGAGCGGTGATCCCAGCCACCCGCATCACGGTGACCAACGAAGCCACCGGCATCGAGCGGACCGTGGAGACCAACGAGGTGGGCTACTACACAGTACCGCTGCTGCCGCCGGGGCGCTACCGGATCCGCGTCGAGCAGGACGGCTTCAAGCCGATCGCTCGAACCGGCGTCACCCTGGAAGTCGATGAACGGGCGGAGATCAACTTCACCATGGAGATCGGCGAGGTCACCGAGCAGATCGAAGTCACCGCCGACGCCATCCTGCTGAACACGGTGGACGCTAGCCGCGGCCAGGTCATCGACCACAAACGCATCGTCGAGCTGCCCCTCAACGGCCGCAACTACAACGAGCTCGCTTTGCTCTCGGCGGGAACGGTTCAACCGGTCGGCGGCCGCTACGGTGGTTTCAGCGTCGGCGGGCAGCGCACAACCCAGAACAACTTCCTGCTCGACGGCGTGGACAACAACGGCGCCGAGCTGGCCGGCGCCCAGCGGCGCAGCGAAATGGTGCAGCCCTCCATCGACGCCATCCAGGAGTTCAAGGTCCAAACCAACGCCTACGCCGCGGAGTACGGCCGGGCCATGGGCGGCGTGGTCAACGTGACCACCAAGTCCGGCACCAACGAGCTCCACGGGACCGCCTTCGAGTTCCTCCGCAACGAGAAACTCGACGCTAAGAACTTCTTCGACCCGGCCGACAAGCCCAAGCCGCCGTTCAAGCGCAATCAATACGGCTGGTCGGTCGGCGGCCCGCTGTACATCCCGAAGCTCATCGACGGCCGCAACAAGATCTTCTGGTTCGCCGACGCTGAGTGGACCGACGTCCGAGAATCCCGCACCGCCACCAGCACCATTCCCACCGTCGGCATGCGCTCCGGCGATTTCTCAGACCTCCTCACCCAAAAAGGCAAGGCGATCATCGATCCGACTACCGGCGATCCGTTTCCCGGAAACCTGATCCCTCAAGACCGGATCGATCCCGTCGCCCAGACGCTGATCAACCTTTATCCGACGCCGCAAAAACCTGACGTATCGGCCAATTTCGTCAACCAATCGCCCCGGACCGAGGACGTCAAACGGTGGGACGTCCGCGCGGACGTCAACATCTCCAGCAAGGACAACGTATTCTGGCGCTATAGCTGGCACGACTTCGTCCGCCCGCAGGCCCTCACCCTCCCACCCCCGGCCTTCGGCGGCGGCAACGACCAGTTGGTTGAAGGCGTCAACACGGCCGCTGGCTGGAACCATATCTGGTCGCCCAACGTGATCATGTCCATCCGCGGCGTCTGGAACTTCGGGCTGTTTAAACGTGACAACGTAGCCGCAGCCAAGGCCCTGGCGCAGGAGCTCGGCGTGGTCAGCCTGAACGATGCCTACGGCATCCCCGGCGGCAACCGCGAGATCCTCGGCAGCCAGTCCATCATGGGCATCACCGGCTATACGAACGTCGGCATGGGAGCCTTCAACCCCGTAGACCGCGACTCGCAGAACCGCCAGCTCGTCGGCGACGTCACCTGGACCAAGGGCCGTCACACGATCAAGTTCGGCGGCAGCATCCTCCGCTCACAGAACAACATCTTCAACATCCGCCACGAAGTCGGCACCTACAGCTTCAACAGCCGCTTCACCAAGGACGGCATGGCCGACATGATGATCGGCTGGGCCAGCCAGTACCGCTGGCAAACGCGCATCCAGGTCCAGCTCCGGCAGTGGCTCCATGGCTTCTTCATCCAGGACGATTGGAAGGTCACGCCGCGGCTGACACTGAACCTCGGCCTGCGCTACGAGCTGCTGCTGCCGTGGGTGGACGTCCGCGACCGCATGGGCATCTTCGACATCACCACCGACCCGAACAACCCCCGGCTGATCTTCGCTGGCTCGGAGGGCGACAGCTATTTCGACCGGGCCATGTACGCCCTCGACAAGAACAACTTCATGCCCCGCTTCGGCCTCGCCTACAAGTTGAACGACAAGACCGTCATCCGTGCCGGCTACGGCATCTTCTACTCCTACATGGAGCCTTACGGTGACGCCCAGTACCTGATCGGCAACCCTCCAAACGCCTTCGGCGTCAACCTTCGTTCGAGTCCCAAGAAACCGGCCGTCCTGCTACAAGAAGGGCCGCCCGAAGGCTCTTTGGAACTGGAAAACGCCACCGGGCTGACCTTCTCTTCTTATAACCGGTACCCGGAACTCGCCAGCGCCCAGCAGTGGAACTTCAACATCCAGCGGGAGCTCGGCAAGGACTGGATGTTCGAGATCGGCTACTCGGGCTCCCACGGAACCCACCTGCTGCGCCGCTACGACGGCAACTTCTCCCCGCCGGGCCCGGGCAACATTAATGACAAGCGGCGCTACAAGAGCGCTGAAATCCCCGGAACCGGCATCGTTACCTCACCGCTCGGCGAAGTCATCTTCTACAACCAGGACGGCAACTCGCTCTACCACGCCTTGGTCACCAAGATCGAGAAGCGCTTTTCGGCCGGCTTCACCATCCTGGGTTCCTATACCTGGTCGAAATCAATCGGCGACACCTGCGGCAACGCCGCCGCCGGCAACACATCGGGCTGCGGCTTCCAGGACATCCGGAACCTGAGCATTGAGCGCTCCGTAGACAATCAGGACGTCCCGCACCGGTTCGTCCTCAGCAGCCTTTACGAACTCCCCTTCGGTCGTAACCGCCGCTTCGGCGCCAACATGCACAGCGTGCTGAACGCCATCGCGGGCGGCTGGACCGTAGGCTCGATCGTCGTCTGGTCGAGCGGCCGCCCGTACAGCGTGACGATCTCCGGCAACCCGGCCAACACCGGCTCGCACGGCGTCGTCAACCGTCCGAACGTCAACGGCGACCCGTACGCGATCGAGCGCACCCTGGATCAAGACTTCGACATCAGCGTCTTCAGCCGCCAGGAGGACTTCCAGATCGGAACCCTGGGCCGCAACACCATGCGGCAGAGGAGGTTCTTCAACTGGGACTTCTCGCTGCTGAAAAACTTCCAGCTCCACGAGCGCGTGCGGCTACAGTTTCGCTTCGAGGCGTTCCACTTCACCAACACGCCGCGCTTCGGGCAGGCAGGCAACTCTTTCGGCACGAACAACTTTGGACAGATCACCAGCGCCGGCACCCCGCGGAACCTTCAGTTCGGTTTGAAGCTGATCTGGTAGCCGGCCCCGTCGCCGAAGCCGCCGCTCAGCCGGCAGCCGCGGCGGTGCAAACTCTTCATTCGAGGCCGCCGGCCTATCCCCGGCGGCCTTTTTCTGGCTCTGCCCCGGAGGGCAACCGGCGATCAATGCCCCCCTCGCCAGCCGGGACTTGGCGCTTCAGAAACCGAAAGGGCGCAGCCGAAACTGCGCCCTGCTCGAAAATCGATCGTGCCGGCCGGCAAAGAATCGCTGACTAAGACTCGCCCTTCCAGCGCCTGCGCCAACGCCCGAGACCGAGTCCCACCAACCCGATGCCGACCAAACTGAGCATCGACGGCTCCGGAATGTCGCTGATCTGCCCGACGATGAGCAGCTCATTGTTGTCATCGACGACATAAAAGCGGCGCGTCGCCGGATCCACTGTAATCCCCTCAGGGTCACCGCCCAGGTAGAACGACGTGACCAGCCCTCCGCCGGTGGTCGCCTCCCATAGCCTGCTTGTGCCGCCGGAGTCATCCACGATCAACAGGTTCCCCGTCACCGGATCCACGGCGATCCCTTCCGGTTCGTCGAAAGACGAGGGGAAGGGGGGATTCTCCGTCGAGAAGGAGTTCAACAGTGTCCCGGCGAGAGAAAATTCGTAGATCATCTCGTCAGTATCGTCGGCCACGAAAACCGTACCCGTCACCGGATGATAGACGACGCCGTCGGCGTCGCTGCTAGGCGGATCCGTAACGAAACTCGTCCCGCCAGCAACCGGACTGCCGCTTGTCGTGTACTCGAAGACCCCGCCTCCCGAATCGGAGTTGGTCAACAGGAGGTTTACTCCGTTCGGAGCCATGGCGATCCCCTCGACGTATTCCAACGATACCGTGAACGGCGTGCCGATGAGCGCACCCGCTGTGGACAACTGGTAGATCGTGCTGCCGGCTCCGTCGGTTTGGGTCACGAAAAGAGTTCCGGTGTTCGGGTTAAACACTACGCCCTCTCCACCACCCGGCACGACCCCGGATATGTCGATCGTGGAAATGATGGTGAACGAAGCTCCCGAAAGACTTCCCACCGCAAAGAGCAGTGTGACAGTGACAAGATAAGCCCCTCGTGTCATGCATCCCCTCCGTTCCGAACGCCATGAAGTGGCTGGTTTCATTTCTTATACAACTCAGCTTCTGGAAACGCAAGACCCGACCGCGAGCTCGCCAACGGGAGTTGGCACTTCCCCCCCTCTCACCCGCAACGGCGGCCGGCCCGCCGACTGGGAAGAACAACGGTTTCCGGACCAGCGGCTGGCCCAAGATCGCATTGCCATCCCGAAGCCCCACACAGAGCCGGCGAACCGGGTGCCCCCATGCAAGCCACCGGTTACCAGTGAGTTACCTCAACACCTCGCCCCTACCCGAGGACGGTGCCGGTGCCGGACCGACGCAAGCTGCACAAGCTCCGGAACCCCCATCGGGCATTCCGGGGTCCCGCACCCATCGTCTCCCCTGGCGGATTTCCGTAACCGGCCCGGCATGCAAAATGTGAGTACTAGAACCGGCCCGCAACTCGTTGAGCGCCCTGTTCCAGGCACGCGTGCAGGGTAGAGTCTTTGCCGGCCCGCTTCCGCGCTGGCCGCCTCTCCCGCCGGACCTGCGCCCGGTCACGGGTTCTAAACTGGTAGGGATGCAGATCCCCCTCTACCAGGTGGACGCTTTCACCTCCGAGCTCTTCAAAGGAAACCCCGCCGCCGTCTGCCCGCTGGAGGACTGGCTGCCCGACGAAACATTGCAGGCCATCGCCGCCGAGAACAACCTCTCGGAGACCGCCTTCTTCATCCCCAACGGCGAGCACTACTCTCTGCGGTGGTTCACCCCGCGCCGCGAAGTCGATCTCTGCGGCCACGCCACCCTCGCCGCCGCCTACGTCATCCTCGAGCGCCTCGGCCGCGACGCACAGGAAGTCGTCTTCGACACCCGCAGCGGCGTCCTCACCGTCATGCGCGACGGCGGCCGCCTCTCGATGGACTTCCCTTCCCGGCCGCCGAAGTTCTGCGAGCCGCCCCCCGGCCTGCTCGAAGCCCTCGGCGGTGAGCCTCTGGAAGTCCTTCGCGGCCAGTACTACCTGGTGGTCTACGGCAGCGAGCAGGAAGTCCGAGCCCTCGATCCGGACTTCCGCGCCCTCGCCGGGATCGACGACGGCATCATCGTCACCGCTCCCGGCGACGAGGCCGACTTCGTCTCCCGCTTCTTCGCCCCCGCCTGGGGCGTGGATGAAGACCCCGTCACCGGCTCGGCCCACTGCACGCTGGTACCCTTCTGGACCCTCCGCCAGGGCAAATGGTGGTTCGAGGCCCGCCAAGTCTCGGCCCGCGGCGGCGAGCTGCACTGCGAAGACCACGGCGAGCGCGTCACCATCGCCGGCCAGGCTGTACTCTATCTCGAAGGCACGATCTACGTCTGAGCGCTCCGCGTCCCGGAGCCTTCACTCGCTCTTCGCCGGCCTCAGCCGCACCAGCGCCACGTCGTGCCGCGGCAACGTCGCCGCGTAGGAACCCCGCACCTGCCCCAGGTCGCGCTGCCGCCACAAGTCACGCGCCGCCTGCGGCCCGCTCAGCCCGAGTTCCTCCCAGGAGACGCGGATCTCCCGCTCCCCCTCGGACAGATTGAACAGCCCCACCGCCAGCGAGCCGTCCTCAAGCGGCTTGGCCAGGATCAGCTCGTCGCCGCTCTCCCGCACGATCCGCGCCTGCTTGCCCAGCGCGTCCTGGTTCACCTCGATCACCTCGGCGTTGCACAGCACGTTCAGCGTGAACTCGTCCAACCGCTCCATGTCGCCGGAGAAGAACAGCGGCGCCGCCATCAGCGCCCACATCGACATGTAGCTGTACTGCTCGGCCGGCGTCAGCGCGGTCTTGCGCGGCTCGCCTTTGCGGCGGGCCTCGCCGTAGTAGCCGATGAGGATGTAGTCCGGATCGTTCCAGCCGCCCGGCCCAGCGTACTTCCAGAGCCGGGCGTTCCGCAGCCCGATATGGTAAAAGCCCGGAAGCCGGTCGCCCTCGGCCAGCCCCAGGTCGCCTGTGGTGCGCCAGCAGTTGCCGCCCACCTCGCGTCCCCATTTCCAGACCTCGGCGCGGCCGTACTGGCACAGATTGAAGACAATGTCCCGCGGCAGCTTCGCCAGAATCGCTCCCATCTTCCGGTAGGGCTCCTGGTGGTCGGCGAGCTTTTCGGGCTTCTTGACCCGGCCGTAGGAACACCAGTCGTACTTCAGGAAATCGAACCCCCACTCGGCGAAGGTCCGGGCGTCGATCTCCTCGTGCTGCCAGGCACCCTCGTAGCGTTGGCAGGTGAGCGGCCCCGGAGACGTGTAGATGCCGGTCTTCAGCCCCAGCGAGTGGATGTAGGCGGTAAGCGCCTTCATGTCCGGGAAATGGCGGTTCGGGCGGATGGTGCCGTCGGGATTGCGCGCCGGGCCGCCGATCATGGGATCGTCCGAGCCGGGCTTCACCATCCAGCAGTCGTCGATGTTGACGTACTGGTAGCCGTAGTCGGCCATGCCGGACTCGATCATCGCCTTCGCCGCCCGGCGGATGTGGCCGTCGGTGATCCGGTAGTAGTGCGTGTACCAGTGGTTCCAGCCCATCGGCGGCGTCAGCGCCAGCGTGTCGCCGACGACGATTTTGAACGGCCGTTCAGCGGACCCGTGGGAGTTCTCGGCCCGCAGCGTCAACCGGTACTCGCCCCGCTCGCCGGGCGTCCGGCCCCGGATGATGCCCGTGGCGCCGTCCAGCGTCAGGCCTTCGGGCAGCCCTCTCGCCGAAAACCGCATCGGGCGCTCGCCGGTGGCGGGGATCCGGTAGAGAAACGGCCGCCCCGGCCGCGCTCCGTAGACCTTGGGGCCGTTGATGCGAGGCTCCGGCCCGGGCTTCGGCGTACGAAGGTCCTGTCCGTCGGCCAGGGCGCCGGCGGCGACGCAGAGTAACGAAACGATGCAAGCGAGGCGCATAGCGTAACCAGTCCATCACAATCCGCCGATACGCGCCAGCGGGCATTTCTCGTCGAAACCACCGGGACGCTGAATGCGCAGAAGACTGAGGCGCAGCGTCTGACCGGGCGCTCCGTGCCTCGGCAGCGGTCTGAAAATGGCCGCTGCAGGGTCGTCACGGGCGAAAAAATGCGCCCGGCAACCGCCATCCGGATTAAGATAGTGCCGTGAGCCTTCCTGAATTGACCGCCCCGCGGAGCCGCCGTCAAAACCGTTTGATGGGTTTGCTTCTTCTGCTGGTCGTCCTGCTGATCAGCGCCCGGACGATCGCCTGGTTCTTCATCGAGCTGCAGTGGTGGAAGGAGCTGGGCCAGTTGTCCACGTGGGTCAGCATGCTCGCCTACCGGGTGGCCCCCGTGGTCGCGGCTTCTCTGCTTTCGTTCGCGGTGCTACTCATGGCCCACTGGCGGGCCCTGCGCTTCGCCGGCGTGCGCCGGGTAGGCAGCCGCCTCTATTACAAGATCGTGATCCCGGTACTATTGCTCGTCGCCATCCTGCTCTCGTCGTCGAGCGTGGACACTTGGAGCGTCGTCCGGTACTTCGGCGGCCGCGGCCTGCCGGCGGAAGCCGTGGCCTGGAAGGACGCAGTCTTCGGCAAGTCGTTGGCCTTCTATCTGTTCGATCTGCCGGTGCTGAACGTGTTGCGCGGTTATCTCATTGGGCTGACGATCGTGGCGGCTATCGTCTACTGGATTACGGCACGCGGCTGGCAGCTCCGCGACCAGTTGCCCCAACTGCAGCAGTCGCAGGAGGTGGACCCGGCGATCCTGCGGCTCGAAGGCGGACTGGAGTCGAAGTTCCTCCGCGGCGTCGGCGTCGTGTTCCTGCTCGCGTTGGCGGCTCGCTACTTCCTGGGCCGCTACGAACTGCTGTTCGCCCAGCACGGGTTCATGGTGGGCGTGGACTATGTGAACGAGAATGTCACCCTGCCGCTGCAGTGGCTCGTCATCGCCTCGTGTATCGTCTCGGCAGTCTTCATCTGGCTGGGCCGGTGGCTGTGGGCGGCGTCGCTGATTGCGGTGATCGCGCTGCACGCCGTGGTGCCCAAGATCGTCGAGGCCGCCTACGTTCGCCCCAACGAAATGGCTCTGCAGCAACCCTACATCGAGCGGCACATCGAGGCGACGCGGTCCGCTTACGGGCTGGACCGCCGGGCGCGCGAGCTCGACTTCCAGGCGCAACTGGAAACCCGCATCGATCCGGCCCGCCACGAAGCGCTCTTCGACAACGTTCGCCTTTGGGACTGGCGCGCCTTCCACGACACCATCACCCAGATCCAGGCGCTGAGAACGTATTACGTTTTCAACGATTCGGACGTGGACCGCTACATCATCGATGGCAAGCTTCGCCAGGTGATGCTCTCGCCCCGCGAACTGGACATTCGCCAACTTCCCGACGCCCAGGCGAGCTGGGTGAACTCCCACATCGTTTACACCCACGGCTACGGCGTGGTGATGGCCGAGGCCAACCGCATCACACCCGAGGGCTTGCCGGTGCTTTTCGTGCAGGACGCTCCCCCCACCGTCAAGACCGATTCTCTAAAGCTGACCCGGCCGGAAATCTACTACGGCGAGGTAACCCACGAGCCGGTCTTCGTGGCCACCGCCCAGAAGGAGTTCAACTATCCTTCCGGGGAACGCAACGTTTACTCGCGCTACGAGGGTGAAGGCGGCATCCCGATCTCATCGTTCCCCATGCGGCTGGCCGCCGCCATTGCTTACGGCGACATCAACATCATCCTCACCTCGTACTTCACCGACGACAGCCGCATGATGATCCGGCGAAACGTGCGCAGGCGGCTGGAGGCGCTGGCTGGCTTCATCACCTGGGACATGGATCCGTACCTGGTGCTCACCGACCAAGGGCGGCTCGTCTGGACAGTGGACGGCTATACGACCTCGCGCGCCCACCCCTACTCGCAGACGCTCAGCCTCCAAGGCATTGGCACAGTGAACTACATCCGCAACTCGGTGAAGGCCACCATCGACGCTTACTCCGGCGAAACGCGGCTCTACGTCTTCGACGAAGCTGATCCGCTGATCAAGGCCTATCAGAACCTCTTCCCGAACCTGCTGCGGCCGGCCTCCGAGATGCCGCCAGACCTGCGGCGCCACGCCCGGTACCCGATGATGATGTTCTTGGTGCAGGCCGAGATCTACCGGGTCTTCCACATGCGCGATCCCCAGGCCTTCTACAACAAGGAAGACGTCTGGGACGTGGCGCGCAACCTCCAGGGGCAGCAATCCAGTCCCCAGCCAGTAGCCCCGACCTATGTAGTGGCCTCGGTACCCGGCGAGGAAGAGGCCGAGTTCTTGCTCATCCTACCCTTCACGCCCCGCAACAAGGACAACCTGATCGGCCTCATGGTGGCCCGCTGCGACGGCGAAAAGCTCGGCGAGCTGCTGTTCTTGCAGCTCTCGAAACAAGAGCTGTTCTTCGGGACGATGCAGATCGAGGCGCGCATCAACCAGGACCAGGTGATCTCCAAGGACCTGAGCCTCTGGAACCAGCAGGGGTCGCAGGTGCTCCGTGGGCAGATGCTCGTACTGCCGGTCGAAAACACGCTGCTCTACGTCGAGCCGATCTACATCCAGGCCTCCGAGGCACGGATGCCGCAGCTTAAAAAAGTCGTCCTAGCGATGGGCAACCGCCTGATCTACGAGGACACGTATGAAGAAGCACTCGCCGCGCTCAGCCGCCACGGCGGATACACACCGCGGGGCCAGCAGGCTCGCGAGGAGGCTGCGGCAGCCGAAGCCGCCGCCCCGCAGGAAGGCCGCCGTCCGGACCGCCGCCTGGAAGCGATCCGGCAGCACCTGCTCCGCTATCGACAGTTGTCCTCCGAGGGCCGCTGGGCTGAAGCCGGCCGGGAGCTGGAGCGGATCCAGCAGCTCGTCGAGCAGTGATTCGGCAGGAGGC
>CAYWXL010000078.1:13017-17667 GCA_964461995.1 uncultured Solibacteraceae bacterium
GCGCGCCCGCGCCTGCGGCCGCTCAAATCTTCCGCCGGTAGAGGAAGACGCAATCGGCTGTCCGGGTGCCGGCGCCGTCGTTGTAGGTGAACCGCCGGGGACGGGGTTTAAGCCCGGGAAACGGCCGGGACACGTTCCACAACGATCCGGCGGCGAAGTCGCCGTCCTTGCGCAGGGCGTAGAAGTTGATGTCGAACAAGGCCAGCCGGTCCAAGTCGTCGTTGTAGTTGCGCGAGACGCGTTTGAGGCAATCGAGCACCGCCTCCTTGGCGCTCATGCCGTGGCGCATGTTCTCCACTACGGTGTGGGCCCCCACAACTCGGATGTTCTCCTCCCCGCGGCCGGTGGAACCGGCGGCGCCGACGTCCTGATCCACGTACAGCCCGGCCCCGATGATCGGCGAATCCCCGACGCGGCCGGGGATCTTCCACGCCAGACCGCTGGTGGTCGTCACGCCCGACATCTCGCCCCGGGCGTTCAGCGCCAGGCAGTTGATCGTCCCAGTAGGAGGATTCGTGATCACCTCCCAGGCCCAAGCTAAGGTCGCCTCGTCCTCGCCGGGGAAGAACCGCTGCAAGAATGCCTTGCGTTCTTCCGGCGGCGCGTCCAGGCCGGGTCCCCAGTTGTTGTGATCGAGCCGGTCCCGCAGCGACTCCTTCCAGGCGAGCCACGCCCTCCGAGCCCTCTCAGTGAGCAGGTTCTCTTCTTTGAAGCCGTGGGCCTTGGCGAACCGTAAAGCGCCCTCGCCGACGAGCATGATGTGATCGGTCCGCTCCATCACCAGCCGCGCGACGCGGGAAGGCGTCTTGATTCCGCGGAGGGCCCCGACCGCGCCGGCCCGGCGGGTGGGCCCATGCATCACACAAGCGTCCAGCTCGACGACGCCGTCCTCGTTGGGCAAGCCGCCGTAGCCGACCGAAGCGTCGTTGGGGTCCTCTTCGACGATATTGACCCCCGCGATCACCGCGTCCAGGGTGTCCCGACCGGCCTTGAGCAGCTCCATCGCCTTGGTGCAGGCGCGGGCGCCGTTGGCGCTCGAAATCACTACGTTCTTTCCGTTTCCCTGAGCACTCGCCGCTGCGGCCGCCACGCCCGCCGAGGCCAGCATCCAATCGCGCCGGGTAATCATAGATACCTCACTTTCCGTTCCGTTAAACTAGTTCGCAAGATGAGGAAGGTCCTCCTTTGTCTTCTGCTGATGGCAACATTGTTGCCCGCCGCAGACAAGAAGGGCAAGTCCAAGAAACCGCCTGACGTAACGCTGCTGGAGTTCGTCGCCCGGCGCCAGGACGGGCTGATTCTGATTGACGGCGTGGTGCGCGTCAATAAGGTGATAGAACCGCTCATCGGGATGCGTGCCAAATTCGAGCTTTTTGCCCCGGGAAAGCGGCTCATCAGCCAGCAGGAAAGCGTCATCTCTGAGGAGCTGCTCGAGGAGGGTGACGAGGTGCCGTTCTACCTCCAATGCCGCGATCATGTGACAGCCGTGCACGTCCGGGTGAGCTTTCGCAGCAAGAAGCGGATGTACCTGAACCTCGAAAACCCGGGGCCGTACGGCATCGAATAGAGGGGATGCGGCGGGCGGTTGCTACAATGAGTGACTCGTGATGGACATGACGATCGGCCCAGTGGGCCCGCTCACGGGTGAGGTGCGCCTTCCCGGCGACAAGTCGATTTCTCACCGCTACGCCATGCTAGCGGCGATCGCCGAGGGGCGGACTGTGATCCGGAACTATTCGACCGGGGCTGACTGCGCCTCCACCCTCGGCTGCCTGGAAGCGCTGGGAGTGAAGGTCCGGCGGGACGGTAGCGAGGTGGAGATTGAGGGACGGGGGCTCGAAGGGCTGTCGAAGCCGGATTCGATGCTGGATGCAGGCAACTCCGGTTCGACCATCCGGATGTTGAGCGGCATTTTGGCAGCGCAACCGTTCTCCTCGGTGATCGGCGGCGATGAATCGCTTTCGCGCCGGCCGATGCGGCGCATCATGACGCCGCTCGAAAAGATGGGCGCCCGGATCCGGGCGCGAGAAGGCCAATATCCGCCGCTCGAGATTGAGGGCGGGCCCCTGCGGGCGATCACTTACGAGCTTCCGGTGGCCAGCGCGCAGGTGAAGACTTGCGTGTTGTTCGCGGGCCTGTTCGCTCCGGGCGAGACGACCGTGGTGGAGCCGCTGCGCACCCGTGACCATACGGAGATCGCTTTGCGCGAGTTCGGCGCCGACGTAGCCGTCGAAGGCAAGCGGATCACCGTGCAGGGACGGCCGGCGCTCACCGGCAGGGAGCTGGAAGTGCCGGGAGACCTCTCCTCTGCGGCCTTCTTTCTCGCCGCCGCGTTGCTTGTGCCCGGTTCGCGCATCGTCGTCGAGGACGTGGGCCTGAACCCGACCCGGGCCGCGCTGCTCGACTTCCTCCGGGCGATGGGAGCGCCCGTACGGATCCTCGGCGTTACCACCTCCCATGGGGAACTGGTGGGCAACATCGAGGCCTCCCACGGCCCGCTGAAAGGCGGCGTCATTGAAGGCCAGTGGACCGCGGCCCTGATTGACGAGATCCCGGTGCTGGCGGTGCTGGGCGCCGCGAGCGAAGGCGGCCTCGAGGTGCGCGACGCCCGGGAGTTGCGCGTCAAGGAGACAGACCGGATCGCCGCCGTGGAAGAGAACCTGAAACGCATGGGCGTGGCAGTGAAGTCCTGGGAGGACGGCTTCTCGGTACCGGGCAAGCAGCGTTTCCGCGGTGCGGAACTTGACAGTTTCGGCGACCACCGGATCGCCATGGCCTTCGCGGTGGCCGCGCTGGCGGCCGACGGGCCTTGCACAATCCGCGGCGCCGAAGCGGCTCGTATCTCATACCCTGAGTTTTTCGGTACACTACGGTCATTGAGCGGGTGAGAAACCCGCAAGGAGGAGGAGGACCGCCATGGGCGCCGAGTCGGCCCAGGATCTCACCCTGGCCGGCTTGGCTCACGACCTGAACAACGTCTTCGGCGCCATTCTGGAAGCGGCCGAGTTGCTTGAACAAGACCCACAGTGGCGCTCCGTGGCCGGAGCAATCCGCCGCAGCGCCGAGCACGGGCGGCACATCGCCGCTAGCCTCATGGCCACTGTGCAGGGCGCTCAGCTCCTGGAGCCGATCCTGACCGGAGCGATGGAGTTCACCCAGGACCTGCTCAAGACCGTCCACGCTCCCCCCGTCGTCTTCGCGCCCCGGATCGAAGAAGGCATCGCCGTGCCAGGCCCGACGGCGGCCTGGGAGCGGGTATTGCTGAATCTTTTTCTGAACGCCGCGCAGACGATCCCTCAAAGCGTGCGGATCGAGGTGTCCGCCCGCCGCACCGAAGCCGGCGTGGAGATCTCCATCGCCGATAACGGACCGGGCATCCCGCCAGCCATCTTGCCCCACATCTTCGAGCCGCATTTCTCCACGAAGTCGGGCGGCGGCGGCATGGGGCTCCACATCGTCAAGAGCTTGGTGGAAGAATGTGGGGGCTCGGTGTCGGCCGCCAACCGTCCGGGCGGCGGGGCGGTTTTCTCAATTAGGCTGGCGCACGCTTGATACGCCCCCGCCTTGCAGCCGGCCCCGCCCCCCGTTGTGGGAACGGCACAGTCGTTAAGCTGTTGCGTGGATGCTTCTGGATCCAGTTTTCGCTGCGGCCACTGGGAGGCGGCGTCGGGCCGCCGCCAGATCTTTCCAATGAAGCCACGCCAGACTCACAATCCGCGTGACCTCGGCGCGGTCGAACGGTTTGGAAAGCACATCATAAGCGCCCAGATTCAACACTTCGGCCCATAAGCGGTCATCGGCGTGACTGGAGGTTACGACAATCAACGGAGGGAACGGCAGCAGGGTAACGGACTCGAGGAGGTCCTTCCAAGTGCCGTCGGGGAGGTCACGCTCACAGATGAGCACAGCCAAGGGGCTCGTGTGGAGCTGGCGGACGGCTTCATGGCACGAGTACGCACAGGAGATGCGCCAGTTCGAGTGGCTGAAAATGGCGCGCAGGCAAGCGTGGTCCTCTTCGAACGGGCTGACAGCCAAGACCGCTACGGTTTTGTCCGCGGCGGAGATCTGCGGCAAGTTGGAGGTGGGTCCTGCCATACCTAGACCCTCCTTTCGAGAGAACGGTGAACCTGCCTCAATCATGCGCCTATAAACCAGGGATGTCAAGGAAAAAGCATCCTCATTTCTCCTTCGAAACCGCGGCTGGTTGATAGCGCCCCAGGTCCCCGCGGGACCGCATGAATAGCGGCCAATCAGACCGGAAACGCCCGGCGCTCGAATCGTCGCGCCGCCGTTCGGGCTCCCCAATCATGAGGGACTATTACGATCAATTCGACAATATTTCTTTCTGTTGTCAGAATTATTGGCAAGCGGTTGCATCCCGCCCCAGTGACGCCCGGACGCGCACCGGATCTGGTGAGGGGAATTCAGCACAGGCAGTATACCCAGTACCTACAGTACGCTATCTAAACCAGGGGCAGCCGGGGTCCGGCCGCACCGCCGGGCGCCGGGATTCGCCTGAGTGTTTCGGAGCGTTCACGGAGTGTAAGCGCTGACATAGGCGGCTTCGCAAGCTACACCGGCCCCGGCGGCTTTGCGCTCCCGCCCGGCTGGCGTCCGGCAGGCGGCCCCAGAGGCAGCTCAAGTTTGACT
>CAYWXL010000079.1:0-17144 GCA_964461995.1 uncultured Solibacteraceae bacterium
AAGGCGTGGCGGTGGGGGTGGGATTCGAACCCACGGTACCCGTAAGGGTACAACGGTTTTCGAGACCGCCCGATTAAACCACTCTCGCACCCCACCGCAGACGGTCCTAATCCCAAGTTACCGGCTCGGTGGCGCCGATGCAACAGCCCCGCAGCCGCTGCAGCGCACCCTCCCGCCTGCGTTGCAAACAGATGACCGGCAGCCATCGCCACTGCGGGGGCCCGGTAAAAAGAAGAATCGGTGAAGGGCGGCCGCCGGACCGCCCTTCACCGGGAAAGAGGCTTGGGAGGATCTCGGCGCTCAGATGTCGTAGTAGAGCGCGAATTCGTATGGATGCGGCCGCAGCCGGACGGCTTCGGCTTCGTTCGTCCGCTTGTAGCTGATGTAGGTCTCGAGCAGCTCCTCGGTGAAGACGTCGCCCTTGGTGAGGAACTCGTGGTCCTCTTCCAGGCAGTCGAGCGCTTCATCGAGAGAGGCCGGCATCGAGGGAACCCCGCGCAGCTCCTCGGGGCTCAGGTCGTAGATGTCCTTGTCCAGCGGCTCGCCCGGATCGATCTTGTTCAGGATCCCATCCAGGCCCGCCATCAGCATCGCCGAGAAGGCCAGATACGGGTTGCAGGACGGATCCGGGGGCCGGAACTCGACGCGCTTGGCCTTCGGGCTGGCCGAGTACATCGGGATGCGAACTGCCGCCGAGCGGTTCCGCCGGCTATAGGCGAGGTTCACCGGGGCCTCGAAGCCCGGTACCAGGCGCTTGTAGCTGTTGGTCGTCGGAGCGATGATCGCCGAAAGCGCCCGGGCGTGCTTCAGCAAGCCGCCGATGTAGTGCATTGCCAGATCGCTCAGCCCGGCGTAGCCGTCGCCGGCGAACAGCGGCTTGCCATCCTTCCAGATCGACTGGTGCACGTGCATGCCGCTGCCGTTGTCGGTGAAGATCGGCTTCGGCATGAAGGTCACCGTCTTGCCGTGGCGGTAGGCCACGTTGCGCACGATGTATTTGTAGAGCATCAGGTTGTCGGCGCACTTGACCAGCGTGGCAAACCGCTGGTCGATCTCGGCCTGGCCTCCGGTGGCCACTTCGTGGTGATGGCACTCGACCTCGAGGCCGCACTGGATCATCGTCTGGACCATCTCGCTGCGCAGATCCTGGTGGTGGTCCGTCGGGGGCGTCGGAAAATAGCCCTCCTTGTAGCGCGGCCGGTAGCCGAGGTTCTGGCCCTCGCGCCCGGAATTCCATCGCCCTTCCTCGGCGTCGATGAAGTAGTAGCCGCTGTGCTGGTTCTGGTCGAAGCGGATGCTGTCGAAGATGAAGAACTCGGCCTCGGGCCCGAAATAGGCGACGTCGCCGAGGCCGGTGGACTGCAGGAACTGCTCGGCCTTGCGGGCGATCCAGCGCGGGTCGCGCTCATAGTGCTGGCGGGTGATCGGATCGACGATGTCGCACAGCATCACCAGCGTCGGAACCGCGGCGAACGGATCCATGTACGCGGTACCCGGATCGGGCTTCAGCAGCATGTCGCTCTCGTTGATGGCCGCCCATCCGCGGATGCTCGAGCCGTCGAAGCCGAAGCCCTCCTCGAAGGCTTCCTCCGACAGTTCCGAGATCGGATAAGTGACGTGTTGCGACAGGCCGGGAAGGTCTGTGAAGCGGAGATCGAACTGCTTCGCCCCGTTTTCTTTAGCGAATTCCAAGACTTCTTTTGGACTCATTCATCCTCCATGGACGGCTGGTGGTTTCCTAACTCATACCGGCGGCAACACACGGGAACGGACGCCGCGCACTGCCGGTAAACCACCAGCCTAGCGCCTCCCGGCGAAGCCGTCCAATAGAAATAACTTATGGGGCGGATAGCCGCGCCGAAGGGGAGAAGAAGCTGCGGAAAGACGGGTGGGAAGTCGCTTGAGGACCAGAGCGGAAGTCAGGAAGGCTACCCCCGGCGTTCGCCGAACCAGAATAGCAGCGCCGCACCCAAGGGCGGTCCCGCCAGCAACGCCAACACGTAAGGTTCCGCGCGGTTCGCCACCAGCAGGTAAACGACGGTGAGGGCGACGCCGATCACCGCCAGCGCCATCGCCCCGGCCCGGGGCCGGTACCAGGCCAGCAGAAACGCTGCCAAAAACAGCAGCGCCGGCGGCATGAACAGCACGTGCACGATGAGCCCGCCGGCGCCTCCGCCCTCGCCGATGCCCGAACCCACGGCGAAATAGAGCCAGAAAGCGACCCACAGCAGCGCCAGAACCCGCGCGCACCACAGGGCCATTCCGGGTTTCGTCTCCAGCGATGCCGTGTGCGCCATGTTCACCTCCAGTGTCTATTTTAATGCACATACAAGACAAGTTGCTCCGAAAACTTCTAGACCCCGCCGCCCGCTTGTGGCATGATGAGCCTAGTTGGCATGGCTCGGAAGGACCGCAAACGCGTGAAAGTAGCCATCCCCCCGATGTCGATCGCTTCCGAGGGCAAACCCAAGCCCAAGATGCCCCGGAAGAAATACGAGGCCGAGCTGCGCAAGCTCCAGGTCGAGCTCGTCAAGCTTCAGGAGTGGGTCAAGTACAAAGGCCTCCGGATCGTTGTCATCTTCGAGGGCCGGGACGCCGCCGGCAAGGGGGGCATCATCCGCCGGATCACCGAGCGCGTCAGCCCGCGCGTCTTCCGTGTCGTCGCTCTTCCAGTACCGAGCGACCGCGAACGCACCCAACTCTACCTGCAGCGCTACCTCCAGCACCTGCCGGCCGCTGGCGAGGTCGTCCTGTTCGACCGTTCCTGGTACAACCGCGCCGGCGTCGAGCGCGTGATGAACTTCTGCACCGAGGAGGAATACGACCGCTTTCTCGACAACATCGCCGATTTCGAGCGCTTCCTCGTCGAGGACGGCATCATCCTCGTCAAGTACTGGATCAGCGTCTCGAACGAGGAGCAGGAGCGGCGTTTCCAGAAGCGCATCGACGATCCGCTGCGGCAGTGGAAGCTCAGCCCGATGGACCTGGAATCGCGCCGCCGCTGGTACGACTATTCCCGCGCCCGCGACATGATGTTCGCCGCCTCCGACACCGAGCACGCCCCCTGGTACGTCGTCCGCGCCGACGACAAGCGCCGCGCGCGCCTGAACTGCATCGCCCACCTGCTGAGCCTCATTCCTTACGAGGAGCTGCCGCGGGAAAAGGTCGTCCTGCCCGAGCGCGACGAGAGCAAGGCCTACGACGACGTCACCCCGCTCCTCGGCCGGCGTTTCGTGCCGGAGATCTACTGAAGCCGCCGCCTCGCCCACGCCCGAGCGCCTCCCCGCCGCCGCGCCGTTTCCGGTATGCTGTCGTGCCATGAAGACCGCTTCGGAACCCGGTTCTCTCACCCGGCGGGACCTGCTCCGCGCCGCTCCGGCCGTCTCCCTGCTCGTCATGCCCGCCCGCGCCGCCGAACTTCCCTGGTACCGGCGCGTGGTGCGCTGGGGCCAGACCAACATCAACGAGCTCGACCCCACCCGCTACGACCTTGACTGGTGGCGCCAGCACTGGCGCCGCACCGGCGCCCAGGGCGTTGTCGTCAACGCCGGCGGCATCGTCGCCTACTACCCGAGCCGTTTCAAGCTGCACTACCGCGCCAGGTTCCTTGAAGAACGTGATCTTTACGGCGAGATCACCCGCGCCGCCCACGAGGACGGGTTGGTGGTCTTCGCGCGGATGGATTCCAACCGCACTGCCGAAGACTTCTACCGCGCCCACCCGGACTGGTTCGCCGTCAACGCCGACGGCGAGCCTTACCGCGCCGGCGACCGCTACATCACCTGCATCGACGGGCCCTATTACGAGGAATATCTTCCCGAGGTGCTCCGCGAGATCATCGCCTGGGAGAAGCCCGAAGGTTTCACCGACAACTCCTGGAGCGGTCTCGGCCGAAACCAGATCTGCTACTGCAAGCACTCCCGCGAACGCTTCCGCCGCGCCACCGGCCGCGAACTCCCCAGCAAGAAAGACTGGGACGACCCCGACTACCGCGAGTGGATTCGTTGGAGCTACCAGCGGCGGCTCGAGATCTGGGACCTGAACAACCGGGTGACGAGGGAGGCCGGCGGCGAGGACTGCATCTGGGTCGGGATGATCGGCGGCGACTTCATCAGCCAGGGCGCCCGCTTCCGCGACATCAAGGCCATCTGCGAACGCTCGGAAATGGTGATGCTCGACGACCAGGGCCGCAGCATCGACATCGGCTTCCAGGAAAACGCCGAAATCGGCAAGCGGCTCCACGGCCTGCTCGGCTGGGACAAGATCATCCCGGAGAGCATGGCCACTTATCAGCGCAGCCCGGTCTTCCGCAAGTCGGCCGCCTCGCCGCCGGAAAGCCGCCTGTGGATGTACTCGGGCTTCGCCGGCGGCATCCAGCCTTGGTGGCACCATGTGGGCGCCTACCAGTGGGACCGGCGGCAATTCAAGACCGCCCTACCCGTCTACCGCTGGCACGCCAAGAACGAAGAGTACCTGCTCCACCGCCGCCCCGTCGCCAGCGTCGGCGTCGTCTACTCCCAGCAGAACGCCGATTTCTTTGGCCGCGACAACGCCCGGGAGCTGGTGGCCCATCCCTACTACGGCTGGATCCAGGCGCTGGTGCGGGCGCGGATCCCCTATGTGCCCGTCCACGCCGACCACATCGAGCGCGACGGCCCGTCGCTGGCTGTGCTCATCTTGCCGAATCTGGGAGCGATGACTGATGCCCAGATCGATGCCGTGCGCCGTTACGCCGCTTCCGGCGGCAGCCTCATCGCCACCGGCGAAACCGGCTTCTACGACGAGTGGGGCGACGCGCGCCGGACCCCGGCGCTGGCGAATCTGTTCGGCATCCGCGTGACCGGCGCCCGCCACGGGTCGCTCGGACCCGTGGAAAGCTGGACGGGCGAGGACCACACTTACCTGCGCCTCTCCCCGCCGGTGGGACGCGACGTCTACGGCCCGCTGTCCGGCGACGAACCCGTCGTCTCGAAACCGCGGCACGAGGTGTTGCAAGGCTTCGAGGGAACCGATATTCTGCCGTTCGGGGGCCTGCTCGTCGAAGTCGAGGCCGAACCCGGCGCCACGGTCCCGCTGACGCTGGTCCCTTCCTTTCCTGCGTACCCGCCCGAGACCTCCTGGATGCGGCAGCCCCGCACCGACATCGCCGCCCTGGTGTTGCGCGAAAACGGCGCTTCCCGCCGCGCCTGGCTCGCCGCCGACCTCGATCGCCGCTTTTCCCGCGACAACTTGCCAGACCACGGCCGTCTCCTCGCCAATCTCGTCCGCTGGTCCGCCCGGGGCCGGATCCCGCTGCGCGTCGAGGGCTGCGGCTTGATCGACTGCCACCTCTACCGCCAGCCGGGCCGCCTCGTCCTCCACATGGTGAACCTCGTCAGCGACGGGACTTGGCGCTCGCCCATTCATGAGCTGATACCTATCGGCCCCTTCACCGTGAGCGTGCGCTTGCCGGAAGGGATGAGCGCCGGGGGTGTCCGTTTGCTCGTGGCCGCGAGGGACCGCCCCGTGGCCCGCCGGGGCCGCTGGGCCGTCTTCGAAGTGGCCCGCATCCTCGACCACGAAGTGGCCGTGATCGCGTGAGCGGCTCAGTGCGCCCGCGCTACGCCGCCGAAGATCTTGCGCGCCAGGTAGTCGATGCCCAGGCCAAACGAGACGGCGAATAGCACGGCGAACAACCCGTACCAGCGGGCTTTGTCCATCGCCAGGCTGTGGACGAAGCCCGGGAAGCCCGTCAGTACCAGGCTCAGCTTCTGCCCCGCCTCGCCTACCACCTGGCCGTCGCGGCACTCGTAGAGCTCGATCTCGTAGGTGTCCGGCGGCGCCGTCTTGGGCCAGTGGAAGTCGAACGAGAAGGCCGCCGTCCCGTCGCCGGCGGGGACGAGCTCCAGCACCCCGTCGAAGGTCCGGTAGAGACCCTGCTGGCGCTTGAGATTGAAGAAGTGCTGCCGCATCAACGCCTCGTCCACCTCCTCGCCGAAGGCGGAGACGCGCATCTCGTCCCGCACCGCCGTCTCGTCCAGCTCGTAGGCGTCGATGATTTCCCGCGAAAGGAACGACTCCACAGGCCGGCTGGGCAAGGCGAAGAACAGCGACGGCGCCCGCGAGATCTCCACCTTGCCGGAGCTCACCCAGATGGGCCCGTAACGGACCTTCTTGTTGAACAGCTCTTCGTCGTGGGGGCCACGGATGATGACGACGGCCTCGGACCCCTCCCGCACACACCCGCAGATGTGGATCGTCGCCCCGTTGTAAAACGCCCGCATGCAGATCGTGCTGGGCTCCACGGTAAGTTGCGGTTGGGCTGACGGTTCGATGACGCCGGTGGCCGATTTCGCGCCGCCTAGGCCGGCCGCCAGCAGACACGTCAAGAACACTCGAGCGAATCCTCTCATGAGGCGCCTCCCGCAAAGGTCGGTTCGGGCGCTTCGGCGCCCAGGAGCCAGAGATAAGGTTTCACTAGGAAGGAACTCCGGCGGCGCGCCTCGGTGGCCGGGCCGTCGATCGGGTTGGCGATCCGGGGCATGGGCTTCCGCCAGCTAGCCGTCTCCTTCTCATCTTCGACCTCGAGCTCGGCCGTGGCGTGCGCCGCCGGCTTCAGCAGACTGTCCGGCGTGCTCACCACGCCGATGATCATCTTCACCGTCACCGCCAGGGCCATGACGGCGAGGATGATGATGAGGTGTTCGCCGCGCAGCAGGCGGCTGACGCGTGCGCCCACCTGCGCTCCGATGGTCGAGCCGGCGGCCAGCAGCAGGGCCAGCACAATGTCCACGGTGTAGTTGGTGGTCGCCTGCAGGAACGTGATGCCGGCGCTGGTGAAGACGATCTGGAACAGATCCGTCCCCACCGCCACGTGCGGCGGCATGTGCAGGATGTAGACCATCATCGGCACCATCATGAAGCCGCCGCCGACGCCCATGATCGCGGCCAGCGTCCCCACCATCACGCAGGCGAAGAAGGGCACGAAAACCGAGTGCCGCACGCCGGAGTGCGGAAACCACATCTGCAGCGGCAACCGGTCAAGGACGGTCCTCCGCGCCGGGGCGTGCGCCCGGGCCCGCGCTGGCATCGTCCCGCGGCGGAGGTTGCGCACGCTCGAGACGAACATCAGCGTGCCGACGACGCCCAACACGAAGATGTAGGTGAGCGAAATCAGCAGGTCGGCGTTGCCCAGCATCCGCAGCATGCGAATGATCCGGACGCCGATGGCCGCGCCCGTAAGCCCGCCCAGTAGCAGGATGCCGCCCATACGGTAGTCCACATTGCCGAGCCGGAAGTGCGCGGCCGCTCCGGACGACGAGGCGGCGACGATCTGGCAGGAGTCGGAAGCCGCAGCGACGGTGGGCGGGATGCCGATCATGATCAGGATCGGGGTGAGCAGGAACCCGCCGCCCACGCCGAGCAGCCCGGAGAGGAATCCGATCATCGCTCCGGCGCCGACGAGCAGGAATAAGTTCATGCTCAAGCCGGCAACAGGTAATAAGATCGACATATCTGTTAATCTCCTCCGCTGCGTCCCGGAAACATCCAGCTCTCCCTCACGCGTGCGTCGGGGTGACCACGTTCGAGAGATCCACCTCCTGCACGCCCGGAATCTTCTCCGCCACCGCCCGCACCGTCTCAATCAGCTCCGGCGACGGCACGCGCCCGCGGATCGAGACCCGGCCTCTCACGGCCTCCACCTCGAACTCGAGATGGCTGGTGGCCTTTTCGAGCGCTAGCGCCGCCTTCACCTTGCTTGCCAGCGCCAGGTCCTCCATCATCGAGCGGCAGGCCGAGTCGAACTGGAAAGACTTCTGGCGCCGGATCAGGTGGGCCACGGCGTCGGCGGCGTCGTCGATGGTCAGGTTCTCCAAGTTGATCACCAGGTCGTAGAGCCGCGGGTCCGTCCAATCCACGCCGTAGAGGTATTGCGCCCAGCGCTTGCGATCCTCGTCCATCTTCTCGATGTAGCGGATCGCCTCCTCCCGGCTCAGATGCAGCCGCTCTCGAGCCATCACGATGCGAAACTCCAGCGGCGCGATGATCCGCACCCGGAACACCGGTCCGCCGCCCTTGAGCAGCAGGTGCCCGGCATGGCCGTGGTAGACCACCTTGCCGGTCTTCACCTCTTCGGTAAGAGCTGCCTGGATCAGGGTCAGGTAGAGGTATTTCTTGTGCTGGAAACGGTCCAGGAAGCCCGGGGGCTTCTCGAGGGCGTCGCGAAGTTCGCGGTGGGAGACGCCGTAGGCGGCGGCGCGCTCGACGATCACGTCGCGGTCCACACACCGGAAGCCAAGTTCGGCCGCTAGCCGCTCGGCCAGCATCTTGCCGCCGCTGAACGAGCCCCGCGAGATGGTAATGATGGCCATGGCGCTCAACCTTGCCGCCCCCCGCGCGGCAGGCAGCGGGTCTCCCCGCGCCCCGGCGGAGGCGGTCGCAGTTCCAGACATACAGGTGCAATTTGTCTGCCAGATGGA
The DNA here is from genome assembly GCA_964461995.1 of uncultured Solibacteraceae bacterium. GTDB lineage: Bacteria > Acidobacteriota > Terriglobia > Bryobacterales > Bryobacteraceae > JALSRK01. The sequence goes on from CAYWXL010000079.1 coordinate 8,460, forward strand.
CACTTGTTGAAAACACTGGGCTTGTTCGCCGAGGGCGGCGCCAGCGGCGCACCGCCGCTGCAATAATTGCAGTTTCAGAGGTCAAAATCTGAATTTTCGCGTTAGACTGGAAAGTGAAGGAGCCATGGCGCGGTCCCGCCCCAGCGACCTCCAGGAGACCGCCGAGGCCTACCGGCTAGCGGCCCCGGCGCTCCTTGCCTTGGTGCTCGGCCTTACCGTCTTGCTGGTAGTCACGCTCGAGAACTGGCACGACGCTCTCACCGAAACCATCGATCTCGGCGCCCACCACCAGCCCATCCCCCGCGAAGACCTCGTCAAGGTCGGCGTCATGGTGGCGTTGCTGGCTGCCGCCGCCGTGGCCGCCGTTTCGCTGCTCGCCCGCTACCGCTCCACCCAGATGCGGCTAGAGCGGTTCCGGGGCCTGAACCGGGCCGTGATCCGCAACATCCCGACGGGCGTTCTCGTCTTGGACGCCGACGGACGCATCAGCCTGGCGAACCCCGCCGCGGTCCGGATGCTCGGGCTGCCGGAGCCGGAGACCGAAAGAAACCTCGAGTTGCTGCGCGGCCGCTACCCATCGCTCGCCGAGGCGATCGCGCCCGCTCTGGAGGAAGGCCGCCATTGCCGGGAGACCGACGTCCAGTGCCGGGTGACAGGGCGCCCCATCTGGCTGCGGGTGACCACCACGGACCTCGGCTTTCCGCCGCGCCGCGGCCGCGGCGTCGTAGCCCTGCTGGCCGACGTCACCCGCGCCCGGGCTATCGAGCAGCGCCTTCGGCGCTTGGATCGCCTCGCCGTCACCGAGTCGCTCGCCGCCGGCGTCGCCCACGAGGTCCGCAACCCTCTCACTGCCATCGAGCTGAACCTCCGGCTTCTGCGCCAGGAGTTTCGCAGCCCGCAGCCGGACCGCGAAACCGTCAACGAGTGCCTCGACGTGCTTAGCGAAGAGACCGAGCGGCTGAACCACATCACCGAAGAGTTCCTGAACTTCAGCCGGCGTCAGAAGGTCCCCCACGAGGCCGTCTCGCTGGCCGGTGTCTGCGCCGGCGTGCTGCAGCTCGTTGAGACTGAGGCGATGGAGCGCGGCATCCTCGTGGAAACGGCCTTCGACCCCGGCGCGCCCGAGGTCTACGGCGACCCGGAGCGGCTCAAGCAGGTCCTTATGAATCTGGTCCGCAACGCCATCGACGCGGCGCCGGAGACCGGCGGCCGAATCCTGGTGGAGCTGGCATCGGCGGAGCTCGGCGGGGAGCCGGCGGCAGCCGTCCGGGTGCTGGACAACGGTCCTGGTGTCGATGAGGAGGACCTGCCCCGCATCTTCGACCCTTACTTCACCACCAAGCCCAACGGCACCGGGCTGGGGCTGGCCATCGCCCACCGGATCGTCGCCGACCACCACGGGCAGATCACTGTCGAGAACCGGTGCGACGGTGGCCTGGCTGTCACCGTACGGCTCCCCGCCGCTGCAGCCGGCCTACAGGAGGCGGCCAGTGATGAAAGCCGAATTGCTGCTGGTTGACGACGAAGCGAACATCCGCAAAACCTTGAGCAAGATGCTCCGGGCCGACGGCTACCACGTCGATGCCGCTGCCGGGGCCGAGGAGGCCCGGCGCTATGCGGAACGCCGCCGCTACCAGGTCTTGATCACCGACCTGAAGATGCCCGACGGCGACGGCATCTCTCTGCTCAAGGACCTCCGCGCCCAGGGCTATCCCCTCGAGGCGATCGTCATGACCGCCTACGGCACTATCGATAGCGCCGTCGAGGCGATGAAAGCCGGCGCCTATGACTACATCACCAAACCGTTCGATCCCGCCCACCTTTCCGCGCTCGTCGAAAAGGCCCTCGAAAAACAAGCCCTCGCTGCCGAGAACGCCTTCCTCCGCCGGCGTGTCCAGGCCCAGGACGAGTATGGCCGCCTCGTCGGTACCAGCCCGGCCATGGCCGAGGTCTACCGGATGGTCGAGATGGTGGCGCCCTCGAACGCCACCGTGCTGCTCGAAGGTGAGAGCGGCGTGGGTAAAGAGGTGATCGCCCGCACTATCCACCAGCGGAGCCAGCGCAGCGCCGGGCCGCTCGTCTCGCTGAACTGCGGCGCCGTGCCCGAGAGCTTGCTCGAGAGCGAGCTGTTCGGCTACGAAAAGGGAGCCTTCACTGGAGCTCACATGTCGCGGCCGGGCAAGATCGAACTGGCCCACGGGGGTACGCTCTTCCTCGACGAAGTCAGCGAGATGGAACCCCGCACCCAGATCGAGTTCCTGCGGGTGCTCGACCGGCGGGAGCTGCGCCGCCTCGGTGGCACGAAGCTGATCCACGTCGATATCCGGATCATCGCCGCCACCAACAAGCGCCTCGACGAAGAGGTCGCCTCCGGACGCTTCCGCAAGGATCTCTACTACCGGCTCAACGTCGTCCCCATCCGCGTCCCGCCTTTGCGGGAACGCAAGGAGGACATCATTCCGCTCGCGCAACTGTTCCTCGACGAGTTCACCACTGCTTACAACAAGCCGCCGATGCGCCTGAGCGAAGCCGCCCGGGAGTGCCTGCTTCACCACGAGTGGCCGGGCAATGTGCGGGAACTGCGGAACCTCATGGAGCGGCTCACCGTTCTCCTCAACGGCGGCGCCGTGGGCGTGCGCGACCTTCCCCCCGAATACCGCACCCGCGTCGCCTCTCCGCCGTCGGTCACCATCCCGCTGGGAATCACTCTCGAAGAGGTGGAGAACATCGTCATCCGCAAGACGCTTGCCGAGATCACCTCCCACCGCGAGCGCGCCGCCGAAATCCTCGGTATCAGCCCGCGGGCTTTGCACTATAAATTGAGCCGGCTGGGCCTGAAGTCCCGTACGCCGGCTTCTCCGGCTCCGTCTGCCGACCCTGCCGGTTCCTGATCGCCGCCAAACGATAAAGGCGCCCAGGGCGCATCGGGAAAATTCTCCGAATCCTTTCCCCGAGACCGGCATCTGCGAGAGAGAAGGTTCAAATCCCACTTTCAGAAAGGCAAGAAATTGTGATGCGTATTCTGCGAGTGTCGTCATTACTATTGGTGATGACGGCTGGTCTTTTCGCTCAGAGACTCGAAATTACGCCGACGTTTGGATACAAGTTCGGCGGGACGGTTCCGGTCTTCCTGGACAGTGACCGGCCGGGCGTCCCGGGCTCGAACGTGAAGGAAATCAAGTTCAAGTCCAGCGCCGCCTACGGCGTCAACGTGGCCTACAACTTTACCGAGCATTTCGCTTTGGAGTTCATGTGGAACCGCCAGCCGAGCAGAGCTGAGGCACAAGCGAGTGGCGGGGGGTTGATCGGGACGGCCGATGCCGACATCGACCAGTATTTCGGCAGCATCGTCTATAATTTCGGCGACATCGACTCCCGGTTCCGACCGTTTTTGCTCGTCGGCGGCGGCGCTACGCGCGCGGCGGCCGGCGACGGTTCCCAGACCAAGGGCTCCTTCCACTTGGGCGGCGGCCTGAAGATGTTCCTCAGCCAGAACATGGGCGTCCGCCTTCAGATGCGCTGGACCCCAACCTACCTGTACTCCACTCCCGGCGGCGTCTGGTGCGACTGGTGGGGCTTCTGCTGGGGCATTACCAACGACCATTTCATGAATCAGGGCGAGGCCAGCGTTGGCTGGATCTTCCGGTTCTAGGGAAAGCTGTACACCCGCTGGTTCGAATCGAAGGGGCGCCGGAGTTTCGGCGTCCTTCTTTTCATGTAGGGGCGCTGCGGCCGGACCCGTGCCGCACGGAGCGCTGCGTCCCAGTGCGCCTTCGTTCTCAATGAAAATCGTGTGATTCGGCCGCCCGCGCCGGCAGCGCCAGCGGATGGATGCGTCCGGCGCGGACGTGAATCACTCCCTCCTGGTTCTGCAGCACGCCGTCGATCAGCAGGAACGGACTCTCGACGATCACCGCCCGGCGCCGCGCGAACAGCTCCGGCTCGACGATGACGTTGGCGATACCCGTCTCGTCCTCCAGGCTCAAGAACACGAAGCCCTTGGCGGTGCCCGGCCGCTGGCGGGTGATCACCGCCCCGGCCACCCGCACCGTCATCCCGTCCCGGAGCCGCGCCAGCTCCGCCGCCGTCCTCACGCCCCGCCGCTTCATCTCTTCCCGGAACAGGCGCATGGGGTGCGGGCCGATCGAGACGCCGGTGTTCTCGAAGTCCGCCGCCAGGCGCTCGATGGGCTTCATGGGCGCCAGCGGGGCCGGCCCGGCGGTTTCCACCCCTATGAATAAAGGTCCAGGCGGACGGCTGGCCAGCGCCCCGTCCCACAGCGCCGCCCGCCGGTGCGCCTTCTCTTCCGGCTGAAGCGGGTTCAGCGCCCCGGCGGCGGCCAGGGCGGCCAGTTCGTCCTTGCGCAGGCCCGGCACGCGCCTCACCAGGTCGTCGATGGAGCGGAACGGCCCGCGGCGGCGCTCGGCCACGATCGCTTCGGCCGTGGAGGCCCGCAGGCCTTTCACGTAGTTCAAGCCCAGGCGCACCGCGAACCGCCTTTCCGCGGCTCCGCTCTCTCCGTCCGCTTCCGGCTCCAGAGTGCACACCGTGTCCGAGCAGAGCACGTCCACCGGGCGGAAGCGCACGCCGTGGCGCTGGGCGTCCTTGATCAGCGTGGACGGGTGGTAGAAGCCCATCGGCTGGTTGTTCAGCAACGCGGCGGCGAAGGCGGCCGGGTAGTGGCACTTCAGCCACGCGCTGGCGTAGGAGAGCAGCGCGAAGCTGGCGGCGTGGGACTCCGGAAAGCCGTACAGGGCGAACGACGTGATCGAGCGGACGATCTCCTCCTGCGCCTTCCTCGGGATGCCCATGCGCTCCATCCCGGCGCGGAGCTTCTCCTCCACCTCCTTCATCCGCTTCTCGGACCGCTTGAAGCCGAAGGCCCGGCGCAGCTCCTCGGCCTCGCCGCCGGAGAAGCCCGCCACCGTCATCGCCATTCGCAGAAGCTGCTCCTGGAACAGCGGCACCCCCAGCGTGCGTTCCAGCACCGGCTTCAACGAGGGATGCGGATAGCGCACCGGCTCCAGCCCGGCCCGGCGGCGCAGATAGGGATGCACCATCTTGCCCACGATGGGTCCCGGGCGGATGATCGCCACCTCGACGACGAGATCGTAGAAGCGCCGGGGCTTCAGCCGCGGCAGGCAGGACATCTGCGCCCGGCTCTCCACCTGGAAGACGCCGATCGTGTCGGCCCGCTGCAGCGCCGCGTAGACGGCCGGGTCGTCCGGCGGCAGATGGGCCAGATCGACCTCATCGCCGTGGTGCCGCCGCACCAGCTCGATCGTGTCCCGCAGCACGGCCATCATACCGAGGCCGAGCAGGTCCACCTTGATGATGCCCATCGCCGCGCAGTCGTCCTTGTCCCACTGGATCACCACCCTCCCGGGCATCGTCGCCGGCTCCAGCGGCACGATCGCGTCCAGCCGCCCCTGGCAGACGACCATGCCGCCGGAGTGCTGGCCCAGGTGCCGCGGCAGGTCGCGGATCTGTTCGTAGAGCGAGAGGAACCGCGCCACCAGCGGGTTCGCCGGATCGAAGCCGGCCAGGCGGAACCGCCGCTCCGGCGTGTCCTCGGGATCTTCCCAGGCGTAGGCCGTCACCATCTTCGAGAGCCGGGCGATCTCGGGCTCCGGGAAGCCGAGCGCCTTGCCGATGTCGCGCACCGCCGACCGCTCCCGGTAGGTGATCACGTTGGCCGTCATCGCCGCCCCCCGGGGGCCGTAGCGGCGGTAGACGTACTGGATCACCTCCTCGCGCTCCTCGCCGCTGGGCAGGTCCAGATCGATGTCCGGCCACTCGCCCCGCTCCTCGGAGAGGAAGCGCTCGAACAGCAGGTCCATGCCCACCGGATCCACCGCCGTGATGCCCAGCGAGTAGCAGACGGCGCTGTTGGCCGCCGAGCCCCGGCCCTGGACCAGGATGCCCCGCTGGCGGCAGAAGCGGACGATGTCCCAGACGATCAGGAAGTAACCCGCCAGATCCAGCTTCTCGATCAGCGCCAGCTCCTTCTCGAGCTGCCGCCGCGCCTTCTCGTGCAAGGGCCGGTAGCGCTCCCGGGCCCCCTGGAAGGTCAGCCGCCGCAGCAGGCTGTTCATGGTCTCCCCGGGCGGGACCGGATAGCGCGGGAATTCGTAGCCGAGATCCGCCAGAGTGAACTCCAGCCGGGCGGCCAGCTCCTTCGTGTTGTTGACCGCCTCGGGCAAATCGGCGAAGAGCCGGGCCATGGCGGCGGCGGGCTTCAAGTGCCGCTCGGCGTTGCGCGCCAGCAGCCGGCCGGCCTCCTTCAGGGTGGTCTTGTGGCGGAGGGCGGTGAGCACGTCCTGGAGCTCCCGCCGCTCCGGGCGGGCGTAATCGGCCCCATTGGTGGCCACGAGCGGCAGCCGGAACGCCCGGGCGAGTTCGACAATGGCCTGGTTGCGCGCCTCCTGGTCCCGGTGGAAGTGGCGCTGGAGCTCGGCGTAGACCTGGCCGCGGCCGTAGACGGCGGCGAGCCGCTCGAGCAGGCGCCGGGCCTCTTCCATGCCTTGGGCGAGCGCCCGGTGAAGCAGCCCCTCCTCGCCTCCGGTGAGGCAGACCAGCCCCGCCGCGTGCGCCTCCAGGTCCTCCCACGTCGCCGCATGCTCGCCCTTCGGCGCCCGCAGCTTGATCTCGGTGATCAGGCGGCAGAGGTTCTGATACCCGGTGCGGCTGGCCGCCAGCAGCGCGATCCGGGCTCCGCCCGTGCAGGTGACCTCGGCCCCGATCAGGGCCCGCAAGCCGGCCTTCCTGGCCGCCAGATGGAAGCGCGGGGCCCCGGAGAGGGAGTCGCGGTCGAGCAGCGCCACCGCCGGCAGCTCCAGTTCGGCGGCCCGCTCGACGAGTTCCTCGGGCTCGGAAGCCCCTTCGAGGAAGCTGAACGCCGACCGGGCGTGCAGCTCGGCGTAGTCCTGTCCCGCGAAGAGGTCCCGCTGGAGCAGCTCAATCATAGACCCCCTCCACGAACCAGGCGCGGGTATCCAGCGTGCAATAGATCCGGTAGACGCCGCCCCGCGCCAGTTGCACGTCCCACTCGTCCCGGGCCCAGGCGCGGGCCTCCCACCATTCGCCTGAGATCCGCCAGGGACCGGCCGCGTCGGCCACCTCGCCGGCGATCCCCCGGGCGCTGAGATACGCCGGCCTCTCCGCCCGCAGGCGCACCCGGGCCGGCAGCGGCGGCTCGTAACGGCGCATCGCCAGCCGCGGCGGCCCCTCCGGCGCTGGCGCCCGGATCTCCTCCGCCCGTCCCGCCCCTTCCTCCCGCGGAGCGAACGGCTGAATGGCGAAAGCGCCGGGGCGGTGGGTGTCCAGTAGAACCGGCGAGCCGAGGTTGCCCTTCCCCACCAGGGCTTCCAGGCGGGCCAGCGTGAGCTGCAGTTTGTCCGGCGGAGGCGCCGGCGGCAGAAACAGCCCGTGCTGCGCCGGCCGCGGATCGGCGGGCCGCAGCTCCAGCCGGACGGCCGTCACCGGCGCCGGCGGCGGATGGGCTTCGAGATCGAGCCGCAGGATCTTCCCCAGCGCTTCGGCCTCGGCCTGGGGAATGGGAAGTTCCAGGACGCGTTCGTGGCGCCCGCCGTTCTCCAGCCGCAGCTCCAGCCGGATGCGGTTCGCCGCCCGGCCGTCGGCCTCGAAGCGGCGGCACAGCTCCCCCAGGCTCCGGGAGAGCAGGAACAGCAGCGGTTCCAGGTTGTCCAGCGGGTCATCCAGCTCCACCGTTTCCTCGTAGCGGCTCTCGGGCGGATCCAGGTAGAGCGGCCGGACGGCGCGGCCGGTGGCCAGCTCGTACAACCGGACGCCCTCCTCGCCCAGCCGCTCCGCCAGCCCGATCGGCGGCAGTTCGGCTACGTCGCCCAGCGTCCGCAGGCCCCAGAGCTTCAGCGTCCGCCGGAGCTCCTCGGGCAGCTCCATCGCCTTCAGCGGGATCGGGGCGAGCGAGCGGGCCTCTTCCCCCGGCCGGATCCAGTGCACCCCGGGCAGATGGCGGGCGGCCAGCACCGCCGTGTCCGGCTGGGCGGCGATGGCCAGGTTGGCCGCCAGCCCCATCTCGGCGCCCCGGCGGGCGATCTCGGCCGCAAGCTGGTCCGGCGGGCCGAACAGCCGGCCCAGCCCGTCGATGGGAAACACCACGGTCCGCTCGCCGGCGGTCTCCACCACCGGGGAGAAGGCCCGGGCCAGCGCCTGCAGCGCCGCCGTCAGGGGGCGGTCCGGGGCGGTCTGGTGGATACAGGCATACATCGGATCTCAAGCGGCGGCGGAAAACGAGACGGCGCGCTCCCGCCCTTTGGCTTCCGCCCGCAGCCGGGAATGGAACCCGCGGAAGAGCCGCCCCGGCCCCCGGCCCGAGAAGGCCGGCTCCGGGGCCTCGAACCGCAGCCGGAGAGCGGCGCAACTGCCCGCCGCCGGGTGGTCGCTCAACACCACGAAGGCCGTCCGCGTCCCGGCGATGGCCCGGCGGAAGCGGAACCACCAGGAGAACGGGATGCGGTTGAGCTCCCTCCGGGAGACGCCGCCCAGGTCCAGGCAGACCAGCCCGAAGCCCCCGGCGTGCAGGACCAGGTCGGCGGCCTTGAGCGCCGCCTCGGCGTCGCCGCCGCAGCGGACCCAGAGCAGGCGCTCGAGATCCACCCCGGCGGCGGCCAGCGACGCCGGGTCCGCCGCGTTCGAGGCATC
>CAYWXL010000080.1:0-17072 GCA_964461995.1 uncultured Solibacteraceae bacterium
TGCGGCACTCGATTCCGGGCGTGGGGCTGATCTCGCCGCCGCCGCACCACGACATCTACTCGATCGAGGACCTGGCGCAACTGATCTACGACCTGAAGAACGTCAACCCGCGGGCGCGGATCTCGGTGAAGCTGGTGGCCGAGGTCGGCGTGGGGATCGTGGCGGCCGGGGTAGCCAAGGCCCATGCCGACGTGGTGCTGATCTCCGGCTACGACGGCGGCACCGGCGCCTCGCCGATCACTTCGATCCGGCACGCCGGCATCCCCTGGGAGCTGGGGCTGGCCGAGACGCAGCAGGTGCTGGTGATGAACGACCTGCGCAGCCGGATCATCGTCCAGACCGACGGCAAGCTCATGACGGGCCGAGACGTGGCCATTGCGGCGCTGCTTGGAGCCGAAGAGTTCGGCTTCTCGACGGCCCCGCTGATCGCCATGGGCTGCGTGATGATGCGCAAGTGCCATCTGAACACCTGCCCGGTGGGGATCGCCACCCAGGACGAGCGGCTGCGCAAGAAGTTCGCCGGCGTGCCCGAGCACGTCATCAACTACTTCTTCTTCGTCGCCGAGGAGGTGCGCGAGTACATGGCCCTGATGGGCTTCCGGACCATGGACGAGATGATCGGCCGGGTGGACAAGCTGGACGCCCGCAACGCCGACTATCACTGGAAGGCCCGGGGGCTGGACTTCTCCTCGATCCTGCACTCGCCCAACGTGCCGAAGCGGGTGGGCCGGCGCAAGTTGAAGCCGCAGGACCACGGCCTCGAGCAGGCGCTCGACCACAAGCTGATCGATCTGGCCCGGGACGCCATCGAGAACAAGACGCCGGTGGAGTTCAAGCTGCCGATCCGCAACGTGCACCGGACGGTGGGCACGATGCTCAGCGGCGAGATCGCCCGGCGTTACGGCTCCGAGGGACTGCCCGAGGACACGATCAAGTTCCACTTCACCGGCTCGGCGGGCCAGAGCTTCGGCGCTTTCCTGGCCAGGGGCGTGACGCTGACGCTCGAGGGCGACACGAATGACTACGCCGGCAAGGGGCTCTCCGGCGGCAAGATCATCGTCTACCCGCCGAAGCAGTCTACCTTCGTGCCGGAGGAGAACATCATCGTCGGCAACGTGGTGCTCTACGGGGCCACCTCGGGCGAGGCCTACTTCAACGGCATGGCCGGCGAGCGCTTCTGCGTGCGGAACTCCGGCGCCACGGCCGTAGTGGAGAGCGTGGGCGACCACGGCTGCGAGTACATGACGAAGGGCCTGGCGGTGGTTCTCGGCCGGACGGGGCGGAACTTCGCCGCGGGTATGAGCGGCGGCATCGCCTTCGTGCTGGACGAGGATGGCTCGTTCCGCGAGGTGAACTGCAACACCTCGATGGTGGATCTCGAGCCGGTGGTGGATCCGCTGGACATCCAAGCTCTGAAGACACTCATCGAGCGCCACATGAACTACACCGGCAGCGCCCGGGCCCAGTGGATCCTGGAGAACTGGGAGTCGATGCTGCCGCTGTTCGTGAAGGTGTTCCCGCACGAGTACAAGCGGGTTCTGGGAGTGCCGCGGAGCGCGGCCGGCGAGGCGGTCCCGCTTGGGGAAGGGAAGCGGCCTTTCGAAGTGCTGCGGTTTGCTTCGGAGAGCGCCGATGCGGGAATGGTGACCGGAGACTGACGACAGGAGGGGAGACCAAGAAGCGTATGGGCAAGATTACGGGCTTCATGGAGTATCAGCGGGAGGTGCCGGAGCGGCGTCCGGTGGCCGAGCGCATCAACGACTACTTCGAGGTCTACCAGCCGTACGACGAGGACCGCGTGCGCCGGCAGGGCGCCCGGTGCATGGACTGCGGCGTTCCCTTCTGCCACACCGGCTGCCCGCTGAACAACATCATTCCGGACTGGAACGATCTGGTCTACCGCGGCCGCTGGAAGGAAGCGATCCGGGTGCTGCACGCGACGAACAACTTCCCGGAGTTCACCGGCCGCGTCTGCCCGGCTCCGTGCGAGGCGGCGTGTGTGCTGGGCATCAACGAGCCGCCGGTTTCGATCAAGTGGATTGAGCGGACGATTATCGATCACGCGTTCCGGGAAGGCTGGATCAAGCCGGAGCCGCCGGAGTATCAGACCGGCAAACGGGTCGCGGTCATCGGCTCAGGGCCTGCTGGGCTGGCGGCGGCGCAGCAGTTGGCCCGCGTGGGCCATTCGGTGACGGTCTTCGAGAAGGCCGACCGCGTGGGCGGGTTGCTGCGCTACGGAATCCCCGACTTCAAAATGCAGAAGGACTTGATCGACCGCCGCATCGAGCAGATGACGGCTGAGGGCGTGACGTTCCAGACCCGTGCGCACGTGGGTGGCAACGTGCCCGTGGAGGATCTACGCAAGGAGTTTGATGCGATCCTATTGGCCGGCGGCGCTGAGCAACCGCGGGACCTGCGGGTGCCCGGGCGGGAGTTGAAGGGCATCCATTTTGCGATGGACTTCCTGCCGCAGCAGAACAAGCGGGTGGCGGGCGACAGCGACGTCGTCGCCGATCCGACGCGGTGGAAGGAGCCGATCCTGGCCACGGGCAAGCGGGTGGTGATCATCGGCGGCGGCGACACCGGGGCCGACTGCCTGGGCACCTGCATCCGCCAGAAGGCGAAGTCGGTGATCCAGCTCGAGATCATGCCCAAGCCGCCGGAGCAGCGCTCCGAGAAGACGCCGTGGCCCATGTGGCCGTACCAGCTTCGGGTGGAAACCTCGCACGAAGAGGGCGGCGTGCGCGAATGGTCGGTGGCCACGACGAAGTTCACCGGCGACGAAGCGGGCAACGTCAAGCTGCTGCACGCGGTGCGCGTGGGGCCGCCGCCGGAGTTCCGCCCGGTTCCGGGTTCGGAGTTCACCATCGAATGCGACCTGGTGCTGCTGGCGATGGGCTTCACCGGCCCGGTGCGCAACGGCATGGTGGAGCGGCTCGGCCTGGAGCTGGACAAGCGGGGCAACGTGAAGGCCGAGGACTATCACACCTCGGTTCCGGGCGTCTTCGCGGCTGGCGACATGCGGCGGGGCCAGTCGCTGGTGGTCTACGCCATCGCCGAAGGGCGGCAGGCGGCGCGGGCGATCGACCGCTGGCTGATGGGCCGGACCATCTTGAAGTAGGGGTGGCAGGCAAGGGCCGGGCGATCAGTTCGGCGACGCCGCCTTCGTCACCAGTTCGATGACCCGCTGAGCATTCCGCTTCCACAAGAAACCGCGGCGCTCGATGGCCGCCGCCGCGGCCTGCCCCATGCGGTGGCGCAATTCTTCATCCTCCACGAGGCGTTCCAGCGCGCCCGCCAGGGAGGCGGCCGATCCGGGGGTGAAGAGCAGGCCCTCGGCGCCGTCTTCGATCAGGTCTCTGAGGTTGGGCTGATCCGGGGCGGCGACGGGCTTGCCCGCGGCCAGGTATTCGATCACTTTCATCGGGCAGCAATACTCGTTGGCGGCCGGTTGGACGGCGATATCGAACAGCGCCACGTGGCGGGCGACTTCGCGGTGGGGCAGCGGTCCGGTGAACCGGACGAGACTCTCCACGCCCAGGCGGGCCGCCTGCTCTTTCAGGTGCGGCGTCTCTGGACCGCCGCCGACGAGCAGCACGGCGGCCTTTTCGCGGAGCAGCCGGCTGGAGGCGAGGGCCTCGATGAGCAGGTCGATCCGGTGCCAGTCGCGGAACCAGCCGACGAAGCCGGCGACGGCCCGGCCCTTCAATCCGAGGCGTTCTTTGAGCTCCGGGTCCGCGGGAAGGGGGCGGAAGCGCTGGGGATCCACGCCGTTGGGGATCACCGTGATCTTCTCGCGGCGAACGCCCATCGCGGCGAGGATGTCCCGCAGCGGGGTGGAGACGGCGATGACGTGGGTGGCGGCGTTGGCCACGCGGCGCTCGGCCCACCGGGCGAGGCCGTACCAGCGGATGGCGCGGTCACGGGCCTGCTCGAGCGCCAGCGGGGAGTTGACTTCGAGCACCACGGGGATGCGAAAGAGCCTTCCGGCCAGCACGCCGGCGAAGTTGAACAGGGCGTGGCGCTCATAGATGAAGTCCGGCCTCCGGCGCCAGATGCGGCGGATCAGCATGGGGAGGCCGGCGAGGTTGTAGGCGAGCTGGACGGCTTCGGAAGCCAGGGGAAGGCGGCGGACGAGGCGTTGCCAGGCGGCTTCGCCGGCGTCGCGCTCGGGATTGTCGAGTGCCGTTTCGGCGGGTACCAGGGCCGCTTCCTCGACCTTGTGCCCGAGGGCTTCGAAGGCCCGCATCATCTCCAATATGTGAATGCGCTGAGCGTCGGTGGCCCTCGTGCGATGGTGGTAGAGGATGAGCATTCCTTAGAAACACCATGATGGCAGAGAGGGCGGGCGCAAGTGCTTCGGAAAGCCGCCGCGGTAGACTGGTTCGGTTATGGAGCAAACGAATCCTTTTTCCCTGGCTGGCAAGCGCGCCTTCGTGGCTGGGGCGAGCCGGGGCATCGGGTTGGCGATCGCCCGGGAGCTGGCGAGGGCGGGGGCGCACACGATCCTGGCGGCCCGCTCCATGGATGACCTGGAGCGCGCAGTGGAAGAGATCCGTGGCGTAGGTGGCTCGGCTGCGGCCCTGCGCCTGGACGTCACCGATCCGGAATCCATCCGCGAGGCGGCCGGGAAGGCGGGTGAGGTGCACATCTTGCATGCCGTGTCGGGGATGAACATCCGCAAGGACTTCCTCACCTACACCCGTCAGGAATACGAGCAGATCATGAACACGAACCTGCACGGGATCGTCGAGCTGGTGAAGCGGGTGGGCGAGGGAATGATCGCGCGCGGGCGAGGCGGTAAGGTGGTGCTGATCGGCAGTCTGATGTCGCTGGTGGGGCTGCCTTATTTGACGGTCTACGCCATGACGAAGAGCGCCCTGGCGGGACTCACCCGGACGCTGGCGGCCGAATGGGCGCGCCACGGGATTCAGGTCAACTGCATCGCGCCGGGCTTCATCGTGACGGATCTGAACCGGCAGATCTGGGAGCGGCAAGAGAACTTGAACTGGCTCAAAGGGGTACAGGCCATCCCCAAGCCGGGCAAGCCGGAAGACATCGCACCCATGGCCGTGCTGTTGAGCGGTCCCGGCTCGGATTTCATCACCGGGCAGGTGATCGCCATCGACGGCGGGTACACTACCACGGCGGTGTGGCCTTTCCAGCCGTGAACCGGCGGCGGATTGGGGAGGGGGGCGGTACCATCCGGGCTGACTACCCCCAGCGCTGGAATTCATGTATTATGAATGTGCTGCAGATTGCTGCGGCAGTGAAGCCGACTGAGGCTGTCAATGGCGGCACAAAAATCCACCTCCCCAATCCCTACCCCTCTGCCTCCGCTGGGCCAACACCGCTCGCGCAGCGGGATCTCACTGGAACAGATCGCTGAGGAGACGAAGATCAGCATTCGCTTCCTCCGCGCGATTGAAGCAGAGCGATTCGAGGAATTGCCCGGAGGAATCTTCGCGCGGAGCTACATCCGGCAATATGCGGCGGCAATCGGGTTCGACGAAGAAGAACTGTTGCGGCGCTATCGAGACGCAGTGGGAGAGAACGGCGACGGCCGAAGGTCTGGTTCGCGCCGGGACGCCGGACAAGACACGCCGGGTTCCCGCCGCGCGGCATCGTTCTGGATGCGGCTTCTCGGGGCTCTTCGATTCCTTCCTTAGACTGGTTTTCACGCTTCTCCTGTTGCTGGCGCCCGTTGCTGGCCGCGCCGCGTCCATTTCCGGCATCGTGGTGGAGAACGCCACCGGGCGGCCGCTGGCGCGGACCAAGGTGATCCTTCAAGCGCGCCAAACCGCCCAGCCCGTCTCCGGCATCCGCGTGTTGTCAGGCTCGGGTGGTGAGTTCCAGTTCCCGGACCTGCCGGCGGGGATCTACTTCCTGAGTGCGGAGCGTAAGGGTTTCGCGAAGTTGGAATTCGGTCAAAAAGCGCCCGGAGAGCCGGGCACTCCAATCGTCCTTGAAGAGAACGGTCATTTCTCAGTGGTGCTGCGCCTGAGGCGGCTCGGAGTGATCACCGGTACGGTGACCGATGAGAATCAAGTTGGGTTGGAAGGCATACCAGTGCTTGCTTACCGTGTGGGAGACACTTGGGAGGCGGCAGCCACGACGGTGACGGACGACCGTGGCGTCTACCGGCTGAGCGGTCTCCGACCGGGGCGGTACGTGGTGCGGACGGCGGCGTTTCATTTAGAAGGTGGAGTTGGGCTGCTTCCTACGTATTTCGGTCCGGCGGTATCGGCCGCCGAGGCAGCGGTGATCCGGGTTGCCTTGGATCAGGAAGTAAGCGGGGTGGACATCGAGCCGCGTCCCGGGCGCTTGGCGCGCTTGAGCGGCCGCCTGGCCGGCGCATCGGCCACGGAAGTGGTTTTGATGACGGAGATGGGGCCCCGCCGCGCGCGGGTCCGGGAAGGTGGGCGTTTTGACTTCGGCCAGTTGGAGCCTGGGGCGTACACTTTGATTGTCGAGCCGAAAGCCACCGGTGGGCAGAGCGCGGCGCTGGCTGAAGTGCAGTTGGGAGAAACAGATGCAGAGGTGATCCTGTCCTTGGGTCCGGCTCCGACATTGCAGGTCGAGTGTGTGACCGACGGCGGGGAGGGGATCGAGGATCCGGCGATTTCCGTTTTCGTGCGCCGGTTGGGTCTTGGAGGCGCAAGTAAGAGGGTCCACTGCGGCGTGCGGACGGTAATCGGGCCGGGGGACTGGGAGATCGCCGTGGCGCCGCCGTCGCGGCTGTACACCGCGGCGGTGTTGCGAACCGAGCGCGGAACTCAGGCGCGGCGGTTCCGTATCCGGCCGGGGGAAGATCTTTCGGTCACCGTGCTTTTTGGCACACGCCCGGCAACGTTGCAGGGCAAGGTGACCGTGGACGGAACACCCGCGGTGGGTGCGCCAGTCTTCCTGCGCGCTCTGGACGACGATCTGCAGGCGCGGTTGGGAGGCGTGCGCGCGGTGCGCGCGGGTCCGGCGGGCGAGTATGCCTTTACGGGTCTGCCTCCGGGCCGGTACGAGGTGATCTCTTCCTATCAAGTGAAGGAATCGGAGCCGGAAACGTGGCCGCTGGGCAGGGGCGCTGTCGTGGATGTGGCCGAGGGGGAAGAAGTCGAGCGAGATCTGGCGCTTACGGAGCTCCGGTAAGTCTCTGGCATTTTCTTGTCATTTTTCATTAAAGACCCGCTTCGCCGAACCGATAAGAGGAGTCGAGCGGGCGGAAGCCCACTCGAACGAAAAGGTAGCCGATGAAAGTGAATGATCCCAACCTGCCGGGCGTCGGTCAGGGTCGAGTAGGAAATACCGGTCTTGAGCGATCGGCGCAGATCGACGCTTTCCACCGGGTGGGCGGTGGACGCAAAGGGGGCTTGGACGGCGCGCCAACGGACCAGGTCTCCCTGTCCGAACTGAGTTCGCGGCTACGGGAGTTGAGCGCCGAGTCGCCGGACCGCGTCGCCCGGTTGGCCGAACTGAGCCGGGACGTTCAGACCGGGCGTTATCGGGTGGATGCCGTGGAGGTCAGCCGGCGGTTGATCGAAGCGGCGCTGCGGCCGCGGGAATGAGTGAGCGTAGCGGATCTCTGGGGTGGGCGCTGGCTGTCGAAAAAGCGATTCGGGAGCTGGAGCGGCGATTGGTGACGGCGGAACCGCAAGGTCTCGCCGAGGCGGCGGCGCGGCTGGAGTCGTCAATGTCGGAATGGCGGCGGGGTGGGGTGTGGGTATCGGCCGACGCCGCCGTCGCGCGAGACGAGGCGAGGAGGCTCACGCGGCGGCTAGGGACGGTCTCGGCGTTGGCGCGGCAGGCGGCGTCAGGGTACCGGTGGGCGGCTGAGCGGCTGGCTAGCGTCGCGGGCGCTTACAAGGCGGATGGGCGGCCAGCGCCGCCGGGGAGGGGTTCGCTGGCGGTGGATGGGTGAAAGGGGGGCGGCGAGGAGGCGCGGCTACAGGCGAATGGCGAACTTACTGGCCTCACTGCGGACGGCGGCCAACTCGATGAAGGCTTTCGAGGAGGCCTTGAACGTCGTCCAGAACAACGTGACGAATGCGACCACGCCGGGCTATGCAAAGCAGCAGGCCGATCTGGTGGCGCTGAGTTTCCAGCCGGATCTCGAAGTGCCGGGGGGCGTTTCTGCGGGGCCATTGCTGTCCAGCCGGGATGTATTTTCCGAGCAAGCCGTCCAGCGGCAGGCCAGCCATTTCGGCAAGCAGTCGGCGTTGGCGACGGCGCTGGCGAGCGTGGAGCCCGTGTTCGACATCGCTTCAGGCTCAGGGATCGCGGCGGCGCTGGACGCGTTGTACGCCTCCTTCTCCGACCTCACCGTGGCGCCGAACAGCATCCCGGCGCGGGAGAGCGTGATCCGCCGGGCCGCTGAGCTTGCCGCTGCCTTCCGCTCCGCCGCTGATTCCCTGGGAAGGAGCCGCGAGCAAGCTCGGGATAAGATCAACTGGACACTCGGCGAGATCAGCCGGATCGCCGGCGACATCCGAGACCTGAACATCGAGATCCGCCGGGACTACCGCAAACGTCTCGACGCCGGTCTCGACGCCCGCTTCCACGCCGCCCTGGAGGAGTTGGCCGAACTGGTGGACTTCACCGCGTTGCAGCAGGAGGACGGGAGTTACTCGATTTTCATGGGCGGAGAGATTCCACTCGTGATCGGCGACAAGACTTTCTCTGTCAGCGCCGATTTCAGTGGACCCGAAGTAACAATTCGAGACTTTGACGGAAAGGACGTCACCGACCGGTTGCGGCAAGGGCGTCTGGCCGGAATGTTGGACTTTATCAACGGACGGCTTCCGGGTTATTTGGACCAACTGAACCAATTGGCGGCCGCCATAGCCGATCGTGTGAACGGGATCCTCGCCGCCGGGGTGGACAGCAATGGAGCGCCGCCCGCCCTCGATCTTTTCCAGTACGACGCCGCCAGTGGGGCGGCCCTCACGCTTGAGGTTACAACCATCCAGCCGGAGGAGCTCGCCGCGGCGCTTCCCGGCGCACCGGGGGGCAACGGAAACGCACTCTTGCTGGCTGGCTTGGCGACGTCCCGGGAAATCGACGGGTCCACTTTCACCGAGTTCTACGGGCGCCTGAGCGGCCAGGTGGGCGCCGACATCGAGGCAACGGTGGAAGACGAGCGTGCGGCATCGCTTCTCCTTTCTCAGGCCAGGAAAATCCGGGAACAGGTGTCGGCGGTGGATCTCAACGAGGAAGCCGCGGCGCTGGTGGAGTACCAGCGAGCCTACGAGGCGTCGGCGCGGCTCATCGGAGTGATCGAGGAGTTGACGGACACGCTGATGACGATTCTTCGCTGAGTGAGGAGAGGAAATGATACGTAGACTCGACGCCGCCACCGAGGCGTTCTTGACCGACCTCGCCGAGGTCAACCGGCGAGTAGACAAAGCGCAGCGGGAGCTGGGTACTGGGCGCCGCGTCAACCGGCCTTCCGATGCACCGGACGAGATCAGCAGTCTGCTGCAGATGCGCTCGGAACTGGCCCAGACCGAGCGGATCCGCTTCAACCTGGAGCGGGTCAAGACGGAAGTGGACACCGCCGAACAGACCCTACAGGACGCGATTCGAGTGCTGGACCGGGCCGCGGTGCTGGGTGCGCAGGGCGTCAACGGGACCACCACTCCGGAGCAGCGCCGTATGATCGCTGAAGAAGTGGAGACCTTGCTGGAACAGATGGTGGTGTTGGGGCGAGCCCGGGTTGAAGGTCGCTACATTTTCAGCGGCGATGCCGATGGCCAAGCTCCGTATACGCTCGATCTATCGCAGGAAGACCCGGTGAGCGACTACCTCGGCGGGCCGACGTCCCGGGAGATCATGCACCCGGCCGGGACCTCTTTTCCCGTGGCCAAGACGGCCGAGGAGATCTTTGACAATCCTAACCCGAATAAGAACGTCTTCCAGGCCCTCAACAACCTCCGTCTCGCACTGCGGAATGATGACGAGCCCGGCATCCGCGGGGCGATCGGGCAATTGGAAACTGCAGCCGACCATCTCAATGAGCAGTTGGCCTTCTACGGTTCCGTGCAGAATCAGGTCGCGGAGGCGATCGACTTCGCTCACCAGCACGAATTGCGAATCAAGAACCACATCAGCACCATTCAGGACACAGATGTCACCCAAGCGGTTCTCGAACTGAATCAGGCCACCTACCAACGGCAGGTCGCACTAGGGTCTAAAGCAAAGAGCCAAAAAATCAGTCTTTTCGATTATATATCCTAAGGCATTACTTTAGGTCATCCGGCGGCCCCGGACTGTCAAGTTTTGCTTCGGATGGCGATCGGGAGACACCCCATGGGCAACTGCCCACCACGGCTGGCCCCGAGCGTTCCCGGGATGCGTTTCGGTTTGGCGAAGTGCCGTCCTGCGGAGGACATGAGGGTGCGTGCACGCGGGGGTTGACAAGCATACTTGATAATATGTAAAGTATACTTGTCAAAAGGAGGTCGTCGATGGACGAGCGCAAGAAACCGTGGTGGGCTTGGGGATGCCAATACGAAATGACGGGCGAAGAGCGGCGGCTCATGCGGAACCTGAACTGGTGGATGATCGCCTGGGCGGTGTTGTACACCGTGGCTGTCGTCCTGCTGAAGCGGCACAGCCACGTCCTCGGCGTCGCGGTTTATGGGGTGGCCGCCGTGCCCGTCCTCGCCGGTTGCATGGCGGTCTGGACTTATGGGCGGTTCCTGCGCATCGCCGACGAGCTCCACCGTAAGATCCAGTACGAAGGCATGGCGATGGGCTTCGCCGCCGGCATCGTCTTCGCGTTCACTTACCCGTTGCTCGAGCGCCTCGGCGCCCCGGAGCTCGGCTCGATGGCCCCGCTCCCCGTCATGATCACGATGTGGGGCGTCGGCGTCTGGACGGGCGCGAGACGCTACCTGTGACATGCCTGACGGACGACACCCATGAAAAACAATCTCCGCGTGCTGCGCGCCGAGCGCAACTGGTCCCAGCAGGAGCTCGCCTCGCGGGCGGGCGTCTCGCGGCAGACCATCAATGCCATCGAAACGGGGAAGTACGACCCAAGCCTCAAACTAGCTTTCTGTCTGGCGCGGATTTTCTCCCGCCGTATTGAAGAAATCTTCATCGACAGCCAGAACACCGAAGCCGAAAGCGCAAAACACTAAAACAAATCGATGGAATGACCGGGCCGCGAGGAACGCCGCTGGGCTCAAGCTCCCGACAAACGGGACGACGTTCCCCGAAACCGCCCGCAACCCTCTGAAGACGAAGATCTTATTCCGTTCTCGGACACGGTTGTAGTATCATGTTTTTTACCTGTCTGGCGCCTCGCGGAGGTCCTTGCGAGCGCGGCTGCGTCAACGAAGGAGGATCTTAGGCAATGCTGCGGAGAACGGGAAACTTGCTCGTCCTGTGTCTTGCCTTGGCGGGATTCGTGCTCGCCCAAGGCCTGAATACGACGGCCTCGAAAGACGACTGGGAAGAAATCAATTTCGAGTTCGACTCGGACATTCTCACCGACGGCTTCCCCAGCATGCTGCGCCTGGCGGAGCTGCTCAACAAGCATCCCGACTACAAAGTAAAACTGGTCGGGCACGCCGACTACATTGGCCCGGATCAGTACAACGAGAAGCTCGGACTGCGGCGCGCGAATGCCGTCAAGCAATTCCTGGAGAAGTACGGCGCTCGGCCTGGCCAGATCACGGTGGAGACTCGGGGCGAGTCCTCTCCCAAAGTTCCCGCTCGCACCGACGAGGCCCGTTTCATGAATCGCCGCGTCGAGATCACCGTCACTGACGCCCAGGGCCGCGTGGTGAGCGCCGGAGGCGTCGGCGAAGCCATCGGCGCGCTCGAGAAATTGTTGAAGAAGCAGGAAGAATGCTGCAACACTATCCTGAAGAAGCTCGACAAGCTTGATGAGATCCTCGCTGCCCTCAACGAACTCAAGCAACAGAACGCCCGGCTGCGAAGTGAGATCGACGCCCTCAAGGCGGAACACGGCGGCTTGAAGAAGGAGGTAGCGGAGATCCCCCGCACCCCAGCTCCCAGCAAAGAACAACTGGCCCAGGTCGCCGAGGAGGCCGCCCGCAAGGCGCGCACGCCGAAGTTCGGGCACTTCTCCTTGCTCGGCTTGAACGTCGGCACCGACGACCGCGGCGACGTCACCTGGACCGGCAAGGGCCGCTACTTCCGTCCGTTCTGGGAGCGGCTGGCCTTCCAGGCCGAAGGCGAGTACCTCGGCTGGAGAGACCGCAAGGAAGGTCAGTTCGACATCGGTCTGGTCGGCCGGTATGAGGCCCTGCAGCTCGGCCTGTTCGGCAGCTTCAAACACGTGACGCTCAGCGACTACGACCGGGGCGGTACGCTCGGCCAGGCCTCGCTGACGGCGGACTATATCTTCGGTCGTGGCCGCATCGGCATGTTCGGCTCCAAGGGCTTCCTCGACAAGGCCTTAATTCAAAGCCGCGCCATCGGCGCCACTGGGAACGTAATCGAGAACACCTACCTGCGCACGGTTGATCAGATCGGCGTCAGCGGCGCCGTGGGTCTCTGGGGCACGAGCTGGGTGGAGGGCAATCTCGGCTTCCTGCGCGGCCGCCAGGCCCGCAGTCAAGCCGGCGGTACTACCCGGATCGTTCTCCCCTTCAAGGAGCACTGGGCGTTCACCATCGAGGGCGGCGTCAACGAGACGCTGCTTGCCCGCGACACCTACGGCCGATGGGCCGTCGGCATCCGCTACGGCAACTTCCTGTCACCGAAGCGTTACGCCGAGGTGGATCACCCGGTACCCGCCGACATTCCGCGCGTGCGCTGGGAGGTCGTCACCGAACGGATCCGCAACGGTAACGACGCGCCGATCGCCGACGCTGGTCCTGACCTGATCGGCGTGGCCGCTGGCCAAATCCGGCTCGACGGCTCCGGCAGCAGCGACCCCGACGGCGACGCCATCACATTCCAGTGGTCCCAGATCTCCGGCCCGCCGGTTACCCTGAGCGGGGCCGACAGCGCCGTGGCGACCTTCGTTGCCGAGGAAGGGCAGGTCTACGCCTTCCGCCTGACGGTCACTGACGAGATGGGAGCCTCGGCGTCCGACACGGTATCGGTGACGACCAAGGAGGCGCCGCGCGTTCGCATCCTCCAGTTCACCGCCACGCCGAACCAGATCAACCGAGGCGATAGCGCCAAGCTGAACTGGCAGGTCGAGAACGCCGACGAGGTCACCATCGACAATGGCGTGGGGGCGGTGAACGCGCAGAGCGGCACGGTTACCGTCACCCCGCAGGAGACGACCATCTACACGCTGACCGCGCGTAACGCCGTCGGCGAGGTCACCCAGACCGTGATCGTCGTCGTCGAGACGCCGATACCGGCCTTCATCCGCTGCGACGTCACGCCGCAGAACATCACTGAGGGAGAGACGGCCGTGATCAACTGGCAGGCCGAGAACGCCGATCAGGTGACGCTCTCCGGCTTCGGCACGGTCCCGGTGGCCGGCTCGCAGACCGTCTCGCCGATGGAGAACACGACATACACGCTCACGGCGGTCAACGCCAACGGTTCGGTGAGCTGCCCCGTCGTCGTCCAGGTGACGCGCGGCGAGGTGCCACAAATCCTGCGGTTCACGGCGAACCCGGGCGAGATCTTGCAGGGTAACGCCGCCACGCTGTTCTGGCAGGTCTCGAATGCCGACGAGGTCACCATCGACAACGGCGTCGGCCCGGTGAACCCGAACGCCGGCTCCACCAACGTCACCCCGTCGGAGACGACCACCTACACGCTCCGGGCCAAGAACCGCTTCGGCGAAGTCCAAGCTAGCGTCCTCGTCAAGGTTGTCAAGCCGGCCAAGGTGGTCAGCTTCTCCGCCAGCCCGAATCCCCTCCCGCAGGCCGGGGACATAGTGACCCTTTCCTGGGCTACGGAGAACGCCGACGAAGTGGTCATCAGCGGTCTCGGCACGCGCCCGGCCAGTGGATCGGTACCGCTGCGCATTACGGAAGAGACCACGTTCACCATCGTTGCCCGCAACCGGTTCTCGCAGGATACGGCTTCGGTGACGATCACCCTCGCACCGCCGCCGGAGAAACCCACGAGTGAACCGCCGGTGGCGAATGCGGGCGCGGACTTCGAGACCACGTCCCGCATCATCACCCTGAACGGGACCGGCTCCTCGGATCCCGAAGGCCGGCCGCTGACCTATTCGTGGCGGGTGATTCAGGGCACGGCAACCATTGTCAACCCCAGCTCTCCGACGCCTGAGGTCATCCTCGGCGGCCAGGCTGGCGTCTATGTCTTCGAGTTGACGGTGACCGACGACACCGGCAACAGCGCCGCCGACACCGTCGCCGTCAACTTCATCAACACGACCGTCTTCTAGGCCGTTCCTGGCGGTATGAAGAGGCGGACCCGCACCGGCCGGGTCCGCCCGTCTCACTCGAACCGTGGGGCGGAGCTGCTTGGCTGTGGCGGGTTCTGAGCGAGCCCGGCGCTGCTGCTAGGGAAGGGAGCCGCCGGCGCTGCTTGCCCGGTCCAGGTGGGCGTAATAGCCCAGATCTTCACCGGTCATGTGCTTGGTGGCGTAAATGATCTGCCCGGTGTGTTGGGCGAAATGCTCCACGGCGTGGTAGATCGCCTCGAGCACGGAAACCTCATAACCCTGCACCACGATGCGCTCGGAAAGCCGCTCCGGGGCCAGTGCGCGAATGATACTGGCGGCATCGGCGACCGTCTCGCGCAAGCGGCGGCGCAACTCCGCAGCCGGCACGGGCCCCCGTTCTTGAAACTCCTCGGAACGCCGCCGAATGTCCGGCCGCCCGGCGACGCCGTGTCCGATCCATTGGCCCAAGTTCCCGCACAGATGCAACACGAGGTTGCCGACGGCATTCTCGCTGTCGGAAACGCGGCGCCAGATTTGCTCGTCGCTCAGCCGCCCCAGGCAGTCGTGAATCCGCCCAGCGAGCTGCTCGAGCTTTTTCACCGAGTAATCGAGAAACAGGCGTTCGACGCCGCCGTTCATGAGAGCGTCCTCCTGCGCCGCGCCCCGGCGGCCGTCACTGTCGCTGCTGGGGCGGGTTCTGCTCTTTGGACGGGGGAACGCGGCGCGCGTCCGGCTTCGTGTCCAGAGCTGAGGAATCGCCCACCGTCGAGATCGTCACGTCGGCGCTCGTCGCGGCCGCGGTTCCCGCGGCGCCCGGCACGCTCGCCGGGACCGTCGGCATCAGCGGCCCCGCGGCCGGCGTTCCGGACTTCGCCGCCCGTTTGATCGTCATCGACGGGTGCTTCTTGAAAATACCCCAGAAGGCCGCAAACCGCCCCGGCTTCACCGCGTTCTCCAACTCGTATTCCATGCGCGCCAAGGCAACGGGGTCCGGCTCCGGAATCTCGGCCTCCATCTCCTGGAGTTTCTGTCTCGCCTCGTCGGCGAGCGGGCTTAGCGGGTACTCCCGCACGATCCGCTGGTAAGCGGCGACGCTCTTCGTGCGGAACCGTGGCCCCATCTTCGCGTAGGCCTCGCCGAGTTTCCACAAGGCCTGGTCGGCACGGCTATACAACGGGTAGTGCTGGGTGAGCGTATCGAGCCGATTGGCCGAGGCCGGATAGCTCCCTTTCTTGTAGTAGAAGTCTCCAACGCGGTATTCGTGCTCAGCCAGAACCTCCTGGATCTCGCGGAGCCGCTGCTCCATTTCCGGGGCGAACTTACTGTTGGGGAACTGGATCAAGAGCTGGCGGCACTCATCATCGGCGCGGATCGCATGCTGAATGTCGCGATCGGGCTTCTCCATCTGCCGGTAGTGGATCATGCAGACCCGCGACTGGGCTTCCGCGGCTTCTTCCAAAGTCGGGTAGAAGAGAATGAAGTCCTTGTATTCGGCCTCAGCCTGCGCAAGCCCGTGTGCTCCTCCTTCGCGGAACCAGCTGTCGGCGATAGCCAACTTGGCTTTGGCGAGGTATTCGCTGGTGTCGTAGGTGTTGATCAGCGTCTGCAGCGTCAGACGCGCCACGCGGTACCGGCCTCGCTCCAAGTCGGCGATTGCCTTATCGAACAGCACCTTATCCGGCTGCGCCGTGTCCTGGTCGATCGGGTTCTCGTACTTCTTCCTCCGAAAACATCCGGTGGCCAGGAAAGCCACGAGGGCAAGGATGAGCAGTGTCCGCAATCTCATAGTTCCCCTCTCTTGAGGATACCGTTTGGAGCGTCCTCCCCGCGATAGTGTGGCGGGCCTTCACGGACCTGCGAGAGCAGCATCGTTGCCCGGCCCGCACGTTACTAGCTTTCAGACGCGGATTGCCGTTGCCGTGGCGGCAATCTGCTGCATCTCGGCCACAGTGGCCGCCGGGTCCGGGCTGTGGAACACGCTCGAACCCGCCACGATCCAATTTACCCCAGCACGCACGATTGCCGCGAGATTATCCCGGTTCACTCCGCCGTCGATCTCGATGGGAAGGTTCAATCCCAGCTCATGCTTCTTCTGATCCAGCGCCCGGATCTTACCAAGCATTTGGGGAATGAATTTCTGGCCCCCGAAGCCTGGGTTGACGGTCATGAGGAGCACGTAGTCCGCCACGTCGAGGACGTAATCCAGCATCGTCAGCGGAGTTGCCGGATTCAGCACGACGCCCGCTTTCGCTCCGCGATTTTGGATCTGGCGGAGCGTCCGTTCCAAATGCGGGCACGTTTCCTGGTGGACGGAGACCTGGTCGGCGCCGGCATCGATGAACGCATCGATGTGCCGTTCCGGTTCGACGATCATCAAGTGGACGTCCAAGGTTAACCGGGTAGCCTTGCGGATCGACCGCACGACCGGCGGGCCGATGGTGATGTTGGGCACAAAGCGCCCATCCATCACATCAAGGTGCAACATGCGAATGCCCGCCTTTTCGACACGGCCGATCTCTTCGGCGAGCCGGGCGAAGTCAGCCGACAGGATCGATGGGACGATTTCTACCATTGGCGGTCTTTCTCGGCAGGGCGCCGGAATTCTACGTCTCTTCTCTTAAGATCGTAGCACTCCGGTCTGTTTCGTCTTCGGCTTCGAAAATCCGGTTTTCCGGATAGGGTTCACGCAATCGAATGATGACCGCGGCGTAGAAGCCGTCGCCAGGAT
>CAYWXL010000081.1:0-16972 GCA_964461995.1 uncultured Solibacteraceae bacterium
GACTAAGTCACTTTATATTGCATTTCCTCGGGCCATCCCATACAATGGGGTGGTCAAAGTAGGTCCAAAGTGGTAAAGAGTGGCCAGAATCGGCCGATAGTGTAGGTAGACCAGTGGCCCCGGACGAGCTCCAAGCCGGCGAACTCGATGAACTCCTGGAGTTGGAGGGGCTACTGCAGGGCAGCGCCGACGACAAGGGCCGGATCAAGCTGCCGAAGAAGGTCTGGGAGTACCTGAAACAAACCGGCGAAACGGTTTTCGTGGTCACTACATTGGACCTCGAGACGGTGCGAATTTACACGCGCCAAGCGTGGCGCCGCAATGCGGCGATCCTGGACAACGCAACGTCGGAAGCCGCCCGCTCCGTTTATTACATCGCTAAGGTGTATGCCAGCGCGGGCCCGATCGACGGCCAGGGGCGGCTCCGGATGTCTCCGAAGTTGCGCAAGGATCTGGGCTACGGCCGGGAGCCGGTCTATTTCGAGAAATCGAAGGACCACATCGAGGTCTACAGTGAGGCGGTCCACCAGGCCAGGCTGGAGGCGGCGAAACAGAACCTGCCGGCGAAGGTTCGCGAGGTGGAGGCGCTGGGAGTCCGGTGATGAGGCGCTATGCGGCACTACCCGGTGATGCTCGACGAGGTGCTCAGCTACCTCAACGTGCGCCCGGAGGGCGTCTACATCGACGCGACCGCCGGACTCGGCGGGCACACCGAGGCGATCGCCCGGCGGCTGACGACCGGAAGAGTGATCGCCAACGACCAGGATGCCGAGAGCCTGGCCGAAGCGCGGCGCCGGCTGGAGCCGTACGCCGATCGGGTGATCTTTCGTCACGGCCGCTTCTCAGAGTTGCCGGAGGCGATGGAGGAGCTTGGGATCGGGCCGGCGGACGGTCTGGTCGCCGATCTAGGCGTCAGCTACTACCAGCTGACGGATCCGGACAGAGGGTTTTCGTTTTCCGCCGAGGAGTCCCTGGATATGCGTATGGACCGCAGCCGGGGAACCACCGCGGCGGAGTTGATCAATCGCATCGCCGAAAGAGAACTAGCGGACATCCTGTTTTCTTACGGCGAAGAAAGGAGGGCAAGGAAGCTAGCCAGAGCAGTCGTGAAGGCGCGGCCGATTCGATCCGCCGCTCACCTGGCGCGGGTCATCGAGTCGGCCGTGCCTTCATCACGAACACGGCTGCATCCGGCGACACGCACCTTCATGGCTCTCCGGATCTACGTCAACCGCGAAATCGAGGAACTGGATGCCTTGCTCGACGCTCTGCCCGTTCTAGTCGGCAAAGGCGGCAGAGCTGTTTTTCTCACCTTCCATTCTCTGGAAGACCGGAAGGTCAAACGGAAGTTTCAGTCGCTGGCTCGCGACGGCCGCGCCCTGATCCTCACCAAACACGTGATCAGGCCGTCCGAGGAGGAGATACGCGAAAACCCGCCTTCACGCAGCGCGAAGTTGCGGGCATTGGAGATGAAGTAGTCGGGAGAATCCATGGCGACCTTTGCAACTCTTGTCAACTGGATCACTTCAACCGGTAGCCGCGCTGAAGTCAGCGTAGCGGCGCAACGCGAGGCCCGAGGGGAATTCCGCCTGCGTGCGCTGCCCAACGAAGAGATCTATTTCTGGGTGCGGGAGGTGGACAACTCCCGCGTCGTACCGCAAGCCGACCCCGCCGCCACGAAAGCCGCCGTGAAGTTCATCGGCAGCGCCTGCCTTGCGGTGATCCTCGTCGTCGGCATCCTCGTGCCGATGGCCGGCAACATTCTGGCCGGTTACCGGATCCACGCTCTCGAAAACCAGCGTCAGGAGCTGCTCGAGGAGCGTGCCGAACTCGAGCTGGCCGAGGCTCAACTGCTGAGTCCGGAGCGGTTGGCCGAGCTGGCGGCGATGCAAGAACTGGTGGACCCGGCTCCGGAGACCGCGGTGCCTCTCGATCCGGTGCCCGAGGGAGAGCTGGCTTTGAAGATCGACCCAGACCAATGAGACGGCAGCTTCCAGGGGGGTGGTGTTGGAGCCGGTTCCCGAATCTCAAGGAACGCGACGATTACGGTGGTTGACTCGTGGCGCCGTGCTGTGGGCGGTGGTGATCTTCGCCCGCCTGGTGGACTTGCAAGTTCTTCACCATGAAGAATACCGGCGCCGGGCGATTCAGCAGACCTGGAACAAACTCACTGTCCCGGCCCCCAGGGGGCGCATCGTCGACCGCTCCGGGGAAACCTTGGCCCTTAGCATCCCGGCCGAGACCATCGTCGTAAACCCGCGGCTCGCTCCCGACCTGTCCGTGGCGGCGGACATCTTCGTACGAGTTCTCCATTTGGACCGGGAGCGCTTGCAGGCGCGCATCGATTGGGCGGTGGCGAACAATCGCGGCTACTTGCCCATCAAGCAGCGCGCCAGCCGCGATGAGGCCGAGAAGATCCGCCGGATGAACCTCGAATGGGTGGAATTCCGCCCGGATAGCCTGCGGCGTTACCCCAAAGGGACCTTGGCCTCGAATGTCCTCGGGTGTGTCAACTGGAAGGGGGAGGGCATCGCTGGGCTGGAGCTGAGTCTCAATGACCATTTGAGGGGACGCCCGGGCGTTTTACGGATCATGCGCGATGCCCGGGGCAAGGCCATTCAAACCCAGGTTCTTGTCGCTGCCGAGCCGGGCGCCGACGTGGGAATCTCGATCGACGAGCGGATTCAGTACTTTGCCGACCGGGCTTTGCGCCGGGCGGCCCGCAAATGGCGGGCCGACACTGGAAGCCTGGTGGTCATGGATCCGAAGACGGGCGAGATTCTCGCCATGTCGAGCTATCCGACTTTCGACCCGAACCGCCGGGCTCGCCGGAGCAGCGAGCTCCGCCGGCGGCTGAACCAAGCCATCACGGTGCCGTTTGAGCCGGGCTCGGTCTTCAAGATGGTGACGCTATCGGCGGGCCTGGAGGCCGCCGGCTTGAAGCCGTCCACTTTGATCGACTGCGGCAACGGGGTGCTGCGGCTGGGCCGGCGCCGCATCCACGACATTCATTCCTACGGCACGATACCGCTGGAGAAAGTGCTCTGGAAGTCGTCCAACATCGGCGCCATCCAGGTGGCGCTTCGAGTCGGGGAGCGCCGGCTGCTTGATTACGTGCGGCGGTTCGGCTTCGGACGGAAGACCGGGATCCGCTTGCCCGCCGAGTCGCCCGGGCTGGTGCGCGACCTGAGCGAGTGGCGGCGGACGTCGATCGCTTCGGTGGCGATGGGGCACGAGATCAGCGTCACTACGCTCCAACTGGCGCTGGCGACCTCGGTGATCGCCAACGGCGGGTTGTTGCCGAAGCCGCGCCTCGTTCTGTGGACGCAGCGGCCCGGCGGTGAAAAAGAGGTGATCAAGGGGCCGCCTCCGGAGAGGGTGCTGAAACCCGAGACGGCGATCGCCATGCGCCGGATGATGGAAGGCGTCGTTCTCGAAGGCACAGGCACACGGGCGAGGCTGACCGGTTACAGCGCCGGCGGCAAGACGGGATCGGCGCAGATCTTCGATTTCGAGACGGGCCGCTATTCACACCGCTACAATGCGTCTTTCGTCGGCTTCGCGCCGGTGCAGGACCCGGCGGTAGTCGTCGTGGTTACGCTGAACGGCGTCGAGCGCTACGGGGGCGTGGTGGCGGCGCCGGTTTTCCGCGAGGTCGCGCAAGCGGCGTTGCGCATCCTCGGCGTGGTTCCCGATGTGGTGGAGCCCGGGCCGCCGCCGGCTGCGGGCGGCGAGGCGTTTGACGACTTGGCGATCGCGGGTCTTGGGGGGCGTCCGGAAAGGCCTCCGGAACCTGCGCCCGAGGTCGAGCAGGAGGCCCGGTTGCAGGCGGCCGCGGCGGCGCCGTCTCCTTACGTCTTCGGTCCACGGGCGCCGAACCTGTACGGCAAGACGCTGCGGCGGGTCTTGGAAGAGACGTCCCGAGCGGGCCTGGCGGTGGAGTATTCCGGCACGGGGATCGTGAGGGCCCAGTACCCTCCGCCCGGGGCCGTTTTGCCGGCCGGGGAGCCGCTCATCGTGGAGCTGGCGCGGTAAATGGCGATGACGATAGCGCAGGTGCTCGAAGGCGTGGAGGCGCAAACAGGCTTAACCCCGGAGCTGGCGGCAGCGCCCGTCTCCGGACTCGAGTACGACTCGCGCCGCGTGGAAGCCGGGCAGCTTTTCTTCGCTTTCCTCGGCCAGCGCTTCGACGGACGCCGGTTCGCCCCCCAAGCCCGTGAGCGAGGCGCCGTGGCCGTTGTCTGCGAGACGCCGCAGCCGGACTACGACCGGGGACCGTGGATCCAGGTGGCGCACGGCCGAAAAGCGCTGGCGGTGGCCGCCCGCAACTTCTACCGGGAAGCGGCCTCGGCGGTGGCCGTCACGGGGATCACTGGGACGAACGGCAAGACCACGACTGCGTACTTGCTGGACTCGGTCTTGCGCGCCGCAGGCAAGACGACGGCGATGATCGGAACGATCGAATACCTAATGGCCGGAGAGCCCCGTTCCGCCCCGAACACCACGCCGGAATCGCTCGACGTGTACCGGATGCTCGAAGAGCTGCGGAGACTGGGCGGAACCCACGCCACCATGGAGGTCTCGTCCCATGCGCTGGACCAGGGCCGGGTCTACGGGCTGCCTTTCCATACGGCGGTGTTCACGAATCTGAGCCGCGACCACCTCGACTACCACGGCACGATGGAGGCATATTTCGCCGCCAAGTGTCTGCTGTTCCAAGCCGACGGCCGGCCGGCGCCGCCGTTCGCCGTGATCAACGCCGATGACGAGTGGGGCGCGAAGATCCCGCTCACGGAGACAGCGAACATCTTGCGGTATGGGCAAGGCCCCGGCGCGGACGTGCAGGCGGTGGACGTCTCGGCGGGGTTCGAAGGGCTTCGGTTCCGGCTGCTGCACGGCGGGGAGGTTTATGAGGTCGAATCCCCGCTTCTCGGCCGGGTGAACGTCTACAACATTCTGGCTGCGTTCGCAGCCGGTCTGACCTACGATCTGGAGCCCGAAGTGATTCTTCACGGCATCCGTGCCCGCCGCAGCGTGCCGGGACGTTTTGAGAGGATCGACGAAGGCCAGCCGTTCTTGGTGATCATCGATTACGCCCACACCGACGATGCGTTGCGGAACGTCTTGGCGGCGTCCCGGGATCTCAAACCGAAACGCATCTTGACGGTTTTCGGCTGCGGCGGGGACCGCGACCGGACGAAACGCCCGTTGATGGGCGAGGCAGCGGCCCAAGGCTCGGACTTTGTGGTTCTGACTTCGGACAACCCCCGTTCCGAAGATCCGCTGACGATCATGAACGACGCGCTGGTGGGACTCCGGCGCTACGATGTCCCGCACCGTATCGAGCCGGACAGAGAGGCGGCGATCCGGATCGCGTTAGCCGAGGCGAACGCCGGCGACCTCGTTTTGATCGCCGGCAAAGGACACGAGACGTACCAGGTTTTGAAGGACCGGACGATCCCGTTCGACGACCGGGAAGTCGCCCGCCGCCTATTGCGGGAATTCGGCTACGGCAAGGAGGTCTCATGAGGCTCTCTTTGCGGGAAGCGGCGGCGGCCATGTCGGCCCGGGGGCAAGCGCCGGACTGTCTCGTCTCAGGCTGGAGCGTAGACACCCGCACTCTCGCGGAAGGCGATCTGTTTTTCGCGCTGCGTGGGCCGAATCACGACGGGCACGATTTCGTCGCGCAGGCGTTCGAAAAGGGGGCTGTGGCCGCGGTCGTGGACCGGGACGTGGAAGCCCCGGGACCGCTGCTGACGGTTTCCGACACGTTGTCCTCTCTCCAATCCCTTGCAGCATGGGTTCGCCGGCGCTGGGCGGGGACGGTTGCGGCCGTCACCGGCAGCGCCGGCAAAACCACCACGAAGGACGTCATCGCGCACTTGCTGGCGACGAAACTCCGAACCGGTAAGACGGTCGGGAACTACAACAACCATGTCGGGCTGCCGCTGTCGCTCCTGCGATTGCCGGACGACGCGGAGGTCGCGGTGCTAGAGATCGGCATGAACCACGCCGGCGAGATCAAGGCGCTGGCGGCGATTGCCCGGCCCGAGATCGGCGTCGTCACCAACGTCGGCTACGCCCATATCGAGAACTTCGATTCGATCGACGGCGTTGCCGCGGCGAAGAGGGAGTTGATCGAGGCGCTCCCCGCCGATGGGACGGCGGTACTCAACGCTGACGATGAGCGGGTGATTCGTTTCGCCGAGGCCCACTCGGGGCCGGTGGTGACCTTCGGCTTTTCGGAGCGAGCCGTGATCCGGGCGGTGAGCTTCGAGAGTTTGGATGAAGGTGCGCGCTTCGAGGTGGCTGGGGAAGGGGAGTTCCGCACGGCGCTGTTCGGCCGCCACGGGGTAAGCAACGTCCTGGCTGGATTCGCCGTGGCCTCGGTGTTCGGCATCCGGCCTCGGGAGCTGCGCGACGCGGTGGCGGCGCTCGAGCCGGCGCCCATGCGCGGCCGCCGTTTCGAGCACTGCGGGATCACGATCATCGACGATTGCTATAATGCCAATCCGGACGCTGTCCGAGCGATGCTCGAGACGCTCCGCGATATGCCGGCGCGGCGGCGAATCGCCGTGCTCGGCGAAATGCTCGAACTTGGTCGCTGGACCGAGGCCCTGCACCAGGAGATTGGACGCGTTGTTGCGGCGTGCAGGGTAGATGTGCTCGTGGGAATACGCGGCGCGGCTCGCCAACTGGCGGACGCAGCCGTAAACGCAGGCCTGGCGGCAGGCGCCGCGTATTTTTTTTCCGATCCTGAGCAGGCGGGCGACGCTTTGGTGGAACTTGCCCGCCCCGGCGACGTCATTCTGTTCAAAGGGTCCCGCGCAGTCCATGTGGAGCGGGCCCTCCAGCGATTCTTGTCCCGCACCGGTTCCCGGGATGGTTCGGCGCAGGATGAGTCCGCCAGCGGTCCGGGCGCCGCGTTGCGGGCGGCGGCGAGGGAAGAGGAGGCATCCTGATGCTGTATTGGCTCCTCTACGAAACCCTCCAGCCGTACTTCGGGCCCTTGCGCCTGTTCGGCTACGTCACCTTCCGCACCGCGATGGCCAGCCTGACGGCGCTGTTTCTGGCGATCGCCCTCGGCCCGTGGATGATCCGGTGGCTGCGGCGTCTCCAGATCGGCCAGTACATCCGCGAAGACGGTCCGAAGTCCCACCAGAAGAAAGCCGGCACGCCGACGATGGGCGGAGTGCTGATCATCGTGTCCGTACTGGTGCCGACGCTGCTGTTCGTCAACCTCCGCAACGTGCAGATCTGGATCGCGCTGTTCGGCCTGCTGAGTTTCGGCCTGATCGGCTTCCACGACGACTACACCAAGATCCGCAAGGCGCGCAATCTCGGCTTGACGGCGCGGGCCAAGTTCGGACTCCAGGTGTTGGCGGCCCTGGTGATCGGGGTGCTGCTGTCGATCATGCACTTCAAAGGCATGTACACGACGGCTATGAACGTGCCCTTCTTCAAAGAGTTCAAACCCGAGCTGCTGCTGGACCGGTTTCTCGAGAGCCCGGTCACCTACCCGCTCGCGTTCGTTTTCTTCTACGCCTTCTTGGTGCTCGTGATTGTCGGCTCGGCCAACGCGGTGAACCTCACCGACGGGCTCGACGGCTTGGCTATCGGGCTGATGGTGATCGCCGCCGGCGCCATGACGGTGCTCGCCTATCTGAGCGGGCACGCCATCTTCGCCGACTACCTAGAGCTCTCGCGCGTTCCGGGCGCCCATGAGCTGACGATCTTCTGCGGGGCGCTGACCGGGGCCTCGCTGGGCTTTCTCTGGTACAACGCCCACCCGGCTGAGGTTTTCATGGGCGACGTTGGCTCGCTGGCCTTGGGAGGCGCCTTGGGCACGGTGGCGGTGTTGATCAAGCAGGAGATTCTGTTGATCTTCGTCGGAGGGGTCTACGTGGTGGAGGCGCTGTCTGTGATGCTCCAGGTGGGGAGCTTCAAGCTGCGCGGCGAGCGGATCTTCAAGATGGCCCCGATCCACCACCACTTCGAGGCGCTGGGGTGGCCGGAATCGAAAATTATCATTCGTTTTTGGATCGCCGGGCTGGTGATGGCGCTGTTTGCGTTGACGACGCTGAAGCTGCGATGAGGCGGACGGAACTCAAAGGCGTGCGCGCGGTCGTTGCCGGTCTTGGCCGCTCGGGGGTGGCGGCGGCACGGCTGCTGGTGCGCCGCGGCGCGCGGGTGACTGCCACGGACGTAAAGCCCTTGGAGCAGTTGCCGGGCGCCGCGGAGGAGCTCGCGGCGCTGGGCGTGGCGTTCGAACGGCAGTCGGCCGACGTCTTTGCGGGAGCTGAGCTCGTGGTGCTGTCGCCGGGTGTTCCGGCGGACCTTCCGGAACTGCAGGCGGCTCGTGAGAAGGGCGTCAAGATTATCGGCGAAGTGGAGCTGGCGGGGTGGTTCCTGGAAGGGCCCGTGATCGGAATCACCGGCTCGAACGGCAAAACGACAACCACCGCGCTCGTCGGGCACATCCTCGGCGAGTGCGGCGTCCCGGCGCAGGTCGGCGGCAATATCGGATTCCCGCCCACGGCGATGGTGGAAGCGAGCCGCCCGGAGCAGTGGAATGTCCTGGAGCTGTCGAGCTTTCAGCTCGAAACGACTGAGACGTTCCGGGCGCAGGTCGCCGCGGTGTTGAACGTGACGCCGGACCACCTGGACCGGCACCGCACGATGGCGGCTTACGCGGCGGCCAAGCGCAGATTGCTTGAGACGCAGCAGCCGGGCGACACGGCGATCCTGAACCGCGACGATGCCGTCTGCCGCGATTTCGCCGCCGCAGTGAAGGGTTCGGTGCGCTGGTTTTCTTCGACGGGGCGTCTGGAGAGCGGCCTTTGGCTGGAAGAAGGCTGGATTGTCGTTGACGGCGGGCGGTTCTTGCCGGTGGAAGACGTGCCGTTGCGCGGGCGCCACAACCTGGAGAATGTTATGGCGGCAGCCGCGGCGGCGCAGGCCGCCGGCGCCGGTCTCGAAACCATTGCCGCGGCGGTGCGGACGTTTGCGGGAGTGGAACACCGTCTCGAATACGTGCGGACGGTGGTCGGCGTGGACTGGTTCAACGACTCCAAAGCGACTAACGTGGACGCGGCGCTCAAGGCCGTCGATGCGTTTGCGGGGCCGCTTCTAATCATCCTGGGTGGCAAGGACAAGGGCGGCGACTACCGGCCGTTGCGGGACGCTTTGCGCGGCAAGGCGCGGGCCGCTCTGCTGATCGGCGCGGCGGCCGGCAAGATCGAAGCCGCTCTAGAGGGTGCGGTAGAGACCATCTGCTGCGGCACGCTCGAGGCTGCCGTCGAGGAGGCACGGCGGCGGGCGCGGCCTGGCGATACGGTACTGCTCGCGCCGGCCTGCGCCAGCTTCGACCAGTTTGAAAGCTTCGAGCACCGGGGGCGCGTCTTCAAAGAGCTCGTCGGAAGATTGCGGGAGAAACCACGCGAGGAGGCGAAGAATTGCGCGTGAGGACGGACTGGACGCTGCTGCTCACCATCGTGGGCATGGTTTCGCTCGGCCTAATCTTCGTCTACAGCGCGTCGTCGGTGATCGCCGGCGAGCGGTACGGAGAGGAAAGCTACTACTTCCTCGCCCGGCAGGGCGGCGCGGCAGTGATTTCCTTCATTGTGCTGATCGGACTGGCGAAGTTCGACTACCGGGAATTGAATTCGATGCGCATCGCGTTCGTCTGCCTGGGTGTCGTGCTGGCGGCTTTGATCCTGGTGTACTTCCTGGACTCGTCGCACCGGTGGCTGCGGCTTGGGTTCATCAACGTTCAGCCTTCGGAGTTCGCCAAGCCCGCGCTGGTTCTGTTCCTGGCGTGTTTCATCACCGAGCGCGCCTCCGACATCAACGGCGTCCATACCGTGGCGCCGGCCACGATGGCGATGCTGCTGCTCGCCGGCGCGGTGGTGGTGGCGGATCTGGGCAGCGCGGTCGTGCTGATGGGCACGGCGGCGGCGGTGTTCTACGTAGGCGGACTCGACCGCCGTTACTTCCGCTTCGCCGCTTTGGTCAGCTTGGTGCTGCTGGCGGCGGCCATCGGCTCGAAATCCTACCGGCTGAAACGCGTGATCGACTACTTCGACCCGGAACACAAGATCGTGCGGCACATCGACTACGACGGCTGGTTGACGAATTACCTGGAAGAGGCCGCGGTGGCCGGGGACACGGGATACCAGGCCGAACAGTCACGGATCGCCGTCGGCTCGGGCGGATGGATCGGCCAGGGCCTCATGGAGGGCAAGCAGAAGTTGTTCTATCTGCCGGAGGCCCACACGGACTTCATTTACGCGGTGGTGGGCGAGGAGCTTGGTCTTTTCGGGACGAGCCTCATACTGATCGGCTTTCTCGTCATTTTGTGGCGCGGGTTTCGGCTCTATTGGGTTGCCTTGGATGGATTCGGACGCAACCTCGCCGTGGGGGTCACGGTGGCGATTCTCTTGCAAGCGTTCATCAACATGAGCGTCGTACTGGATCTGGCCCCGACGAAAGGGATTCCGCTGCCGTTGATCAGCTACGGGGGAAGTTCCTTGCTGAGCACTATGACGCTGTTGGGGCTGCTGCTCAGCGTGAGCGAGCGGGCGCGATGCTGAAGCGGCCCGGGGTGTTCTTGATGGCGGGTGGTGGGACCGGCGGCCACGTGATCCCGCTGTTGGCGGTGGCCCGGGAGCTGCGGAGCAGAGGCCACGAAGTGTTCTTCGTGGGCACGAAAAGAGGGATGGAAGCGAAGCTGGTGCCGGTCGAAGGATTTCCGATCGAGTGGGTCGAGATCGGCGGGCTGAAGCGCGTCGGCCTTCGGCGGAGGATGCGGACGTTGTTCGAACTGCCGGCCGGCGTGCTCCGTTGCCTGGGCTTGCTGAGGCGCCGCCGGACGGACGCGGTTTTGAGTCTGGGAGGTTACGCCGCCGGGCCGCCAGTGCTTGCGGCGCTGTTGCGCCGGACCCCGGTGGTGGTTATGGAACCGAATGCTGTGCCGGGATTCACGAACCGGAAGATCGCCCGTTGGGTCGCCCGGGCGTTGATCAGTTTTGAGGAGACGGCCCGTTGGTTTCCGCCCGGTCGGTGCGAGTTGACCGGGTTGCCGGTGCGGGAGGAATTTTTCCGCATCTCGCCGAAACCGGCAGGGTCGAGACTCACGGTGCTGATCACCGGCGGCAGTCGGGGAGCGCGGAGTCTGAACCGGGCGGCCCAAGAAAGCTGGCCGCTGTTCCGCCGGGCGGCGTTCCCGGTGCGGTTGATCCTCCAGGCGGGCGCTGAGGAGGCGCCTCGGCTGCGGGAAGAGTTTTCCCGGGCAGGCCTCGAAGGCGAGGTGGTGGACTTCATCCACGACATGCCGGCCGCTTTCGCCGAGGCGGACTTGATCGTGTGCCGGTCCGGCGCCGGCGCGGTGGCGGAGCTGGCAGCCGCGGGTAAGCCCGCCATCTTGGTGCCCTTTCCCTTCGCGGCGGACGACCACCAGTTGCGGAACGCGCAAGCCCTGGAATGCGCCGGTGCGGCGCGCATCATCCTGGACCGCGAGTTGACGGGACAACGGCTGTACGACGAGATCGCCGGCCTTGCCCGCGACCGGGCCGAACTCATGCGCATGGGGGAACGCGCGCGTAAGCTGGCCCGGCCCGGCGCAGCGAAGCGAGCGGCCGAGATTCTTGAGGAGCTGATCGGGAGAGCGGCATGAAAAGCCATGAAGCGCGCACGAAAATCCTGATCTTTGCCAAACGCCTGGCCACGGCGAAAAAACTCGTTGACACACGGTTCACAAGTCGAAACAATGTGAAGTAAAAATGTTTTTACGTCCCCAGCATCTCCACTTCGTAGGCATCGGCGGCATCGGCATGAGCGGCATCGCCGAAGTGCTGCTCAATCTCGGTTACGAGATCTCCGGCAGTGACCTGCGCCTCAGCCCGGTGACGGAGCGCCTGGAGAAGCTGGGGGCGAAGATCTGGCAGGGTCATGATCCGTCGCACCTGGGCGACGCCAAGGTTGTGGTGATCTCGTCGGCTGTCTCCGAAGACAACCCGGAGGTGCAGGAAGCCAGGCGCCGGCAGATTCCAGTGATCCCGCGCGGCGAGCTGCTGGCGGAGCTGATGCGCCTCAAGTACGGGATTGCGGTGGCGGGAAGCCATGGCAAGACGACGACGGCATCGATGCTGGCGACGGTGTTGAGCTCGGCGGGCTTGGATCCCACAGTCGTCGTCGGCGGCCGCGTAAGTACGATGGGCGGCTCGAACGCCCGCGTGGGCCAGAGCGATCTACTCGTGGTGGAGTCGGACGAGAGCGATGGATCGTTCCTCAAGCTCGCGCCGATTCTTGCGGTGATTACCAACATCGATCGCGAGCACCTGGATCATTATCGCGATCTGGACCACGTCCTCGAGGCGTTCCTGGATTTCGCCAACCGGGTGCCGTTTTATGGCGCGGCGGTGGTCTGTCTCGATGACGAAAACCTCCAGCGCATCCTGCCGAAGATCACGCGGCGGACGATCACCTATGGAACGAGCACGCAAGCCGACCTGGTTGTCAGCGGCATCCGGGCGCAGCGATTCGCCACTGTTTTCCGGTTGCGCGACCGCGGCAAGGACCTGGGCGAGTTTCGCTTGCAGATCCCGGGGGAGCACAACGTCTTGAACGCCGCAGCGGCGATCGGTGTGGCGTTGGAGTTGGGCGTGGGGCCGGAAGCGGCGAAGGCCGGTCTAGCCAGCTTCCAAGGCGTGGACCGGCGTTTCCAGAAGCGCGGCGAAGCCGCTGGCGTCACCGTGGTCGATGACTACGGACACCACCCGACCGAAATCCGGGCGACGCTCCGGACTGCCAAGCAGTGCGGTTACGAACGGATCCTCGTACTGTTCCAGCCGCACCGCTACACGCGGACCCACTTGCTGATGGACGAGTTCGCCCGATCGTTTCATCAGGCCGATGCCGTGTTCTTGACTGATATCTATCCAGCTTCGGAACCGCCCATCGAGGGAGTGACGGCCGCGGCGCTGGCCGGGCGCATCCGCGCTCATGGGCATCGCGCTGTCTTCTACGAAGGTCCGTTGGAGGAGGCGGCCCGGGCGGTGGCGGAGGCGGCGCGAGCCGGGGACCTCATCTTGACGCTGGGGGCGGGAAGCGTGTCACAGGCCGGAGCGGCGATCTTGCGCCACCTGGAGAGGAAGCGATAGATGGGCCGGAAGCGGAAGAGTACGAACGAGCGGACGGCGGCGTCGAGCGCGATCCGCATCGGCGCCGTGCTGCGGTGGATGCTGCGGCTGCTGCCTGCGGCGCTGGGCGTCATCGCCGTGGTGGTGGTGTTCAACAAGGTGGAAAGCTTCTTGATCACCAGTCCGCGGTTCCGCTTGCCGGAGCCGGCCGAGTACGGCGGCGCCAGTCCCGGCATCCGGATCCACGGCCTCCGGAACGCTTCTTTGACGCGGGTGTTGCACGTCTTCTCCGAGGATGCCGGCCGGAGTCTCTACCTGTTCGACCCGGACGAACGGCGCTTGCGTCTCCTCGGGGTGGACTGGGTGCGGGATGCACGCGTGGCGCGGATCTGGCCAAATCGCGTGGCAGTGTTCATCGAGGAACGTCAGCCTGTGGCATACGTTCCGCTCCCTGGCCGGCGGGGCCGGGCGCGGACAGCGCTGATCGACGCGGAAGGGGTATTCCTGCCGATGCCGGCGCAGGGCGGCTACGATTTGCCGGTCCTGCGGGGACTCAGCGAGAGAATGCCGGAGAGCAAACGCGCCGGGCGCGTCCGGCTGGTGCAGCGCATGCTCCGGGAAATCGGTCCTCTCAACGTGCACGTATCCGAGATCGACGTGGCGGATCCGCGCTCGCTGACGGTCCGCATGACTGTGGGGGGAGACCTCGTCACCCTCATCATCGGGGCCCGGAACTTCCGGCGCCGCGTGGAGAATTTTCTCCATCACTATCCTGAGATCCATCGCCGGTTGCCGGCGGCCACGACTTTCGATTTGCGGCTCGATGACCGGATCACCGCCAGGGACGGGCTCAGCAAAGGAGAAACCTATGCAAATCGCCGCGGGAGTTGATGCCGGCAGCGCGTTCACGAGGTGCATGATCCTCGGGCTGGAGAACGAGGAGGTCTGCTTCCTCGGCTGCGGGCAGGCGCGCGCCGGCGGATGGTTCAAAGGCCGGGTAGCGGACCGGCGGCGGATCACAGCCTCGATCCTGGAAGCGGTCGAAGCGGCGTCGCGGCAAGCGGGGATCGAGGTGGAGTCGGTTGTGCTCGGAGTGGGCGGCCCGCCGGTTTACGGCTTCAATCATCACTGGCCGTATGACTTCGGGCGGCCTCGGGAAGTGGACGCGGGCGATCTCGAGTTCGCCGTCGAGCAGGCTGCGAACGTACGCTTGGAAAACGACCGGATGCTGCTGCACGTTTGCCCGCAGGATTTCACCGTGGACGGCCGCGCCCGGTACCACTTCCCGCGGGGAGCGGTTTGCACGAGGCTCGAGGCGAACGTCCATCTGGTGACGACTTCGACGATCGAGACGCAAGCCATCGTCTCGGCGGTACATGAGGCGCATCTGGCGGTCGAGGAGACGGTCTTCGAGCCTCTGGCGGCCGCGTATGCGGCGCTGCTGCAGGAAGACCGCAGCCGGGGCGTCGCGGTAGTGGACATCGGTTTGCACTCGACGGACCTGGTGGTCTACGACGGGGACGCACTGGTGCACTCGCGGAGTTTGCCGATCTGCGGCGATCACTTCACCAAGGACGTCGCCTGGGGATTCACCATTCCGTATGAAGACGCCGAGCGCCTGAAGCTGGAGTTCGGGTGCGCGATTCTCGGGCTGACGGCGGACAACAGCCTGATCGTCGTGCCGAGCCCGGACGGCAAGCTTGTGGAAGCGCCGCGCCGGCGTTTGAACGAGATCCTCGAGGCCCGGGCCGAGGAGCTGTTTCTCTATGTCGCCAATGAGCTCCGCTATTGCGGGATGGAGAAATCGCTCGTCGAGGGAATCGTGCTCACTGGCGGGGTGGCCGAGATGGAAGGACTCTGTGACGTCGCCGAGCGCGTCCTGAACTGCCAGGCGCGCAAAGGTTTGACCATCGGCGTGCGGGACTATCCGCAGGAATGCGACAGTCCGGCGTGGACCGCGGCCGCCGGACTAGCGATGTATTCGGCCCGTTTGAAGGTGCGGATGCGGCACCGCAGGCGGGCGCCTGGACTATTGAATCTGATTCTGCGATGACGAAAGGCTGCCGGAGCGGCGGAGCTAGAGGCGGCCGGAGCCGGGCGGCCGGATCGCGGCTCTGCGGCGAGGCATGAGGTCTGTTTTTGAGGTCGAAGGAGGTTAGGACGATGTCGCTGGACAACAGCAAACTCGAGGATTTGAAGTTCGAGATCGCCGAAGATCTCGTGCTGGATACGAAAATCAAAGTGGTCGGCGTCGGGGGCGGGGGATCGAACGCCGTCGCACGTATGATGAACGAGGGGCTGGCGGGCGTCGAGTTCTACGTCGTGAACACGGACCAGCAAGCCCTCAACGCCTCGCCGGTGCCGAACAAGGTGGCCATCGGCGCCAAGCTGACGCAGGGTCGCGGCGTGGGTTCCGACCCGTCGCTCGGGCGCCGCGCGGCGCTGGAGGACACCGAGCGGATCATCGATATACTGGACGGCGCCGAGATGGTGTTCGTCACCGCCGGGTTGGGCGGCGGCACGGGAGGCGGGGCGGCCCCCGTGGTGGCGGCGCTGGCCAAGGAGCTGGGCGCTTTGACCGTAGCCGTGGTGACTAAGCCGTTCTCGTTCGAGGGGCCCCAGAGAATGAAGATGGCTGAGAAGGGCTTGCTGGATCTGGCGTCGACCGTGGATACCGTGATCTCGATTCCTAACGACCGCCTACTCGAGCTGCTGCCCCGCGGCACGAGCTTCGTCGAGGCGTTCCGCACGGCCGACGACGTGCTGCGTCAGGGCGTGCAAGGCATCAGCGACATCATCACCACTCCCGGCCTGATCAACCGTGACTTCTCCGACATCAAGGCGATGATGCTGGGCATGGGGTACGCCATGATGGGAACGGCGACGGCTTCCGGTGAGAACGCCGCGCTCGAGGCCGCCCGAATGGCGATCAGTTGCCCGCTGCTCGAAGAGGGCGGAGTCAAGGGCGCCCGCGGCGTGCTGATCAACATCACCGCGGCGAGCAGCCTCGGTATCCATGAGGTGAACGAGGCGTGCACGCTGATTCGGGAAGCGACAGAGAACGATGATGTGCAGATCAGCTTCGGGGTCGTCGTTAACGAATCTATGGGCGACGAGGTGAAGATCACCGTCATCGCCACCGGTTTCCAGCGGGAGAATCTTCCTCCGATCGAACGCCGGCCCGCGTCGGACTTCATCGCCGTGCACTCTCACACGGAGGCGCAGCCGGCGGCGGTGGAGGACGATCCGTTCTTTAAGTCGCCGGAAGAGGAACCGGCGATGGAGCTCGATTCGGTCGCGGGTCGCGAGCCGGCTGCCGAGCCGGCGCCCGTTCCGGCAGAGGCAGCGCCGGCCGAGGCCGAGTTGCAGCCTGAAGACGAGCTCGAGATACCCGCGTTTGCGCGCCGGGAACGAGGATTGCTTGGGCTTTCCCGCCGTACTGAGTAGCGGTATCGCTCCTCTCGGTGTCATGCGCCGGTGGGTTCTCGCCAGCCCGCCGGCGCTTTTTTGACGGCGCGCCGGACAAGCAGTCCCGGCGGCCGCCTAAAATGAAGGAATCTTTCGGGGATGCAGCAGGAACGCCGTTTCCGTTATCTCGATCATCTGATCCACGTTTTCGTCGTCGTGCTGATGGTCTCGAACCTGGTCGGGCCGAAGATCGTCGCCGTCGGGCCGTTCCGCATCAGCGGGGCGCAGTTGCTGTTTCCGATCACCTACATCTTCGGGGACATCTTCACCGAGGTCTACGGCTACGCGGCGTCCCGCCGAGCAATCTGGACGGGGTTCTTCGCTTCGGCGCTGTTGTCGGCGATGGGGATGATCACGGTGGCTCT
>CAYWXL010000082.1:0-16971 GCA_964461995.1 uncultured Solibacteraceae bacterium
TCGCGGTTCTCGCCGACGCCGCCCGCTTCCGGAGCG
Organism: uncultured Solibacteraceae bacterium; assembly: GCA_964461995.1. Taxonomy (GTDB): domain Bacteria; phylum Acidobacteriota; class Terriglobia; order Bryobacterales; family Bryobacteraceae; genus JALSRK01. The sequence continues at coordinate 37 of CAYWXL010000082.1, forward strand.
TGTACAACGAGCTGCATGCGAGGACACGCGAACTGGAGCCGGACCACCTCGCGTGCGCCTTGGCGCGGCGAGCCGTCGCACGGCTGAAGACCTTCTCCAGCGTCAAGGATGTGATCGAAGCCTACCGCTCTCAGCCGTCGCCGGCTGAGGTTTCGATGGTCTTGATGGGCGTGTTCCGGCAGCTTCCGGACCGGCTGTTGCTTCAAGTGGTCGATCAGTATCAGGCGGCGGCCTGCCGCACACCGGACCCCGGACCCTTCGATCTGCGGGTGGCGGCGGACGCCTTAGCCTCGGCGAGCGAGAAAACAAGGATCCGCTTCATCGAGTCGGTTCTCAAGCTCTACGGCCCGGGTTCGTCCGTGTATTACAAGACGGAGGCCAATGACTGCCTGGTGATCGTAGACCGCGAGCTGGCCTACGCGGCGCTCGGCACGCTGCCGGAGGAAGACCGCGAGCGGTACAAAGGCCGTTTCGAGATCTTCCACCACTGAGCGGGCTCGTGCGGCGGGTGGCGCGGGAGCCGCGGCTGCCTGTATCGCGAAGAGTTTGCAACAGGAACCGGCAAGCCCCTGTGGTACGCGGCCCCTTCTCAGGTACACTGATGGAGTGATGGCCCTCACGCTGACTCTCGCACTGCTGCTGGCCGGAACGGCTGTCGCAGGACAGGAGGCGACGCCGCCGAACGTGCTCATGATAACCGTGGACACGCTGCGGGCGGACCACCTCTCCTGTTACGGCTACCATCTGCGGACCAGTCCCAACATCGACAAGTTGGCGGAAGAGGGAGCCCGGTTCGCCGACGCGAACACAACTATCCCTCAAACAGGCCCGGCGCACATCTCCCTGTTCACGAGCCGCTACCCTCAGGAGCACGGCGCCCGCATCAACGGGCTGGCGCACAACGAGAAAATCAAACTGCTCTTCCTTCCGCAGATCCTGCGGAAGTTCGGCTATCGGACGGCAGCATTCGTCAGCGCCTGGCCGTTGACGAGCCGGCTGACACATCTGGACCGGTGGTTCGACGAGTACGACGAAGACATGCCCCGGACTTACCAGATGTTCAATTCCCAGCGCTGGGCCGAAGACGTGGGGCCGCGGGCGATCTCGTGGCTCCAGAAGAACCAGCACCGGCCGTTCTATCTCTGGGTGCATTTCTTCGACCCGCACGAGCCGTACGATCTCCGGGAAGCTTTCGCCAACCCGGAAAAGATCAAGGAGCCGGGGCCGCAGGCGCCGCAGATGGAGAGCGAAGAAGCGCGGGAGCGGGTCCGGCGCTATGACTCGGAGATCGGCTACGCGGACCATTGGATCGGCGAGATTCTGAAAGTCGTCGACCAGTTGGGCCTGCGCGAGAACACGCTGGTCGTCCTGCTGGCCGACCACGGCGAGAGCCTCGGCGAGCACGACTATGTCGGCCACGGGCGGCAGCTATACGAGCCGATCGTCCACATCCCGCTGATCTTTCGGTATCCGGGCAAGATCCCGGCGGGGAAAGTGGTCGAAACCGAGGTTTCGATTCTCGATGTCGCCCCCACGATCATCGACCTGGCGATCCGGCCATACCACCAGGATCTCAAGCTGCCGGTGAAGCTCGCCGGCCGCAGCCTGGCCGCGAGCCTCACGGGCGGCCCGCCCCCAGATCAGCAAGTTTTGCGATACGTCACCTTCGCCGGCCGCAAGGGCTGGATGCCGAAGTTCCTGGTCGATCTTTTCGTGGACTTCAAGGGCCTGCCGTTAAAAATGGGGCAGCGCCTCGGGAGCCGGAAGGTCATCTGGACACCCAAGAAAAAGGAACTGGAGATCCTGAACGTGGCGCAGGACCCCCTGGAGCTCAGCCCGGTGAAGCCGCCGGCCGGCTCGCCGCGGTACCGGACTGAGACGGCCCGCCTCCGGCGCTGGTTCGAGCAGACCGCCGGGGCGGCGGGTGAGAACCGGATGACGGAAGAAGACGTGAAGATCCTGAAGAGTCTCGGCTACTTGCAGTGAGACCGCAAGGACGGCGGCGCCGGCAAACCGCGTGTGCGCCGCCAGTACCCTTTTTCCGCCGCTCATCCCAGCAGCTTGTTGACCTCGCGCATCACGGCGAAAGCGTCGGCCACGTAAAGGATGTCGGCTTTCCCCTGAGCCCAGCCGCAATTGGGGTCAAGGTTGACGGCGCGCCGCTCCTTGATGAAGCGCCAGCCGACGACGTGCGGCTCCTCGCCGTGGCAGCACGTGGCCAAGCCTTTGGGATGGCGGGGGGTGGACCCAGTCTGGCCGACCTGGTGCAAATGCGTCAGGAAGGGCAGGACAGCCTGACCCTCGCTCGATAGGTCCACAAGGGACTTACTCGATCCGAGAGAACATTTGGTTTTTCGGACGAAGTCGAGAATCAGCTCGGCCGCCTCCTCGGTGTGGATCTGGCCGTCAGGCTGCTTCTTGGTCCACCCGGCTCCGGCGACGAAGAGCAGGTCCGCATCCGGGCGGATCGTTTGCTCGTCGGCCTCGGGGGCCTGGATCCCCACCACCTTCGTCCGGTTCCAAGCCTCGGACGCCGCCACGGTGACTTCCTCGAGCGAAGCCTGTCCGGGCTCGCCGCTCCAAGGCTCGCCGGAGCCGCTGTCGAGCAATAGGACCCAGGGGCGGGCCTTGCGCGTCAAGAGGGCCTCGATGCGCTGGCGGTAGTACCAGCGCCGCACATGGACAGCGCCGTCGCTGACCTCCAGGGTGGCGACATGGCTATCGACGGAGGCGCCCAGGCGGTGGGCGGCTCCGGGCAACGCCCGCATCCAGCGCGAGTCGGCCGGGGCCAGGATCAAAGTCGCCTCCGCCGCCTTACCGAGGGCTTCAGCGGCAGCCGCATCAGACGCATACCGGGGGGCAGCGAAAGGATCGCCGGAAACGGCCAGGAAACGTTGCGCCCCGCAGGCGGCAATCTGATCCGCCGCCTTCTTTACGCTCGCTCCGACCAAGCCGACCGTCAGCGATGCCTCGGGGAGCGACCCGGCGAGGCGGCGGGCTTGCTCGAGGGCTTCCCGGCCCGCCTTGGTAATTTTTTCCGTTCGATCGACGCCCAGCAACAACAGTATTCTTTCCATTGCGTTCACCCCTTGATCCAAGCCACGATTTCTCTGGCGATCTCCTCCGCTGAGAGGTCCTTGACGACCTTGGTCTCCCGCCGCACGCTGGGAAGCGCCGCGCTCAGGAACTCAAGGCCCCCACTGCCGAGAGAGGCCGGCTGAGCTTTCTGCAGCGCCGGCATGATCATCCGCATGTTCTGCATGCCGATCTGCGGCTGGTTCGGCGGCTCGGGAAGCGTTCCGGTCGCCCAGCCGAGCACGGCCGGGGGACCGGCGCAGGTGGAGACCTGATGTACGCCCCCCTCGATCCTCTCCAGAATCCGGAACGATCCGTCCTGGTTCACCTCCAGCAGATCGACGCCCTGGAACTGGTCAGTGATGCCCAGAAGCTCTCCAACGGCCTGCAAGGTGCTGCCGGCGCCCCGGGAAGCCGACTCCCAGCCGCCGAAGACCAGCAACCGGGACGGGTCCAGGCCGGAGATGGACTGGATCGCCTTGGCGAGCACCGCAGCCGTCTCCCCTGAGTCGGTGAAACCAGAGGCTGGCCCGTCGATCGCGACGAGCTCGAACGGCGCCTTCTGCGCGATGGTCATCATGACCTGCTGGAGCTTGGCCTTCGGACTCATGCTGACGAGCCAGACCTTGCTGCCGGGAGCCTTCTTGGCCAGGTGAGCAGCCTCATACAACGCGTGCGCGGCCCACGGGTCCAGCACGGCGGGCAGCATCATTTCGTTTTTCAGGGCGGGCCCCTGCGGGCCCGTGACCGGTTCGAGGGTCTGCAAAGGATCCGGGACGATCCCCGCGCAGACGACGATGTGGTAACCGTTGCTCATAGTCTCCGTTCCTGTCTCCTGAACGCCGGATCAGTTCTCGGCCGAATGCAGGCCGCCCGGTCCGGCTTCAAAGCGGATGTTCTCCTGGGGGCAATTCCAGATGCAGGCGCCGCAGTGCACGCACTTCTCGCGGTCGAAGGCCGGCACGCCGTCGTCGCCGGGCCGGATGGCCTCGCCGGAGCACATCTCGACACAGACCCGAGCGCCGCACACCTCGCAACGCTGGGGGTCAAGGAAGACGACGTGATCAGCCACTCCGGCCGCCGGAGCCTGCACCTTGCCGCCGAGCAGCAGAGCGTCCTGGTGGGTAACCAGAAGCTTGCCGTCGTAGTCGATTTTCGGCCACCCGCACCGCTCCATCAGCGCGTCGTGCAGCGGTTTCCCCTGGGCGGCGCATTGTTCCTTGATCTTTTCGATCTCTTCCTTCGGGATCCTATCGGCGAAGAAGTCCTCCGGGCGCCCGATCCGCTCGCGGGGCGCCTTCGGCTTTCCGGGCACGGCCAGACGGCCTCGCGAAAGTCCCGCGAGGGCCATTCCGATGAAGCCGGAGATGACGCCCCGCTGGAAGCCGTCCCGGGCCTTCTCGGCGATCCGGCTCTCGCGGTCCAACCAGCCCGAGCGGCGCCGCGAGACGTAGGCCCGCTCGAGATTTTCCTTCGTAAACGGCTGATTCTTTTCAAGTAATTCGACCACTGCCTCGGCCAGCATCACGCCGGTGGCCCAGGCTTCATCGACGCCCGAGCCGGTGAGCACGTTTGTCGAACCCGAGCCTTCGCCGATGCGGGCGTATCCGTCTCCGGCGAGGTACGGCTCGCCGCGCCGGCCGGATTCCTGAATCGACTTGGCGCCCCAGCTCCGCAGCGTGCCGCCTTCCAGGTAGCGCCAGAAGTAAGGGTGCTGGATATAGTGCTGCAAATAACGGTAGGCGGTGCGAGCGGGATTGTCGAACCACGAGGGGACGAAGATGCCGACGCTGACGAGGCCCCCCGGGTGGACGTAGAAGAAGCCAAAGATCTCCGGCTCCGGGTAGCCGATGGTGTGGAAGACCGTACCCGGCTGGAGGGGCGTATCCTTGGGCAGCTCGATGACAAACTTCATCCCGACGGCCCATTCGTCCCGCCGGTGGCCTTCTGGCAGTCCGAACGTTTCGTCGAGCTTCCGTCCGACGGCGCCCACAGGGCCGTCGCCGACCACGGTGAGGGCGGCGTGGACGTCCATGCCCGGCATGTAAGCCTCTGTCGGATTGCCGTGACGGTCCACGCCCTGGTCCATAAGGCGGACGCCGACCACGCGGCGGTCCTGGATCAGGGGCTCGGCGACCGGGGAGCCGGGCCAGATCTGCACGGCGCCGGTCATCATGAGTTGCTGGCCCACCCATGAATTGAACTGGCCGATGGAAAGGACAAGACCGCCGGTTTTGTGCAGGAATTCGGGCGTGAAGGGCAGCTCGATGGCTTCGCGCTGCAGGCCGAACAAGCTGGGGAAGGCCCGGATCAGCCGGTCGGCCAGCCGCATCACGGCGGGGCGGCGGGAGGCCCCGTGAGGGTCGAGGAGGTAGAGCACCTTCTCAGCGGCGACGTCGGCCGCCATCGGTATCTGGGAGACGTCGAGATCAGGAAAACTCTGCCGAATGGCGCGGCCGCGGGTGACGACGCCGGAGATGCCGAAGCCGATGTCGTCGGCCCGCTCGTAGCAGACCACCTGGAGCGGCATTCCCTCCATCACCTTGCTGGCGAGAGGAGGAGCGTCCACAGCGGTAAGGCGCCGGGCCAATGTGGTCAGAAAGCCGCCGGTCGCCGGGCCGAAGCCGACGCAAGCGATATCCACGTCCATCCGCTGGCGGGTGGGTTCACTCATCACAGCCCCGATTCGCGTTGGTGATCATTGCGGGTAGTCGAGCGCCGCCGGAATCATGACCTTGGTCAGAGCCTTCGCGGCCCGGTCCTTGGCCAGCAGCGCGCCGGTCTGGCAGGCGTCGAGCCGTACCCGCAACTTCTGAAAGTCTTCGTAGCCGTCGAACTCGACGCACGGGCCGGCCTTGACCGGGTGCGAGCCATCCGGCGCCACGACGTCGGCCGGGAAGCCCGACATGCCGGGGACCAGGGCCTCGATCGCGACCAGCTCGTCCTCCGTCAAACAGCCCTCGTAATCGGCATCGTCCCAAGCCGGATGCCGGTTGTAGCCGAAGACCAGCTCGGCGCAGATGCGCCCCACCTCGCCGGCAGCTTTGGCGACGTGGGTGTGCGCGAGATCGGTGAAGAACTGCAGGGTTCCATCGAGGCCCTCGGCTACCACCGGATTCTGCGGACCTTTCTCTTCGAGTTCCAGCAGATCGAGGATCTGGTACCGCGTGGCCACCAGCCAGCAAAGGGCGTCGGCGAGAGGGAACGTCACGCCCTGGCGGGCGCCTTGCAGAAGCTTGTTGCCCCGGGCGTCCTTGGCCTTCTGCAAGTGGCGGAGGGTCCACAACCAGAGCTGCATAGCCGTGGCGAGGGCGCAAGCGCCGGTACCGGGGCGGCGGGCGGCGATGGCGCGCATCTCCCGGATCCAGTTGGCGAACTGGGCAAGGAAGACCTCGTTTGTCATCGTCACGCTGAGTTGGCGGCGCTGGACGGCCTCGGGCCCTTCGTAGGTGGCCTCGAGCTGGGCGTCCATCCATTTGTGCCCCAGGAAGCCGGGGCAGTCCTCGGTGATGCCGTAGCCTCCCATCAGGCTGACCGCCTCGCGGAGCATGTTCGCGCCGTGTCCGGTGTTCCACAGCTTGGCGGCCGGGCAGAGCACGTTCGCCAAAGCATCCAGCACGAGGAACTGGATGATCTTGTCGCTTTTCAGCTCCTCGTAACGGGCCTGGTCGCGACGATCTTCGGGCTTCGCCTCCAGCTCGATGAATTCGAGAGCGTCTTTCTGCCGCCTGCGCAGCGCCTTGAAGGCCGCCGTGCCGCCGGCAACCCCCTGTTCGGCCAGGATCTTGTCCTTCTCCCGCTCCAGCGGATCGAGGACGTCGAAGAGCCGGGCGGCGGCGAAACCGAGAGAAGCGGCCGCCTCGCCGGTGGCCCAGATGTCGATGACGCGGTAGAGCACGTCCTCGCGCTGTTGCAAGCCCAGCTCATAGCGGGGCGAGCCGGGCGGAACGGCGTCGGAGCCGCGGAAGCGGTCCCGGTGGTAGCGGATCAGCGGCTCGATGGCCGAGAGCAACTTCGCCGCGGTCATCAGGCCCACGGTCACCCGGGTGCGCCGAAAAACGGCCTCGATGATCTCCCCGTGGCTGTAGTTCGGAACAATGACGCCGTCCTCGACGGTATAGCCGCCGATGATGCGGGAGGCCGGAACCTTGAGATTGAAGGCCGGATCGTTCGTAGCCGAAAGCTGGTGGACGAGCTTGCGGGCCGGGGCGCCCCGGTCGAAGGAGCCGGGATCGGTCTCCTCGAGGATCACCATGCAGGAGCCCTTGATACGTGGATCGTCGGAATCCACCGCCGCGGTGACGAAATTCGCGAAAGCCATGTTCGTGATGAACCGGCCGCGCTTGGTGACCTCGAGCACCGGCTCGCCATTTTCCGGCCACTCGGCGATGCGCACTTTCCCGCCGAGGATGCCGGTTTCGACGCCGACGTAGGGCAGCGGCTCGGTAAGGGCGAAAGCGCCGCGCCAAGGAGGCTGGCCAGGCCCCGGGCCGCCGGGGACCGAGAGGCTCATGTAGCGCCGCCGCTGCTCTTCGGTGCCGCGCTCGTGGATCGGAGCCAACGCCAGCCCGGTGGCCAGCGCGCAGGTGGCGGCCCCACCGTCTACCCAAGCCAGCTCAAAAGCGGCGAGCGCCATCGCGAGGTTCTTCGGTCCTTCGAGGTAGCCTCCGTACTCCGGATCGACGAACATCGAGGTGATGCCGGCGTTGTCGAACTCTTGCAGCATCTGCTGCTTGGCCTCGGTCCAGTCGTGGGAGTGGCGGGCGCCCTCGGCAACGAGCTTCGCCACCGTTCCACGGGCCACCTGCCGGGCGGACTGGACCAGCATCTGCAGGTCGAATCGATCAGCGTAACGCCACATGATCTGGCGGACGTCGTCGCCGGGAAGCGTACGCAAAGTTTCACCGTGCCTCGCCGCAGCGCTTTCGGGCATTCGTGTTTCCTTTCGCAGTCGAATCGGGCTGTACTCTAATCGGCCCGCGCCTTTCCAGAGGGCGCAGTTGCCCAGCAACCCAGACCGTTATTGTAGCAATCCAGATTCCAAGATCCAGTCGTACGATTGCGACAGCGACCGCGCAAGCGAGCAAAGGGGAACGGCGAGACGGGAGGTCGAGGTAAAGCGGGCGCGGAATCTGCGGGGCGAAGGGAGAGGCCACGAGGCGCACGGTTTCGCGCTCCGGCCGCCTTCGCCAGCCCGGCTGGCCGAGGCGGTGGCGAGCCGGGCGGCGCAGGGACCTTTCAGGAGACGATCCGGCCGTCGCGCATGTGCACGATCCGGTCGGCGACGGCGGCGGCCTCGGGGTTATGGGTGATCATGAGGATCGTCTGGCCCAGGCGTTCGTTGAGCCCGCGGAGGACGGAAAGCACGTTTTCCGAGGTCTTGGAATCGAGGTTGCCCGTCGGTTCGTCGGCCAGCAAGATGGACGGGTGGTTGACGATGGCCCGCGCGATCGCCACGCGTTGCTGCTCGCCGCCCGACATCGCCCTCGGCTTGTGGTCGAGCCGATGGGCGATACCCAACAGGTCGAGCACGTCACGGAACTCTTTATCCAGCTCCAGCGGTTTGCCGGCTATGTGGCGGGCAATGGCGATGTTGTCCCGCGCGGTGAGCGTGGGCAACAGGTTGTAGCGCTGGAAGACGAATCCGACTTCGGTCTTGCGCAGGTGTGTACGCTCGACCTCGGTCATCTTCGCCAGGTTGCGGCCGTGAACGATGACTTCACCCGAGGTTGGAGGCGTCAGGCCGCCGACGATGTGGAACATGGTGGACTTGCCGGAGCCGGACGGTCCCACGACGGCGACAAACTCTCCCCGCTCGATTTCGAGGTTGACGCCCCGCAGAGCAGGCACGTCCACTTCGCCCATCCGGTAGACCTTGTGGAGATTTCGGATCGAAATGATGGGTTCTTGGTCACTCATAAGCCAGCGCCTCGATCGCGTCCTGGTTCGCCGCTTTCCAGCCGGGGTAGGCGGCCCCGAGCAGAGCTCCGGCCAAGGAGATCAAACCAGCGATGGGCCACCAGTCGGGCACGATCCTCTGCGTCAAGGACGCCGGCACCAGGGTCATGATCGCCGTCCGGGTGCCGAACGTGAACAGGATGCCGACGATAGAGCCGAGAACCGCCAGCAGGGCCGTTTCCCGCAGCAAAACGTTCAGGATGTAGGCCCGGGTGGCGCCCAAAGACTTCAAGATTCCGATCTCGCGCGTGCGCTCGAGGACGGCGGTATAAAGGCTGAGGAACACCACCAGGAACCCGACCACCACCGACAGCCCGATGATTACGTAGATGAACGCCCGCAGCCCGGGGATGTTATCGACCTTGAAAAGGGAGGTGAACTCTTCGATCGAGTAGATCTGGTAGTCCGGCAGCTTCTGCTTGAGCGAGGCGATGACTTTCTGGGTATTGGCAGGATTGTCGAGTTTGATGAAGACCTGGGTGAGTTTGCCGGTGGAGCCGGTGAGCTCTTGCAGGCGTTTCAGCGGCACGATCAGCCGGGCGAGCTTGCCCGGTTCCACCACGCCGACGATCTTCCAGGGCCGGTTCAGCACCTGGATGGTGTCGCCGGCGTGCAGCTCGTTCTGCAGGGCGTAACGCTCATCGATGATAATCTCGTCGCCCTGGCCGGTGAAGGGTCCGCCTTCCAGGAACTTGAAGCCGCCGCACATGCGGTTGAACTCATCGAACTCGATACCCACGACCGTGCTCAGACCGCCGATCGGGTGGGTGATGGAGCCGGTGGCGATGACAACGTGCTCCTGCTTGCGGAAGAAATCCACCATCTTTTCCGACATCGGCGCGCCCGAAAGCCCGATGGCGGCGCTGCCGGGCGGCCGCACCCAGATGTCGGCGCCGGCGCCCCGAGCCCGGCGCTGGGAATCCTCGAGCATGCCGCGGCTGAGGCCGACGACCGTGAGCATCATGGTGACTTCGACGGCGATTGCCAGCACGCTGAGGAGGGTCCGCACAGGCCGGTGCTTCAGATTCTCGAAAACGAGTTTGTTGATCAAAGGAACTTTCCTCGGAACGGTTGAATTATCAAGCAGATGCGCGCAATCCCATTCTAGCGTACCCAGCCCCGGCGCCCCGCCCGGACGGCGCGGCAGGCATTCCAGCGCCGCGGACGCCTCGTCTAAGCCCCACCCTCACAGCCACAGACTCCGCCGCCGGGACCGGAGCAGCGTGATAAAGAACGGCCCACCTAGCATCGCCGTAATCACGCCCACGGGAATCTCGGCCGGCGCCATCACTGTCCGGGCCAGGGCGTCACAGACGGCGAGGAACGCCGCTCCGACCAGAAAGGCGGCCGGAATCAGGAACCGGTGGTCGGCGCCCCAGCGGAGCCGCAAGGCATGCGGGACGATCAGGCCGACGAAACCGATGGGGCCGGTGACCGCGGTCACGGCGCCCGTGAGCAGCGACCCGGCGATGAAGCCGGTGACCATGAGCCGCTGGACGGGCACCCCACGCGCCGCCGCCCACTCCTCGCCGACGGCCAGCAGGTTCCACTCCCGTGCCCGGCGCATCATCCCGACAAGCACCGCCACCACGACCACTGCCAGCCAAGCCACGGTCGAGTACTCCACCGGCTGCGTGCCGCCCATGAGCCACCGGAGCACAACGAAACTCTGGCTGAACTCAACGATATTGTGCAAGAACAGGATCGCAGCCGCGCAGATCGAGTTGATCGTGATCCCCGCAAGCAAGAGCGTGAACGACGACATCCGCCCGCCCTGGCTGGCGATGGCGAGCACCAGAAACAGCGCCGCCGCGGCGCCGGCGGAGGCAGCCAGCCAGACGCCGGAGACCCCGGCGGCCCCCTGCCAGCCGAAGCAGATGGCCAGCACGGCGCCGAGCGAAGCCCCGCCGGCCACGCCCAGCACGTAGGGGTCGGCCAGGGCATCCCGCACCAGCGCCTGGAACAGCACGCCGGTGACCGAGAGTGCTCCCCCCGCCACCAGCGCCAGCAGGACCCGCGGGAGCCGCGCGTAATAGAAGATCTCGGCATCCGGAGAGGCGCCCGCCCACACGCGGTGGAAGTCGATCGACGCGGGACCGATCAACGGCATCCCCACGGCAACCGCCACCACGAGAGCGGCAGCAGTTCCAAGGGCCCAGCCGCGAGACTCGAGCACCTTCATGGCCGGGCCTCCCCGCGCTTGCCGCTCCCGAAACGGATCCACATGGCCCCGTCACTGGTCCGCTCGAGGGCGGCGGGCACGCCGAAGACCTGCTCGATCACTTCGCAGCGCAGGGCAACGGGCGGCGGTCCCTCGGCGACGACCCGCCCGCGGTCTAACACGACGATGCGATCCGAGTAGGCGGCGGCCTGGTTCAGATCGTGCGTGGCGGCGACGACGAGGAGCTCTTTAGCCCGGCTGAGATCCCGCAGGATCTCGTGGATTGCCAACTGGTGCTTGACATCGAGGAAGGTCGTCGGCTCGTCGAGCAATAGGACCCGCGGCTCCTGCGCCAGTGCCGCGGCCAGCACGACGCGCTGCCGCTCGCCGCCGCTCAGGGAGCGGAAATCCCGGTGGCGGAAGGCGAGGGTGTCGGTAGTGGTCATCGCCCGCTCCACGGCAGCGTGGTCCTCGGGAGCCTCGAACAATCCATCGCAATACGGCGTCCGGCCCATCATCACGACCTGCTCGGCCGTAAAAGGGAACTCGAGCCGGAGACTTTGAGGAACGAAGGCGACGGCGCGGGCGAACGGCCGCCGCGGCCACTTTCTCACCTCCCGCCCCTGAAACTGACAGCTCCCGGTGTAGCCTCCCTTCAGGCCGGCCATGATCCCTAGCAGGGTAGACTTCCCCGCCCCGTTCGGCCCCACGACGGAGACCATCTCGCCGGCCGTGAAGAGGAGTTCCCCGACATCGAGCACCTGCACGCCGTCGTAACGCATCCCCAGATTGCGGAGCCGGTAGAGCGGAGTCACGGTTCGGCCTCCGGGTGCAACATGCGGGCCAAGGCGCGAGCGGCCTGCACCATGCGCGGGCCGGGCACGACGAAACTGTCGGAAGCGACTGCGTAGACGGAGCCACGCTTCACCGCTGTCAGATTGGGATAGCGCCGCCAGAGCTCCATGATCCGGCGCTTCCGGTTCTCCTGCTCGCCGGACGCCGCCATCTCGCCCCGGTCGATGATGACCTCGGGGTCACGCGACAGAACTTCTTCAAGAGGCACCCGCGGGTACGGGGCCGGGGCGTCCGCGAACACGTTGGCGCCGCCGGCGATCCTTATCAGTTCATTGAGATAGGAAGCCCGGCCCACGACGAAGAGGTCGCGCACCGAGCCGGGCGTCCGGCCGATGACGAACATCACCCGGCGGACCGGCAGATCCTTAGTTTTTGCGTGGATGTGACGGAGTTCGGTCTGGATCTCGTCCACGAGCCTTTCGGCGCGCTCTTCCACGCCGGCCACCCGGCCGAGCGTCAGCAACGATTCGTAAATGTCGCCGATCGTGGTGTGCTTCAGCTCGAGCACCGGCAACCGCACCGCCTCGAACTTTTCCCTGAGCCGCGCCGGATTCTCCTGTATGACGACGAGGTCAGGCTTTAGACTGAGGATCACCTCGAGATTCGGCTGAATGTAGCTGCCGATCTTGGTGATCTTCCGCGCCGCCTCGGGATAGCGGCAGTACTCGGTGACCCCCACGACGCGGTCCCCCAGGCCCAGAGCGAAGAGCATCTCCGTGATCGAAGGCGCGGTGGAGACGATCCTCCGGGGCTGGGCGACCGCCATGCCGGCCAAGACCGCCAGCAAGAGCGAGAGCGCTAGAACCCGGGGGTGTTTCACTAGAAGTACCGCTCCATCAATTGGGCGAACCGCTCATTCTCGGCCCGCGTGCGCACGGCCACCCGAATCGCCTCGCCATCGACGCCGGGCCAGCCAGTGCAATTCCGAACGAGGATTTTGTTCCTTTCCAGGAAACGGACCAGATCCCGCACGCCGCTCGTCAGGTAGATCAAGATGTAGTTCGCTTCGCTCCGCACGGGCGTGATGACCGGAATCTTCCGGAGGCGTTCCCAGAGCCACTGCCGCTCCTCCGTTACCAATGATTTCGTTCGCGCGGCGTGGTCGAGGTCGTCGAGGCTGGCGAGGGCGGCGGTCTCGGCGAGAATATTGATTTGCCACGGCTCCCGTTTCTCGCGAAGCGAGCCGATGTTGGCGGGGTCGCCGACGAGAGCTCCGATCCGCAAACCCGCCAGCGCGTAAAATTTGGACAACGAGCGGAGGACGAACAGGTTCGGGCGTTCGCCGATCATCGGGATCAGGGAAGGCACGCCGGTGAACTCGATGTAGCTTTCGTCGACGATGACCGGATTTTTGGTGGCCATGAGCCAGGCGCGGAGCTTGTCGTAGCCCACGGTCTGCCCGATAGGATCGTTCGGCTGGGCGAAAAGCACGAGGCCGGAATCGGGCCACCGGTGAGGCTCATTCCACTTCACGTGGAGAGCGGCGGGGTGGGCGCGGTGAAACTCGAGCGGGGCCGGAACTGCGACCGCGGCGGCTTCTTTCCGCCACATCCGGGCGGTGAAGTGAACCAGTTCGGTAACGCCGTTGCCCAGCAGAATCTGCTCCGGCGCCACTTTCCAGCGTCGAGCCAGCTTGTTGAGCAGAGGCCGGGACCACGCATCCGGGTAGTACTGGACGCGGTCGAGGGCCGCGCGCAGAGCCTTCCGGACCGCGGGCGGCGGCCCAAGCGGGTTAACGGGATCTCTCAAGTCGATGATTTCACGCCAGTTCCAACCGTGCTCCTGGGCAAGTTGGAACGAAGACTTTGGGTGGAACTCGACGGTTTGTTCGTCCATGGGCGTCAGTTCACAATCCTTCGGCTCGGTGGGAGCGTCGGCGGGAAAGCGAGGAGGGCAACCAGGCGGACGCCATCGTCCTCCCTCGCAGACGAACGGCTCCGGAGCGCGGGAAACCGGTCTCCTGACTCGCGCCGGGCATTGAGTGCAGCGCCCTTCCCGGAAGGACTTCCTTCCAGTGGCCGCCGCGGCCCATCCGCTGGCGCTCACAGTTGCGGGGCAGTGGCGGATTCACACCGCCTTCCCGTCATTTCCCGCCAACGAAAACCACCAAGACTGAAAGTAGCACGCGCCCGCCGCTGGAAGCAAAGACGCGCTCGGCCCGGCATCGGGCTCAAACGCGAGGGCCAGGGGGCGCGTCCGACAACGCCCGGGCGGCGAGCTCGGCGATGTCCACGAGCTCGACAGCCGAGTCCCGGCCGGCCAGAGCGTCACGAAACATCGAGTGGCAGAAGGGGCAAGCGGCGGCGATGGTTTCCGCTCCAGCGTTGATGAGCTGCTCTGTTCGAGCTTTATTGATCCTTGTCCCTTGTTCCTCGCCGAGGAAGAAAAGTCCTCCGCCAGCGCCGCAACAGAACGCCCGTTCACGGGTGCGCTCGGGCTCCTTCAGCCGCCCGTAGCGCCGGGCAACGGTCCGCGGCGGATCATACGAACCTCGGTAACGGCCGAGATAGCAAGGGTCGTGGAAGACGATGCTGCCCCCGGGCAGTTCCGGCAGCCGGGCGGCGTGCCGGGCCAGCAGTTCGGAGTGGTGCTCGATGGGCGGGGCCTCGCCGTACTCGCGCCAATCCGTCGAAATGGTCCGCACGCAATGCGGGCAGATCGAGAGCAGCCGACGAACCTTCTTCTCGGCCAGCATTTCCAAATTCTCCGAGGCCAGCTCGCCAAAGACAAGATCGTTGCCGAGCCGCCGGGCCGCGTCGCCGGTGCACTTTTCCTCCGGCAACACGCCGAAGCGGACGCCCAAGTGGTCGAGCACCCGGGCCAGCGCCCGGACCACCCGCCGGCCCTGGGAATCGAAGGCGCCCATGCAGCCCAGCCAGAGGCAGTATTCCTGCGAACCGTCGTAAAGCGGCAAGCCTGCCTGCTCGAGGAAGCGCCTGCGCTCGGCGGCCGGAAGCCCCAACGGATTGCCGTGCCGCTCGAGATTGACAAAGAGCTGGGCGCCGTGAGAGTCATCCCACTTCCCCGTGTTGACCGCGCCCCGCCTCAGGCCCACGATGGCCGGCAGGTGCTGGACGCCGACCGGGCATTGGTCCTCACACGCGCCGCAAGTGGTGCACTGGAAGACGGCGGCCTGGGAAAGATGCGCCCCCAGCAGTGGAGCCTCGGCGCGCGGCGGGTTCTCCCGCAGGTAACCCCGGAAGCCCAAGATCACTTGCTTCGGATCCAGTTCCTTGCCGGTGGCTGCCGCGGGGCAGTGCTCGGTGCAGCGGCCGCACTCCACGCAGGTGAACGCCTGGAGGGCGACGAGGCGCGTGACGTCCTTGCCGGAGTCCAGGCCGAAGTCGTCGTCGCCCTCGAGCGGCGGCACCTCGGCGAACTGGGACCGTTTCAAGAAGACGGTGAAGGGACTGAGCACGAGGTGAAGATGTTTCGTCCCTGGGATGATGGGCAGGAAGACCAGGAAAGCGGCCGTGTGCACCCACCAATTGATCCGCAGCAAGAGCGGAGAGCCGGTTTCGAAATACTCCACCAGGTACGTGACCATCAGCACGAAAATCAGCAGAGCGATGAGACCGCTTTCGAGCGACAGGCCTCCCAGCCATTTGGGGCGAACCACAAACCGTCGTATCGCCAAACCGGTGATGGCCACGGCGACTCCGGCGGCGAAGACCGCCACGAACGTAAAATAGGCCCGGCCGAAACCCGCTTCACGGGAGACAAGGGAGACGCCGAAGCCGGACGCCAGATGATTGATGGTAACCAGCGCGAAAGCGCAAAAGCCCCAAAAGACGACCGCATGGGCGAGCCCGGGGAGAGGGCGGTGACGGATGACCTTGGACTGCGCTAGGACCTCGGCGGCAAATCGGGCGACCCGGGCCCCCAAGGGCGGGATCGCGTAGCCGGGATCCGGACGGGCAGCGCGGATCCGGACCAGGATCGGGCGGAACCTGAGCCACGCCGCCGCCAGCGACGCGACCAGCAGCAGGAGCAACAGGAAGGACTCGGCGGGAGAAACGTGGCGCATACACGGCTCGCTACGAATCTAACATGCCGCCCGGCAGCAAAGACAGCGCTCTGAACGTAAAACCGGGCCCGGCCGGCGACCGGACCCGGTTCTCTTACCGGCGAGGATGCCTCAGCCGCGAATCAGGCGACGAAAGGCTCGCCCTTGTGCCAGTCGGCGCCGCACAGGCCGCCGCTCTTAAAGGCCTGCGCCGTCCGCAGGATCTCAGACGGGCTACGGCCCACTTCCAAGTCGTTGATCGCCACCGACCGGACGATGCCCTTGTCATCCACCAGCACCGTGGCGCGGAAGGCGACGCCCAGGTCTTCCTTCAACACGCCGAAGGCGCGGCTGAACTGGTGGCTGGTGTCGGCCACCACCGGGTGCGTAACGCCGTCCGGGAAGGTGGACTTGTCCTCGAACCACGCCTTGTGCGAGTAGAACGAGTCCGTGCTGGCGCCGATGATCTCGATGCCCTCGGCTTCGAACTCCTTCTTCAGCTTCTCGAAGCCGCGGATCTCGGTCGGGCACACAAAAGTGAAGTCGAGCGGATACCAGTAGATGATGTGCCACTTGCCGGCATAGTCGGCACTACTGATCTCCTTCTGCTCGCCATTGACGTAAGCAGTGGCTTTCCATTCCGGTTCTTTCTGACCAATCAAGCTCATAGCTGTTTCTCTCCTAAGCCCTTTGGATGCATCAGCCTCCCGGCAGGTCGCAGGGAAATGCATCCCAGGCGATGAAGAGGTGAAGAACAACAAGTTCGCGGGGAACTGGAGATTCGCCGCTGCAGTCTCACATAGAGGGTACGCGGCGGTGGAAGGAGCCCTCGGGCCCACGATAACAGCGGCGGTCGCGAGTCGATTCTCTTCGGGTTACC
>CAYWXL010000083.1:0-16966 GCA_964461995.1 uncultured Solibacteraceae bacterium
GGATCGCCTTCTACGAGGCCCGCTACGCCCTGGAAGTCGCCCGGTACCGGCTGCTCAGCCGGACGGGACGCCTGTTGGCGGCCCTGCGGTAGGCGTCGCGCCAAGCCCGGCCCGCGTGGCCGAAGGAAACCCGCGCTCAGTCCGGGTAGAAGTTCCGCGGCCAGCGGTGCTTCTTCAGGATCGCCAGGGTCTCGGCGTCCAGCGGCCCGAGGTCGCTCACCGAACAGCTCGACTCCACCGTCTGGATGCGCCGCATCCCCGGAATCACGCTCGTCACCGCCGGGTGCGACAGGCAGAACCGTAGGGCGATCTCCGGCAGCGTCCCCGGAACCCTGGCGAGGTCCCGCTTCAGGGCCTCCACCCGCTCCCAGACCTGCCGCTTGCGGTCGCCTTTGAAATACAGCGCGCGGAAGTCGCCCGGCGGGAACTCCGTCTCCGGCGTGATGGTGCCCGTCAGCCCGCCTTCGTCCAGCGGTACCCGGGCGATCACGCCGACCTTGTGCTCCTGGCACGCCGGGAACAGGTTCTCCTCCGGCGACTGGTCCCAGATGTTGTAGATCACCTGGACCGAGTCGATCAGCCCGGTCCGCACCAGCTCGAGCGCCGAGTCCGGATCGTGGTCGTTGATGGAGATGCCCACGGCCCGCACCTTGCCGGCCCGCTTCAGATCCTCGAAGGCCCGCTTCCACTCGTCCCGGCCGATCCACTCCGGGTTCCACACATGAAGCTGCAGCAGGTCGATCGTCTCCACGCCGAGGTTGCGCAGGCTCTCGTCCGCGCAGGCCATGATGTAGTCGTACGGAAAGACCTCTTCGATCCCGATGCCCGGCCGCGCCGGCCAGAGCTGGTTCTTTGGCGGGACCTTCGTCGCGATGTAGATGCGCCTGCCCACCTCTTTCGCCGCCTTGCCGACGAGCTGCTCGCTGTGCCCGTCGCCGTAGGCCAGCGCCGTGTCGATGAAGTTCAGCCCCAGCTCGATGGCCCGCCGCAGAGCGCGCAGCGACTCTTCGTCGGTGGCCCCGAGCCACTGCTTGCCGCTGATGCCCCAAGCTCCGTAGCCGATCTCACTGATTTCAAAACCCGTCTTCCCGAGCGTCCGGTATCGCATCTCGCCAACCATCGTATCAAGCGATCCTCGGCAAGGGCCGGAGTAGAATGAAAGCGGGGGTGCGAGTGTTCCGCCTGGTTGTCTTGCTGTTGGCGATGGCGGTCTCCGTCCCGGCCGCCCGCATTAAGCTCTACCTCACCGACGGCAACTACCACATCGTCCGCGAATACGAGGTGCTCGCCGACCGGGTTCGTTTTTACAGCATCGAACGCAGCGAATGGGAGGAGATTCCGCTCGATCTCGTGGATCTCGAACGCACCCGGCGGGAAATAGCCGAGGAAGAGGCGCGACGAAAACGGGAGTTGGAGGTTTGGCAACGGGAGGAAGCCGCCGAACGGGAAATGCGGCGGGAGGCCGCGCGAGTTCCTCCAGAGAAGGGAGTCTATCTGGTCACCGAAGACCGGATGATGCCCTTGCCCCGCGCTGAACTCAAAGCCCTCACTGACAAGAAAAAAGAAGTCCTGAAAATCATCACCCCGGTCCCCCTGATCGCCGGCAAGCGCACGATCGTCGTGGACGGACCCTACGCCGAAGTGCGCGTCGAGTCCGCGACCCCGGAGTTCTACATTCGCCTGCACCAACTGGAACGTTTCGGGATCATCCGGCTGACGCCGAAGCCGGGCAAAGGATACCGTATTGTCGAGACCTGGCACGTCGCCCCGGTAACGAACCTCGTCTACGAAGAGCACGAGGACATCCCAGTGTTCCGCTGGCAGGTGGAAAGCGATCTGTACAAGGTATGGCCGAAAGCGCCTTTGGAACCGGGCGAGTACGCTGTAGTCGAATTCTCCCCCGGTGAAGCCAACATTATGGCGTGGGATTTCGGCTGGTGGCCCGACGGCATTCGCGCAGCGGACAGCACGAATGCTAAGAAGAAACGCAAGAAAAAGAAGAAGTGACGGCCCTTCGGTTGTCCTCCAGGGCGCGGATGTGGGCCCGAGGGACAACCGGGTGGCGCTCCGCGGAACTGGTGCCGGCGCCATTGCCCACACGCTAGTCGGCCTCTTCGGCCTCTCCCGATGGCTGCCCGGTCACCTACCTGAACCGTTCCAGGACGACTCGGAAACGGTCCGTCCGCTGTTGCTTGAAACCGCCGAGTTGCCATGACGGACCCGGCGTAGCTTCCGGTCTGTCCCCCCTCTGCTCAACAGGCAAGGCGCTCCGCCCGCCGACGGTCCGATCCCCACCAATTTCGTGGACCGCCGAAGGACTGGCGGGGAGACGAACGCAATTTGCCCCTATCTGGTTATTCGTCAATTGGATATCCCGCGGATAACCCAGCGCAAGATTAGCGCGACCGCGGACGCTGCCGGATCCTGGCTGGGATCTCAAGTGCCTGACCCGAGAGTGAGTCGGAGTTTCGCAAAGCCTTGAGATAGCGCCCGCGAAGCCTTATGGGTTGAATGCCGGTAGAGTCCTGGGTTGCCCATCCTTTCTTCATGTCGAGCCCGATTCTCAGGGATCAGCCTCGGGATGGGAAGGTTGGTAACTGGCGGAGAGAGAGGGATTCGAACCCTCGATACGGTTTCCCGTATACACGCTTTCCAAGCGTGCGCCTTCAGCCACTCGGCCATCTCTCCGGCGCCAGTTTTTCTATTACCAGTTTAGCCCAAGATTCCCGCCGGGGAACGAAGCATGGCGGGCCCGGACGCGGGGTTTGCGTGCGGTGTTAGACATTGATCGTGCGGGTCCGGACGGCCTCGAAATCCGCCCGGCCTAGCCGTCTGCGCTCGGCGATTTCGAGGAACGGGAGTCGAGCGGCGTCCAAGTCCCAGTATGTCTTGGCCACCCGGGCGTCGAGGGCCACCGGGTCGGTGCCGGCGAAGAGCGTCCTTTCCACCGCGACGTACTCGAGATTCCCGCCCGTGGGCCCGCCGCGGAGCAGCACCCGATAGGCGTCGATCAGCGTGAGGGTGGGCTGGAGGAAGGCCGCCAAATCGGCGATGCTCTCGTGAATCCGCTGGTGGAGCCGCCGCCGCTGGCCCCCGAGAATGCCGTACCAGTTTTTCATGCCAAGGGTCACCCGGGTGAGGCTATGATGCTTCGCCACCGGGACGTTGATGACCTTGTCGGCGGTGAGCAAGGGCTCGAGCACCGGCCAGCGCCCCAGGACCACGCCCTGCAGGTCGGCCCGCCGGAAAACCCGGTCTTCGGGAAGGATGACCTTGGCGCCTGCGGCCTCGGCCGCTGCCCCGATTCCGCTGCGCTGAAAACAGCGCCTGGCCTCGTTGCAGGTGACGTCAGTGACGATGACCTCGGCGGCGCCGGCTTCGAAACAAAGCCGGGCGGTTTCCGCTACCACCTGGGGGTTTGTGTTGGCGGCCTGCTCCGGCGTGCGGTCCCAGGCGACGTTCGGCTTGAGAACAACGACGTCGCCGGGCGAAACGAAGCGGCCTATGCCGCCCAGGGCCTCGACGGCGGCGCGGACGAGGTCCTCGGGTTCACCGCCGCTGACTACAACAACCTCTGGATAAGCCGGATCGGACGGCACGCGAAGGTCGCGGTTCAGAACCGGCGGCGCGCCCTCTTCCGGCTTGCGGCTCCGGCCGCGCAGCCACAGGCCCGTGCCCACGGCGCCCACGGCCAACCCGCCGAGCAGTCCCAGACGGGTCACGGCGTCACGGCGGCTCACGGGCTTATTGTCGGGAGCCATCAGTTCCAGTCTAGCGGGCGGGAGGGTGAAACATACGACATTCGGCAGCGTCCTAACGATGTGATGCAGCATCATCTCAGGCCCCCAGCCCAGGGCCAGGGACGGTAAGCAAAGAAGATGACAGCTTCCAACCGAGCCGGCGCCGGGGCGCTCCGCGCTGCGGTAGCGCTGATCGGCTTCAGCGCCGTCACCGCGCAGGTCGTCCTGATGCGCGAGCTGATGGTCGTCTGTCACGGCAACGAGGTCTCGCTCGGCCTCACGTTGGCGAGCTGGCTGCTGTGGACGGCGGCCGGCAGCGGTCTCGCGGGCGCACTCGGCGGCCGGGGGCGGCCGGAACGGTGGATGGCGTTGCTGGAAGTGGCGGTAGCGATCGCCTTCCCCGCCGGGATCGTGCTGGTGCGCGCGGGCCGGTGGGTCTTTGGTTTGACTCCAGGCGAGCTGCCGGGACCGGGACCGATGCTGCTGATCTCCCTGGTCTCGCTCAGCCTGTTCTGCCTGATCTCAGGGTGGCTCTTCGCCGCCGGCAGCCGGGCCTGGATCGCCCGCGCTCGCAGCACGGCGGACGAGGCGACAGGGTCCGTCTACCTACTGGAAGCCGTGGGTTCGGCCGTGGGCGGGGCGCTCGCGAGCCTCTTCCTGATCCGGCTCCTCAGCCCCATGGAAATCGCTACCCTGATCGGCCTGCTGAACCTGATGGCGGCGGCCGCTCTGCTGCTGCCCGGTTGGAAGACGAGAGCCGCAGCATGGGCCGTGCTGGGCGGAGCGTTCCTGTCGTGGGTGTTCCCCTCAGGCGCCGGGCAGTTGGAGGCGTGGTCACTAAACCGCCTATGGAAAGGGTTCGAAGTGGCCGCGGTGCGGAATTCGATCTACGGCAACCTGGCCGTAGTGGGGCTGGAAGGCGCCGGTACGGTGTACGAGAACGGCCTGGTGCTGTTCACCGTGCCGGACCCGGAAGCGGCCGAAGAGGCGGTCCACTACGCCCTGCTGCAGCATCCGGCTCCGCGACGGGTGCTGCTCATCGGCGGCGGGGTGAACGGCAGCGCAGCGGAAGCGCTGAAGCACGCCACGATCGAGCGGCTGGATTACGTCGAACTGGATCCGGCGGTCGTCGAGCTGGCTCGGGAGCATTTCTCCAGCGCGTGGCAGCCGGTTGAGAATGACCAGCGGTTGCACGTGATCCACACCGACGGCCGGCTCCACCTCCGGCGGGTGGGCGAGCGTTACGACGTCATCGTCGTCAACCTGCCGGATCCTCAGACGGCGCAGATCAACCGCTTCTACACACTGGAGTTCTTCCGTGAGGCGGCACGGAAACTGAACCCTAAGGGGGTGCTGGCGCTCCGGTTCACTGGCTCGGAAAACTACATCAGTCCGGAGTTGGGCGAGTTCCTGCGATGCATCCGCCGCACGCTGCGGGCCGTGTTCCCCAACGTGAAGGCGATGCCGGGAGCCACGATCCATTTCTTCGCGTCGCAAGGGGCGGAGTTGACGATCGACCCGGACGAACTGGCGGCGCGGCTTCGGGAGAGGAACCTGGAGACGATGTACGTCCGCGAGTACTACCTGCCGTTCCGGCTGACGCCGGACCGGGTGGCGGAGCTCGAGGAACAGACCGAACCGCGCGCGGATACGCCGCTGAACCGCGACTTTCACCCGATCGCCTATTACTTCAACACGGTGCTCTGGAGCGTGCAGTTCGATCCGTCTTCGGCGGCCTGGTTTCGCCGTCTGGCGGGCCTGGGGTTCGGCCGCTTTGTAGGTATCACCGTAGCGCTGCTACTCGGGGCAGCAGCAGTGCTGTGGCGCAGGGTGCGCCGCGGCGATGCGCGTCCGGTGGCGGGCTACTGCGTGGCGGCGATGGGTTTCACGATGATGGGCCTCGAGATCTTTCTGCTGCTGGGATTCCAGGCCGTCTACGGCTACGTCTACCAGCAGCTTGCGGCGGTCATTGCGGCCTTCATGGCAGGCATGGCGGCCGGGAGCTGGTTCGCGCTCCGGGGCCGCGTAAGCGCCGAGCAGACCGCTGCGCCCGGGCTCCGGCGGCTCGCCGCGCTTCAGGCACTGGCAGCGGTCTCGGCCTTCGTTCTCTTCGGGCTGTTCACCCAGCTCACCCGGGTGGAGACGCCGGCCGGCCTGCTGGCCGTGAGCCACGGGCTGTTCCCAGCACTGGCCTTGGCGGCGGGTTTCCTGGGCGGTTATCAGTTTGTAGCGGCAAGCCAGGCATATTTTGCCGGCTCGGCGGAAGGGCAACGGCTGGGCGTATTGTACGCTCTGGATCTCGTCGGAGCTTGCGCCGGAGCGCTGCTGCTCAGCCTTTACGTCATCCCGGTCTTCGGCTTCGGCGGGGCGGCGTGGTGGATGGCGCTGGTCAATCTCCCCGCCGCGGCGCTGGCCGCTCTAGGCGCGGCGCCACGAAGAGCGCCCGCCGGCTGACGGAACCGGCCGCTTCTTCGCCAAAGACGACGGCGGTGAAAGCGAAGATGTCGGTCGTCTCGTCGCGCCACGCGTTGGGCGGTAGGCCCGCTTTCACGCATGTCTGGCGCAGGAAGGTCTTCAGATCCCACCCCTGCTCGACAGGAACTTGAGGCAGGAGCAGGCCCTCCCGGTAGCCCTGCTTTACCACCAGCCCATCGCGGCCGAGGCGGATCTCTTGGACGTCGCGGACGTGATGGAGAGGTGACAAAACGGAGATTTCATACTCCAGCTGGTCCAGCTCCGACTTGCGTACAGGAGGAAACCGCGGATCCTCCAGGGCGGCAAGGATGGCCACGTCGCGCACTGTGAGGTAGAGCGGTTTGGTCGGAGCCGTGTGGCCGATGCAGCCCCGGAGCCGGCCTCTTTTCTTGAGCGTGACGAAGGCGCCGCGTTCTTGTTCGAGGACCGGGATACCCGGCGGAGGGCACTCGTAGCGCTTCCCTTCCCGCACCGCCATCTCCACGGACTTCCTGGCGATTTCGAGGAGCTTGCGCTTCGCCTCAGGGCTCAGGGTGAACGCCGCGGCCTGATGCCCGTTGGTCGAAGCGTCCCCGGCGCGTTTGACAAGGGCGATGGAGACGTAACCGACGACGCGGGAGCGATCGCCCGTGACGTCGCCGGAGTTCGCGTATTTCAGAATCTTCACTTCGTTGGCTCCCAGGCGCTCGGCGGCCATCATCGCGGCGACGATGGGACCGCCGCCGCACGCCTCCCAGATCCGCTGCTCCAGGCTGCGGTGCAGGCTCAGGTAGTCCCAATCCTCGATCGCCTGGATCACCTTATGGTCGAGCTTCACGGCCTGTTTGTAGGGGTGGTAGTGAGAGAGATCGGAGCTGGCGACGATCAGCGTTCCCGGCTCCTCGATCAGCTTCGCCAGCGCCACGCCCAGCGCCCGGCAGGTCTCGTACGTCTGGTCGCCCATGACGACCGGCACGAGGGTGAACTCCCCGAGCACCCGCTGCAGGAACGGAAGCTGCACCTCAAGCGAGTGCTCGGCGCGGCCCTTGACGACGCGATGGCCGCGGTCCGACAACCGAATGAGACGGCTGCTGCGGGCGAGCTTCTTGGCGAATTCCTTATCGACCGGGACCGGGCCCAGAGGGGTCTCGTAAGCGTCCCCGTCATAAACAGAAGCGAACGGGAAAGCCTCGAAGTGCGAAGGCGAAATCACGACGACCCGCTTGATCTCACGGCCTTTCAGCAGCGAGTACCCGTAAGCGGCTACGCCGCCGGAGTACATGTAGCCGGCGTGAGGAGAAATGAGCGCAACGAGAGGAGCGCGGATCTCCGGCGCCTGGGCCTGGGCAATGAGACGGTCGATCTCTTCCTGAAGCTGCTTGGCATCGGCCGGGTAGAAGCCGCCGGCCACACCCGGAGGACGAATCTTCGGCTTCTGCGGCTCCTTCCTCGGGGAGCACTGAGCGAACGGAATCAAGGCAGCCGCCGAGGCGGCGAGCACCAACAACCCGAGCCTGAACAACCGCGCGGGACGTCCCATCGGATCAGCTTCCCCAGACACCCGGGATCTCCTGATTGCAGAACTCGCAGCGGCCCCTCTTGATGTGAACGCTCCGGACGAGGTAGCCGACGCGGTCAATGATCTTCTTGTGGCAGCGATGGCAGTACGTGCTTTCGGCCGGATGGCCCGGTACGTTGCCCAGATACACGTAATGCAGCCCTTCGCTGTCGGCGATAGCCTTGGCCCGCTCAAGGGTCTTCAAAGGCGTAGGAGGCAGGTTCTTGAGCAGGTACTCTGGATGAAACCGCGAGAAGTGAACCGGGACGTCGGACCCAAGTTCTGCCTTGACCCACTTCGCCAGCCGACGGAACTCGTCGTCGCTGTCGTTGAGCGTGGGAACGACGAGGTAGACGATTTCCGTCCACATGCCACGGCTCTTTATCGTCACCAAGCCATCAAGCACCGGCTTCAGTTCGCCGTTGACGATCTCCTGGTAGTAGTTTTCCGAGAAAGCCTTGAGATCCACTTTGATCGCATCGACGTGCCGGCAGAGTTCTTCTAAGGGCTTGCGGTTGATGTAGCCGCCGGTGACGACGACGCTCTTGACGCCTTCGGCGTGGCCCGCATCGGCTGAATCGACCATATACTCGTAAAAGATAATCGGTTCCGCGTAAGTGTAAGCGATGGACTTGCATCCGTTTTGCCGCGCCAGGGCCGCTAGCTCCTTCGGCGGCAGATAAACGCTGCGCACCTGCTCAGGCCGCACCTGGGAGATCTCCCAGTTCTGGCACATCTTGCAGTTGACGTTGCAACCGGCGGTCGCGACAGAAAACGCCGTCGTGCCGGGATAGACGTGAAAGAAGGGCTTCTTCTCGATGGGGTCGATATGGGCGCTGCAAACGCGGGAGTGGACCAGCGTGTAATACGTACCGCCGCGGTTCTCGCGGGCGCCGCAATAGCCACGCTCGCGGTCGTCGATGACGCACTCGCGCGGGCAAAGGACGCATTTGATTTTCTTGTAAGGCTGTTTCTCGTAAAAACGGGCCTCGCGGATGTAGCGCGACTCGTCCTCTTTAACGCGGGCGGCCGCCAAACGGGGCGCCAGGACTCCGGCGCTGCCGAGTCCGCAAGCCAAGCAGGGTAGCGCCGCAGCCTTGAGGAACGCCCGGCGATTCAGGTCCGGGCGATGGTCCCGGCCGCCGCGGTCCGGCTGGAGAAGATCGACGGGCAACAGGCGGTCCGGGGCGCGATCCAGCGGCTGTGTGCAAGGAATTTTGCCCTCAGCCATGGCCATCAGACCTCCACAACTTCGATACGGCTGGGATCCGCAATACCCAGCCGGTGGTTCTCGTCGGCCGCCGTGGCGATGTAAGTCGGTTCCCGCTTCTGATCTTTCAAGGACGGAAAACCCTCGGCGGCCCGCTTTTCCTCGATGATCCGCCGGCCGATGGTGTCCAGCGCCACCGGGTCGGCGGAAACCAGCAACGCGTTGTAAGGCCAACTCCACTGCGGCAGGTAGGAAGGCCCACCCTCATACTGCACGTTGAAAGCGTCACAGATGTGCAGCTTCACCTTCTTCCGGATCGGCTCCAGCATGTAGACGTCCGCCACGTACGGATCGCCCACGTTCAGGTGATACTTGTTCGGGTTGTGAATGGCGCCGAAGAAGTTCTTCAGGGCGATCGTCACGCCGGCGATACTGTGGTCCTTCAGCACGGGGAGGTTGATCACCGCGTCGCAGTGGCGGCTGAGCGTTTCACAGACGAGACTGCCCACGCGGCCGTACGCCAACAGTTCGCTGTCATAGCCATAAATGTCATTGCCGATGCAGCGCGGCTTCGCGCCCCGCTCGCGGATGCGGAACCCGGCGCTTTCCAGATCGGAGCTCAGGCGGTCCCAGATGATGATGTTCTTCGCCGGAACGCCCGCCTGCTGCAGCCGTTCACAGATCGCCTCGACGAGCTCCCGGTGGGTGGACGCCCCTCTGCCCGCCAGGCAGTTCACCTTCAGCCCGATCACTTTGCCCAGGCTGGCCACGCGCCGCCAGGCTTTTGCTGGAGAATCACAGTCGTAAAGAGCCTGCAGGCTACGGTCGAGGACGTCGAGGACCCGGGCTTCGTCGAGGCGGGAGCGGCCGGAGCGCACCTTCTCGTCACGAGCGATGACGACCTTCGCCCTGTCCCGAGGCGAGGCCAGCACAGCGCCGCCTTGCTGCTCAACTGCGGCCCGGCAGGCTCCAGCCGGCAGCAGCAACCCAGTGAGACTCCAGCGCGAGAAACTGCGGCGGGAGACTCTGCGCCGAGCGTCCATCGTGACCTCCCCACGCAGCAGGATTCGGGATTTCCTGACTTCTTTATAGCACTTCCGGGGAAACTTGGAGTCCGGTCACTCCCCGAGGCGCGCCTCCACGGCCCGCGCCAGCGCCAGCAGCGCCTCGGGCGTATGCTCGGTCTCTTGGTAGGCGATGATTCGCACCAGGTAGGGACCCTTGTGAAAGACCAGGCTCAGGCTGAACAGACGCGCCCCGTCGCCCACATCCGCCGGACGGCTTCCCGTCTCCGGCTCGCCCTCGAACAGTGAGCGTGCCCCTTCCGGGCTGTTCATCACATAGACATCAACCTTCGCCTCGAGCTGCTCTCCGTACTGGTAGTCGGCGGTCATCGTCTGCACGACGCCGGCCTGGATGTAGCGTTCCGCTTCTCCGTCGATGTACTGCCACAGTTCGTCCGCGGAAAAGCTACGCGTTTCGCTGGTCTTCTCCCACCCCTGAGCTTCGCCGCTCGCCGGCAGCGGATCGGCGGGGCCCGCAGGGACGCAAGCAGACAGCCAAAACACGGTGGCAAGCCCGGCGGCCAGACAAAATTCGCCGAATCTCATGAGGCTCCTCCTTTCTTCCGGCGGCGCTCGAGCAGGATCTGATTGGCCCGGGAGCGGCTCTCGCCGATGCTGGTGACGTAGACGGCCGGGCGGTCCTCGACCGGGCAAGCGTACTCGCACGCGCCGCAGCCGATACAGCGCTTCGGATCGATGTACGGCCGCCGCAGGCGCTTCTCGCGGCCCTCGGCGTCGTAGACCGTCTCCTCCCGCAAGAAGACGGCCTTGGGCGAGGTGGGGCACCACTCCTCGCACACGATGCACTCGATGGCCATCGCCCAGGGCAGGCAACGCCCGCGGTCGTAGAAAGCGGTGCCGATCGAGATGGGATTTGGGTTCGACTCGCCGATCCAGCCTTTCTCCTCGGCGCTGAACTCCCAGATGGCCCCAGTGGGACACACCTGCCCGCAGAGCGTGCAGCTCGGCTCGCAATAGCCGATGCGCGGAACCAGCACCGGACTCCAGATGCCCTCGATCCCCGCCTCGAACAGCGTCGGGTGCAGGGCGTTGTTCGGACAGACCTTCATGCACTCACCGCAGCGGATGCAGCGTTGGACGAAATGTTCCTCGTCCACCGAGCCCGGCGGGCGGATGAGCCGACTGTTGCGGGCTACGCTGCGCCCGGCCGTGGCTGTGAGCAACGGCACGAGCGCCGCCCCCCCGGCGACCGAGCCCACCACCCGGCGGCGTAGCAGGTTCGGCCCTTCCACGGCTTTAGAAACCGGGAAAAACCGGAAGCGGATGCCGGTCTCCGGGCAGTCGGAAACGCAGTTCAGGCACAGGTGGCACTCGGCTTTCCGCCAGGGTACGCCGGGTATCGGATCGTCGCCGCCCTGGCAGTCCAGCAGGCAGAGGTTGCAGTCCTCGCAGCGGGACTTGTCTTTCTCCAGACCTAAAATCGACCACCGCGAGAGCAGACCCAGCAGCGCCCCCAGCGGACACAGCGCCCGGCACCAGAAGCGCGTGATCCGCAGGTTCAGGGCGAGAATGAATAGAAACAGCAGGCCGAGAAAAAAGCCTTGGGCGAAGTAGAGCGGGCGGGCAGTGAACAGCGGCCCGCCCACAACGAAGTCCAGCGCGTCGGCGGCGAACTGCAGCGCCCCCACACCGCTAGCGTAGAGGCCGTCCAGGAAACCATAAAAGGCCACGCGCAAGCCCGGCAGGATCGAAAGGCCGAGGGAGCGCACGGTGAGGGAGATCGGATCGAGAATGCCCGCGAGCTGATAGCCGACCACCGCCGCCGCCAACACGACGATCAATATGTAGTACTTGAGCGTCTGCCACCGCTGGTAACGGTTTGCCTGGATCCGCCTCGCGCCCCGTTTTCGCTCCGACTTCCAACTGCCCACGAAGTGGTTCAGCGTGCCGAGAGGGCACACCCAACCGCAAAAGAACCGCCCGAGAAACAGGGTCGGAATCAAGATCACCAGCGACCATAGCAGGCCCTTGTAGAGGGCGCCGTTGGCCAGGGCGTGGGTGACGGCCACCAGCGGATCGATCTGCAGGAACCAGCTCACCGGCCAAGCGAGTTCCACCGGACTAGAAGTGGCTTCGAAGGAGCCGCGGAACTCGGTCTCGACCAGCAGGAAGAGAAAAAGCGCGAAGAACGAGACCTGCGAAACTCTCCTCAGTCGCGTCAGGGTTCGATAGCTCACTTCCGCACAGGCTCCTGAATCCACAGGCAGGCGAGACTGCTGAACCCAGATTGGGACCGGCCAACAGCAGTGTATCATGGCGGCTCCCACTGGCTCCAACCGCCGGAGCTGGGACCGAGCTGCAGACCGCTGGTAGACAGAACGAAGTCCGCAGCGCAGTGACGCGGCGCTCTCCGGCACGCTATTTTCGAATCTGTGGCGCGCGCGGCCCGGCAAAAGGTGAACGATTCGGAAGGGCGAGCTTGCGTTTGGACGGGCGCGGGCCTGGCGCTACTGTTCACCTTCGGCTTCTTGACGCTCTGGATACCACGCTACTGGCCGGTGAGCGTGGTGCAAGTGGGCGTCTTCGCCCTGGCGTTGGGCTGGATCGCGGGCGTGGCTGCCGGACGGTTGCGTTGGCGGTTTCATGCCGCGATGGCTCCGCTGGCCGGAGCGGTTCTGCTGGGTTGTGTACAGCTCCTATCGGGCGTGAGCGCTTACCGCTGGGCGACTGAGATCGCCACGCTGGACTGGTTCACGCGCCTCGTGGTCCTCGCGCTCGCCTTCCAGGCCGGGCAAGATGCTCGCCTGGCCGAGCGCCTGCTGCGCGGGCTCCTGTGGTTCGCTTTCACCCTGGCGGTCGCGGCCATCCTGCAGCGCTTCACGGCGCCGGACCGAATCTTCTGGCTGTTTCCGACCGAGTCGGCGACGGCCATGGGACCCTTCGTCTACCACAACCAGTTCGCCCAGTTCATCGAGACCGTCTTGCCGGCCGCGCTGTTCGCGGCGGTGACAGACCGCAAGCGGACCTGGAGCCGGCTCCTCATGGGGGCGGTCTTCTTCGCCTCTGTGGTGGCCGCTGTCTCGCGGGCCGGCGCGGCGCTGGCGCTTTTGGAGACCGTCGCCGTGCTCATCCTGCTGCGGCGGCGGATCCGGCCGCGCCTGGTCGCGGCTGCGGCGACGGGACTGGCGGCGCTGGCGGCGGCCTTCGTTCTCGCCGTGGGCTGGGCGCCGCTGGCGGCGAAGTTCCACCGGCAGGACCAGCTCGCCGAGCGGCGCTTTCTCTACGCTTCAACGCTCGAGATGATCGGCGAGCGGCCCACGCTCGGCTTCGGCCTCGGGACCTGGTCCGCCGTCTATCCGGCCTACGCGCGCTTCGACGACGGCAAGCGCGACAACCAGGCGCACAACGACTGGCTGCAGTGGGCCGCCGAAGGAGGCTTACCCATGCTCACCTTGATGCTGGCCCTGGCGGCGGTGATTGTGAAAGCGGCCTGGCGCACCGTCTGGGGCCTGGGCCTGATCGCCGTGCTGCTGAACGCGCTGGTGGACTACCCATTCCAACAGCGTCCGGTCTTCGGCTATTACTTCTTCGCCCTGGCCGGCCTAGTATGCGCCGCGGCCGCGCAGCACCGCGCCGAAGGTGCGGGCAAGAATGTAGACGTCCAACCAGATTGACCAGTTGCGGATGTAGTAGGTGTCGAGCTTCTGCTGGAGGGCCAGATCGCCGTCGCTGCGCGCGTCCACTTGCCAGAGGCCGGTGAGGCCCGGGCGGACCCTCCGGCGCAGCGCACGAAACTCCGGCGGGAAGCGGTCCAGGTGATACGCAGGGAACGGGCGGGGACCGACGAGGCTCATCTCGCCGCGGACCACGCTCCACAGTTGCGGTAGCTCATCGATGCTGAAGCGGCGCAACAGGCGGCCGGCGCCGGGGATCACCCGCGGATCGTCCTTCAGTTTGCAGAAACGCTCCCACTCGCGGCGGGCTTGCGGCGAGGCGCGAAGGTGGCGTTCCAGGATCCGGTCAGCGTCCGGATGCATCGTGCGCAACTTGGCGATGTGGATCGGGCGTCCAGCGTAGCCCTCGCGCGTCTGCCGGAAGAGGGCGGGACCGGGACTCTTGCCCTTGATCCACAGGGCCGCGGCAGCGACGAGGGGCAACGTCGCAAGGCCGAACGCCAGCCCGAGGCAGACGTCGGCCGCCCGCTTTACGAGCCGGTTCGCCGGATTCAGCAGATTGCGCCGGATCTCCAGCCCAAGCACGCCGCCGAGATCCCGCGCCGACACCCATACGCTGCCGACCCCCAGAAGCTCTGATACTACGGTCACCCGGGCGAAATGCGCGGTGTGGCGTTCCAGGATCTCCTGCAGACGAGGCTTCTCCAACTCAGGCAGGGCCACGATCGCGTGTTTCACGCCGAGGCGGGCGCCGATCTCCTGGGCGTCGGCCAGCCGGCCCAGCCGGGGCAGGTTCTCGATCCGGCTTTCTGCGCCCGCATCGCTCAGGTAACCTACCGGCCTGAAGCCAAGCTGAGGCCGGCGCCGCAAGCTCTCGGCTACGGCGGCTGCCGCCGTTCCGGCGCCGAAGATCAGTACCGGTGCTCCCCACCATCGTTTCCATGCAAGGCGGGTCCGGAGAGCGGCCCGGGCAAGGGGAAGGAGCGCGGTGGTCAGGCCGCCGGAAACCAGAAACGCCCCGCGGGAGTAGGCGGCGCCTTCTTTGGCAAGGAAGACGGCAGCCGTCAGTACGAGAGAGACGAGCGCCGTCGCCAGGACGATCCGCCGTAGTTCCTCGACCGGGTCGATGCCGGCCGGAGCATAGAGTCCGAATGCCACGTAGACGATGACGAAGAGCGCCGGCAGCGCCCCCAACGGGAAGTAGTGCGCAAGAGAAATCGCGGGGTTCACAAGGCTCCAAAGCCAGACGCCGAGCAGGGAGGCCAGCACCACGACGAGGGAGTCGGAAGCCAGCAGACACAGCGACGTCCACAGCGGCCGGGCGCGGCTGGGCGCAACAGCCCGGCGCCCGCTCTCGCGAACGAGCAGTGCGGCGACGTCGGACGACACCATCGAGACGCTCATGGTTCGGTTCGGGCCGGCGGACCGCAACCGCTCGCCGGCCGGGCGCCGGCGTCCGAGGCCCCGCCGCAGCGGCGTAGCAACTGCTGGCCGAAGAGAGCCACGAAGCGGGGGTTGTGTTTCAGGTAGCGCTTCCACAACCGCCGCGGCTCGGTCGCCAAGCGAAATAGCCACTCCAGCCCCAGCGGCATGATCCAGCGGGGCGCTTGAGGCTTGGTCCCCGCGAGAAAATCGAAGGCTGCGCCCACCCCGAGCATGACGGCGCGTACGTGCCCCCGGTGCGCGTGCATCCAGAGATCCTGCTTAGGGGTGTTCAGGCCGACGAAGAGGATGCGCGCGCCGCTCGAGTTGATTTCCCGGACCACGCGGACGTCCTCTTCCGGCGTCAGCGGCCGGAACGGTGGAGACCAGGCGTAGGCGATGCGGATTGCCGGACAGCGCTGGCGGACCACGCCGAGAAGCTTTTTGAGAGTGTCTGGGGCGCCGCCGTAGAAACCGACGGGGAGGCGCGCCCGGGCGGCGGCTTCCAAGACGAGCGGCGTCAGGTCAGGCCCGTAAACCCGCCTTGCCTCTCTTGCGCCCAACAACCGCAGGGCCCAAACGAGCGGCATTCCGTCCGGGGTGACGAGATCGGCGGCGGCGACCGCCCGTCGCACCGCGGCGGAATCATAAGCCTCCATCACCGTGTTGACACAGGCGACGCAGACATAGCGGGATTCGCCTCGGTGCGCCCAATGCACGATGCGCGCCACCGCCTCGTGGTAGTCCACGCAATCCACGGGACAGCCGAGGATGCAGCGGCGCTGCGTGTCTAAGCCGGCAGCGGACTCCTGCAGAGAACCGCGTAGTGACTGTAATAAAGCCGACTCCATAACCTTCCCAGAACCAGAGGCAACCACCGGCGCGAACACCGCTGGAGCAGCCTTACCGGTGTGGAGGTCCCCTCAACGCTCCAGGTCAGTCGCAAGGCCTCGGGACTGTGTACGGGCGTGTAGCGGAATTCGTCGATAATCTCTAGTCCTGAAGCTTTGACAAGATTCCGGAACGTCCGGCGGGTGAAGAACTGGACATGTCCGACGCGATTGTTCCTCCCGAACAGAGCGCACTTGATCCGGTAGAGCGGAAGGTTTTCCAAGGGTACCTCCAGCAGCAGGTGGCGGACCGGCGCCGCAGCCAGCGAACGGAGTAACGGCAAAGGTTTGTCCAAGTGCTCGAGCACGTGACTCAGGACGGCTAAGTCCACCGGACGAGGGAGCCGGAAGTCCACTTCCGTGATGTCCGCTACGAACCCCTTGATATCGGGCACGCGGGAGCACAAGTAGGCGATGGCTTCCTCGGAATAGTCCACCGCGAAGAACTCCTCGCCGATCCCCCGCGCCCGGCATCCGAGAATCACGTCGCCGGGACCACAGCCCAACTCCGCCAGCCGCCGCACCGCAACGCGGTTCCGTCCGATCAGCAGCTCAATGGCCCGGACACGCTGTGGCGCAGCAGCCGCGGAGAGGCGTGCCTCGCGCAGCAGATCCTCCTGGTACAGCCGGCGGTACCAGGCCGCGGCGGCGCAAGGGGCGTGCGTGGCGTTGGTCGTCATTGGGCTGTTCCTGCGGCCATGGCCATCGAAGCCCGGAGCTCCCCGGCGTACCGCACGGCCAACGCCGCTTTGTAGATCTCCATGAGGCGTTGATAGTTCGCCGAGGCCGTGTATCGGTTCAGGTACTCACGGCGGGCATTCTCTCCCAAACGGCGGCGCTCCGCCTCGTCAAAAGCGAGGCGTGCAACCGCGTCAGCCAGCGCCGTCGCAGAACCGGGCTCGAAGAGCAGGCCGGTTTCTCCGTGGCACACGATCGAAGCGAGACTCCCGATCCTACTGGCGATCACCGGGCGGGCGGCGGCGAAAGCTTCGA
>CAYWXL010000084.1:0-16455 GCA_964461995.1 uncultured Solibacteraceae bacterium
GACTACCTGCGGGCGATGTGCTACGGTCTGCCGCCCACCGCCGGCGAAGGCGTGGGCATCGATCGGCTGACGATGATCCTCACCGATTCCAAATCGATCCGCGACGTGATCCTGTTCCCCCTGCTCCGTCCTGAGCCGCCTCTCGGGCTCGCGGAGCGGTTACGCGCCGCCGAGAAAGAAATCGGCGGTTGACCCCCGCTCGCGCTGCCGGGCGGCCCGGGGCGCGTAGAATGGTGCTTTGATCCGTTCCTTTCCACTGTTTGTCGCCGTCCGGTATCTCCGCGCCCGGCGCAAACAGGCCGTGATCGGCCTGATCACCCTCATCTCGATCCTGGGCGTCGCCGCCGGCGTGATGGCCCTGATCATCGCACTGGCGATCAACAACGGCTTCCGCAATACCCTTCAGACGAACCTGCTCGGGGCCACCGCCCACGTCAGCATCCTGGAAAAGGAACCCGGCTATGGGATCCGCGACTGGAGGGATCTGGCCGGCAAGCTCGCTGCGCTGCCTCACGTCACAAGCGCGGAGCCGACCCTTTACGCGCCCGTCTTCTTTACCGGACCGCTTCAGTCCGACGGCGGCATCATCAAGGGCATCCGCCCCGGCGTCGCCGCCCGGCCTGTCGGCGCTCTTGCCCGCCTCGTCGAAGGCTCCCTGGACGGGCTTCGCGGGGAGGAAAACGGCCTTCCCGGCATCGTCCTCGGCGCCGTCCTCGCCCGCAACGTCGGCATGATGATGAACAGCGTCATCAACGTCATCAGCCCGCAAGGCGAGCTGACGCCCTTCGGTCCGCGGCCCAGCTACCGTCGCTTCCGCGTCTGTGGACTTTTCGAGTCGGGCCTCTATGAGCTCGACGCCCACTGGGCGTTCACCTCCCTCGAGGCCGCCCAGAAGCTGCTCGGGGTCGGCGACGTCGTCAACTCCATCGAATTGCGTCTGGATGACATCCAGCGCGCCCCGGAAGTGGCGGCGGCGGCCGAGAAGATCATCGGCAAGAACCTCGCAGCGACCACCTGGATGGAGCAGAACCGGCAGCTTCTCGGGGCGCTCAAGATGGAGCGCATCGTCACCGTCATCACCATCGGCATGATTCAACTCGTCGCCGCCCTGAACATCTTGATCGCTCTCGTAATGATGGTGATGGAAAAACACCGCGACATCGCCTTGCTGATGTCGATGGGCTGCCGCCGTGAACAGATCCGCAATATCTTCATCCTTCAAGGGGTGATCATCGGCGTCGTCGGCTCCGCCATCGGCCTCGCGACCGGCGAACTGCTCTGCTACCTCGCTGACAAGTACCGCTGGATCAGTCTCGACCCCGAGGTCTACGCCCTAAGTTACGTCCCCTTCGAGCCCCGCTGGATTGATGCCCTCTGGGTGCCCGGGGTGGCGATCCTGATTAGCTTCCTGGCCACGATCTACCCCGCCAAAAGCGCCACCCGGGTCGCCCCTGCCGAGGCCCTCCGCTACGAGTGACCTCCGCCGAGCGGTATCATGGCCCTGCAGTAGGGGAGATGACCATGTACCGAAAACCGGCATTCAGCATCGTCAGCGCTTTGCTCTTGTTCTGCT
Source organism: uncultured Solibacteraceae bacterium (assembly GCA_964461995.1). Lineage (GTDB taxonomy): Bacteria > Acidobacteriota > Terriglobia > Bryobacterales > Bryobacteraceae > JALSRK01. The sequence continues at coordinate 1,574 of CAYWXL010000084.1, forward strand.
TGTCGGCGACCGCCGCGGACGCCGATTCCGTCCGGGCCGCCGAAAAGCGGTGGGCCAAGGCCGTCGTTTCGCGGGACTTCGCCGCTCTCGAGAAGATCCTGTCGCCGGGCCTGATCTATGCGCACTCGACCGGCGTCATCGAGACCAAAGACGACTATCTCGGGAAACTCCGCTCCGGCCGCCAGCGCTACGACGCGATCGAACACGAAAAGACCACTGTAAAGGTTTACGGCAATGCCGCTGTGGCCCACTCCATCGTCGTCATGAAAGGGGAATCCGCCGGCAAGCCATTCGACAGCCGCCTCATGATGATGCACTTCTGGGTGAGGGACGGCGGCGAGTGGCGTTTGGCGGCGCACCAGACCACCCGCTTGGAACAGTAAACGCGCCGCCGCGATTCGGCTCCCCATGGAGGCTGCGGCGCGCTCAGCGGGGTGAAACCGGCCTGTCTGCGCCTCTGGATCAGGCCGGGGTATCTTTCCCGAGTGAAAGATTGGTCTATCCACTCGCGGCTCACGCCCTCGCTCCGGCGGCGCTCTCCAGGCCACCCCCCGCTAGTGGAAACCACCCCGCCGCCGGGACCCCGCGCAAGTGAAGAAATCTGTACGACACGATACAGAAAAGCCCGGCTATACCCCATTCAGGTCACTGATTCTATTGTGTTTGCCGAATCTTCCCCTTGACAATCAAATTGCGCCCCTTTATCATTGATGCTTCATTATCCGGAGTGGCAACCAAACAACAACCAAAGGAAGGTGTACCGGGGGTGGGAATGACCTTTCACGTTGGCGAGAAAGTAGTTTATCCAAATCAGGGCGTTGGCACGATCGAAAATATCGGCACCCGTAGTTTTGGGGCCCGCCCGGAACGCTTTTATCTCCTCAGGCTGGCCTCCAGCCAGCTAACCGTCATGGTCCCGTTCTCCCACGCGGATAACGTCGGACTGCGCCGGGTGACCAAGAACGGCCAGGTAGAACGCGTCCTCCGCTTCCTGGCCAATGGCGAGTGCAAGGGCTGCCGCGACTGGAAGAATCGCTTCAAAGCGAATTCCGAGAAGATGCGGAACGGGAGCCTGATGGATGTGGCCGAGGTGTTCAAGAGCCTCCTGATCCTCCAGAAAAAGAAACCGCTTTCATTCCGCGAGAAGAAGATGCTCGACAAGGCCCGGCACATGTTGATCATGGAGGTCTCCATATCCCGCTCGACCCGCGAGGAGGAAGCGATCGACCTGCTCTCCAAGGCGCTCGCGAAGGCTGGCTTGGAGATGCCCGATCCTCTCTGAGCATCCCGTCGGCCGGCATCGCGGACAATCCGTTTGTACTACGGCAGGGCGGTGGCGTCCTGTAGGTGTTTTCCCTTACGCTTTCGTCCCATTAAACATTTGTGTTTCAGGGCGTTAGGGGCTTCTGCCCCTATAAAGCTCAACCCCGGTTCCTTACGATTAGTGAGTAGGGAAGCCGGCTCATGCGCTGCCTGTACTGCGGAAAGAAACTGTCCCTTCTGCACAAGATCTCGGGAAAAGAGTTTTGCGGCAGCGAACACTACGAGCTCTATCTGCAGGATCAGGAGTCGCTGGGCCTGGCACGCTTGATCGAAGCGCGACAGGCAGCGCGCACCCGGAAACGTCAGCCCTCGAAGCAGACGGAAGATGGCGCGCCTCCCCTCGCCGAAGTCTTCTTTTCCCTTGCCGCCGCTCCCCAGGATTGCCGGCCTGAGATACGCACCTGCCGCACCGAGCCGCAGCTTTCCGTCGGCGTCGCACTGCCCCAGCCGGGGATGTCGCTGGCTCCGTGCCGCATCCCGGAACCGAAAACGCGGCTGGAGATCGAATTGCCCGCGGCTCAGGCCGGCGGTCCGCGGCGTGTAGAGGCCAAATTCGAAGTCTCCGCAGTGCGAAACCGGATCCCGGCCGTGCCGTCGGGCATGATTCAGCGGCCCCGCGGGCTGCCCGCTCCAAAATGGATTCCGCCCGCCCTCGCGGCTCCCGCCCCCCCCACGGTCGAAAGCGGGCTTCCCGCCGCCCATCTCGAAAGCGATGAAATCGTCGCGGAACCGCCCGCAGCCGGCTCCTCGCTGCCTACAGCCGTAAGGAAAACCTGCCCGGCAGCTCCGCTGGCCGTTCCATCAGGTCCAGGGGAGCCCAAGTACGCCACGACGCCGTCTGTCGTCCCCATTCGCACTGGCGAATTGGAAGCTCCGGCGTCGGCGCCGAGATCCGCGTGGACCCTGGCCTACGGCGGCTGGAAGCTTCTGGAACGAGTCACCGCCGGTTTTGTGCAGCCGCGGCTGGAAATCACCGGTCTGGGGCCTGTGCCGCGCCCGTCTGCCGGCAACCCGGTGGAGCTGCGCGCACCAGCTCCGGTCTTCGCCGCCACGGCGCCCGCTATTCCTGGAGGCGATTGCCGCCTGCCCGCCAGCAGCCTGCTTGGGAGCCGGTTCCAGGAGTCGTTCGCCGCCGGCCCGGGCGTGCCGCTGCCCGGCCCGGCGTCCCTGGAGCAACCACCACTAACGCCGCCCGGAACGCCGCCGGTCCCCTGCCGGCCTACACTTCCGGCGGCAGATCTGCAGCCCACGAAACTCTCCGCCGTACCCGGACCGCATCGTCCGTTGGCCGATCGCCCCCACCAGGAACCAGCCAAGGCGTTCCTCGTTCCTCCGTCCGTTTCGTTGCGCATCGAGTCGCATCTACCTCTCCAAGCGCTGCGGCCGCTGCTTTGGCGCGCGACCGGCCGGATCCGCCCGGCGGCTTCGGCCCCGGCGGCGGCCCCGCTCTCTTCGGGCGAACCGGACGCGCCACGCGCGGCAGCCGCCCGCCGGTTCGACCTCGCTGAGTCCCCCAGCCGGCGTCCGGCCCTCGACGTCGTCCAGCGGGAACCGCACCGGCCGCGGGGTGCGCCTCCTGTGCCGATCCGCTTCGCCGTTTCGGAAACCGCGCCTCCAGTCCCCACTGGCACGCTCGCGCCGCGCTTCGAGTTCTTCGCCGCCGCGGTTCCGATCCACCCCGGCGAGATGGTGCAGGCTGCGGGCGCCGGCCCCGGCGCCCCGAGCCCTCGCCCAGCGGTCTTCTGCGGCCCAGCCGATGTGGACGTGGCTCTCGGGCCCGCTGCCGGACCGCCCCCGTGGGCCGGCCGCCTCTCCAAGCTCGTGCCTCTGAGCATCGGACACATCGTGCCGCCGGCGGGCGACGGAATCCAGTCCAAGCTCAGCGAGTGGCCGTCGAAGCCGCCGCGGCCCGTCCTGCGCCGTTCTAACCGAGTTCCGGTGGCTGACGAGTTTACTTCCCGCTCCACCACTCCCGCTCCGGGACCCGGCCGCCGCCCGAGAATCCTTCCGTGGGTGGTGCACAATTGGCGCCGCCTGCCCGGCACGGTGAAATTGGCCGTCATGATCCTTCCTCTCGCCCTGTTGCTTGCGCAGCAGCTACAGGTGCGCGAGTACCCCAATGAGGTCGCTGCCGCCGTTTCACAAGAAGAGGGCGCCTTCGCCAAAGCCCTCAAGGCGCGATGGGAGACCCTGCAGACGAACATCATGAACCGGGCCGCCATCTCCCTCACCGACGATTTCCGTTCCGGACTCGGATCCTGGATCGGCGACGGCAACTGGGGACGCACTTGGGCATACGACGAAGCCGGCTTCGTCCTGCCAGGCGCACTCGCGCTTTACGAGCCCTCGCTCAATCTCGTCGATTACGAGTTCGTCCTGGCCGCCCGGATCGAGCGCGGAGGCGTAAGTTGGGTCTTCCGCGCTCAGGACACCCGGAACTATTACGCAGGCCGTCTGGTCATCACAGACCCAGGACCGTTGCCGAAGGCTAAGCTCATCAACTACACCGTGGTGGACGGCCGGCGCAAGAGCCAAAAGTCCACCGAAGTGCCCTTCCCGCTGCGCGACAAGATGTACCGGATCCGGGTGACTGTCCGCGGCAGCACTTTCACGACCTACCTGGACGACCGGGTCGTGGGGCTCTATAAGGACGACACGTTGAAGTCCGGCGGGGTGGGCCTGTTCCGCGCTCGCGGCGAAAAGGCGCGCGTGCGGTGGATCAGCGTCATGCACCAGTACGATCTCTTGGGGCGCCTCTGCGCGCTCATCGCCCCGTATAACCTGGACCGACCGCGAGGGGGGTGGAGCGAATGACTCAACGTGCTAGAACAAAACGCAAGGTGAAGATCACCGGCGTCGGCGATGTCCTTGCCGACACGGACGCCGCTGCGGAAACCACCGTGTCGCCTGCCGCGGTCCTCGCCCGGGCCGTAGCGTTGCACCTCGACGGCAAGCTGAGAGAAGCCCTCAGCGAGTTGAACCGCGCCGTGGACGCGGGGGTGGCGGGAGCGGATATCTTCTCGGCCCGTGGCCACATCCAGTTCGAGTTGGAACGCTACGACGAGGCCGCCGCCAGTTACCGCCGGTTGCTCGAAATCAATCCAGACCATCCCTCCGCAGCTTTCAACCTGGGAGTCTGCCTCGAGCGCCTGGAACAATGGGGCAACGCCGCGCGCGCCTTCCAGAAGGCCATCGAGCGGGACCCCACCCGCGTGGACGCCTACGTCGGCCTTGGCATTTGCCTGCTTCGTCTGGAAAAGTCCCAGGACGCGCTCGAAGCTCTGGAACGCGCCCTCCAGCAGGACCCTGGCAACGAAGATGCCCTCTTCGGCAAGGCCGTCGCGCTCCAACTGCTCGGCAAGCTCGACGAGGCCGCAAAGATTTACGAGAGCATACTCGAGAAGTCTCCCGAATCCGAAGAGTCACTCATCAACTTGATCAGCATTGGCATCGCCAAGAAAGACGAGCCGATGACCCGCCGGTATTCGGAACGGCTTCTCGAACTGCGTCCCTACGCCCCGGCGGCTCTGGAAGGCCTGGCCAACTGCGCCTTCTGGACCGAGGACCTCGAAGCCGCGGTCACCTTTTGCAAGAAGCTGGTCGAGTTCGACCCGGAGAACTACGAGTGGCGCTACAATCTCGGCGTCGCCTGCCAGCGCACGGGCCGTCTCGAGCAAGCCGCCAAGGCCTACGGCGAAGCGCTCCGGCTTAAGCCCGACGCCGCTCAGGCACAAGTGAATCTCGGCATCGTGCTCCATGAATTGGGCGACCTCAAAGGCGCCGGCGAGGCTTACGAAAAGGCGTTGAAGCTTTCTTCCGATATCCCGGAAGTTCGCTACAACCTGGCTCTGCTGCTCGAACAGCAGGGCGCCAGCTTCGAAGCCGAAAGCTACTACGAGCAGTTGCTCAACGACTACCCGGACTGGGTGGACGCGTGGTTCCGCTTGGGGTATCTTCAGCTGCAACGCTCGCACTTCCCCGGCGCAATCGAAGCGTTCGAGAAATGCATCGAGAAACGGCCGGACTGGCCGGAAGCCCAGGTCAACCTCGGCCTCGCTTACTGGCGCTCGGGGAACCACGAGGCCGCCGGAAAAGCGTTCGCCGCCGCCCTCGAGGCGGATCCCAACTCGCTGGATGCGATGCGTGGACTCGCCGCCGTCTCGATCGAACAGCGGGACTACGATCGGGCGCTCGAGTTGCACAGCCGTCTCATCGATTTCGGCGAGCGCTCCCCGGAACTCTTCTACAACGCCGGCCTGTTGCTGCAGAAGACCGGGCAAACCGACGACGCCATCCGCCTTTACCGCGAGGCCATCGCCGACAAGCCCGACTTTGCCGAAGCGCTGCTCAATCTCGGCCACGCCCTCCGCGAAAAGGGCCAGATTGACGAAGCCCGAATGTTTTGGAGCAAAGCCCTGGCCGCCAACCCGAAGCTGGCTCAAGAGTACTTCGATTCGCCGGCGCAAGCCTCTTGAGCCGTCACGGCGCTCTTCACAGCCGGACCAACACCGCGGGACATCGCAGCAGGTGCGCCGATCCGCCCTTCTACCGCGCCACCTCGTCCCAGGTCACGATCCGCCGCTCGTAGATCGCCTTCCGTCCCATCATGGCCACCAGCGTCGAACGTAGCGCCGAGTCGGCGTTGTTGACCGGCGGCCTCCGCCCCGCCCGCGCGTTCTCATAAAAGGCTTTCAGCGACAGGTACGTTGAGTTCTCGCCCTCGTCCGGAACTTCGAGCTTCACCGCTCCCCGGTTGGCCCGCTCGTGGAACTCCGCCCGCGCGAGGTCCACCGCCCCGATCGAGCCGAACACCCGCTCCTTGATCCCCGTGAAGCCCGGCGGATCGAAGTAGATGTGGCTGAAGACCAGCCGCACGTCGCCCGGATACTCGTAGATCACCGCGTAGTTGTCCATCGTTGTGCGGCCCGGCGGGATGTCGTGGTACAGGTTGATCCCCCCGGAGCCGAAGACCCGCACCGGGGATTGGTCAACCGCCCAGGTCATCAGGTCCAGGATGTGGCAGGCTTGCTCGACGATGTTGTCGCCGCTCACCGTGCGGTCGAAATACCACGGCGTGTTTCGCGGCAGATCGCCTCCGTGCCGGAAGCTCTGCATGAAGAGGATCTTCCCGATGCCGCCGCGGTGGATGAATTCCATGGCCGCCCGCCGCCTCGGATCAAACCGGAGCTGGAAGCCAACCTGCAGGATCCCTTTTGCCGCCTTCGACGCCGTCACGATCGCCAGGCACTGCTCCGGCGTCAGCGCCATCGGCTTTTCCAAGTAGACGTGCTTGCCCGCCTCCAGCGCCGCGACCGCGATCTCCTGGTGCGTGTTCACCGGCGTGGCGATCACCACCGCATCCACGTCCCGGGCCTCCAGCAGCTTGCGGTACTGAAAGTAAACCTGCGGCGAGTGGCCTTTGTTAGAGGCCTGTTCGGCGGCCGCCTGCGCCCGGTCCTCCCGCACGTCGCAAACCGCCGCCACCCGCACCCCGGGAACCGCCAGGGTGTGCCGCAGTAAGTAGCTGCCGCGGTTGCCCACGCCGATGAACGCCGTCCGGATCGCATCATTCGCTGATTGCGCCCCCAGCAGCGCCGGCGCCGCCGCGGCGCCCACGAAACTTCTCCGTGTGAGTTTCATTGTTGCCATCGCCTCCCTCGGAACTCTTTCTACCGTCCCGCGGTGAGATTCTCGAACCAGAACAAGCCGCCTTTCCCCCCGGCGGCCACGTCCCGGTCTCCGTCGCCGTCGAGGTCCGCCACCGCGATCTGCATCCCGCCGCCAGCTCGCGAGCCGTAGTCGATCACGTGCCGCTTCCAGACCACCCTGCCACCGGCCAGCACCCGGCGCTCGTACCAATAGAGCCCCAGCGGCTCTCGTCCGCCCGGGTCCTTGCCGTTGTGGGCGTGGAACCGCTTGCCGGTGATGACGTCCTCGCGCCCGTCGCCGTCGAGATCGGCCAGCGCCACCGCGTGCGCCTGCGACCAGCTCTCGTCGATCACGTGCTTCTTCCAGCCACCTTCCGCTGTCCGTTCCAGCCAGAGCAGCCCGTAGCCGTGGGCGAACGACGTCAGCACATCCGGCCGCCCGTCCTCGTTGATGTCCCGCACGTAGAGGAACCCCAAGTGGGGGAACTCGAACCGGGCGAAATCCCCGTGATGCACCCAACCGTTCCCGGCCGGATCTTCAGGCGCCTCCCACCAGCCTACGGGCGTCAAGATATCCGTCCGCCCGTCGCCGTTCAAGTCTCCGGCGCCAATTCCGTGCCCGTAGCCCTGCTCGCTCACCACATGTCTCACGAACTTGGCGTCTTCGATGCGGTACCAGGCCAGCGGCGCTTTCTTCGGCCCGAACTGCGGCAACAGCTCCCGCGCCTCCCCGTCGTTGTCCAGGTCCACCAGAAACGCGAACTCCGTCGAATACCCTCGCTGGATGACGTGTTTCGTCCACTCCCCGGAAGCCCCGGGGTTCTCCCACCAGGCAAGCTCCCGGGCGAACCACGTAGCCGTGATTACGTCCGTCCGCCCATCGGCGTTCACGTCCAGCGGCAGGTCGCTGAAGTCGTCCACGTAGAAGCGCTCGTAGCCCAGCCGGCGGAACCGGTGCGCTTTCCACGACGGGCCCTCGAACCAGTTTTCCCCGGAGACGATGTCGAGATGCCCGTCCCCGTTGATGTCGGCCACGGCGCACGTCTCGGCCGCGCCGGGGTGAATCTCGTGTTTGCGGAAACGGATCCCGTCGTGGAACTCCCCTGCCGATGCCGCCGCCAGGAATCCCGCCGCCAGCAGTAACGCCGTCAGTTTCATCGGCACGATTGTATAACGGGCGGGGCGCTGGGGATGGCGTTCGCGCCGGGACCGCGCCCACCCATCGGTAGTCTTCCGCTCGAACGCCGTGCGTTTCAGGACCGCAGCAGCGCTGCTCCCTCCCACACGAGCCAGCCTGCGAAGCCGATCAACAGCCACCCCAACGTCTGCACGGTGCGCCGGTACGCCTGCCCTTCGAGCAGCCGCCGCGAGCGGTCTACCAGCACGGCGATCATCGCTTTCGAGCCGCACAACAGCAGGTAGAATCCGGCCACGAACCCGAAAGCCGCCACCGGCTCCGAGGCGTAAGCGCGCAGCACGGTCGGCGCCCCCACGGTTCCCCAGAACAGGTAAACGTGCGGGTTCAGCAGGTTGATCGCCATCGCCTTCCGGATCGACCGCGGCTCGGCCCGCGCTTCCGCGGCGAGCCCCGGCGCCCGCAGGCTCTCGATACCCAGCCATGCTACGTAGGCGCCCCCGATCAGGGAGATTGCGCCCAGCGCCGGACCGCTCTCCGTGAGTCGGGAAAGCGCGAACACTGTACCCGCTACGATCGGCGCATCGGTGAGTACCGGGGCGATCGCCACCCGCAGCCCTTCTTTGACCCCATAGCGCACGGTCTGAGACACGAGAAATGCCAGCAGCGGGCCCGGCGAGAGCCCCGCGGCAAGTCCCAATCCGATTCCCGAGACGAGGTAAGCAAGCAAGTAACAAGGATAAGATCTTGTCGTCGTAACCGGCGCCGCCGCCGCTTACCCACCACGCATAGCAACGCGATATAGTGTGTTTGCATTGCAGCCCTGCAAGGAGCACTAGCCGCATGTCGAACTTGACCCGAAGAGACTTCGCCCGCGCCGCAGGCCTGGCAGCCTCGGCGGCCAGCTATTCCCGCATCCTCGGCGCCAATGACCGCGTCCGCATCGGCTACATAGGTCTGGGCAACCGTGGAGACCAGGTCCAGGACGCCTTCTTGGAACACGGCGACCAGGAAACCGTCGCCCTCTGCGACCTTCGCGACGACTACATGGATTGGGCCGAACAGAAGGAGCGCAAGCGCGGCCTGAAGCCCAAGCGCTTCAAGGATTACCGCAAGCTGCTCGAAGTCAAGGACATGGACGCCGTCGTCATTTGCACGCCCGACCACTGGCACGCCATCATGTTCATCGACGCTTGCCGCGCCGGCTTTGACGTCTACGTCGAGAAGCCCCTTTCGCTCACCGTCAAGGAAGGCCGGCGCATGGTGGAAGTGGCCCGGGAAACGAAGCGCGTCACTCAGGTCGGCATTCACCGCCGGTCCTCGCCGTTCCTCACCGAGGCCGCCAAACTGGCCCGCTCCGGCTATCTCGGTCACATCACTATCGGCCGCGGCTACCATTACCGCAACGAATGGCCCCACGGCATCGGCAACCCGCCCGACACCGATCCCCCCAACCCCTGGGAGTGGGACCGGTGGCTCGGTCCCGCCCCGATGCAGCCCTACAACCGGAACAAGAGCTACTACAATTTCCGCTGGTTCTACGACTTCTCCGGCGGCCAGCTCACCAACTTCGGCGTCCACTACATGGACATGTTGCGCTGGTCGATCGGGCTGGAGTATCCCGTCTCGGTCACCGCCGTCGGCGGCAAGTACGTGATCGAGGACAACCGCGAAATCCCCGATACTCTGGAAGTCGTCTGGGAGTTCCCCGGCGGCCACCTGATCACCTTCTCCCAGTGCGATTCCAACCGCGCCCCCGGCAATCTCCAGAACTCCGAAATGCTGCTCCGCGGCACGAAAGGCACCATGTACATCCACAGCCGCCGCTGGGAGATCGTCCCCGAGCAGATCAACGACCGCCCCCGCTTCCCCCGCTCCCCCATCGACCGCGCTGGCGAGCGGGCCAACCGCGGCATCCGCCGGCCCCTCATCGAGGCTAAACGCATGGAGGGCAGCCAGGACACCGCTTTCCACGCCCGCAACTTCCTCGATTGCGTCAAGAGCCGCAAGAAGTGCAACTGCGACATTCTCGACGGCCACATCTCCACCGCCAACACAATCATCGCCCGCATCGCGCTGTTCACCAAGGCGCGCCTCGACTGGGATGGCGAGAACGAGCGCTTCACGAACAACGAGGACGCCAACAAACTACTCCATTACGAGTACCGCGAAGGTTATGAACTGGGGTGAGACGATGACTCGGCGCCAGCTTCTCGCAACCTCAATCGCCGCGCCGTTTGTCCGTACGGCCCGCGGGGGCGAACGCCGCCCCACCCTCTGCATCTTCTCCAAGCACCTGCAGCAGTACGGCTACGACGACCTTGCCCGGGTCTCGAAGGACTTCGGCTTCGAGGGCGTGGACCTCACTGTCCGCCCCCGCGGCCACGTCCTGCCCGAAAACGTGACCCGCGACCTGCCCGCCGCTGTCAAGGCCATCCGCGCCCGGGGCCTTTCGGTCCCCATGATCACCACCGGACTCACCTCGGGCTCGGACCCGGCCGCCGAGCCCACCATCCGCACGGCCGGCGAGTTGAAGATCCCCTTCTTCAAGATCGGCTACATCCGTTACCGCGATGCGCACGTGCTCGAGAAGCTCGCCGAGGTCAAGCCCGGCATCCGGGCCCTCGCCGCCCTGGGGCAGAAGTACGGTGTCGTCGCCGGCTTTCACAATCATTCGGGCGATTACGTCGGGGCGCTCACCTGGGACATCCGGGAGCTGATCCGCGACCTCGACCCGGCCTGGATCGGTTACTACTTCGATCCCTGCCACGCCACCATCGAAGGCGGCCGCTTCGGCTGGCGCGCCGCCCTCGACATCGCCCTGCCACGCCTCAAAATGGTCGCTGTCAAGGACTTCTACTGGACCAGGGACGCCCACGGTCGCTGGCAGCGCCGCATGTGCCCCCTCGGCGAGGGCATGGTCGATTGGGACCGCTTCTTCGCCACCATCGCCAAGGCGCGCTTCACCGGCCCCATCTCGCTCCATGTGGAGTACGAGCCGCCGGACGAGCACGCCGCCATCGCCAAGGACTACGGCTTCCTCCGCAGGATGGTGGCGAAGTACTACGGCTGACCCGGCGCCTGTGATCCACCGCTTTAGAGCGCCTACAGGGTAGCTCTGTCGCGGCGCCGCCTTCCTTCCGATATCTCGCGTGGGGCGAAGGAAAAATTTCGGTCGCGGTGAACCGGTTCCGGCCCCACCGAACATCTATATGAACGGGGGCCGATTCCGCCGATGACGGCAGCCTGGACTCTATTTTGGCAGGCGGCAGGCGAGGGCGATGTTGATCGATACCGCACCCGTCAAGACGATGACCGCCTCACCGGAGGCAACCCTCCGGCCGGCCCGCCTGACTCGCGCGGTTTCGACCAGAGCGCTCGCCGTTCTGTTCGCTGTCGTCCTGGCCTTCCTGGCGCTCCTGGAGGTCCAAACCTCGTGGTTCGAAGCCCGTCTTTTTGCCGCCTGGGCGCGGCAAGCCTGGTTCTCCGTGGAACCCGGCCGTTCCCCCGCCATCCATTATCCGCACCACGGACCGTATGATAGCCGCCTGGGGTACACAAAAATCGGAAAGTTCCTGGATCGTCTCACCGCCGGGGGCTTCCGCATCGAGTCCCAGGCTCGTTGGTCCCCGGCCATGTCCCGCATGGCGGACTGGGGACTCTATCCCCCGTATGAGGAAAAAACCCAGGCCGGCCTCACGATCACCGGCTCCCACGGCGAGCCTCTCTACGCCGTCCGCTTCCCAGAGCGGATCTATCCGGATTTCGAGGCCATCCCGCCGGTAATCGTTCGCACCTTGCTCTTCGTCGAGAACCGTGAAGCCCTCGACGTCCGCTATCCCTACAAAAACCCGGCTCTCGAGTGGGACCGCCTCGCCAAGGCCGTCTGGAACTACAGCCTCGTCTCTCTCGGGCTCAGCGGCGAACTCACCGGCGGCAGCACGCTCGCCACCCAGTTGGTGAAGTTCCGCCATTCGCCCGGGGGCAGGACTAAGTCTCCCTCCGAAAAGCTGCGGCAAGTCGTCTCCGCTTCGTTGGCGGCTTACGCCACCGGCCTCGACACGACCTACGCGCGCCGGCGCATCATCACCGATTACCTGAATTCCGTTCCCCTCGCCGCCGTCCCCGGCTATGGCGAGGTGCATGGGCTTGGCGACGGCCTGTGGGCCTGGTACGGGGCCGACTTCCGGGAAGTCAACCGCTTGCTGGACTACATCCAGGAGCCCGTGGCCGGTTCCCTCGACGAGCAGGCCCGGGCCTACCGCCAGGTCCTCTCGCTGCTGCTGGCCATCAAGAAACCCACCGCCTACCTGGTCCGTGACCGCGCCGCCCTGGAGCGCCGGGTGGACTCCTATCTCCACCTGCTCGGCGAGGCAGGGGTGATTCCTGAGCGCTTGGCGCGCCGGGCCCTGGCCGTTCGCCCCCGCTTGCGCGACCGGGTTCCTCTGCCCCCCCAAGCGAACTTCGCCCCGCGCAAGGCCACCGATAGGATTCGGGTTCGCTTGATGCAGGATCTCGGTCTGCCCTCCACCTATGAGGTGGATCGCCTCGACCTCACGGTCGAAAGCACCATCGACGGCGACGCCCAGCGCCACATCTTTGCGTTCCTCGAGCGCCTGAACGAGCCCGAATTCGCCGCCCGCGCCGGCCTCCGCCAGCCCCGTTTGCTCGAGCGCGGCGACCCCCGCCGCGTCATCTACAGCATCACCCTCTACGAGCGCGGCCAGGGAGCCAACCTGCTCCGCGTCCAGGCCGACAATCTCGACCAGCCGCTGAACATCAACGAGCAGACGAAGCTCGAGCTCGGCTCCACCGCCAAGCTGCGCACCCTGGCGAGCTATCTCGAGGCCGTCCGTGAGCTGCACGCCCGTCTCTCGGCAATGACTCCCGCTGAACGCGCCCGCCTCGAAATCGCCCCCGAGGACCGCCTCACCCGCTGGGCCGCCGCTTACCTCGACGCCTTCCCAGGAGCCACGCTCGAACAGATGCTCGAGGCCGCCATGGAGCGCCGCTACTCGGCCAGCCCCGCCGAAAGCTTCTTCACCGGCGGCGGGTTGCATCACTTTTCGAACTTCGACTCGAAGGACGACACCCGCGTCATCACCGTACGGGAGGCCTTCCGCCGGTCCGTGAACCTGGTCTTCATCCGGCTGATGCGTGACTTGGTGAACTACCGGATCTACCGGCTCGCCGGGGTCACGCCCAGCCTGCTCCGCGACCCGTCCCATCCAGCCCGCCGCCGTTACCTGGAGCGCTACGCCGAGCGCGAAGGGCGGAAGCTGATCACGCGTTATTACCAGAAGTACCAGGGCCTCCCTCTCGACGAGGCCCTCTCCCGGCTCGCCGAGGGCATGCAGCCCAAGACCCCGCGGCGGCTGGCCGCCGTCTACCGCTCCGTCCGGCCCCGGGACGGCGTGGACGGCTTCGCCGCCTTCCTCATCGGCCATCTGCTGAACCCCAATCTGCCGCAGTCGCTCATCGAGCGGCTTTACGAGGAGTTCGAGCCCGGCCGCTACAGCCTCGCCGACCGCGCCTATATCGCCGGCATCGATCCCCTGGAGCTGTGGGTGCTCCAATACAAGGCCGCCAACCCCGGGGCGCAGCTCGGCGAGCTGTTCCGCGTCAGCCGGCCCTACTGTCTCGAGGCCTTCGACTGGCTCTTCAAGCCCCGGAACCGCCGGGCGCAGGACCGAGCCATTCGGGTGATGCTCGAAGTAGACGCCTTCCGCGTCTTGCATGCCGAGTGGCGGAAGCTGGGCTACCCGTTCCCCTGGCTGGTACCGTCCTACGCCACCGCGCTCGGCAGCTCCGGCGATACCCCGGCGGCGCTGGCCGATCTGGTGGGCATCATCGAGAACGAGGGCGTCTACTACCCGGCGGTGCGCATCGAGAAGCTCCACTTCGCCGCCGATACGCCCTATGAAACCAACCTCGTTCGCGAGCCCCGGCCCGGCGAGCGCGTGATGGCGGCCGAAATCGCCCGTTTGCTCGACCGTGAGCTCACTGGGGTCGTCGAGGCCGGCACGGCCATCCGGACCCGCGGCGCGCTGAAGCTGTCCGACGGCACGCCGGTCCGCGTGGGCGGCAAGACCGGCACCGGCGACAACCGCTACGAGATGTACGGCCCCGGCGGCCGCCTGATCGAGTCCCGCGTCGTCAACCGCACGGCCACGTTCGTCTTCACCATCGCCGACCGCTACTTCGGCGCCATCACTGCCTTCGTCCCCGGCGAGCAGGCCGCCGAGTACGGCTTCACCAGCTCCCTGCCGGTGCAGATCTTCAAGGAGCTCACCCCCGTCTTCGCCGCGATGCTCGAGGGCCGCCCGGCGCCCGATTTGACGGCGGCCATCGAAAAGCGCGTCCTCGCCTCCGCCCGCCCGCCGGAGGGCGAAGCGCAGCTCGCGGGCAATGCGGCGCCCGGCCCCGCCAGCTCCCAACCGACGCTCGCCGACCGCCGGGATGGCCCGCGGCAAGAGGCCGGGCGGATAGCCGCGGTCTTCGCCGACCTCCTCGAGCCGGCGTTGCAGGGAGCCGCTGCCACCCCCACGGCGGTCCATGCGGCGCAGTGAAGCGCCGGGGTGGCGCAACGCGTGACGCCATTCCCGCGCAAAAGAGTGAAAAGGATAACCGCTTTGTTTTCTGCTGGTTCCAGGCCTGTGTGACGCGTGGGCCCGGAGAAGCGTCACAGCTCCGAAGGCAGATAGATACGCGAAAATACAGCGAAGACGCCTCGTCGGCGGCGCCTTCGGCCGGCGCGGTCCGCCGCCGAGGCACAC
>CAYWXL010000085.1:0-16304 GCA_964461995.1 uncultured Solibacteraceae bacterium
GATACGAGGCCGAGGCGTTCGTGGCCGGTGCGCTGAACGCGCTGCTTCAATGGGGCCGCGACCTATTGGCCGCGGATACAACCGAGGACTTCCAAACCATCACCGACTTCTCCGGGCTTCAATGGGGCCGCGACCTATTGGCCGCGGATACACGCCGTAGAGAGCAGCCGCAGTCATAATACACAGCAGCGCTTCAATGGGGCCGCGACCTATTGGCCGCGGATACGTTTCTCGACCAGGGCGAAGTGAACGTGCTGCTGTCGGGCTTCAATGGGGCCGCGACCTATTGGCCGCGGATACAAGAACGGCATCAAGCTCACTGAGATCGTGGACGGGGCTTCAATGGGGCCGCGACCTATTGGCCGCGGATACAGCTGTGCGGCAAGTATTCTGTTTTCAAACATCTGCGGCCAGGTCCGCGAGCGACGGTCGCGGCGCCCGTCATCCCGGCCCGGTACTCTCGGGTCAACGGCAGGAAACCACCCTCCCCACAACAGTTTACACGACACGAGCGCCTCCCGTTCTCTTTTCATCGCCCCGCCGCTCGCACCAATAGCCAACGCTCGGCCGGCTTCGTCACCGCCCCAGCTTCAGGCACCCTAGCCCGGCAACCGCTGTCAGACGCAACGCCCTCCATAAGCCGTACCGCCACCAATTCCCCACCGGCTTTCCAGACCGCGTCAGCCGTGCCTCATCTATCCACCGAAAACCAATCGGGGAGTTTCTATCCTACCACCAACCGCGGCGCTTCGCCTCTTCATCCGGTCGCAACGCAGCTTTCCCACTACGACCTCGACCACGGGGATCAGGGCAGGCCGTCGAACCAATCCGGCGGCCCTCGGCGATCCGCCAGTCCCGGCTGGGCCTCGGCTCGCCCCGAGTTCGTGCTTAATCAGGTCGGCCGGGCGGGCTTCACCAGCGCCAGTCACCATAGTGACCGCGACCACGGGCCCGCGGCCGCACCCTCCAGGCGTGCCTCACGCATCAGCCCTTCTACTGTGCAACGGGCCAGTCCTTTGCCTCTCCGCCGTGGCTGCCGCCACATCTTCCGCGCTCCCCAGACGCCGAAGTTCTCCTGCTGCACCCGGCGGATCTCCTCGCACAGCTCCTCGTCCCACCTCGCCGCTCCAGCCGCCGCGTTGGATCAGGGCGCCGCCCGCACTCCTCATAACAGGTTGCCGGGGCGATCGGCAATACCGCGCAGATCGGCTCGACCCCGCGGGCGCCTCGGTACTCTTCCATCAATCCACGATCACTTTCCGTTAGCTCTCGGCCTCCTCCGGAGCGAAAAACGCCGGCTTCCTCCGAGTCTCGCAGGACCGCTGCGGCTCGAAGTTCTCCTGCTCCAGCCGCTTCAGCCGCTCCCCAATCAGCCGTCTTCAGGCCGACGCGCCAGGCTGCGTCAACCTGAGTCCTCCGCACCCACCGGCGCAGCAGCTCGGCCCCGCAGTCCAGTCTCCCAGCCACCTACTCCCCCGCAGCCCCCGGATCCCAGATCGTCGCCGCGATGAACCGCTCCGCGTCCTTGTCCGTGTTGTAGTAGTAGACCGTCACCAGCTTGCCGTCCGGCCGCTGGAGGGTCCGCGTGTAGCCCAGGTCCCAGTTGCCGCCGTCGTCTCGCAGAATGATCTCCCCGCCCCAGGTCTTGCCCTCGTCTTCGCTGATCCGCGCCCGGATCCCGTACGGCTCCAGCCGGTAGCCATAGGTCAGCACCAGCCGGCCGTCTCTCAGCTTCACCAGGCTCGGCGGATTGCCGCCCGTCTTCGGCGCCGGCCGCCCGTAATACTCCCACGTCTTGCCGTCGTCCCGCGACAAGTACGCGTCGATGTGCTTCCGGTACCGAATCAGCGTCAGGATCGAGCCGTCGTCCAGCCGCACCGACGAGGGCATGATGGCGTACTCGTCGCCTTCCGGCTCCGGGCAGACGAACGAAACGAACTTCCAGCTCTTGCCGCCGTCGCGTGTCCGGACGCAGATCACCCGGCCCTCTTTGCCGTTCGACTTCGCCGCGGTCAGAAACAGCGTCAGGTCATGCTTGCCGTTCACCAAATAATCGGTCCGCGCCGCCGTCCCCGGTTGCCCGAAGTTCGGCAGCTTGTACGGGCCGCGCCACGTCTTGCCCCGGTCGAGCGAATAATAGAAGCGCGAGTTGCCCGCGTGGATGCTCGTCATCCGCGCCGTGAAGGCAAAGTCCGGATGCGTGAAGTCGATCCCTCCGGGGCAGTCTTTCAACTCGACGCCCGTCTCCCCGGCCGGCACCCCCGCCACCTTCGCCCCCGCTGGCGGCTGCAGCCCTTTCGGCTTCTCGATCGTCCAGGTCTCGCCGCCGTCGAGCGACCGCGCCAGCACGTGCTCGGCGGGCTTCGAGTAGTCGATCGCGTGGCCGCGATCGGTCCGGCGGAACCAGCCGATCTCGAAGCCCACGACGATCTCATTGCCCCACGACCACGCGCCGTGATTGGCCGGCCAGCCCGCAAACCGCCCGGCTTCGCGGTACACGACCACGTGCTTCTCCACCCGCGGACCCTCGTCCGCCTTCGCGGCCACCGCTGCGGCCGCCACCATCAGCACTCCGCCCACTAACCGCATTCACCGACCTCCCGGGCGAGCGCCGCTTTCCCGCACCGGCGCGAGGCGCCCGCTCCCGTTTCTCCTCAGCGTAGTACAGCCGCCGGCGGACCGGGCGTTACTCTTGCTGGATCCCGAAACCGGGCCGAATCCGGGAACCCCCGCGCTTTGCTGGTTCTCAATCTTGACGACCACGCCTCAAGCTGCATGCCGGATCGTCTAACTGCGCCGGAACCCCTTCTGAATTCGACCTCTCTTGTGCGCTTCGTGTCCTCCTAGAAAAGGAGCCACTTTCATCGACGATTGTGTCCGGCTAGCCGGTCATGAACCACTTGGTGGTTTCAAGATCCAGCCGCCCCAGCGTTCTCAGCTCCCTACCGCCAGCGGCAGCCAAACGCTCATCGCCGACGGACCCCGGTTGCTCCAGGCGAAATACGGAATCAGCCGCACCGCCATCCGCCGCGGCGCCGCCTTCTCCAACCGGCGGTAAAGTTCCCCCGACCACCGCGCCCCCGGCACGTGCAGCGTCTCCCCTTCGAGCGCGATGATTCCGAACGGCAGGTCCCGCGCCGGCCGCGGCTCGAGCGTGATCCCGCCGGGAACATAAACGTCTTCCAGCCGCACCCCCTCCGGCAAGTCCGGCGATTCCAGACAATAGAGCACCGGCCCGCGCATCACCGCCACCTGGTTCCGCAGCGCCTCCGCCTTCGGATGCGCTTCGATCAGCCGCGCCGGCATCGGCAAGTTCAGCTCTATCCGGTCGCCCGCCTTCCACCTCCGGTGAATCCTGACGTACCGCCCTGCCTCCGGCGCCTCCAGGTTCTTCCCGTTCACCGCCACCGCCGCGCCCTCCGCCCAGCCGGGAATGCGCAGATGGATGGCGAACGCCGTTTCGCCCTCCACCGCCTCGATGGCCAGCCCGATCTCGCCGTCCCACGGATAGTCCGTCCGCTGCGCCATCCGGATCCGCCCGCCGGGCAGAGCCGCGTCGATCATGCAGCCTCCGTAGTGGTGCACCCACAGGCCGTCGCCGGAGACGCTACAGACGTAGTTCTGCAATTGCGCCAGCGTGCGGAGCAGGTTCGTCGGGCAACAGATGCGCCGCCGCCCCGGCTTCTCCCGCGCCGGCAGGTCGTTGAGCCCCTGCGGTACATGGTCCCTCTCGTACCGCCGCAGCGGGTTGCGATAGAACCAGCTCTCGCCGTCCAGGCCGATGCCGCCCAGGAACCCGTTGTACATCTCCAGTTCCATCAGGTCCGCGTACCGCGCCCGCGGGTCGAGCATCAGCATCCGGTAGTTCCACATCAGGTTGCCGATCTGCCCGCAGGTCTCGTTGTAAGCATCGGCCGAGGGCAGAAAGTACGCCTTCCCCACCGCCTCGCTCACCGGATCGTTGTGGATCGAAATCCCCCGGCCCATCGGGCTCACGCCGCCGTTGATCGACATCTTGCGCTGCGCGAGATCTTCCCAGAGCCGCTCCAGCGCCGCCTTCAGCCCCTCGTCGCCCGTCTCCAGGCAGACGTCGGCGGCGCCTGCGTACAAGTACGTAAAGAAGACGTTGTGGCCCACCACTTCCCGCGACCGCCGCACCGGCACGCGGTCCTGAATCTGGTCCGTGCCGAGCAGGCCCGGCTCCCGGTCGAACAGTCCGCCGCGTTTCGGACGATGCCCCCGGTCCTCGACGATCCGCTGCGCCGCCTCGAGATACCGCCTCCGCCCCGTTTCCCGATAGAGTTCCACCAGCCCCATCACCGCGGTCGGATTGTGGGCGAATCCCGAGTCCACCGTGACGCCCAACGTCTTGGCCAGATAGTCCGCCGTCCGCACGGCCACATGGAGCAGCGAGCGCTTCCCCGTCATGCGCCGGTGGATGCAGGCCGCCGTCAGCAGGTGGCCCATCACGTAAGCCTCGTGGGCCCGGGGGTCCTGCCAGCGCCGCCGTCCGCGCGCGGTGATCTGCGTGGCGATGTAGCCGTCCGGCTGCTGGGCCGCCGCGATCAGCTCGATCCCCTCGTCCATGCGCTCGGCGATCCACCTCTCGCGCGCAACCCGCCACACGCACGCAGCGGCCTCGATCCACTTGTAAAGCCAGGCGTCCTGCCAATGCGTGCCGGCGAACTCGCCCTTCGAGCGTCCGGCGGCGACGCGGAAGTTCTCCAGCACATGGCCCGCCTCCGGGTCCGCCAGCAGCTCCCACAGCGTGGGCAGCGTCACTTCGCGCGTCTGGCGGTAGCGGTCCGCCCAGAACCCTTCCGTCCACCGCACCGACTCGAGATCCAGCCCGCGCAGGGCCGCGTGCGGACTCCCGGCCGTCCGCACGACGCCGTAGTCGCGCTCGGTTCGGCCGCCGCCGGCTCGAGCGCCCGATGCGAGCGAAACCAGCCCCGCCCCCGCTTTCAACACTTCTCGCCGTCTCATCGCTCCACCACCGGCCGGAATCATATCGCAAATCCAGGGAGGCTACGGAATCACCAGTTTCCACCCGGGAGCCCGCCGCTACCCGCAGGTTTCTCGCTCCGGACCAGGGCAGGCTACGCAATTGCCGATTTCCAGCCGCCCGGAAACCCGCCGCCAGCCGTGGATTCCTCAAACGGACATGCGACTCTGACGAACCTCCGCGGTTCGCCGCTCTTCCCCCAATTCTTCGCCGTCGCTGAGCCGGGATCCGACGTACCTCGAACTTTTCGAGCCGGTAATCAAGCAGCGTGACCCCCGGACTCTGTGGTCGCGCACCAGGTCATCCCGTCGCACGCGACCGCTTCGTAGTGCTCCGCGCCTTGAAGCAGCGCCCGCGCCATCTGTAGCGCTAGCGCAGGCTCGAGATAGAACATCACCTGCCGCGTCACGATCTCCCGGCCAGCTCGATCCCCAGACAGACGCGGTTATCCGCCACAAGTTGAAATGGAGCTTCCAGTACGCTGCCGCCGGCAAGACCAATCAGAATCCTCTGTGCTCTCTCCACAAAAACGACTTCTTTTCATTGATCGTTGTGTCCCCAGCGGCGTCATGAGCACTTTGTGGTTCAATAATCCCCCCGCAACTTTCCACGCGCCGCCGTGTTTCCATTCCCAGGAGGTTGACGCGATGCTGAAAAAACTGTTCTTGATCACGCTCGTTAGCGGCGCACTACTGGCGCCGGGGTCGCAAGCCAGTATTAAAGGAAGGCAAAAACGCCAAGGCGCCCGCATTCACCAAGGGATACGCGACGGCTCGCTTACGCGCCCGGAAGCCCACCGGCTGGGCCACGCCTGGGGACGCTTGAATCATCAGATCCGTCGCGACCGCCGCGACGGAGGCGGCCTCACTCCACGCGAGCGCGTGAAGATTCATCACCGGCAGGACCGCCTGAGCCGCCAGATCTACAAGCAGCGGCACGACCGTCAAACCCGCCGGCGCTGACCGCCATTCCCGCCGCAGCCAAAGTTTCGGGCCGCCCGAAGAGCCGGGAAGCACGCATCACCGCTGCCATCGCTTCCCTCTCCGGCGGCCCGAACCGTCTTTGCGCCCAAGCCAAGCGTCGCTCACGCCGGACCTCCCACGACGAGCTTCTCCTGCCTCCACGCTTCAAGCACACTGCACCCGCCGGGCGCTGTCCTGGCGCTGGGGTTCGTTTTCCCTTGACAAGAGCAGAGCGAGTATTATAGTATTCAATTGAATAGTGAATAAGGCATCTCTTGAACTCATGAGCCACAACCGCCGCTTCAAAGACGCCGTCTACGAGCAGTTCGCCCGCATCGGAAAGGCAGTCTCCAGCCCCAAGCGCCTGGAGCTGCTCGACTTGCTGTGCCAGGGACCGCGTACCGTCGAAGCGTTGGCCAAAGAAGCAGGCATGACTGTCGCCAACGCTTCGCAGCATCTGCAGATCCTTCGTGCCGCCCGCTTGGTGGAGGCCGAGAAAGAAGGCCTGTTTGTCACTTACCGCCTCGCTGACCAACTGGTCTGTGACTTTTTCCGCGCCATGCGGCTGCTTGCCGAGACGCGGCTCGCTGAAATTGAGCAGATCAAACGGCTGTTCCTCCAGCGAAAGGAGGGGATGGAGCCGGTGGACCGCCGCGCGCTCCTCGAGCGGGTGCGCCAGGGTACCGTAACCGTCATTGACGTCCGGCCGACCGAGGAGTACCGGGCCGGGCACATTCCGGGAGCGGTCTCGATCCCCCTCAAAGAACTGAAAGCCCGCCTCGCCGAACTGCCCAAAGACCAGGAGATCGTGGCCTATTGCCGAGGGCCCTATTGTGTGCTGGCGGTCGAGGCAGTGGAGATGCTCCGGGCGAACGGGTTTCAGGCGGCCCGCCTGGAAGACGGCGTTCAGGACTGGCGAGCCGAAGGGCTGCCGGTGGCCGTTGGGGACAAGTGAGTTTGGAGACCGCGGCGATGAAGCTCCTGCTGGTCCTCAACCGCCCTTCCTACGACGTCACCGACGTCACTTGGAACGCCCTGCGATTGGCGGCGCAGGCCCTGGATCGCGGCATGAGCGTCCGCCTCTTCCTGATGAACGAGGCCGTGGATTTCGCCCGGCAAGGTCTGGACGCGGGCGGCGACTACGATCTCCAGCAGATGCTCCTCCAGGCGATCGCGAAGGGGGCCGAAGCCAAATTGTGCCAGACCTGTATCAGCCGGTGCGGCATCGGATCGAACACGCTCCGGCCCGAAGTGACCGCGGCGACGATGCCGGAACTACTGGACTGGATAGTGGATTCCGAGCGAGTTCTGACCTTCTAAGACACTGGCAAGGATCAACGTTATGCTCGAAAAATCACTCTATAGCATTCTGCTCGCCCTCCATAACATTGCCCTGGTGGCATGTGTCGCCGGACCTTTTTACATGGCCCGCATCGTCAAGGCCAGGGCTCCTTACGGAAACAGGGTCATTTATGAGATGGACCGGCTCGAGGAGGACGTCGTTACCACCCAGCCGGTGATCTGTTTCGTGGCGATCGTCGTCTTGTACGTCACCGGAATCGGCTTCCCGGTCGTATATTTCCTCTTCCACGGAGAGCTGCGGGAGACCAGCGCCGTCGCCGCCGCCGGATTCTGGGTGAAGCAGGCGCTGGTGCTGGGCATGGTGGCCATCCAGTTCTACGGAGCGTTCGTCCTCAACCCCAGGCTCAAGGAACTGTTCGCCCGCTTCGGACCCGGGCAGACTCCCGACCCGCACGACGAGGCGGAATTCTTTCGCGTGCGCGCTCTGCGCAAGAAGTGGTGCGACCGTTGCCTTTGGCTGGGGATTCTCGTCCTCGTGGTCACACCGCTCATCCGGTGGTTCTGATCGGAGCTTCACATGAAACCCATATATCTCGACTTCAACGCCAGCACGCCGATCGCCCCGGAAGTGCTCGACGCCATGCGGCCGTTCCTGAGCCGCCATTACGGCAACCCCTCCAGCCGCCACTGGGCGGCGGCGCCGGCGAAAGAGGCGCTGGAACGCGCCCGATCACAGGTTGCTGGACTGCTGGGCTGCTTGCCCGAGGAGATCGTATTCACCAGCGGCGGCACGGAATCGAACAACCACGCCGTCAAAGGCGCCTTTTTCGCCCTCCGTCACCGCGGAAACCACATCGTCACCACCCAGGTGGAGCACCCCGCAATCATCCAACCCTGCCGCTTTCTGGAAAAGCTGGGAGCGAACGTGACGTACTTGCCGGTGGACGGCGCTGGGATGGTCGATCCCGATGACGTGCGAAGAGCCATCGGCCCCCGCACAATACTCATCACCGTGATGCACGCCAACAACGAGGTGGGGACCATCGAGCCGATCGCCGAGATCGGCCGGATCGCCCGCGAGCATGGGATCCTGTTCCACACCGATGCCGCCCAGTCGGTGGGCAAGATCGCGACCCGGGTCGAGGAACTGGGCGTAGACCTCTTGTCAGTGGCTGGACACAAGCTCTACGCCCCTAAAGGCGTGGGCGCTTTGTACATCCGCCGCGGAGTTGCTCTGGAACCTTTCGCTCATGGAGCCGGCCACGAGTCAGGCCGTCGCGCCGGAACCGAGAACGTGCTCTTGGATGTCGGATTGGGGGCGGCGTGCGAGCTGGCCCGCTCGTGGATCGGGATGCCTCAGGTTCGGCGGCTTCGCGACATCTTCTGGGAACAGTTGCAAGAATTTTTTGGCGACAGGGTGGTTCTGAACGGACACCAGACCGAGAGGCTGCCCAATACGCTGAATGTCTCGTTTCTCGGAATGACGGGAGCCGATATTCTCTCGAAGCTGGAGGGCGTGGCCGCCTCTACGGGTTCGGCGTGCCACGAGGGCCGGATCGAAATCTCCCCCGTGCTGAGAGCCATGGGGGTTCCGGCCGGCGTCGGCAGGGGAGCCATCCGGTTCAGCCTGGGGAGGACTACGACCGAGGAGGAGATCCGCCTGGTTGTCGATCGGTTGAGAACGGTCGTTTCCTGACGGAAACGGCAGGTCTCCGACCGTGTGCTTTCCCGGTTGAAGGCGGGCGCCCTTTCGCCGCCCATCGGCCGCGAGCCGTGCGCAGCGGCGCCCTCTACGCCGGATCCCGCCAGGGCTTCTCCGGCCGCCAGGCCTCGAGCGTGCTGATCCACGCGCGGCGCCGTTCGCGCATCTCCTCCAGCCGCTCGCGATACTCCGCTTCCCGCGCCAGGTTCCGTTCTTCGAAGCGGTCGGAGCCGAGATCGAACAGCTCCTCGAACACCGGCTCGGTATCGAGGTACCGCGTATATTTCCATCTCTCCGTCCTCACGCCCTCGGTCCGCGGGATCCAGGCGTGCTCGAACAGATGCTCGTAGAACCACTCGGTCCGCCACTCGGGCTGCTCGCCCCTCACCAACGGCGTCAGGTCCCGCCCCTGCATCGGCGGCCCCTCGACGCCCGCCAGCGCCAGCAGCGTCGGCGCCACATCGATGTTCAGCACCATCTCGGAGCGCCGCTTGCCCCGCTTGTCTTTCGGCAGCCGCGGATCGTAGACGACCAGCGGCGTCCGGATCGACTCCTCGTGCATAAACCACTTCCCCGCCAGCCCATGCTCGCCCAGGTAGAAGCCGTTGTCGCCAGAGAACAGGATCACCGTATCACCGTCCACCTTCATTCGCCGCAGCTCTTCCCGGATGCGCCCCACGACCGTGTCCACCTCCGTGATCAGCCGGTAGTAGTTCTTCACCGAGCGCTGATACAGCTCCGGAGTGCTGAACCGCACCGCCCACCGCCGCCGTCCCTCCGAGCGCTGCACCTCGATCGGGAGCATCCGGATGTACTTCGGGTCGGCGGTCTTCGGCACGGGGATCTCTACGCCGTCGTAGAGCCCCTCGGTGGCCTGCGAGGGCAGAAACTGCCGCGGATCCTGGTCCTGCACGTGGGGCGCCTTGAAGCTCACCGAGAGGCAGAACGGCTGGCCCGGCTTGCAGCCCTTAAGAAACTCCACCGCCTGGTCGCCCATCACTTCGGTCAAGTGCACGCTCTCGTCCGGGCGCTTGGGGAAGTAATGTCCCTGGCCCGCAAATCCGGCGAAGTAGTCGAAGCGGTCCCGCGGCAGCTCCTTGCCCACGCCCCACTTGCCGATGAAGCCCGTCCGGTAGCCCGCCTGCCGCAGCACCACCGGATAGATCCGCCGGTATTGTTCTTCGGTGAACGGCGTGTCGAACCGGTTGATCTTGTGCGTGCGCAGGTAGAGGCCGGTGAAAAAGCTCGCCCGGGACGTCATGCAAATCGACGTGGTCACGAAGTGATTCGTAAAGATCACGCCTTCGCGCCCGATCTCATCCACGTTCGGCGTGCGGATGATGCGGTTGCCCATGCAGCCGAGGGTGTCCCAGCGCTGGTCGTCGGTAAGCAAGAAGATGAGGTTCGGCCGACTCCCGGCCTGCGCGCTCCGCAACAGCGGCCCGGCCGCCAGAGCCCCGGCTCCCGCGCGGAGCAGCGCTCTCCGGCTCGGGTAGTTGTCTTTGTTCTGTGGCATGGCTACCGATTATCTATCACAGCCGCCGGCAACTCGCTGGGTTGCCTTCGTCCCGGACTTCGCGCTCCGCCGGCGTCCCGCACGTCAGAATGTCTCCCGCACCCGGTAAGCCCATAGTTTCAGTACGCCGTTTTCGAACCCCGTCGCCAGCGCCGTCATCGGTTCGACGATCTCCCCATCGATGCCCCGCACCAGCGCCAGCGCCGCCCCGCCGCGCCCGGGCTCCGGACCCGCGCCCTCGAACAGCTCCGCGTTCCACAGGCTCCACTCGATCCCGTCCGGAGACGCCCAATGTTTCCACCGCGTGCCGCTCCCGCCCGTCAGATCCTGAAGGAACATATGCCAGCGGCCGCCCCGCAGAAACACCCGTGGCATCGCGCAGCCCGCGGCCGGGCCATTGAGTGGGTTCGCACGTCTCACGAACTGCCGCGAGCCCACCACGCCCGTCGCCAGGCCGATACGCTGGCTCTCGCGCCCGCCGCCGGCGCCCACACCGTCGTAGTACAGATAGACCGCGTCGCCGCGGCGTACCACACAAGGGTGATCCAGCCGCAGCGAGTCCCACGCTTCCGGTCCGCCGCGGTCCACCGCTACGCCCCGCTTCCGAAACGGCCACAACGGCGCCCCGTCACGGTCCGCCTCGGCCGCCGCCAGCATGATCCGGCTGCGCAGCCGGCTCGTCAACAGCGGCGCCTTCGGCCCTTCGCCGTGCTCCCGCCCCGAGTAGAAAAGATACACGCGGCCGTAGCTGACGAACGGAAAAGGACTCCCCGCCCCGTACCAATCCAGATCGCTGAAGCGCAGCCGCCCCCGCCACCGGCCCCGCGGCGCCGCTACACCCACGAACTCCCACGCCTTCAAATCCGTGCTTCGGTAATAACGGATCTCTGTTCCCCAACCCTCTAGTGACCCGTTGCCGGCCCGGAGCAAATCCGCGAACAAGTGATAGATCCCCGCGCGGTCGCGATAGCAACCGCACGAGCTGACGTGATCCGGCGCGAGATCGAGTGCAGGCCGCTCTTCCAGCAGCTCGAAGCGGAATCGCGGTCCGTCCCCCGCCGCCCGCCCTGAGACCGCTATCCCGAACGCCAAGAACCTGCGTCGCGACACTCGCATAAGCCGGCTGTCTTGATGATACTGGCCCGGGCCGGATCCAGCGGAGCTCCGGTGCTGCTTCGTGCCCGGTGGCTCGCCCGATATTTCGGGCTCCTGGCGGGACCCCTGAGCAGCAGCCTTCAGTCTTAGCCTGTGGCTGCGCCGGCGTGGTGGACCGCGCCCCCCGTCTGCGCTGCCGGCGCCCCGAGCGGCATACGGCAGCCTTCCCTCGCGCTTCACTTTCGCCATTAGCAAGGGGAACCGCCCCGTTGATTCCGATCTATAAAGTGAAGGGCTGGAGCGATGGGGAGGCAGAGCGGCGTCTTTCACCCGGGCGGAGCGTGAGAGCGAAGAAATATACCGGCGCATTTTCGTTGCGGATCATCGAGGCGCCTACGGGATCGGGCCGACCTGTGCGGTGTTGCCGATCGCCCCGGCGCCCTACTAAGAGCAGCGCCGCCGGCCCGACTCGGTGCGGAGAACTCCATCCTACAACCCCGGACCAGCCCACGCCCTCACAACCGGACATTTCTACTTGGCAGACAACCGGACATTTCTATTTGGCGTTGACACAGGTTCCTGCGACATGTTGACGCTCGTCCGCGCCAAGTATAAAATGTGGCCGCCGCATCGGGGCGAGACGAACACGAGCGGCGGTTTGCGGAAGCAGAGGGGCAGGCGATGGACAAGAGTCGTGGGAACGCACCGGCGGCCGGAAAGCCGTCAGCCGCTCCAAGAACCGGAACTTACCCGTGGAGAACCGGGCGCGACAAAACGAACTCTCGTTCTAGAAGATCTGCGCTGGCAGGCGTTTTCTCGCAGCGCTGCTCCAGCGCTTCCGCAAATCCGGTGATTAACGGCTCACTCACCGCGCCTCGCGTTCCGAGGCCTATGCTCCCGGCATCACGGTTGGATGCGCCCCCCGGAACGCTCGCCGCTCAGACACGTCCGGGCCCTGTCCGGCCCTCTTCCCGCCGCAGCCCGCTTCGGCCGCCTCGATGGGCTACTCAGATTCGAATAGGAGGAGACAATTCATGGGCGACATCAACATCAAATTTCCATCTCTGGAAGAAGCACTCGACGAATATTTCCTGGGACCGCCCGGCACGCGGCCCCAACTGAACCTGTTTCCGGACGTCACCAGACGCTTTGAGCAATACATCAAGAAGCAGGAGCCGTCGCTCCGCCTGACGCCGCCGCCGAAGCCGGTGGCGCTGCCGAGCCATTACGTCATCCCGGAAGTCAAGACCGTCTCGGTGGTCCTCCGAATCTTGTGGACCGTCACCGAGCGCACCGAGTATCATCTCGCCAAGGCTTTGGAGTCGCCGCAAGTCCGCCAGGCGATTCTGAAGGCGCTGAACGAGCAGTTGAAACGGACGCTCAAAACCTCCAGCCGCGGACGGCCCCTGGGGGAATTCGACAACGAAGCGTCGAAGCAGATCCTGCAGACCACCGGC
Source organism: uncultured Solibacteraceae bacterium (assembly GCA_964461995.1). GTDB lineage: Bacteria > Acidobacteriota > Terriglobia > Bryobacterales > Bryobacteraceae > JALSRK01. The sequence continues at coordinate 13,040 of CAYWXL010000085.1, forward strand.
TCCGCCGTCTTCAAAGAGTTCAAGAACAGTCTGAAAACCGATCCGACCGTTCTGCAACTGAGGAACCGCCTCGAACGGATCAAGCGCGATTTCTTGAACCACACGAGCGTCGGCGTCTGGGTGAACGAGAACATGACCCTCCTCAAGATCACCGCCGCGGTGCTCGCGGTGGGCGGGGGAGTCTTGCTCTACCACCTTCGGCCCGGCGACAAGAAATTCAGCAAGGGCGTGAACAAGCTGTCGCAGTTCGCCAGCTACGAGTTCTCGCCGATCGGCTCGATCCAGGTCGGCGGCCAGATCAACAAATTCATCCCGCGCGAACGGACCGTGGACGCCACCATCACTGCGAAAGGCAAGTGGAGTCTCCTGCCCACCGATCTCAAGGTCTCCGGCGCCATCGTGAAGGACAAGGCGCAAAGCCTCTCTTCGAACATCACCGTCTGGCTCACGCCTGACATCCCGGTCTACGTGACCGGCAATCTCAAGCTGCAAAAAGGCGGCCCGAAGGTCTCGCCGTTCAGCTACCGGATCGGTCTCGGCTTCAAGACCACCTCGAACGGCCTCAACATCGACGTGCTCGGCTCACTCAACAGCGATCGGTTCCTGGACCAGATCCAGCTCAAGAGCGGACTGAACTACAGCGGCACGTACGGGAACTCGCTGTACAATTTCCAGTTCTACGGCAACTACAGCCGGCCGATTCGCGGGCGGGGCCGCGAGGTCTTCTCGCTCGGCTTCAATTTCCGGATGGATTTCTGAAGTGCGCGCGCCTTGCGGGCGCCGGACCGAGGAAGTGCATGGCGTCCGCCCTCCGCTTGCCCGTGGCGCTGTATAGTGAACCGAGGAGGTTCACCGATGAAGCACCGCCGGCGTGAATTCCTCGCGGCGCTAGGGGCGGGTCTCGCGCCGCTCGCCCTCTCGCGCTGCTCCCGGGCGACGGCCCCGGCGGAGTGCCCGCCGCCCGAAGAGCGCTATCGAATCCTCGATGACGTCCTGCGGCGGCCGGTCCTGAAGAGGGAGCTGTTTCCGGATCCGGTCATCATCGACACCGTCGAGCTGCTCGAACTAGACGGCCGCTTCCTCTGCCGCGTGCGATCGCGCGACGGCGCCGAAGGCATTTCCGTCGCCCACGGCGGAATGCGGACGCTGTTTCCGATCTTTTTGAACAACGTCCAGCCGTTCTTCCCCGGCAAGGACGCCCGCGAGCTGGACCGCATCCTCGAGCGTGTCCTCGTCTACCGCTTCAACTTCCGCTACGAAGGCATCGCGCTGGGCATCCCGCTGGCCACGCTCGAGTTCGCCGTCCTCGACATGCTGGGACGCATCGCCGGCAAGCCCGTGGCCGAGCTGATCGGCGAGGTCCACCATCCGGAGGTCGCGGTCTACATCGCCACCGAGTGGCGCGAAAAGCCGGTGGAAGAGTCGATCGAGCTGATCAAGAACGAGGTGGCCAAGTACGACGCCAAGGCCGTGAAGATCAAGGTCGGCGGGCTGATGTTCATGACCGCGGACCTGGACGCCGAAGGCCCGCCCGGCCGGACCGAGAAGATCGTCCCGCTGGTGCGCGAGACCTTCGGCGACGAATTCGCCCTCTACGCCGACTCGAACGGCTTCTACACGGCGCCCGAGGCCATTCGCGTGGGCCGCTTGCTCGAGGAGTACGACTACCGCTACTTCGAGGAGCCGGTGAAGTTCGATCACCTCGAGGAGATCAAACAGGTGGCCGACGCCCTCGCGCTCCCGGTGGCCAACGGCGAGCAGGACCACAGCTTCTACGGGTTCCGGTGGCTGCTGGCCCACGAGGGCCTCGACATCGTACAACCCGACAACTATTACTTCGGGGGAATGATCCGGTCGATGAAGGTGGCGCGCATGGCTGAGGCCGTCGGCAAGACCGTCGTGCCCCACATGTCCGGCGGCGGGCTGGGCTACGTCTACAACATCCAGTTCGTCTCGGCCTGCCCGAACGCCGGCGAGCACCACGAGTTCAAGGGCTACCGGACGCACGTGAAGTTCGAGTGCAAGACGTCGCCGCTGAAGGTGGTGAACGGGAAGATCAAGGTCCCCACCGGCCCGGGTTTCGGGGTGGATTTCGACCCGGACTGGGTGGCCCGGCACCGGCCGGTCACGCTCTGACCGCCTGCGGGGCCGAGAACGCGCCGCCCCGCGTGCCCGCGCGCCGGCGGTCGGCTCGCCGCTGAACTCCTCACACCTTGATGAAGATCTTCCGCTGGTAGAGCCAGTAGTTCATGTAGTACATCACCCCGAGCACGGCCAGCGCCTTCGCCACCGGGGCCAGCGTCCCGATGAACAGAAAGTCGCCCGTCATCACCCCGACGACCCGCTCGAGCCACGGCCGCAGGATCCAGCCGCTGCCCGCGTAGATGAAGATCGAGTTCGCCCCGATCACCACCAGCGGGAAGGTCCACTTGCGGTACTGCTTCAGCTCGACGATCACGTAGAAGATCAGCATCCCGAGCAGCACCCAGCCGCCGCTGTAGAGCGTGAACGACGCCGTGCAGATCCGCTTCACGATGGGGTTCCAGGGGTGAATCGCCAATCCCAGCGCCAGGCAGGCCACGGCGCCGAGCGCTAGCGTCTTGATCACGTGCCGGTGGTCTTTGTTCTGCATCAGTAGCATCCCTGTCCACGCCCCCATCAGCGTCGTGACCGTCGAGGTGATGAAGTTGATGCCCACCCAGAGGCCCGGGTAGTTGTAGCCCATGATGGCTTTATCGATCACCTGGCCGATGTTGCCGTGCTGGGAATAGGGCCCGTCCGGTCCCGGGAACAAATGGAACAGGGCCGTGTGGAACACCAGCAGCCCCACGGCGATCACCGCCTGCCAGCGGAAGCGCAACTGCATGATCCAGAAGACGAGGAAGTAGGTCAGCGCGATCTGGCACAGCACGTTGATCATTTGAAACCGGTAGGGCTGCGAGCCGCCCATGTAGAGGAGCTGGCTCAAGGCGATCAGCTTCAGCGCCCGGATCACCACGTGCTTCGCGTTGTCATTGAAGGTGGCGCCCTTCTGCATCCGGATGGCGAAGGCGAAGGGCATGGCGACGCCCACGATGTACATGAAGCCCGGCTGGATCAGGTCCCAGATGGTGATCCACTCCCACGGCTTGTGCTCGAACCACGAAGCGATGAAGCCGAACGTCGGGTCTCCCTTCAGCTCGCCGAACCCGAACCCATGCGAGACGAGCATCAGCATGATGAAGCCCCGGTAAGCGTCCAGCGCGAGGTATCGTTGGATCTTCGA
>CAYWXL010000086.1:0-2369 GCA_964461995.1 uncultured Solibacteraceae bacterium
CTGATAATACGGCGCTTGCCGTTTTCAACGTGTTTCGTCGAAAATGCGCCACGCGTCACGCCACAGCGGCCCGTCAGACGGCGCTGTTCCAGGACGTGGCCTGCGGCGGCGGGCGAGCCGCCGGGCCGGCGCAACGATCCGGGAGCGAAACAGCCAGGGGCGCGGTGCAGGCGAGTCACATTATCTATTGAGAGCCTTCGCCTCTCGAGAAGCGATCTTCACGCCTCACCCGCCGCCCAGGGGGTTACTCCACCCGGATCTCCCCCACGTCGTACCAGCCGTCGTCCTGGCGGCCTTCGATCGCCAAGCGGATGGCCGGCTTCCGCGTGCGCGGATCGAGCAGCGCCACCCGCACCCGGTAGCTTCCCGGGGCGAGCGTATGCGGCACGTAGAGGGTGTCGTCGTAGACGGCGTCGCCGGGCAGCCATTCCCTTACCTTCGCCCGCGTGGGGATCACCGCCCCTTCACCCCCCGAGGCCGGCCGCAGCTCGAGCGCCAATATGTAGTCGCGGTAGACCGGCGCCACCCCGGCGTTCAGCCACCACATGCTCACCGGCATCATCTGGCCGGCTCGTACCGTCTCGGGCAGCTCGAAACGCCGCAGGATGAACCGGTAGCCCATCCGCTTCTGCAGGTACTCGAACTTCGGCTTCCACTCCTCAGGTATCCGCGTGGACTTGATGTTGATCGAGCTCACGTGCCACCTGAGCGCCTGCTCGATGATGTAGTCGATGTCGTAGTCCTGTTCCTTCCAGTAGAGCGGCGTGCCGCACGTTTCGAGCGATACCGGACTCCGCCGCCAGACCTCCTGCGCCCCGGCCCGGACAAGCTGCAGCGGGTAGAAGTCCAGCATGTGGCTCCACCGCTTGCCCCAGCTCTCCCAATAGCTGGCCTTCATGTCGCCCCAGCAGTCCAGCCGCCACCCCGCGCCGTTGCTCGTCCCGTAGCGCAGCGCTTCGAGGGCATCGAAGTTCATCAGCAGCGGGGTCTTCTTGAAGCCCTTCAAATAGAGGTCGATGAGCGCCTTCTGCACCGGCCACTCGGGCAGATACGGCCCCCAGCCCTCGCCCCAGTAGCCCACCGTCGAGATGTCCACCGAATCCAGGTACGGGTGCCCGTCGTAGCGCGCCGCGAAGGCCTTCACCAGCCCGCCCCAGTACTTCATGTACAGCGGATCGGAGGCGTCGGGCGACCAGATCTCGCCGTCCTTGTCCGTGGGCTTGTTGGCCCGGCGGGCGCCGGAGTTGCGGTACCACTCGGGCAGGGGATGATTCTGATCGTACGGCATGATGCGCACAGCAAGCTGCTGGCCGCGCTCCCGGGCCTGCTCGATGGCCAGATCGACGATCTCCCAACGGTAGCGGCCGGGCTCCGGCTCGATCTGATACCAGAACCACCGGCAGTAGGCGATCGAGGACGGGGGGAAATCCGGCGGCGGGTCCGCCAAGGGCAGCCGCTGTTCGGGTCCCACCTCGGACCACTTCTTCCCCGGGTTGATCGGGTTGCCGTTGAACCGCTGGAAGGTTTGAATCCCCATGCCGGGGTTCACCAGTACGTCGTGGATCTCCTTCGGCCGGAACACAATCATCCCTTGCTGTGCCACAGCTCCGGCGGCCGAGATCAATAACACGGAAAGCGCCAATGCTGAAGACCGGATACCCATCGCGCCTCCTTGGCTGCGCCGTTCCGGGAGCGCACGCCTCGCGCCTCGGCGCAGGCGGCCTCCCCGGCAGCGTCGTTCGAAAGCATATCCCGGCCGCTCCGTGGCCGCAACAAGCTCCCGGGCCAGGCTGCTCATCCCCTGGGCGGCGGCTCATTGCCGGCAGCCACCGCGCCCCGGCCGACGTCCACCCGCGCCAGCAGCGCCAGCCCGCCGACGAAGAAGACGATCAGCGAGATCACCGCCGCCCGGTAGCTGCCCGTCCACTGGATCGCCAGCCCGTAGAGCAGCGGCCCGAGCCAGCTCGTACCCTTGTCGCTGATCTCGTAGAGGCTGAAGTACTCGGCCTCCTGCCCGCGGGGGATCAAAAAGGAAAAGATCGACCGGCTCAGCGCCTGACTGCCGCCCATTACCGCTCCGGCCACCGCCGCCATGATATAGAAGTCCGTCGCCGTCTTCACCCAGCCGTAGATATAGACCAGCATCAGGCACCAGACCACCAGCGCGGCCATCACCGCCCGCTTGTTGCCCATCCACGCCGCGACGTACTTGAAGCCGACGGCCCCGCCCAGGCCGACGAACTGCGCCAGCAGGATCGAGCCGGTGAGCACGCCCATCGAGAGCCCCAGCGCCTGGCTGCCGAACTGGCCGGCGAGCGTGATCACCGTCTGGATGCCGTCGTTGTAGACGAGGAAGGCGAGCAGGAACA
>CAYWXL010000086.1:2469-15850 GCA_964461995.1 uncultured Solibacteraceae bacterium
CCCAGCAGCTCGCGCTTCCTGCGGCCGTAGTCGGCGATGGCCCCCAGCAACGGCAGGGCGATCACCTGCGTCAGCACCGAGAGCGAGATCAAGTAGCTCCAGACCGATTCAGCCGCGATCTCGACCCCCAGCAGCTCGAGCCGCCCGTCTCCGCCAGCGGCGCTCTTGGCCAGCACGGTGAGGTACGGGCCGAAAAACAGGGTGACCACCGTCGTCGGGAAGGCCGAGTTCGCCCAGTCGTAGACATACCAGGCCCACTGTTCCCGGCGGCTGGCGGATTCAGAGTTCGGTCCAGGCATTCCGGCGGAATCCGTTCACGCAATTGGCAGCCCCGGCTAGCGGGCCTCCCGGCTCCTGCGTCATGGATTCCAGACTACCCCAACCGGCCCGGCGCCGGCCCGGTCTGCCGGCTTTGATAGGATCGAATCGCCATGCCGGTCTCCGATCGCCTTTCCAGACGCCGTTTCCTGGCCGCGGCGCCTCTCGGGGCGTCTCTCGCTGGACTTCCCTCGAAAGCCCCGGCCGCCGAGCCCGACTGGGCCGCGCTCATCCGCAAAGACCACCCGCGCCTGTTCTTCAACCGCGACACCTTCCCGGCGGTGAAGGCCCGGGCGCTGGGCGCCGAGAAAGAGCTGTTCGCGTCGATGAGGCAGCGGGTGGACGAGCTGGCCGCAGGATCGCTCGAGCCCGGCGACTACGGCGTCCGGGCGGCCGAGGCCGCCTTCGTTTTTCTCGTCACCGGCGAGGAGAGCTACGGCGACTTCGCCGCTCGGCTGCTCGAGAACAGCATCGACTGGTACCACGCCCGCTACGCCCAGAAGAAATCGGTGAGCTGGTACTCCTTCTCGCGCATCAACGCCTGGGCCGCCTACGACTGGCTGTTCGATCACTTGGGTCAAGCCCGGCGCAAGCGGCTCGGCGCATCGTTCCTGAAGGCCGTCTTACAGGTTCAGCCCACCCGGGACCGTGAATCGTTCCCCTGGGAAAACTGGCTGCCGCCGATCTCCGGCTTCTACAGCACGCCGAGCCTGCTCTGGTACGCGGGCGTCGCCACCTTCGGCGACGGCATCGACGACCCCCTGGCGGCGCGGCTCACCGCTCGCGGCTACCAGCTCTTCCTCGAGCTGCTCCGCTACCGCGCCCGCGCCGCGGCCGACGACGGCGGCTCGGCCAGCGGGGCGCTCAACTACGCCCTGGCCGCCTATCCCTGGGCGGAGTTCAACTTCTTCCATACCTTCCGCTCGGCCACCGGGCGCAACATCGCCGATGACTGGCCGTACGTGGCCTACCTGCCCGGATGGGTCTTCTGGAACTGGCTCCCCGGCGGACGCGAGTTCGGCTACGGCGATGCCTACCACACCTCGAACCGCATCGGGCTGCGGGGGCTTTCCATCCACCTCGCCCAGATCGTCCACTTCTATGCCGAAAGCAAGCCCGAGTGCGCCGCCTTCGCCCGGTGGCTCATGCAGAGGACGCCGCGGGAGCGCCGCAGCTCGTTCCCTTGCACGCGGTTCCTGCTCACTCACTCGCCGAAGCTGCCGCCGCTCACCGATCCCGCCCGCAAGATGCCCCTCGCCCGCCACTTCGAGAACATGGGCCAGATCTTCTTCCGCTCCGGCTCCGGCCCCGACGACACTTACGCACTGTTCACCGCCGGCGGCGTCCTCGAGATGCACAAGCACTTCGACCACAACAACTTCGTGATCTACAAGAAGGGCTTCCTGGCGCTCGACACCGGCACGCGGCCCGAGCCGGGCATCCACCTCACTCACTACTACTGCCGCACCGTGGCCCACAACTGCATCCTGATCCACATGCCCGGCGAGCAGATGCCCCGCTACTGGGGCCGCCGGGCCCCCGGCGAACCGGACCTGCCGGTTCCCAACGACGGCGGCCAGCGGCGGCGGATCGGCTCGAAGGTCGCCGCCTTCGAGACCACGCCGGAGTACGCCTACGTGGCCGGCGACGCCACCCCGGTCTACCATCCGCAGAAATGCCGCCTGGCCCTGCGCCAGTTCGTCTTCCTGCCGCCGAACCACTTCGTCGTCTTCGACCGGGTCGTATCTACCAAGGCGGAGTACAAGAAGACGTGGCTGCTCCACACCGCCGCCGAGCCGCTGATCGAAGGCCGCACGTTCACCGCGGCTCACGAACAGGGCCGCCTCTTCTGCCGGACGCTGCTGCCGCAACGGGCCCGGATCACCAAGATCGGCGGGCCGGGCAAGCAGTTCTGGTCCGGAGGCCGCAACTGGCCGCTGCCGCCGGGCTACCGCACGCCCGACACCCACCCCTTGCTCGGACAGTGGCGCGTGGAGATATCGCCGGAGGAACCCCGGACAGAGGATCTCTTCCTGCATCTGATCGAGGCCGGCGACGCCGCGTTGCCATCCATGGCCGAAGCCGAACTGCTCCAGGGCGGAGACCACGCCGGCGTCCGGTTCCGATACGGCGAGAAGACCTGGGAGGTTCTCTTCGGCATTGCGGGAGAGCCGTCGGGCCGCATCAAACTGACCGTCGGCGGAGAAGTGCGCGTGGATCAGGAATTGACGCGTCAGGTCCAGCCCCAGTCCGGCCTCTACGGCGGGCCGCCGGACCGGGCGTAGAAAGGCGCCGGAGCGCTCAGCCGCCCTCCAGCTCCTTCTCCGCCATGGCCCTGAGCTGTAGATAGTCGGGCTTGCCGGTGGCGAGCAGCGGCAGCCGGTCCACGTGGACGACGCGCCGCGGCAGCGCCAGCTCCGGCAGCCCGAGGCGGCGGGCGGCAGCAGTGAGTGCGGCCCGGTTCATCTCAGGGTCGCAAGTGAACAGCACGATCACGTCGCCCCGGCCGGGCCGGGCCACCGCCGTGGCCGCCGACCGATGCCGGGGCGAGGTCTCCGCCGCGATCCGCTCGGTCGCTTCCAAAGGAATCATCTCACCGGCCACCTTGGCGAACCGGCGCAAGCGGTCGCGGATGAACAGGTATCCGTCCTCGTCCACGGTGACGACGTCGCCCGTGGCGTACCAGCCGGGGCCGAGGCTCGAAGACGGCGGCTCCAGCTTCCGCGGGGCCGTGTGCCGCCAGTAGCCGAGCATCACGTTGTCACCCCGGACGTGCAACTCGCCTCCCTCGGTGATACCGGGTACCGGGACCACCCGCCATTCGATGCCGGGCAGGAGCTTCCCCACCGAGCCGGGACGATACGCGAACGGAGTGTTCAGACTGATCACGGGCGAGCACTCGGTGACGCCGTAGCCCTCCAGGATCCGGATGCCGAATTTGTCCAGCCACAGCCGCCGCGTCTCTTCGCTCAACTTCTCGGCGCCCGCCACGACGTAGCGCACGCTGTAGAAGTCATAGGGATGGGCCGCGCGGCCGTAGCGGTCAAGGAAGGTTGGCGTGCCGAGCAGTACCGTGCAGTTGCGGTCATAGATCAGCTCCGGGATCACTCGGAAATGCAGCGGCGAGGGATAGAGGAAGATCTGCGCGCCGTGAAGCAACGGCAGCAGCACTCCGCCAGTGAGCCCGAAAGAGTGGAAGATCGGCAGGGCGCTCATGAATTTGTCGCGATTGGTGAACTCGATGACCGCCCGGATCTGGGCCACGTTGGCCAAGATTGAGTCATGGCTCAGCACGACCCCTTTCGGCAATCCTTCCGAGCCTGAAGTGAACAGAACCACGGCTGGATCCTCGGGGCGCAGCCGCCGCAGCGCGCGCTTCAGCCATCCCTTGCCCCGGGAGACGAGCCACAACCGGTCCAGGAGGCCGAACTGCCGGCGCAGGTCCTCCAGATAAACCAGGCGGACGCCGACAAGCTGTTCCGGAATGCCCGCCAGCCGGGGATGATCGAGAAACGCCCGCGAAGTGATGACGGTCTTCACCCCCGCCGCCGCGCAGGCCGCCCGCAGCCCCTCCGGGCCGGCCGAGTAGTTCAGCATGGCCGGAGTGCGCCGCGCCGCCATCAACCCCAGTAGCAGCGCCACCGCGGGACCGGAGTTCGGCAGCAGCACGCCGACCACTTCACCCTCGGGAGCCAGCCGGGCCGTCAGGCGTCCCAGCGCCAGCGCGCCTTTCAACAACCGCCCGTAGGTCTGGCCTGCCTGCCGGATGTCGTCCACCACGGCGCTCCCCGTGCCGTAAACCCGGACCGCTTCGAGAAAGGCCTCGGGAATCGTCCGCCGCGGGCGGGCCTGGTAGAGCGCCTCCTCCATCATCCGGCGCATCTTGTCCCCAGCCCGGCGCCGGCGCTCCCGCCCCGAGCGGCCCGGCGGCATCTCGAGCGTCTCCAGAGGCCGGATCGTGATCCGGATCCGCGGGAACCACCGTTTGGGGAACGGCGCTTGCATTCGGCCGAGCGGGGTGTGCAGGGCGCCGTCGATCACCACCGGCAGAACCGCAGCGCCGGTCTTAGCCGCCAGGAACGCCGGCCCGTCGTAGATCTTCATCAGACCGCCCGTGACGGTGATGCGCCCTTCGGGGAAGATCACCACCGCCCGGCCCTGTTCGATCTCCCGCATCAACCCGCGGATGCCCCGCGCACGCCCGGCGTCTACTACCACGTGGCGGGTCAGGTCGATGAACCAGCGGAAATACCAGCGGTCGTGGATCTGCTGGTGCACGACCCAGGTAACGTCTGGAGACACGAAGGCCCCGACGAGGATCGGATCGAGGAACGACTGGTGGTTGGAAATGATCAGCAGGCGCTCGGGGGCCGGCTCCGGAAAGCGCCCTTGGACCTCGATCCGGAACAGGATCTTGAGAAAGAAGCGGACGAAAGCACGGATCATGGCGTCGGCCGGACCTATACCAGCCTATCCGAACCGCCGCCCGGCCACCACGGCGCCGCGGCGCCGCTTCTATGACTCCGCCACCGGTTCGGGCTGTTCGATCGTCCGCTTGTAGGTGCAGTCATTGTTGGGACAACGCAACTGCGGGCCTGACTTCAGCCACTTCTCCACGAGATAAGAGGAGCCGCACTCCGGGCACTTCTCGGCGACCGGCTTGGACCAGGAGACGAAGTCGCAGTCTGGATACCGGTTGCACCCGTAGAAGACCCGTCCACGTTTCGACCGCCGTTCGATCAGCTCGCCTTCCGAGCACTGCGGGCAAGCCACGCCGGTGGTCTTCTGTTTCACGTACCGGCACTTCGGGTAATTCGAGCAGGCGGTGAACTCGCCGAAGCGGCCCTGCTTGATTACAAGATTGGCGCCGCACTGCGGGCACTTCTCTTCGATCGGCACGTCCGGCTTGCGCTGCTGGCCATTGAGCGGCTTGGTCGTCTTGCAGTCCGGGTATCCGCTACAGGCATAGAACTGGCCGAACCGCCCCTTCTTGAGCACCATCGGGCGGCCGCAGTTCACGCAGTACTCTTCGCTCTGGTCGCCGAGAGCTTCCTTCTCTTCCTCTTTGAGTTCCGTCTTGATCTCGCGGGTGTTGGTGCATTCGGGGTAGCCGGAGCAGGCCAGGAACCGGCCGTGGCGGCCCCAGCGGATCACCATCGGACGGCCACATTTCTCGCACTTCTGGTCGGTGGGCTCCTCCATGCGCTTGATGTTCGTCATCTCTGTTTCGGCGCGCATGAGGTCCACCTGGAACTTGTCGTAGAACTCGGCCAGCGCGCTTCGCCAGTCGCGCTTCCCTTCCTCGATCTCGTCGAGTTCCTCCTCCATCCGGGCGGTGTACTTGATGTCGAAAATGTCGTCGAAGCTCTCCACCAGCAGGTCGGTGACCACCTCGCCCAACTCGGTGGGATAGAACCTGCCGCCCTTCTTCACCACATACTCCCGGTCCTGAATCGTGGAAAGGATTGAGGCGTAAGTCGAGGGCCGGCCCACGCCGTCGGCCTCCAGCTCTTTCACCAGAGTCGCCTCGGTGTAGCGGGGCGGCGGCTCGGTGAAGTGCTGTTCCGGGTGGATCGAGCGGAACTTCAGCTCTTCGCCCTCTTTCACCGGCGGGATCTTGTGCTTGAGCTCCTCGTCCTCTTCGTCCTTCTTGTCCTTGCCTTCCTGGTAGACCTTGAGGAAGCCGTCGAACTTCGGCACCGATCCGGTGACGCGGAACAGGTACGTGGCGCCGTCCTTGCCTTGGGCGGTGATCTCGACAGTAGTCTGATCGAAGACGGCCGGCGCCATCTGCGAGGCCACGAACCGCTGCCAGATCAGGCGGTACAACTTGTACTCGTCCTCAGCCAGGTACAGCTTGACGTCCTCGGGCGTCCGCGTGACCGAAGTCGGCCGGATCGCCTCGTGGGCGTCCTGGGCGCCCTTCTTGCTACGGTACTGGTTCGGCGTCTCCGGCAGGTAGTCGGAACCGAACCGCTCAGCGATGAAACCACGGACTTCCTTCACGGCGTCGTCGGAAACGCGCGTCGAGTCGGTGCGCATGTAGGTGATCAAGCCGACGGAGCCTTCCTTGCCCAGCTCGATGCCCTCGTAGAGGCGCTGGGCCAACGCCATGGTCCTTTTGACGCTGAAGCGCAGTTTGCGCGAGGCCTCCTGCTGCAGTGTCGAAGTGATGAACGGCGGGACGGGGCGGCGGCGCTTCTCGCGCTGGGTAACGGACTTGACGACGTAGGCCGCGCCCTCCAGGGCTGAGACGATGCCCTGGGCCGTCTTCTCGTCCGGGATCTCCACCGACTCGTCGCCGCGCTTCACCAGACGAGCCTCGAAAACCGGCGGCTTCTTGGCGCGCAGCTTGACGTCGATCGTCCAGTACTCGCGGGGCTTGAAGGCCCGGATCTCGCGCTCGCGGTCCACGATCAGCCGCAAGGCGACGGTCTGAACGCGCCCCGCCGACAGCCCACGCCGTACCTTGTCCCAAAGCAGCGGCGAGATCTTGTAACCCACCAGCCGGTCGAGGACCCGGCGGGCCTGCTGGGCGTCCACGAGGTTCGTGTTGACGAAACCCGGCTTTTTGAAGGCTTCGCGGATCGCCTTGGCGGTGATCTCGTTGAACGTCACCCGGTAGATCTTCGGGGCGGCTTTCTTCTTCTTGTTGCCCTGCAGCTCCTCAGCGAGGTGGTAGCAAATGGCCTCGCCCTCCCGGTCGGGGTCAGCGGCGAGGTAGATCGCCTCGGCTTTGCTCGCGGCTTTCTTCAGTTCCTGCAACAGCTTCTTCTTGCCTTCGATGATTTCGTAGTGAGGCTCGAAGCCGCGCTCGACGTCCACCGCGAGGTCGCGCTTGGGCAGGTCTTTGATGTGACCGAGCGAGGCCTTGACCGTGTAGTCCTTGCCCAGATACCTGCCGATGGTTTTCGCCTTCGCCGGCGACTCGACGATGACGAGAGATTTTGCCATAAGCCAATTACGTCCCGAGTCTGATCTCCGCCGCCGCTTCAGCGCGGCCGCTGCCCGTCCAAGGCGTGCCGTCCGGCCGCCTTACGGACTCCCGCGCCCCTCCCATGGTCGCTGCTGCGTCCGAAGTTCGGGGCTCGGTGTGCTCCGCCCTTCTTAGCGTCCGGAACACGAAACCACCCAGAAGGCGGGCCGGCGCGGCGGTTCCCGGAAGCGCCGCATCGGATAAGACGGCCTCAACCCGGTTATCGGCCGGAGATCGGACTTCTCACCACACTTTAACAAAGTTCCGGCCCGGCAGTTGGCGGATCAAACCGGCGACCTCCAGCTCCATCAGGGCGGCTAACGTCTCCGACGACGAGTAATTCTCTACCTTCTCCAAGATCTCGTCAACGTGCAGGGCCTGGTCAGCCCGCAACGTCCGGAGCAGGCATTCCTGGAGCTCGCCAGCGGGACCCAACGGCAGAGAAGTTTGCCCGCCGCGGTTTTCCCCCGCGCCGGTCCCCTCGCTGACCTCCGCACGCCGCTCGGCCAGGAGCTGACGCGTCTCACTAGACAGCCCCTCGAGCACGTCGGCGGCCTCTTGAACAAGGGTCGCGCCTTGTTTGATCAACAAGTTCGGCCCCCAACTCATTTTCGAGGTCACGTTGCCCGGGATGGCGAACACTTCCCGTTGCTGCTCCAGCGCCAGCTTTGCCGTGATCGACGAGCCACTGTACCGGGCGCCTTCCACTACCAGCACCCCTTCACTCAAACCGCTGATGATCCGGTTCCGGATGGGGAAGTTCTGCGGGTGCGCCGGCGTGCCCATCGGGAACTCGGAAACGAGCAGCCCCTCGGCGGCGATCTGCTCGGCCAGCTTCCGGTTCTCGGCCGGATAAATGTGGTCCAGCCCAGCTCCGAACACCGCCACCGTCGCGCCGTTGGCTTTCAGCGCCCCGAGATGGGCGCACGTGTCCACCCCGCGCGCCATACCGCTGACGATGGTGAGTCCGGCGCGGGCGAGATCGAACGCAAAGCGCTCGGCAACGTTCCTTCCGTAGGCCGTCGGCCGCCGGGTTCCGACGATAGCGAGCATCGGCGATGCCAGCAGCTCGAGCCGCCCTTTAGCGAACAACAGGACCGGGGGATCAGCGATCCTGCGCAGCAGCTCCGGGTAGGCCGGATCCCGCAAGCCGACCAGGACGGCGCCCTCGGCCTGCAGCAGCTCCTGCTGCAGAAGAGCGTCGTCAAAGGTGCACCCGCTGGCGATGCTCCGCGCCGGCCCGGGTGGAAGGCCGGCAGCTTCCAGCTCCGAAACCGAGGCTCGAAACACCGCCTCCGGCGCGCCATACCGTTGCAGCAAGAGCCGGATTCTATGAGGCCCCAGACCTGGCACCATACACAGGGCGAGCCAGTGCAGCGCCCGCTCGGAACTCATCGGGACTACGGGCGGAGAAACACTCATATCAGAAAAAAGGTGGGCTACTCAGCGCGGAATCTCACGGGAATCGACGGCCCGGACTCGCTGCGTCACTTCCCGGGCGGCGGCACGATCAGATCGGAACTGAGGGTAAACACCATCATGCTCGCCACCGGTACCAGCGGCTGACTCGCCGACGGGACGCTACCCGTCTCTTCCGCGCTCGCCCCCCGGCCGGTTTCGGCCAGGTAGGCGATCTTGTCTTCCAATCCGAGCAGGGCGTTCACGTTCGCGGTGACCGTGGCCGTGGTCCGGGCGAAACGAGTCACCGGATCGGTGTGCACTTCCAAAGAACGCTCGCCGTCCAGGTAGAGGCGCACGAGGCGCAACGTCAAACCGAGCTGGCCGTTGTCATCGGTCGGGGTCTCTTCAACGATCCCTTCCACGCGGGCGCCGGCCGGCACGAAGATGACCTTCCCTTTCTCCAAGGGCGCGTCCAGCGTGGCGGAAAATGTGCTCCCGGCCGGATGGGTCTGCGGACTCAACGGTTCGGTAATCCGGATCGACAACGTCGCTCCCCGCGGAAGGTGCAAGACGTTTCCCTCGGGCGTCGGACCACTGCAGGCGAGCAGCGTCAGCACCAGGACGCACGCGAACCCCGCGAACCCCCCATCAGCTATCCTCGGACCGTGCCCGACCATCCGCTTTGCCATTATATCGGCGCGCGCTCGCCATTCAGCGGGTTCCCGGCGCGGGCGGGACTGAGCTGTCAAGCCCGGACCGGTACCGGCGGGCGGCCTTCCCAATCCGACCCGGAAGACGCCGGAGTCCCACCGTGCCGCCTCTCGGTGTAACCCCTTGGTATAAGAGGTAACGGCCATGAGGTCGAGCCCAGCTCCGTCCCCGCTTCGCGTCTCCCGGCGGCTGCTGCTCGGCGGTTGGCTGCTGTCGTTGCCGCTCGCCGCCCACATGGTGAGCATCAGCGCCGGGCTCTTGGAAGTGGAGGGGAACCGCATCCGGTACGAACTTCGGATGCCCTTGTACGAAGTCGAGTCGCTCGACGATCCGGCTGCAACCCTCGGCCGCCACTTCCGGCTGTCAGCCGGCGGCAGCGAAATCACCGGCTCCGGCTTCTCCTGCCGCGAAGAGCCGGCCGAGGGCTGGCTCGTGTGCACAGCCGAGTACGTCGCCCCGGAGCCGCCGAAGACGTTGACCGTCGGCTGCACCTACTACGCCGCCACGATCCCGAACCACGTCCACGTGCTGCGGGCCCGCCGTGGCGGCGTCGAAGTCCAGCGCGTCTTCGACTTCGCCGCCCGGGAAGAAGAGATCCGGTTCGTGCCGCCGACGGCGTGGGAGCTGTTTCTCGAGCAGGCCGCGGGCGGCGCCAAACGGGTGCTCGGAGGACTCGCCCCGCTGCTGTTCCTCCTCGCCCTGGTCCTCGCCGGGCGCACCCGGCGCGAGATGTGGTTCCTGGCAGGCGCTTTCGCTGGCGGGCAGGCCGTCGCGGCCCTGGGACTTCCCGCAACGGATTGGAGCCCTCCCGCGCGGTTCGTCGAGGCCGCCGCGGCGCTCACCGTCGCTTACCTGTCCGTTGAGATCTTGCTGCTGCCCGAAGCCGGTCGCCGCGACGCGGTCGTCGGCGTTCTCGGCCTGTTCCACGGCCTTGCGCTCGGACTCTTCGTGCAAAGCACGGCGTTTTCGAGTTGGCGCGTCCTCGGAGGCGCACTGGCCGCTGACCTGGCGGTCATCGCCGCCCTCGGGACGGCCTGGTGGCGCGCCCCGGCCCGCCTGCGCTCCCGCGCCGTCGTCAACACCCTCGCGGGAGCCATGCTGCTGTTCGGCATGGCCTGGTTCGCTTGGCGGCTGCGCTGAGCCGGCGGCGCCGAGCAGCCCGCGCCGGAAGGCCCCGCCCGCCGCTTACAATTGAGTTGTTATGGAACTCACAGGGAAGCGCATCGCCGTTCTCGTGGACAGCCTCTACCAGGAACTCGAAGTCTGGTACCCGTACTACCGGCTCAAGGAAGCCGGAGCCGAGGTCGATCTCGTCGGTCCCAAGGCCGGCGAAACTTACAAGAGCAAACTCGGCTACCCGGCCAAGGCGGACAAGGGCTACGAAGACGTCCAAGCTTCCGATTACGACGGCGTCATCATCCCTGGCGGCTACGCGCCGGATTACATGCGGCGGCATCCGGCCCCGGCGCGGTTCGTCGCCGACCTGAACGCCCAGGGTAAGCTCGTCGCCGCGATCTGCCACGGCGGCTGGCTGCTGTGCTCGGCCCACGGGATGCTCAAAGGCCGCAAGACGACGTCGTTCTTCGCCATCAAGGACGACATGACGAACGCCGGCGCCGCGTGGGTGGACGAAGAAGTGGTGGTGGACGGCAATCTGGTGACCTCCCGCAAGCCGGACGACCTGCCGGCCTTCATGACCGCGGCGATGAAGGTTCTGGCAAGCTGAGCCGCGCGCCGCTGGCCGCGGGCGTGCCAGCCGCGGAGTCCCGGGCGCCTAGAAGTCGATCGAGGCCAGCAGCTCCGAAGGGCGGAGGCCAAAGGCGCGGCAGATCGCCAGCAGCGACTCGATGCTCGGTAGGTGGGCGCCCCGCTCGATCGACGAGATCTGGGAGACTGACAGGCCGGTCCGGCCGGCGACGTCTTTCAATGACCAGCCCCTCTCGGCCCGGAGCAAGCGGATCCGGTGGCCCAGGTTCTCCCGCAGGCGGTCCTGATCGGTCCGCCCCAGTCCGTAGGCCTCGATCGCATTCTTGAGCGTCGTCCGGAGCTGCGCCAGCGAGAACGGCTTCGCCAGATAGTCGAAGACCCTCATCTTGAAGGTGGCCCGCATGTCCTCGAGCGACGGATAGCCGGTCACCACGATCACGCACAGCGACGGCCACTGAGCGAGCAACTGCTCGAGGACCTTCTCGCCGCGGTACTCGCCCATCTTCATGTCCAGCAACACGATGTCCGGCAGCCGCTCGCGGCAGCCGTCGAACAGCTCCTGGGGAGTTGAGAAGCCCCGCACCGAGTAGCGGCCCTCCTCGTTCAAGAAGTCTTCGATGTAGGTGCGGAAATCCTCGTCGTCGTCCAGCAGAGCGACGTCGATCCGCGGCGAAGATTTCGCTTCCACTGCCGCACTCATTTGGATTGGTCCTCTTCCCCCTCCCCGGCCCGCGGCGCCTCAGCGCCCGCATCCCCCGCCAAAGCGGCCGGCAGCCGCACTTCGAGACACGCCCCGCCCTGCGGCCGGTTCGAGGCGATGATCAAGCCCCCATGCTGGTGGGCGATGCCCTCGGCGACGGTCAGCCCGAGTCCCGTACCCCGCGAGTCGAGACGGGTGGTGACGAACGCCTCGAAAATGCTCGGCAGCACGTCGGCCGGAATCCCCGGACCGTCGTCCTCAACCCGGACCGCGACCATCGGCCTGCCGCCGGCTCGGATCGCCCGCGCGCGAACCCACACGTGGCCGCCGAGCGGGGCAGCGCTTAAAGCGTTACGTAACAAATTAACGAATAACTGACTGATACGATCGGGGTTGCCCGATATCCTCAGGTCCTCCGGCACGTCAATTTCGAACCCTACCCCTCCGGCTTTCTCGTCGATTGCCACCAGCTCCCAGGCCTCGCGCACCACCGCGGCGACGGGCAGCGCCTGCGCCTCTTCGTCCCGCACGCGGACGAAGCCCAGCATCGTCTCGCTCATCCGCTGCAGCCGCTGGGTTACCTTGAGCATGCGATGCAGCCGGCGGCGGATCGATTCCTCCCGGGCGCTCTCCAGCATCTGCTCGATGGAGCCTTGCAGCACCGCCAGCGGGGTGTTGATCTCGTGGGCGAGACTCGCGGCCAGCAGACCCAGGCTCGCCAAGCGGTCCTGGTCGGCGATGTTTTGCTTCGCAGTCTCCAACAAGTAGTTTTTACGCCGGAGGTCGGCCAGCGCTTCGCCCAGGCGCGTCAGCGCGGCTTCGAGATCCTGCTCGTGGCGGCGCAATTTCTCTAGGGTCGCATTCCGGGAGCGCATCAGACGCCCGAGTTCGTCGTCGAAAATCACCGCCTCGTCGATCAGCTCCCGTGCTCTGTCGCCGCGCCGCGAGGCCTCGTCGGCCCTCAGCAGCGTCCGCAACGGCCGGTATATGTAAAGCCGCATGACGAAGCCTTCCAGTATTAGCACCGCGAGCCAGTAGGTGACCCCCAACACCGCGAGGATGGTTACCCGCGCCCGATAGACCACCCAGTCGTAGAAGTCCGCCTCGGGCTCAGGCAGCGGATGGCCCGTGGCGGCGCTAAGTTCCTGCCGGAGACTGGCCTCCCGGCGGCGGGCCTCGTCGGCCCATTCTTCGATCGCCGGAACCAGGGAAAAATAGACCCCGCAGGAGAGGACCAAATAGAACAAGTTGTGGAGAACCATCAACTTGTAGCGGACCTTCAGGTTTCCGAAGGCCCGGACGAGTTTTGTTGCGACCTGGATCACGGCTGCTGCATCTGGAACTATGATCGCGCCGTTGTTACTGTTTGGCAAGAAAATTTGCTCTGAAAGTGCAAAACAGCGCCGTTTTCGTTTATCATGTTTACTTCAGATCGTACCCCCGGTCACGTTGCCGCCGGGCGCGGGCAAGTCTGGGCCGCCTGCCCCGCCTCGCGCGTTGCCGGAATGCGATCTGCCAGAGGGGCTGAACGACGAGAGACCTGATGCCTGCGCCATTCTCCAAAGCTG
>CAYWXL010000087.1:0-15838 GCA_964461995.1 uncultured Solibacteraceae bacterium
GGATTTTCTGGTCCGATTATTTTGCCCGAGAAGGTGAGGGCCCGGCTCGGTCTCTGGCTCGGCGTCGGGGGAACGGGCGGCGCAGGAGCGTTTCTGGCGAGCTTTTCCGAGGTTCGTTAGAAAATGTATGCGAACACGTCGCCGTTCGATAGCAGGCTGCGGTAGCCGCGGTAGTTCCAAGCCGGCAACAGGAGCAGCCGCTTCGGAAACTCCCGCAGGACTCGGCGGCTGACGCGCGATTCCAGGTACCGGTCCAGCCGGAGCGAGGGATCGAGTTCCCGGTAGATGCCGTTGAGAGTCACCTGCGCCTTGATGTAGAGGGTGAACTCCGGGTCAAGCACGAAGCCGTTCCTGGCCAGCTCAGCAACCAAGTTCGAGTACACCTCGTAAGTCGAACCCGGAGCTCCTAGCACGCCTTCCGCCAACCTGAACACCCGCTGCCGCCGGGCGTCGTCTTCCGGCAGCCCGCCGTCGAGGAGCGCGCCGACGTGGCGCCGCAGCTTCTTGCGGTTCTTGTCACGCAGCGCCAAATTGAGTTGCACCATGTGCAGCCGCCGCTCCCGGGCGAACTCGCCGAGCAGACCCCAGTCCAGCAGGCCGATGCGGTAAGGGTTCTTCGGGTCGTCGGTCAGGTGCAGGACGTTGCCCGCGTGAGGATCGCCATGGAAGATCGCCGTCGGCTGCCGGGAGAAGAGTGAATCTACCGACATCACGTCGGCCAGCCGCCGGGCTAGCCTGGCCCGCTGCTTTCTGTCGCCGGGGAACGCGTCAGTGATCTTCTCGCCGTGGAGGAACTCCATGAACGTGACATGGGGCGTGGAGAAGGAGTAGATCTCCGGCACCTTGACGCGGCGGTCGCCGCGGTAGTACTCGTAAGCCCGCTTGAAGTTCGCCTGCTCTTGGGTCACCCGCAGTTCGTCAGCCAGTTTCGCCTTGATGTCCTGGAACAGCTCCTTGAGCGGGACGTTGCCGAGACGGTAGAAGTCCGCGTGCTCATCCACGAGATCGATCAGCGCGTCGATGATCTCCATTTCTTGCGGCAGGCCGGTGACGACGTACGGCTTGATCAGTTTGCAGACCATCTCCTGCCGCCGGTCCGAGCCTGGGGGGACGAACGATCCTTTGATCACCGCTCCGACGCTCGCCTCGGCCAGGATCTCGTCGTCGAATCGGATCTGGTATTTCTCGAGCGTCTTGCGTCCAGCTTCCTGTTCGATATAGCGCACCAGCTCGTCGCGCGACATCGTGCTGATGCCGCTTTCGAGCGTTTGCAACGCCTGCGAGATGTCCGGCGGGATGCCTTTCACCCGGGCGACAATTTGCCCAACCTTCTGCAGCGCCGGCAGGCGCGAGATCAGCAGCAGGATCTTCTCGCCCCTCGGTGTGGTCTTCGACGCCCGCGCCAAGGCGATGAAACGCTCGGCCAACCGTTCGTCGCTCAACCCGTCCAGGAAACCTAGCAGCGCGTCGTGGATGATCGGCGTCAGCGTCTCCCGGTAATCGGGCGGGATCACGTCCAGCACGCCCGAGCGGTGCAGGAACACCTCCAGCAGCTCGGGCTTATATTCGTCGAAGCCGAACTCGCGAAACCTCCTGACCGCCTCCTCCGGCGTAATCGGCGGCAGCGATTTCGGCTTGCCGGAAGCCAGCAGCTTCATGGCCGCCTCCCGCTGCTTCGGATCGAGCTTCTGGAGGATCTTACCCATCAGCTCGAGGGCGGCTTTGTCGGGGTCGTATCGTTTGTAATGCTCGCGCGGCGTTGGAAGCTGGACCTTGAAAAGGACTTTCGCGAGGGAGGAACCGGCGCCGAGAAGGAAAAGAGAGAGCGGAAGGACCGCAAATCTAGCGTACTTCATTTATCACGCGCCAAGGCGGTCCCTCCATTATAGGGGAGCCCTGCCCGCCGTGTTACAAAGGTGGTTCGGAAACCCATGCCCACGTCGAACACCGATAATCCTCGCCTGTGGGGCCTATCCTACGACTGGATCGTACTGCTGGTGGCGGCGGTGATCTTTCTGGGCGGCATCGCCAGCCCGCCGTCGCTGATGGACGACGTGGACGCCGTGCAGGCGCAGATCGCCCGCAACATGATCGAATCGGGCGACTGGGTCACGCCGCAGTTGGACGGCATCAAGTACCTGGAGAAGCCGCCGCTCAAGTACTGGATGATCGCCATCTGCTTCCTGATCTTCGGCGTCCACGACTGGGCGGCGCGCATCCCGCTGGCGGCGATGACCGTGCTGCTGTGCTGGCTCACGTATCGTTTCGGCGCCTGGGCCTTCGGCAAGCGGACGGGCTTCTATTCGGGACTGGTTCTCACCACCTGCATCGGATTGTGGCTGTTCACCCGGGTCCAGTTCTCCGACCCCTTCTTGACGGTGACCATCACCCTGGCCTGCTGGAGCTTTCTGCGCGCTTTCGATCCCGACGAGCCCCGCCCAGCGTTCTGGATACATCTGTTTTACGCCTCGATCGGCGCGGGGCTCCTGTTCAAGGGCTTGATCGGAGCTGTATTCCCAGCCGCCGCCGGCGGCCTTTACCTAGCCTTTACCGGCCAATTGGCGCGGCGCGAAACGTGGCGCCGCCTGCGCCCCGTCAGCGGCTTGCTGCTGACGCTCGCCATCGCCGCGCCCTGGCACGTGCTCGCCATTTTGCGCAACCCGCCGTACTTCGACTTCACCATGACCAGCGGTCCCGGCCACTACCGCGGCTTCTTCTGGTTCTACTTCTTCAACGAGCACCTGTTCCGCTTCCTGGGCACTCGATGGCCGAAGGACTACAACCGTGTCCCGGTAATTTTCTTCTGGCTGTTCCACCTGCTCTGGCTCTTCCCGTGGAGCCCGTTCGCCGGCGGGGTGATCCAGCTCGCGCGCCGCGGGATCGGACGCGCCGCCCGCACCGTACTCTTCCTGGCTTGCTGGGCGGGCTTCTTGCTCGTGTTCTTCAGCTTCTCGACCACCCAGGAGTACTACTCGATGCCCGCTTACCCGGCTTTCGCCATGCTGTTGGGCTACGGGCTGTCCAACGGCGGCCGGTGGGTGGAGGCCGGAGCGAAGCTGCTGGCCGCGATCTGGTTCGCCGCCGCCGCCGTGCTCATCGGCATCTTCGTCGCGGTCTGGAACGTGCCGACGCCGAAGGACATCTCCGAAGCGCTCCGGCCGAACCCGGAGCTTTACACTCTCTCGCTCGGCCACATGGCGGACTTGACGCTGCACTCCTTCGCTTACCTGAGAACCCCGGTACTGCTTGCGGCCCTCGCCTTCCTCGCCGGAGCCGTCGCCGCGTGGAAGCTGTGCGGACTCCGCCGGGCACTGGCCGTCGCCGCCACGATGATCCTGTTTTTCCAGGCCGCCCGGCTGGCGCTGATCGCCTTCGATCCGTACCTCTCCTCGCGCCCGCTCGCCGAAGCGTTGAAGAAGGCCCCTCCGGGCAAGCTCATCGTGGACGACCAGTACTACGCCTTCTCCTCCGTCTTCTTTTACGCGAACCGCCGGGCGCTTTTGCTGAACGGCCGGGTCAACAACCTGGAGTACGGCTCCTACGCTCCGGGGGCGCCGGACGTCTTCATCAACGATGAAGAGTTCCGGGAGCTGTGGCTGGAACCGGAGCGGTGGTACTTGTGCGTCGAGGGTTCGCAGCTTCCGCGGATCGAGCGCCTGGTGGGCAAAGAACGGATCTTCGTCGTCAAGGAGGCCGGCGGCAAGTACCTCCTCTCGAACCAACCCGTAAAAAGCGGCTCAGCGGAGGTAGTCGCGGGCGCGGCGCGCGAGGGCCGCGGCAGCCTCGCGGTTGCCCTGCGAGCGGTAGATCTCCATCAGCAGGGCGTAGCCGTCCCGGTAGTCCGGACGCCGCGTGGTGAGATCCTCGAGCACCCGCACGGCCTCGTTGAACCGCCCTCCCTGCGCCAGGTAGAAGCCTAACGTGTAGGCGTATTTCGGCTCGTCGGGCTGGGTCTCGGCGGCCTCCCGGCAGTAGCGGATCGCGCGGCTCAGGCTGCGCTCTGACTCCAGCACGCATAGGTTGTAAGCCGCCGCGGCCATTGTCGGGTCCGCCTTTAGCGCCCGCTCGAGCGCTTTGCGGGCTTCGTCTTTGCGCCCCATCTCACCGAGCAGCAGTCCGAGGTTGAAGTTCGCCGGAGCGTTCTTCGGCTCCACCCGGAGCGCCTGCCGCAGGCACTTTTCGGCTTTCGAGTTCTCGCCATTCAGGTTGTAGGCGATGGCCAGATTCACCAGCGTCGCCACGCTCTCCGGATTCAGCCGCGCGGCGGTTTCGTAAGATTCGATGGCTGCTTTCAGGTCGCCGGTGGCCATGTAATAGTTGCCGAGGTTCGTGTAACCGGCGTCGCTGTCCGGACGGGACCGCATCGAGGCGATGTACTCCTCAGTGGCTCTTTTCACCGCCAGACGGTCTTCGCGGCTAGCGCCCCGCAGGGGCACGCCCGCCAGCGAGGCGGCGGCCCGGATCCGCACCAGCCGGTAGTCGTCCTTTGCCGCCCGGATCAAGGCCCGCACAGCTTCCGGCGAGGCGTTTCCGACCAAGGCGTCCGCCGCCGCCGACCGCACCAGCGGCGATGGGTCCTCGATCGCCCGGATCAGCGCCTTCCACTTGCGAGCGTCCGGGCAGCTCCGGAGCAGGCGGACGAGCGAAGTGGCGAATATCTCGTCGCGCTTTGGCGAAGTGATGTAGTCGAGCATTTCCTCGAGCCGGCTCCAGTCGCCCTCGCGAGCCTCCTTCACGAGACGCCCGACGCGCAGCACCGGCGCCTGGTAGTCCCGCTTGCTCCACCGCCGCACGATGCGGTCGGCCCAGGCCGCGTCCCGGTCCGTGTGGCACAGGTTGCAGGCGTTCGGGGAGTCGAATTCGAGCGTCGCGGCCGGCATCGGCGGCCGCATTGAGTGGTCGCTGCGCACCATGCGGGCGAAGGTGGTCTTGGGCATGTGGCAGGCGACGCACTCGCTGCCCGGACTGTCCGCCGGATGATGGGTGTGCGCCGCCGGGTCGTTCACCTTGTCCGCGTGGCAGGGCGCGCAGGCCTGGTTGGTCTTCTCGCCAGCGAAGCGGTAGCGGCCGCTCGAGGTGTGGCAGTCCACGCAGTCGAGCTTGCCCGACTTCGCACAAGCGCTCATCCGCCACGAAGTGAACGTATAGTTCTCGCCGAGGTCGCGCCCGTCGGGGTAGAAGTCGCGGTGCTCGAGGGTGACCAGGTCGAAGTGGTCGAAGTAGCGGTCGCCCGGCCGGAAGTCGTTGGTCAAGGGGGCCATCTTGGCGTGGCAGGGCGCGCAGAGGGAGTTCGTCTGGGCGACGTCGAATACCTTCGTCCGGATGATGCGCGGGTCTTCCCGGCAGGCTTCCTCGGATTCCTGGCAGCGGGCCACGTGCTCGCCCGCCGGCCCGTGGCACGTCTCGCAATTGATTCCCGGCTCCCGCCAGGTCGTCCGGTAGCTGTCCGATTTCAGGTCGTAGTTGACGGTGAGCTGGCTGACGTGGCAGCCGTAGCAGGAGGTGTTGAAAGTGTAAGCCCGGTGGGTCCAGTGCAGCGGTTCGTCTTCCATGTCCGGGAAATGGCGGACGCCGCTGGCGGCGGTGTCGAACCACTCCTTCGCTCGGACGTCGTAGGCCAGCGGCAAGGTCTGGAGCCGGCCGCGCCGGTACGGGGTTAAAAAATAATAAATGTTCTTGCCGCCGAGAACGTACTCGATGGGAAAGCGCTTCTCCCCGTCCGGACCTCGCTCGATGATCCAGCCGCGCTCGCCCGTTATGTCGGCCCGGTAGCGGAAAGCGCCGATCGTGACCGGCTGGACCTGCGGCGTCAGTTCCCGCCGGGCGAACTCAGCCGTGTAGGGCTGCATCGCCAGCCCGTGATGGGACGGCGCCCAGAGCCGATAGAAATTCTCGTGGCAGCTCCGACAGGAGGCCGAGCCGACGAATTCCCCTGGTTGCGGCCGTTTCCGTCCCCCGCAGGAAAGGATGACGATCGCCAGCGCCGCGGCCACAGCGCCCCGCACCTTCATACCAACACTCTATCGGATCTTGAGAGCTTGGTTTCTGGTTCTCGGGCGCCCTATGTTCCCGCCACGCTACGGTGGTCTGGAGCCGGGCGTTATTCCCGGCCGTCGAGCACTAGCTCCACGGTGCAGTAGCGGAGTTGGCCCAGCCGCTCAAGCTGTAAGACGACGAAGTTTCCACGTCCCTTGCCGGCCAACTGCTCCCGCAGGTCGCTCAGGTCTTTCAGCGGGACGCCGTTCACCGAGTGGATCACGTCGCCCGGCCGGAAGTCGTAGGCCCGGGGCAGACCCGCCGGCAGGGCGGCCACCAGCACCCCGTCGAGCGTGCGCAGGAAAGGGATTTCGTCGAGAATGTCCTGGTTGACGTCCACACCCAGAATGCCCAGCTGGGGCACGAAGCTCTTGCGCGGATCGACCAGCTTAGAGAGGCGCTGCGGCGCCTCGTCGCGCTCGACGACCCTGACCTCGACCGGGCGGACCTCCTCGCCGCGCTGGATGGTCAGCATCACGGTGTCGCCCTCCCGGCGCTGGTAGAGGTTCACGATAAACTGCCGGCCGTTCTCCATCTGCTTGCCGTCGAGGCTCAAAACAATGTCGCCGATCTCGATGCCGGCCTGGTCAGCGGGCGACATGGGCATCACATCGCCGATGATCACGCCCTGGCTGACGGGCAGCTTCAGCGCCAGGGCCATTTCCGGGGTGATCGTCTGGGCCAGGACGCCGATCGTGCCGCGGCGGACGCGGCCGTGCTCGCGGACCTGCTCGTAGACGGCCCGAACGATGTTGCTCGGCACGGCGTAGCTGTAACGGCTGGGCGCGCCGGGGCGGCCGCGGAAGGTGTTCAATCCGATCATCCTGCCCTGGATGTCCACCAGCGGCCCGCCGGCGCCGTCGGCTCCGACGGCGGCGTCCGTCTGGATATAGATCATCGGGTCTTCCGGAGCCGGCTGGCGGGCAGTGGCGCTCACTACGCCCATCGAGACGCTCTCCTCGGCGCCCCGCGGATTGCCGAAGGCGAAGACGAGCTGGCCCTTGCGGACAGTGTCGGAGTCGGCCAGCCGCAGGTAGCGCAGGGTCCTCACATCGGCCTTCAGCACCGCGACATCGGTTTCCAGATCGTAGCCGAGGAGCTTGGCTTCGAGCAGGCGGCCGGAGGGACGGACGACCGAGCCTTGCACGCTGCGTCCGCCTTCGGTGGGCAGCATCGCCAGAACGCGGATCTGCTCGGCGCCCGCGACGAGGCTCGCGCTCGTCACGATATAGCCCGCCGTATCGACGAAGACGCCGGACCCGGAGACCATGCCTACAGTGACCTCGCCGGTTTCCTTCAGATTCTGGCCGGCGACGGCGGTGAAGCCGCTGGCGATGACTTCGACCACGGCGGGGCTGACCAACTCTGAAAGAGCCGCCAGCGAGTCACTCAATGCGGACAGCGGGTTCCGGGAAGGTTCCTGGGATTGTGCGCGCGCCCCAGCGGCGAGCGCCAGCGTGAGACCGAGGGTCGTGAGCCGGGGCATGCAATGCCCGACAGCGGGACGGAATGAATCACTCATGTAGTGCTTTTCCTCTCCGCTCTTGGATGCTCACTCTACCGCCAGGGGTGCGCGGAGTTCAAATGAAAGGCGCGTTTCCGAAGGAATGTACAGCCGGGGGCCCCGGATCGCCGAGGCAGCAACGCCGCCTGCTCCGCCGATACCCGCGCCGATGGCCGCGCCCCTGCCACCGCCGGCGATGGCTCCGATTACTGCACCGGCAGCGGCCCCGACAGCGGTTTTCTTCGCCGTGGACTTCCCTTCGCCCTTCGTTTTCAGCTCCGCGTAGCCGGCGGCGACGTCGTAGGCCTTGCCGTTGAGGGTGATGTTGTAGAGCTTGATGGCCAGCTCTTCGCTGCCGGTAAGGCGGCCGCCCTCCTTGACGCGCATCACCTGGACGGTGCAGTCCGCTCCGCGTGGGACAACGACCTGGTTCCCGACCACCACGGGGTCATCGACGCTGCAGCGGAAGCGCTCGCCTATGGCCGTGGTCTTCGAGTCGATGGAATCGATCGTCCGCACGATGATTTCGGTCCCGGCCGGAACGACGACGCTCGCCGCCGTTTGGGCCGCCGAGGCCGGCGCTGGGGCCTTTGGAGAAGCGGGCGCAACCGGTAGGGCAGCGGGAGCTGCGGGGGCAGAGGCCGTAGCTGGCGAGGAGCCGAATTCGATGGCTCGGACGTCGATGATGGAATAATCCCGCGGCGTACGGTCCGGTCCGATGAAGCGCACGGTGCGGGCGTCGCCGCCAATGTACATGCCCGTGATGCGCTCACCTGTCTTCAGGATCAGTGTGTCCGCCGCGAGACCGAAGGCGAGGAGCAAGGCAAGAGCTGCCGCTCGAAGCGTTGTGATCTTCATAGAAAACCTCTCTGAACTCTGAAAAACTTATTTCTGTCTGCCGGGCGGCGGGCGCGTGGCTTCGCCGCAGTCTCCCGCGTTCTCCAGCCTGCTACTGAGATGCAGCCCCAGCCGGCGAGGTTTCCGATGCTTTCTTGACGGGTCTGCCTTCGGCGTCCAGAGTCGAGAGATAGTCATAAAGAACCGCGTCTTCGCCTTTTTCCGCGATCTTCTTTTCAAAGTACTCGACGATCAGGTTGCGGCGGGCCAGTAGCGCGCGGATCTCAGCCTTGGTCAAGTAAGGCGGCAACTCGCGCATCAGCGTCTCTTCGTCGAGCCGGCGCATCGCTTCGAGCAGCCTCCGGTCGCACTTGACCAAGTCGCGGGGACTCTTGATCTTGCGGTACAGGCGAAAGGCCCGGGTGTGGTCGATCATCTTGATCCGCCAGTCGGCGGTGATGAGGAGATTGCCCAGATTGCGGTCCGTATTATAAATAAGGTTATCGAACACGCGGACGATGTAAATCTGCTTGTTCCACCGGTCGGAATCCGGCGGTGTGATCTTCTTGAAGTAGCGCTGCTTCTCCGTCATCAGCACGTTGTCGACCCACCAAGTGACGGCGGCGCTGTTGCCCTGGACCTTCCGGTAGACCGACGGCGGCACCATATGGGCAATTCCGAGTAGCTTCGCCAGCCGGTAAGCGGCGATGTTGCCCTTGTAAGTGTCCTTGAAGTGGATCTCGGTACCCAGGGCCGAGGTGAAGACGGGTTTGTACTCGTCGATGGTCTGGACGTGCGCGTCGTGGGTAAGCTTGCCGTCGGTCAAAGTGGCGCGCATCGACCCGGTGATCCCCTCCGAGAGCCGCTTGAGCCGGATGATCTTGGCCGTCTTCAGGAAGTGTTCCTTTTCTTCTAAGGTGAGATGGATGGCATCTTGCCAAGCCCAGGCGGTACCGGCCAAGATCAGTCCCAGCAATATGAATCGCTTATGTGCCGCTCCCGCACGCCCCATGATCGCCTCCTTGGTGGTCATTCCCAGCCTACCGAGGTTCGGACACCCGGCACAATCTTGACTTTTCAGTCGTGCATCCTGGCTCTAAAGCGCTGCATCTTAAGTCGTAACCGGCCGAGGCCCGAGCCCTTGCCGGTAGGAAGGTTTTTCCATATGAAACAGATATGGCTACTCACCGCTGCGATGGGACTCATCGCGGCCGTATCGCCGGCGCAGCAGCCGGCCGGAGCGGAAGCCGGCCGGCAGGTGCTTGAGCTGCCGGAAACCCCGGTTTTCAAGGCCGACGTGGTTTCCAAGACGATCAAAGCGATCAACTATCGAGTCAAAAGCGGCTCGACACGGATCGACTTCGTCGGCACCGCTATCATGCCTCGGGCCCGCGGGCGAGCCAGCGTCGCGAACAAGCGCGGCCGGACCGAAATCGAAGCCGAGTTCGAGAGCCTCGGCTCGCCCACTCAGTTCGGGGCCGAGTACCTGACCTACGTTTTTTGGGCCATCACGCCGGAGGGCCGCGCCGAGAACCTAGGCGAGATTCTCACTAAGAGCGGCCGGGGCAAGTTGAAGGTCACCACCGATCTCCAAGTCTTCGGCCTGATTGTCACCGCTGAACCATATTTTTCCGTCCACCAGCCGAGCGACCTGATCGTGGTCCAGAACGAGGCCCGCAAAGGCACCAAGGGCCGGGTCCACTTCATCGACGCCAAATATGAGCTGCTCAAGAAGGGCCAGTACGCGGCGCTGTCGAACCCGCTGTCGCTGACGCTGGATCTGAAGCACACGCCACTTGAATTGTACGAGGCGCGCAACGCCGTGCAGATCGCCAAGTCGCTGGCCGCCGACAAGTGGGCCGAGGACATCTTCTCCCGTGCCGAAGCGGGGCTGCAGATGGCTGAGAACGCGCTGAAGCTAGGCGATAAGAAGAAAGCGATCCAGCACGCGCGCCAGGCCGTGCAGACGGCCGAGGATGCCAAGATCACCACGCTCGAGCGCCAGGAGCAGGCCCGGATCGAGAAAGAGCAGCGCGAGGCCGACGAGGCCGCCCGCCGGGCGAACGAAGCGGCCCAGCGGGCCGAAGCAGAACGCCGCGCCGAGGCCGAACGCCGGGCCCAGGCCGAGGCAGCCCGGCTGCGCGCCGACCAGGAGCGCATCCGCGCCGAGCTCGAAGCCGCCCGCGCCGCCGCCAAGAAGGCCGAGGCCGAGGCCGCCCGCGCCCGGGCCATGATGGAGCGCGAAGCCGAGCAGCGCCGCGCCGAAGAAGCCCGCCGGGCCGCCGAAGAAGCGCGGCGGCAGGCCGAGCTGGCCCGCGAGGAGCAGCAGGCGCTGCGGCACAAGTTGCTCGAGCTATTTAATAAGGTTCTCGAGACCCGTGACACTCCCCGGGGCCTGGTGGTGAACATGTCCGACGTGCTCTTCGACGTCGGCAAGTGGGACCTGCGGCCGATCGCCCGGGAAAAACTGGCTCGACTGGCCGGCATCATGATGGTCTACCCGGACCTGCGGCTGGAGTGCGAGGGCCACACCGATTCCACGGGCAGCGACGAGCTGAACAACCGGCTCTCGCTGAAACGCGCCGAGGCAGTGCGCGACTACCTCATATCCCAGGGCATCCCACCCGAGCGCATCTCGGCGATCGGGATGGGTTCGCGGATGCCGGTGGCCGACAACAGCACTCGCGAAGGCCGCCAGAAGAACCGCCGCGTGGAGATCATCGTCTCCGGCGAGGTGATCGGCACCCAGATCGGCTGATCCAGGCGCTGCGCAGGAGTCCCACGGCGGCTTTGGCCGCCTGCGTGTCTGCGCGAGCCGTGACGGATGACGCCGAATCGGCGCGCAAAATCGTGAAAACGAGAAGTCCTTTGGTTCGTTTGGGTTAGCGCGACGTGTGACGCGTCCGGCGCCGGCGGCGTCACGCGGTCCCGGCAGTAAGTTACTGGGACGAGAAGGCGAAGACAAAGCGAATCCCCACCCGGCGTTCGGGATTGGCGCGGACCTCCACGGCAGGGGCGCCAGAGCGGCGCCCGGGCATTCCGGACTCGAAGCCGCTTCCGGCTGGATGAGTTTTTCTTCTCCGCTCATCTGGACGCTCCATTCCGGGACGAGCGCGCGGATCGCGGTCCCATGCGGAGGCGCCGCCGCAGCTCGTCCGTCCGATTTGTACCAGGCGATCGTGGCCGGGGCGGCCTGCGGCGGCGCCAACTCGTTGCCACGGCGGCCGATTTCCGCTCTGAACAGGTCGTGATCCGTTCAAATCGGTGACAGGCCACTCAATTCCCAATTCCGGCTGCGGGATGTGGGGCGCCGCAATGCGGCCCCGGCGCCGACTCGGTGATTGCGTTGCCTGTCACCGAAAAAGTCTGTCACCGAAAAAGTCCTGTTCCCTCTCGCGGCCGATTCACCCCGGCCGCTTGATGCGCCACAACGCTCCGATCTGACGGTCGGAAATCGTGAGAAACTTACCGCACTAATCTGTATTGATAGCCTACCGGAATTATTGTTTCCTAAATGACGATTTCTGTTGACATTTTTTTTTGGGGGGGTAGAATCGATCTCGGAGGTTAGCCATGGGGGAACGACTCAAACTCACAAAGTCGAGAATGCTGCTGGGAACAACGGTTCTCACCGTGTTGCTCATCGCCACCCTCTACCACGGTCCTGTGTATTCCAGCTCAGGCACTTGTGATCCGGGTGGTATTACAATTTTGGATGGTGGAAGTGGTACATGTGTGGCGCGACGTCCGATTGTGACCCCGACGTTTGTGAAGTAGACATCTGCAACTTCGACGATTGCCTGATCGGCCCCGGCGAGGGGTACATCAAGTATTGCGTGTCCGAAGCATATTGCGGGTATTACAATCCGTGCATCGACTGCTATTAAGTCAATAGCTAAGGAGGGACGAGTATGTTCGCCAAGAGGCTCCGGCGAAAGATCCGGCCGGCCGCGGTGGGTGTTCTGACATCAGTGTGTGTGCTGCCCGCGCTCGCGGCCGGGACCGATTTTGTGCCCTTTACGGCTACGAGGGTGCAGGAATTCGAAGACAACACGGGCAACCATCTGATCTACGTGGCCAGCGTGGCCTTCCGCAGCGATGGCTCGTGGGTCGAGTGGCGCCAGCGTGTCAATCGCAAGCCGGTCGATCTGCGAGCGGTCGTCGATGTCCAGGCCGGGAAGCGGACGGTCATCGACGGCAAGACGAAGTCGATCACGACTTATGAGCTTTCGGAACGGCAGGTGAAGGGAATGCTCGAGAGCCGGCGCGGCGGCTGCGACAAGCCGCTGCGCGGGACCGTTATAGAGCCGTGGCACAAGGTTGCCGAGAAGATCTCCGGCTTCGAGGTGGAGAAGGCGGTGGTCGAGGCCAAACTGCCGCCGGGCTTGGGAATCGGTGAGAAGAATCGCATCGAGATCTGGCGGGCGCCGGCGTTGGGCTGCGCCGAGCTTCGGGTGATCACCTCGACGATCGACCCCAAAGGTAATGTGGTGATGAGAACCCGGCGCCAGATGACCGCCATCACCCCGGGGGAGCCCGTGTCGGCGCTGTTCCGGATTCCGACTGACTACGTGGAGCGCTCTCCAGGCGAGGTTTTCGCCGAAGCGGCACGGCTCGAAGGCGCCGGTTGCCGGGGCTGCTCCGTGTCGGGCTCTCTCCTGGACGAGGTATATCGTGGGAGCCGTAAACACGAAGAGGAGTAGCTCGATTCCGATCCCTGTCGCTGGGACCCTGCCTCTCTAGAGTACGGCTCACGCCTGTGTGGAGCGCCGAGACCGAAAGGGGGCGGCTCCGCACAGGCGCTGTTTTGCTCGTCCGGAAGAGCTGTGGATCACCGATTCCCACTCCGCCCCCGCCCCGACCCAACGGCCGAGAAAGCCGCTATTCCTTAGCGAGGGGATAGGGGACGTCAGGTGAAGAGACGCGGTAATGCGTGGGAGGGTATCCCACCGGCAGTTGAAGGTTGGAACGGCGGTTCGGCCCAATCCCGATAGAGCCGGGCCGGTGAAGAACAACGTTGAAATCGAGAGGGCGCCGGAAGATTGAGTCTTCATCCGATCGCAGCCTGTTCACTTCCCCCTTCCCGCCACGCGACGCGGGGTGTTGCAACAGCTGGCTCGCCGCCGTCTGCGCCGCCGATTTGGTAATTGCGGTGACTGTCCCCGAAAAAGAGTGGTTATTCGCGGGTGAATTCGTGGCGGGCCTCGAAGACCGTGGTTGTCGCGCGGCGGCGGACGATCAGCGCGTCGATCTCCGTGGCCGGGTCGCGGCCGGGTCCCGAGCCGACGTAGACCTCGGTACCCGGAGCGCCTTTCATCCGGATGACGAGCCGCGCGGCGCCGTCGGTCCAGACCGCACGCCAGTCGCCGTCCGTTTGTCCCCGCAGCCGAATCTTCAGGTGTTGGTAGCCGTTGGCGTCCCCCAGCGCCCCGCCCGGTTCCATCTCGACCCCGACGACCCGCAGCCGGCCCGGAGCGTGGAACGCCCAGTCATAGACGTGTTCGGTTTCCGAAGAGCATTCGAAGCGATCTTCGAGACCCTTGCCGTCCAATCGCAGGCGGCGGCGCAGCCGGACGCCGGGATAGGCCTCGTCGGCGCGGGCTTCCAACATGGTCACGCCGCCTTCCGTCTTCCAGTCCTCGAGGCGGCCATCGGCGCGGGCCTGGAGCTTGCCGTCCACCGAGACCGTGTTGTGGGCGATGGTGGTGCGGTACCACTCCCGATGCAGCGGCACCCCGTAGTGAATAGAGCCGGGATCGAGTCCGCCCTGCCGGCCGGCGCCGTAGGTGACGATGTTGAGCATGTCGGGATGGCCGTGGCCGCCCCCGTAGGTGCCGAAGCGGACGGCGGCGGCCATGGCCGGAGAGCGGAGCACGGCGTAGCCGGCTTGGCGCAGCAGCGTACTGTCGGTGGGGAGCATCGGTCCGGCCGGCGCTTGGGGAACGCCGTAGAGTAGCGCCTCAAGGCTGTCGCGCTTCGTCCGGGCGACGAGGTGGCCGTAGGCCGGACGCTTCCACCGAGCGTAGGCGATTTCATAGAGCGGAGCGTAGGCGAGCACGTTGTTGCCGGCGTTGTCGTTGAATCCGGGCGGGTCGCCGTTGGGGAGAGCGAGGGTCAGCGGCGCGTCGAAGAGCGAACGGTAGCGGTCCGTGTAAAGGTCGATGCCGGCGTGGCGGGCGGCTTCGGCCAGCGGCCACAGCGCCCTCATCGTGTACTGGTGGTAACCTAGCGAGCCTTCCCACCACAGGCCGCCTTCGGTGACTCCTTTCGCGATCTGGACGCGGAAGCCGTGGTCCGGATCGTCGATGGCGTCACGGACCAGCTCGTCGCGGCCGGTGACGAAGCCGACCAGTCCGACCGCCGAGTTCTTCCAGCACTGGATGTTGTGGATCCCCATCCGGTGGGAACGGATCGTCTCCGCCGCGGGAAGGAGCAGATCCTGCTCGATGTGGCGCCGGGCGGCTTCCGGGAGAGCGTCGCGGACCAGGGCGTAGCCGAAGGCCACCGGGATCAACCAGACGCTTTCGTCCAGGGTCTGCGCCATGACGCGGCCTCCGCCCACCTTGGCTTCGCCGTGGATGTTGTGCAGCGGGTAGGAACGGTAGCGGTCAGCGTAGCCGGTAAGGATTTCTTCGGCGCGGCGGGCGAAGGCGTGCTCGCCGGTGAACCGGTAGGCCAGTCCGAGGTCCCGAACGGCGCGACTGTAGCGCCCGTGGACCCAGTACAGGACCACGGAATCGTAGGGCTCGCCGCGGTAGACCGTACCGCAAACCGGGCAGCGGTGCTCGGTCGGCGAGACCGTGACGAGCCGCGCGCCGTCGCGAGGGCAGCTATACCAGTGGGGCCACTGGCCACCGCGGTCGGGCAATTCGACGGGCTCACGGAGCTGCTGGCGGGCCCGCTCGAGCAGTTCGTCGAGCACCTGCTTCGCCCACTCGTGCTCGGCCGCCTTGCGCCGGGCGGCCTCGATCTCCGCGTCGCTGATGAGCAGATAATCGGCCGCCACCACGGGCAGAGAGATGAGCGTGAGAGCCACGGCGGCCGGCCACAGAATTCGCATGCCCCTCATGCTATCACCCCGGGTGTCCGGCTGAACACGTACCGGGGCAGGCTACCTCGATTCCCGATTCCAGCCGCGGGA
Source organism: uncultured Solibacteraceae bacterium (assembly GCA_964461995.1). Classification (GTDB taxonomy): domain Bacteria; phylum Acidobacteriota; class Terriglobia; order Bryobacterales; family Bryobacteraceae; genus JALSRK01. Next base: position 15,519 of record CAYWXL010000087.1, read on the forward strand.
GCTGGGGGAACGACGGTCGGCTTGCAGCCGCTGGGGGGGAACTGGGAATTGCGGAGTCTGGGCGCTGTGTGAACCGCCCCGGGTTTCCTGAAAACTGAATTACGCAACGCCGGCCTTCTTCTGAGAAGCGCCGTGACGTTGATCATACATCGCTCGAACTCCGCCAGCGTCAACCCGCCCCGCTCCCGGACCTCCGGCGGAAACCTGCTTCGTATTCCAATTGCTCCATGCTTCCAACTCCTGGAGCCGCCGGGAAACCCAAGGCGGTTCAAGCAATCTTTGGTGTTGTATAATCGCTGTTCAGTCTGGGCGCTTGGGGG
>CAYWXL010000088.1:0-15635 GCA_964461995.1 uncultured Solibacteraceae bacterium
TGTTGGGAATCGGGATTCTGGCATGGGGCGTTGCGTGTCAGGCGGAAACCATTGAGTTCTCCGTTCTGTTCGGTTTCGGCGATGCGGAGCCGGCAACCTGGGACGGGGAGATCCGCGCCTCGGGGGCGCGCATCCTGAAGCTCGAGGGCTGGAGGCTGCAACGCCCGGATGAGATCGACGGAAACCGCTGGCGGCTGGCGACCCGGCGCGTCCGGCTGACGAGGGGCCGGCAGAGGCGCGGCCGCCTCCCGCCAGTGCTCGAGAACGGCATCCTGGTGACGGCCGAGACGCAGGATTCCTCGGCGCAGTTCCGCGTACGCACGGATCAGGGTGACTTTCAGATCACCCTCGACGAACTCGCTTGGGGACAGACGGTGTCCAAGCTCGGCGGCCGGGTGAAGATCGAACGGGTCCCCGCAGCGACGCGGCTGACCGATTCGATCGAAGAAGAAGACTTCCCTGCCCTGGCTGAGGGCAACGGCAAGATCTACCTTGCTTACATCGAATTCACCCACGGCGACCGCTCTCAGGCGTGGCCGCGGCTGCTGCGGAAGAAACCGGCCTCGTTCGCCCCCTTGGCCCGTCCGGTAGGAGGCGACCGGATCTTCCTTGTCGAATATGATCCCGCCGCGAGGCGCTGGAGCGCCCCCGATGCCGTGACGGAGCCGGGACAAGATCTCTATCGGGCGGCCGTCGCCGTGGATGGCGAGGGCCGCGTCTGGGTCGTCTGGTCGGCGCGCAAGGACGGTAACTTCGATATCTACGCCCGGTTCAAGAAGGCCGGCCGGTGGTCGAAGACGATGCGGCTCACCGAAGCGCCGGGGCCGGACCTCCAGCCAGCGGCCGTGACGGACTCTTTGGGCCGCGTCTGGATCTCCTGGCAGGGAGACCGGAACGGCTTCGACATTCTGCTGAAGGTTCAACAAGGCGAGAACTTCGGCCCGGAGACGACAGTCTCCACTTCTCCTGCAAACGACTGGGCTCCGCAAATCGCCGCCGGTCCAGACGGCGAAGTGGCCGTGGCCTGGGACACTTATGACAAGGGCGATTACGACGTCTACGTGCGGCGGATGCGGTGGCGCGGCGGCATCAAGCTGAACGATCCGCAACCGGTTGCGGCCTCGGCACGTTTTGAAGCCCGGCCGAGCGTCGCCATCGATCCGGCGGGCCGCGTGTGGGTCGCCTACGAAGAGTCCTATCCCCGCTGGGGCAAGGACTTCGGGGCGTACGAGACAACCGGCAGCGGCCTGTACCAAGGCCAGCACGTGCGGGTGAAGATCCTCGAAAACGGGAGCTATTTCACCACCCGGGACAACATCGCCCAGGCCTTGCGGAAACGGCCGGCAACCCACCCTTACAACAAGGCTGCCAATCGCCGGATTCCGGAAAGATACACGCCCCAGCCGGCCCCGCAACTGGCGCGCAACCGGAGGCCCGGCAGCACCCCATATGAGCGCTTCTACCCCTCCAAAAGCCATCCGCGGCTGGCCGTCGCCCCCGACGGGACGGTCTTTCTCGCCTACCGTAGCGCCGCCGGCCGTGTCTGGGGTCCGCTGGGAACTTCGTGGTTCGAGAATCTGGTCTGGTTCGACGGAGAACGCTGGCACGGGCCGGTCTTCGTTCCCTTCTCCGACGGCATCCTGGACCGCCGCCCTGCCATGCTCGCCAGAAGCGGACCCGCGTTGCTGATGGCTTCGGCGAGCGACCACCGCTTCGCCTGGAGCGGACGGCCGCGCCGGCAGCGCGATATCTTCCACTACGACGTCTTCGTTCACGAGATGCGCCTCAATGTCAAAGCGGGCCGAACCTTGCTGGCCGAGCTCCCGCCGGAGGGGCCGGCGCGCGGCTCGGGCGAGGTCTCCGCAGAACAACGGCAGGTAGCTCTGATACGCGACTACCGCGTCACCCTTTCGAGCGGCGGCAAGAAAGAGACGCTGCGCCTGCTGCGCGGCGAGTTTCACCGCCACACGGAAATCAGCGGCGACGGCGGCAACGACGGAGCGTTGATCGACGCCTGGCGCTACCTACTGGACGCCGCTTACATGGATTGGGCCGGCTGCTGCGACCACGACAACGGCGGCGGGCGCGAATACACCTGGTGGCTGACCCAGAAGGCCACCGACGCCTTCCTGCTGCCGGGCCGTTTCACGCCGATGTTCAGCTACGAGCGGAGCGTGCGCTATCCGGAGGGCCACCGCAACGTCGTCTTCGCCCGGCGCGGCGTCCGCCCCCTGCCCCGCCTGCCGAAGACCGCCGATGACTCGCCGCCCGAACCGGCCCCGGACACCCAGATGCTCTACGCGTACCTCCGATACTTCGACGGCGTCGCCGCCGTCCACACCTCGGCGACGAACATGGGTACCGATTGGAGAGACAACGATCCGGAAGTGGAACCTGTGGTCGAGATCTACCAGGGCGATCGGCAGAACTACGAAATGCCCGGGGCGCCGCGGGCGAATTCAGCCAAAGACTCCATCGGCGGCTGGCGGCCCAAGGGATTCGTCAACCTGGCGCTCGAAAAAGGCTACCGGCTGGCCTTCCAAGCCTCGAGCGACCACATCTCCACGCACATGTCCTACTGCAACGTGTGGGTCACTGAGCCCACCCGCGAAGCGATCCTCGAAGCGTTCAAGAAGCGCCGCGTCTACGGGGCTACCGATAACATCCTCGCGGACGTCCGCTGCAATGGCCACTTCATGGGTGAAGAGTTCGCCCAGAAAGGCGCGCCTACGCTGGAAATCAAGCTGATCGGTCAGGACCGCTTCGCCAAGGTGCACATCATCAAAGACGGCCGCTACGTCTACACCGCCGAACCCAATACCCGCGAAGTCACCCTCACTTGGAAGGACGCAGACGCCCGGCCCGGAACCTCTTACTACTATGTCCGCGGCGAGCAGGCCGATGGCGAAATCGTTTGGGTCAGCCCGATGTGGATTACGATACGTTAAATGCGGAACGCCGCTGCGGCGGCCGTTCGGCAGGCGATGATGCCGGAAGGAAGATTGGATATGGGGAAACGAGGAGCCCGCCTAGCCGCTTGTTTGATTCTCTTTTCCGCAGTTCCGCCGGAAGCTTGGACACAGGCGCCGAGTGGGGGGTCGCGAGGCGAGGTCCAGTTCGCCCTCATCTTGGGCGTAACCGACAACCGGCCGACGCGATGGAAAGGCTCCATTGAGGCGCAAGGCGCCAGAATCACGAAGCTGGCCCTGCGGCGTCCGATCCCGGCAGATGTGCTCGGCGACAGCGATTGGGACATCCGCACGGTGCGGGTGAACCTCGCCAACAGCCGCACGGTGAACCGGCGCCGGTTTCCGGTGCTGCCCCGGGTGATCTTCGTCACCGCCGAGCTGCTGGACGCGGCGCCAAGCTTCACCGTCCGCACCCGCCAGGGCAATTTCAGCTTTGAACTCTCGCAGCTCGCTTGGGGCCGGACGTTACGGCTGCTCAACGGCCGCGCCCAGGTCACCCTCACCCCTGCTCCCCGTCTGTTGACCAGCTCGATCGAAGAGGAAGACTTCCCTGCCCTTGCCCGCCACGGCGACACGATCTACCTCGCCTACGTGAAGTTCACCCACGGCGACCGCAGCCAGGTCTGGCCCCGCCAGCTCACTGAGAAGCCGGCCTCGTATGATCCGCTGGCGCGCCCCGTGGGCGGCGACCAGGTCTTCTTCAGAGAGTATTCCCTGGCTACCGGCGAATGGAGCGAGCCGGAGCCGGTCTCCAAGGCCGGCCAGGACGTTTACAAGACAGCGGTTGCCGTGGATGGGAACGGTCGCGTCTGGGTGATCTGGTCGGCCCGTGTCGGCGGGTACTTCGACCTGTACGCCCGCAGGCGGGAGGGCGGCGCGTGGTCTGACGTGATCCGGCTCACGCAAACACCGGGCCCGGACTTGAGTCCCGTGGCGGCGACGGACACCCGCGGAGCCGTCTGGGTTGCGTGGCAAGCCTTCGTTGACGGCGATTTCGACATCCTCATCGCGCGACAGGAAGGCGACCGCTTCGGCGAGCCGTTTCAAGTGTCGCCGTCACTGGCCAACGACTGGGCCCCGCAAATCGCCGCCGGGCCTGGGGGCGAGATGGCGGTGGTCTGGGATACGTATGATAAAGGCGACTACGACGTCTATCTTCGCCGCTTCAACTTCGCCGGGACGATCATCGCCGACAAGCCGCTTCCGGTAGCCGCCAGCCGGAAGTTCGAGGCCCGCCCGAGCGTCGTCTACACCCCTCCGGCACGCATCTGGGTCGCCTACGAGGAGTCCTACCGGCGCTGGGGCAAGGATTTTGGCGCGTACGAGACCACCGGCACGGGCCTCTACCAGGGCATGGAGGTCCGAGTGAAAGTGATCGAAGGAAGGCGCTTCTATCACACGCAGGCCGCACTGGACCCGGTGATTGCGATCTGGCCCGCACCCCACCCGGTTCATTACGGGAGGCTACGCGGCAACCCCCGAATTCCCTCTACCGAACAGCCAAACCCCGAGCTCGCGTTAAATCGCCCCCCAGGAACGACGCCCTATCCGCGGAACTACCCTTCGAAGAGCTTCGTCCGGTTAACCGCCAGCCGCGACGGCACCGTGTTCTTGGCTTACCGTAACGTCGTCGGCAGCGTTCGGGGACCGGTGGGCACGACCTGGTTCGAGAACCTCGTCTTCTTCGACGGCGAGACCTGGACGGGCCCGGTCTTCCTGCCACACTCCGACGCGGTGCTGGACAACCGGCCGGCGATGCTGGGCCTGGACGACGGGAAGGTCTTTATCGTCGGCTCCACCGACCACCGCTTCAACCAAAGCGGACTGATCACCTCGGGAGGACAGGACACCCGTATCAATTATGACCTGGTTGCCTGGGAGCTGGACACGGCCTGGTTGGAGCACGTTAGCCGGGCCGGATACCGGTTCGGCAAGAACGCTCCGGCTCGCCGCCGCCATACGCCATCGACAGCCGCTCTCGCTCCCTTGCCCGAAGAGGTTCCTTCCTCGCCGGAGCCTGACACGGATCTGGAACGCAGCCAGGTGGACCGGATGAGAACCTACCGGGTGAGGTTGGACACGCCGGAAGGAGCCCGGGAGTTCCGCCTGCTGCGAGGCGAGTTTCACCGTCACACGGAGATCAGCGGCGACGGCCGCAACGACGGCGCCATTATCGACGCCTGGCGCTACCTGATCGACGCCGCCTCGATGGACTGGGCTGGTTGTTGCGATCACGACAACGGCGGCGGACGGGAGTACACCTGGTGGCTCACCCAAAAGATGACCGACGCGTTCCTGCTGCCCGGCCGCTTCACGCCGATGTTCAGCTACGAGCGCAGCGTCCGGTATCCGGAAGGGCACCGCAACGTGATCTTTGCCCGGCGGGGCATCCGGCCTCTGCCGCGGCTGCCGAAAACGGAAGAAGATTCGCCCCCGGAGCCGGCCCCGGATACCCAGATGCTTTACGAATACCTCCGGTACTTCGACGGTATCGCCGCAGTCCACACCTCGGCCACGCGCATGGGCACCGACTGGCGGGACAACGATCCGGAAGTCGAGCCGGTGGTGGAGATCTACCAGGGCGACCGGCAAAACTACGAGATGCCGGGCGCGCCGCGATCGAACTCTGAAGGAGACTCGATCGGCGGCTGGCGGCCGCTCGGATTCGTGAACCTGGCGCTGGAGAAAGGTTACCGCCTCGGGTTCCAGGCCTCGAGCGACCACATCTCCACCCACATGTCCTATTGCAACCTTTGGGTCGAGGAGCCGACGCGGGATGCGATCCTCGAGGCATTCAAGAAGCGCCGAATCTACGGGGCCACCGAGAACATCCTCGCCGACGTCCGCTCGAGCGGCCATTTCATGGGCGAGGAGTTCACCCTCGAAGGTCAACCGGTCATCGAAGTCAAGCTTTGGGGTACGGCGCCGTTTGCCAAGGTCCACATCATCAAAGACGGCGCTTACGTCTACACCACCGAGCCCGGCACGGCGGAAGTCAATTTCACCTGGCGCGACGCCGCCGCCGAGCCCGGCAAGGTCTCCTACTATTACGTTCGGGGCGAGCAGGCCGACGGCGAGATCGTCTGGGTGAGCCCGATGTGGATCCACCTGCAATAGCCGACCGCGAAGCTCACCGCCCCATCCAGCCGCCATCGACGACGAGGATCTCGCCGTTCACGTACTCGGAGGCCGGGGAAGCGAGAAAGACGACGGGGCCGCGGAAGTCCTCGGGTTTGCCCCAGCGGCCGGCAGGGATGCGCGCGGTGATGGACGGTCCCCGAACCGGATCCGCCCGCAGCGGCGCGGTGTTGTCGGTCTCCACGTAGCCCGGAGCGATGGCGTTCACTTGCACCCCGTGCGCCGCCCACTCGTTGGCCAGCGCCTTGGTGAGCTGGGCCACCCCGCCCTTGCTCGCCGCATAGCCGGGCACAAGGATCCCGCCCTGAAAACTGAGCAGCGAAGCGACGAAGATGATCTTGCCCGAGCCGCGGGCGACCATCTCCTTGCCGATCTCGCGCGCCAGGATGAACTGCGCGTTCAGGTTCACCTCGATCACCCGGTCCCAGTACTCGTCCGGGTGTTCCGCCACGGGCTTGCGAAGGATAATGCCAGCATTGTTTACCAGGATGTCGATCACGGGGAAGTCGGCCTTCACCCGAGCGATGAAGGCGTAGAGCGCCTTCCGGTCGCCGAAGTCGCAGGCATACGAGGCAAACTGGCGTCCCGTGCCAGCTACCGCCTTTTCTACGTCGCTTCCAGATGGCTCCAGCGAGCGGCTGACGCCGATGATGTCGGCTCCGGCTTCGGCCAGCGCCACCGCCATCGCCTTGCCGATGCCCCGGCGGCAGCCGGTCACCAGGGCCGTCTTGCCGTCGAGCCGGAACTGGTCAATGACGTTCATTGAACCACCTGCTCTGTGGCCGCCCGCAGCTTACTCGAAAGCGGCGCCGGTCACTTCTGCGAAGCATGCAGAGCCTGGTCGAGGTCCCAAAAGAGGTCCTCCACGTCCTCCAGTCCGATCGAAACCCGCACCATGTCCGGCTCGACGCCGGCGGCGAGCTGTTCTTCGGCCGTAAGCTGCTGGTGGGTGGTGGAGGCCGGATGGATCACCAGGCTGCGAGCGTCACCCACGTTGGCCAGGTGCGAGAACAACTTCACTGAGTCGATGAACTTGCGGCCCGCGTCGTAGCCGCCCTTGATGCCGAAGCTGAAGACCGCCCCGGCGCCCTTGGGTACGTACTTCTGCGCCAGCTCGTAATAAGGGTTGTCCGGCAGGGACGGGTACTTTACCCAAGTGACGAGACTATGATCCTTCAAGAACTCGGCAACCGCCTTCGCGTTCTCGACATGCCGGTCCATCCTCATGCCCAAGGTCTCGATCCCCTGCAGGAACAGGAAGGCGTTGAACGGGCTCATGCACGGGCCGAGATCGCGCAAGCCCTCAACGCGGGCCCGGGCAATGAAGCCTACCGGGTGGAACGCCTCGTGGAAGACCAGCCCGTGGTAGGACTTCGCCGGCTGGGTCAACTGCGGATAGTCGCCCTTCGTCCAGTCGAACTTGCCGCTGTCCACGATGATCCCGCCGATGGAGTTCCCGTGGCCGCCCATGAACTTGGTGAGGGAATGGACCACGATGTCAGCCCCGAAATCGATGGGGCGGCACAGGTACGGCGTAGCGAACGTGTTGTCGATCACCAGTGGCAGGTTGTGTTCGTGGGCGATGGCGGCCACGGCTTCGATATCGAGCACGTTGCCCCGGGGATTGGAGATCGTCTCCCCGTAGAGGAACTTCGTCTTCGGCGTGATCGCCTTGCGGAAGTTCTCCGGGTCGTCCGGGTCCACGAAGGTGATCTCGTAGCCCATCTTCCGGAAGCTGATGTCGAACTGCGTGTACGTGCCGCCGTAAAGAGTGCTGGCCGCCACGGCGTGGTCGCCGGCCTGCATGAGTGAGTTGGCGGTCAAGAACTGAGCCGCTTGTCCGCTGGCCAGCGCCAGGGCCGCCGCGCCGTTCTCGAGCGACGCTACCCGCTGCTCCAGCACATCGTTCGTCGGGTTCATGATCCGCGTGTAGATGTTGCCCGGCTCAGCGAGGGCAAATAATTTCGCCGCGTGCTCCGTGTTCCGGAAAACGAACGACGTGGACTGGTAGATCGGCACGGCCCGGGCGCCGGTGGTCGGCTCCGGCTCGTAGCCGGCGTGCAGAGCCCGTGTGTTGAATCCGAAAGTCCGCTCCTGTTTCGTGTCGTCAGCCATAGAGTCTCGCCTTTCTGTCAGTCTCGAACGTGATGGGGTCGGCGGGTCCGGCGTGCCGGCGCCGGGCAAGAAGCCGGGCTTTCCACCTGTCGGCGAGGCGCGCCCATAGGCATGCCACCTGGGCGCACTCCCGAGACCGCAGCACCCGCCGCGCTTGCCGAAGTCACACCAGCTTAACAATCGAGCGGCGGCGTTGTCACCCACCCTGGGGCCAGCCAGCAACCTATGCAGCCGCCCGGCCGCTCATTCGAACAATAGAAGTCGCGAGACCAACTCCCGGCGCGGGGGGGGACGGAGCCCACCGCCGTCCTTGCGGTCCAGCCTGGGCAACGAAGCTATCGCTTCACCGCCACCCGGTGGATCGCGTTCACGAGCCGGCGGTACGGAACCGACTCGAGGGAGTCAAAACGCAGCCACTCACCGTCACGCCAGCTCGAGTAGTACCAGCAAGCGAGGATCGCTAGGTGTTCCTGGCGTTCCACCGTGCTCACTTTCGGGGCTTCCAGCATTTCGACGACTTCCCGCAGGCGCTTGTCCATCGAGACAGGCTGGCCGGTCGAAGCGGCCAATGCGAACCGCCGCGGCGGGCGCCAAACGCCGCGAATCAGAAACCACAGTTCCACCGAATCAGCGGCCGCTGAAGGGGTCACGGCTACGCCGTGCAGCCGGTCGATATCGGCAGCGAGATCGTCGCGCAAGCGCAGCACTTGGAGGATCCGCTCGTAACGCTGGTGCTGCCGGGCAGCTTCCTCGAATTCAAGTTGGTCGCTCGCCCGGTCGCGGGCCGCTGCGACCCGCTTCAACAGGGCTTCTCCGCCCGTGGCCAGAAATTCTTCTACACGGGCGACCTCGCTCTGGTACTCCTCGACGCCGACCACTTGCTGGCAAGGGCGGAGGCAGCGGTTCATCTCGCCGTAGATGCACCCGGGGTGGTCCGGGGAGGGCTGGAGGTCTTCCTCACAGCGGCGGATCTGGAACAGATCGAGAAACTCGCTCTCGAAACGCTCGGCGGCGGCGCGGGTGCGGAAGGGTCCGAAAAAGCCGGCCCTGCGGGCCGAAAGGCGGCGCGTCACCTGGGTGCGGGGAAACCGGTTCGACAGAATCAGCTTGACGTAATAGGGCAGGCGGAGCTTCACCAAGCTGCGGTATCTGTCGGGGAAATGGCGGCGGGCCAACTCCCAGGCATAGAGCCAGAGCGCCAACCGCGAACCGGCGGGCCAGTAAGCTACTTCACGTGCGATAGCCCTCAAGTTGAGCATGCGCGTCGGAGAAGACGCCGGGCGCAAAAGGCGTTTCAGCCGACGCTTGAGAGTCATCGTACGGCCGATATAAGGGTCGCCCGCACGAGGCTGAATCAGAAACACCGCTGGCCCATTGGGGACGCGCTCCAGGGCAGGTTCGATCTCTTCCTCGCCATGCCAAGTGACGATAGTGGGTTCAGGCAGCATCGACACGATACAGGCCACGGATGCCGCAAGTCCGGACCGGCGTACGGACGGCCGCGACAGGCCGGCCGGACCATCCGTCGCGGCGGGCGGCCTCAGCGGCGCGGCAAGCGTAGCCGGTTCCCCCGGCAGCCCGGCGCCGAACCCAACAACGGTCCCCCGGCGCTACTCTCAATACTTCGCACTTCGCCGCCGGATGGCGAACATTCCCGTGCGGCTTCAGCGAACGGCATCTGCAGCTTCTAAGTGCCCAGCGTTTCAATACGTTGCGCACGCGACCCCGCGCTCCTAGAGTGATTGTACCTGAGTCCCTAGCGTAACCTGCTTTCGATTGTTTTCCATTGCGATTGACCGGTAAGGTACAATTTTCTGTCGGTGTAAATGGCGGATACTCAGGCGCCGTTGCGGAGGAAATCCAGCAAATGAGCAAACGCGCCCAGAGCGATAAGAAGGCGACCCCCAAAGCGGCGGCGAAGAAGCCCGCCACGAGAGGCGCCCGTACGCGCAAGACTGCTGCCAAGGTTTCAGGTGAATCGCTCACCCGCGACAAACAGGCTGCCGTCTATGACCGGGCGATGAAGGCGTTCAATTCAGGTGACTTCGCCAAAGCCCGTGATTTGCTCGAGGAAGCGGCCAAGGGTCCGTCGCCGGAAATCGCTCATGCCGCACGGATGCACCGCCTGGCGTGTGAGCGACGGCTGTCGCGGGAAACAATCACCCTCAAGACGCCGGAGGAGCGTTACACGTATGCCGTTACCTTAATCAACCAGCGCCGCTTGGCAGAAGCAAAAGAGCAGCTGGAAATGGTGCTGGAGGCCGCCTCTGCTCCGGACTACGTGCATTACGCTTTGGCCATCTGCCATGGCCTCGAGGGCGACATCGAAACGGCGGCCCGGCACTTGGAGGAAGCCATCAGACTCGACTCCAGAAACCGAACGATCGCTCGGAATGATCCCGACTTCGCCCCGTTCGCGTCCGCGCCGGAGATCCAACGTCTTCTCCACCCGGAGAGAGCCGATTCTGAAAACTAACGTCAACAGACCGGACGTGGACCCGTTACGGATCGTCGCCATCGGCGGGGGTACGGGTCTGTCCACGCTGTTGCGCGGCTTGAAGAGGCACGCTCACTCCCCCTGGCGCGAGACGGCCGAGCATCAACCCCCACCGGTGGAGATCACCGCGGTGGTCACCGTCACCGACGACGGAGGAAGCTCCGGACGTCTGCGCCGTGAATTCGACGTCTTGCCTCCGGGCGACATCCGCAGTTGTCTGGTTGCGCTCTCCGAGGACGAGGCGCTGCTTTCCCGCCTATTCCAGTACCGGTTCCGCTCCGGCCGGGGTCTAAAAGGGCACAGCTTCGGCAATCTTTTCCTTACTGCGCTCACGCACGTCACCGGTGACTTTCCCCGAGCGGTGCAGTTCTCCTCAGAGGTGCTGGCGATTGTGGGCCGCATCTATCCTTCGACCAAGGCAAACGTCTCCCTGGAAGCTCGCCTTGCCGACGGCTCGATCGTCAGCGGCGAGACGCGCATCAGCCGGAGCAAGATCCCGATCGAACGCGTGTCGCTCCAGCCGCCCCGCTGCCGTCCGCTGCCCGAGACCCTCAAAGCCATCCAGGAAGCCGACTTGATCTGTCTCGGTCCGGGTTCCCTCTACACCAGCGTGATCCCCAACCTTCTGGTGGGCGGCATGTCTCGCGCGATCAGCGAATCCCCGGCATTGAAGGCGTACTTCGTGAACTTGATGTGGCAGCCGGGCGAGACGATGCACTACACGGCCTACGACCACGTCCGTGCCATCCACAAGCACGCCCGCCGCCGGCTGGTGGATTGCGTCGTCCTGAACACAGCGCCGATCCCCACAGCCTTGCTGGAACGGTATGCGGCTCAGAAAGTCATGCCGGTGGAGTGCGACCGCGAACGCTTGGAAAAGGCGGGCTTCCTGGTGGTCGAGGCTCCGCTCGTGGCGCGAAGCGAGAAAGTGCGGCACGACCCGGAAGCGGCGGCTGAAGTTGCCGTCGAACTGGCCCGGCGCAGCCGGAACCGCAGACGGACCCGCCGGTCCGCTGGGACCTGACTGGGAGCTTTTGACGTGAAAGAATCGACTAACGCATCGGTTGCCATCATAGTTTTGGCCGCGGGTCTCGGCACCCGCATGAAGTCCAAGAAAGCAAAGGTGTTGCACCGCGCCGGAGGGCGCACGCTGATCGAGCACGTCGTTCGGATGTGTTGCCGCGTGGCGCCGCCGGAGAACGTGGTGGTGGTAGTCGGCCACCAGGCCGAGCAGGTGCAGGAGGCGGTGCGCGGTTACGGGGTGCGCTTCGCCGTCCAGACCGAGCAGCTCGGCACCGGCCACGCGGTAATGGCCGCCCGGGCGGCGGTCGAGGGCCGCGCGGGCTACGTGGCGGTGCTCTACGGGGACGGGCCGCTGCTCGAGGAGGCGACGCTGCGGGCGCTGATCGAAAAGGAGCAAGGCTCGACGGCGGCGGCGACGATCATCACCACGGTGCTCGACGATCCTACCGGCTACGGGCGGGTGATCACCGACGCGGAAGGGCGCATCCAGCGCGTGGTGGAGCAAAAGGCGGCTACGCCTGAGCAGCTCGAGATCAAAGTGGTCAACAGCGGCATCTACTGTTTCCGCGCCGAGCTTCTCTGGAAGCACATCACGGAGCTGACCACTGACAATCCCGCGGGCGAGTATTACTTGACGGACATGGTGGAGGTGCTCCGGCGGGCCGGCTACGACGTCGAGACGATGATGGTGGAGGACTCGAGCCAGTTGCTGGGGATCAACACGCGGGTGGAGCTGGCGACGGTGGACCGGATCCTCCGGGAGCGGAAGGTGCGTGAGGTGATGCTCGCCGGGGTGACGGTGGAAAAGCCCGAGACGGTGACCATCGACCCGGATGTGGAGATCGGCCGGGACACGGTGGTCGGACCGTTCGCACAGTTACTGGGGCGCACACGCATCGGGGAAGACTGCGTGATCGGCGCCGGATCCCTCGTCAGCGACTCAGATCTGGCTGACGCGGTGGAAGTAGGTCCTCTCACGGTCATCCACGATTCCAAGATCGGGCCGGGAGCGCGGGTGGGACCGTACGCGCGGCTGCGGTTCGGCAACCGGCTCGAGGCCGGGGCGGCGGTAGGCAACTTCGTAGAGCTCAAGAAGACCGAACTCGGCGCGGGGGCGAAAGCGCTCCATCTCGCGTACCTGGGAGACGCAGCGATCGGGCCGGGCGTGAACGTCGGCGCGGGTACGATCACCTGCAACTACGACGGGTTCGAGAAACACCGCACCGAGGTCGAAGCCGGGGCGTTCATCGGCAGCAACAGCACGCTGGTGGCCCCGGTGAAGATCGGCGAAGGAGCCTATGTAGGGGCGGGCAGTGTCATCACCGAAGACGTGCCGCCCGACGCGCTGGCGCTAGGCCGGTCCCGCCAAGTCGTAAAGGAAGGCTGGGCGGAAAAACGGCGCCGCAAAGCGGGACGGTAGCCGCGCACGTGCCCGCTCCAGCAACGGATAGACTGGTTCGTAACGCCATGGTGAGGGCTACCGCGTTCCTGCTACTGTTCGTCTTGGCGAAGCTGACGCCGGCGCAAACGGAAGCGCCACCGGCTGAACAGCTTGCCCGCCCGGTAGTGGGAGCCACATTCCCCGAAGACAAAACGGTCAAGCTGCTTCTCGCCGCTTCGCCCCATCTCGCCACAGCCACCGGCGAAGTCCGCGCGCGACGCCGCCGGGGCGTGACTTCCCTGGAAATAGAACTCCAGAACATGCAGCCGGCGATGCTCTTCGGCGGCGATGTCAACACATACGTGGTGTGGCTGGTGACGCCCGAGGGCTTCGCGGACAACGTGGGCGAGATCATCATCAATGGTTCGAAAGGGCGGCTGCAAACGGCGACGCCGCTGGCTTCCTTCGGGGTGCTGGTGACGGCCGAGCCGCACTTCCTGGTGGACAAGCCCAGCCGGCTGGTGGTGCTTTCGAGCACGGACACGGGTCTGGCGCAGCAGAAGGGCGTGGGCATGGTGCCCTTCACATGGTCCGACTTCGCCACCGAATACGCGGTCGAGAAGGAAAACCTCTCGGGCCTGCCGGAATCGAAGGGCGAGATCCGGACGGACCGGCACCAAGCGATCATCGCCGTGCGGTTCGCCGAAGAGGCCGGTGCGCAGGAGTGGGCGTCCGAAGTACTTAGCAAGGCCCGGGCGGCGCTGAGCAGCACGCTGAAAATGTTCGCCCAAGGGGCGAAGGAGAAAGAACTGACGTTGGTGGCTCACCGGGCCGTGCGGCTGGCGGTGCGGGCGAAAAAGCTCGCCGAGGAGCGCCGGCAGGCGGCCATGCTGGCCGACGAGCGGAAGATGAACCGCGAGACCATCGAGCGGCTGCAAAAGGAGCTGGCGGCGGCGCAGAGCCGCATCGCCGTCTTGGAGCAGGAGAACCAGTCACTCACCCGGCGGCTCGGGCAGACCGAAGAGAAGTTGAAGCGGGTCGAAAAGGAACTCCTCGAGGCCAACCAGGAAGCCGACCGGCTGGCGCGGGAGCTTTCGCAGGCCCGGCGGACGGCCGCCCAGGCGGAAGAGAAGGCGGCGGGCTTCTTCGTGCGTATTCAGAACGCCCTGGCGCAGCTCGCCGACATCAAAGAGACCGAGCGCGGCCTCACCGTCTTCCTGCCCGACGTGCTGTTCGCTTCTGGCAGCTCAAGGCTGCAGCCGGCGGCGAAGGAAATCCTGAGCCGCATCGCCGGAGTGCTGCTGGTCGCCCCGGAATACCACCTGTCGATCGAGGGCCACACGGATTCCACTGGCCGGGCCTCGTTCAACCAGCGGCTCTCCGAACGCCGGGCGGAAGCGGTGAAGCGGTATCTGGAAGAGTGCGGCATCTCGCCGTCGATGATGACCGCGCGGGGCTTCGGCGAGACGCGGCCCATCGCCTCGAACAAGACGGCGGCGGGGCGCAAGCGCAACCGCCGGGTGGAGCTGATCATCGAAGGGCTGATCCGCTGAGGCGGCCGCAGGCGCTCAGCGCAGGGGCCGGAGCTCGATGCGGCGGATGAGGATCTCGGCGCCCTCGGACTGGATCTGGATCTTGCCGGCCGAGGGGACGGCGTCGAACCCCTTGTTGACCACCACCCCGTTGACGATAGCGGTGATGGTGGAGCCGTCGCAGACGACTTCCGAGATGTTCCACTCGCCCATTCGGCGCTCAACGTCCTGGCGGCCGCGAAAGCCCAGCACGTCCTTCCATTCGGGGTCCCGGCCGAACCAGTTGAAGCGCCCGCGGTCCCGGCGGACGCGGCGTCCGCCTTCCTGCCAGTAGAGCTGGCCGTGAGGACCCTCCCGCACTTCCACGGTGAGCGACGGCCGGCCCTCGCCGGCGACGAGAATGAAGTCGCCGACGCCTCCCTCGATGATCTGATATTCGATCGATTCGAGCCATTTGTTGGAAGCGGCCCCGTCGGCGCCCACGCCGTGGACGAGGATGCCGCTGTCGCGGGCGCGATCTTCCCGGGGCCGGTAAGTCTTGCCGCCCCACTTCCACTCGACGACGAGGCGGTAGTCGCGGTAGGCCTTCTTCGTCGTGATGCCGCCCCACTCCTCGCCGCTGATGCGCAGCAGGCCGTCGCGGATGGTGAAGACGCCCTTGGGATCCTCGTACTTGCTGTGCTCCAGGTAGGTGTAGAAGGCGTCCAGACTGCTCCCGTCGAAGAGCACAATGGTGCGCTCGGGGGCGATGGGCGCGCGGGATTGGGCGGCCGCCGAACCGGCCAACAGAGCGGCGCAGGCCAGCAGCTTGACGGGGTGACAGGAGCAGCGGTTGCTGTTTCGCATGGGGTGATCAACTCTTGCACGAGCATTGCACGCCTATCGCCCGCTTCCGGGGGAACTGCAGCAGGAGAGCGCGGCGGGTCCGGCAACGACGTCATTCCCGATTGTAGCGTCTATGACGGGGCGCGATATCCGGG
>CAYWXL010000089.1:0-15559 GCA_964461995.1 uncultured Solibacteraceae bacterium
GCGAGGAGCCGAGGGGGAATTGACCACCGTCAGGGGGGTTTGGTAATATTGAATTGCGGGGTGGAGCAGTCTGGTAGCTCGTTGGGCTCATAACCCAAAGGTCGCGGGTTCAAATCCCGCCCCCGCAACCAACCCTTCTTCCTGATTCCCTTATCTCCCTCTCGGAGCACTCTTCTCGGTTTCAACCCTTGGGAACCCTCAGTATTTTCCTCCTCGGAGCCATTCGAACCCTTCAGGACCGTTATCGCAATCGCCCTCTCTCTTGCTCGTCTACGAGTCACGGCGGCGCGGACACCCGGCCAGACCGGCGCTGGCGTTTACACTGGAAGCTTGCGGCCAACGTAGCCCGGTGGCGAGGACAGTCGAGACGGCTGCCACCGGGGCCGCCGCATGTTGGAAACCGATGCCCGAACTCGAAGCATGGCAATGGTTTGCGGGCGCCAGTTGCGCCTTCGCCATCGGGGTGGCCAAGTCCGGCGTCCCCGGCGTGGCGATCTGGGCCGTACCGGTAATGGTGCTGACCGTGGGCGACGCCCGGCTGGCCGCCGGCTGGCTGCTGCCCATTCTCTGTGTGGGTGACCTCTTCGCAGTGAGCTTCTGGCGGCGCCACGCCGACTTCGGCCAACTGCTGCGGCTAATGCCGTGGGTCGTGGCCGGAATGGCCGGCGGGGCGGCGGCGCTGCTGCTCGAGGAGCAAGTGCTCCGCAAGATTGTCGGGGCGATCATCTTCGCCATGCTGGCGCTGCATCTAAGGCTGCGGACTCGGCCGGAAGCCGCCCAAGGCGTCGTCCACCCTTCGCCTTACGGGGTTACGGCCGGCTTCGCCACCACGGTGGCCAACGCCGCCGGCCCAGCGATGAACCTCTACCTGCTGGGCATGCGGCTTCCGAAGCAAGTTTTCCTCGGCACCGCCGCCGTCTTCTACCTAGTGATCAACCTCACCAAGATCCCCATCTACTACTGGCACGGGCTGTTCAGCCGGGACTCGCTGGCCTTCGATCTCGTGCTGGCGCCGGCGGCTGCCGCCGGGTCGCTCGCCGGGCGCTGGGCGGTGGAGCGCATTCCGCAGCGGCTCTTCGACGCGGTCGTCTTGACCTTCACCGCCGTGGCGACGCTGCTGCTGTTCCGGTGAGGGTTCCTCCTTGGGCCCCGCCCGGCCCGCGGCCGACGCGATAGAATGGTCGCCCGCCGTAGCCACGGCGGCAGGGAGAGCGACATGCATTGGGACCGCCGCAAGTTCCTCACCGGGTTTGTCGCGGGCGGCGGGCTCGTCTCCAGAGCCGCGGCGCAGGGCGATGGGCCGGTGACCTACCGGATCGTGGACGCCGAAGCCGGCCGGCCTGTGCCCGCGCGCATCCGCTTGCTGGACGACAGGGGCGCCGACGTCGTCCCCCTTGGCCACCCCAAGGAGCTGGCCCCGGAGGCCCACGAGGGGGACGTCCGCTTCCAGTCCCGCCGCTACTGTTACGTGGACGGCGAGTTCCGTCTTCCCCGAAACCACCCGCCGGTCCGCTACCGCATCCTGCGCGGCTTCGAGTACGGGATCGAGGAAGGCCGGCTCGATCCGACCGCCGCCCGTGACGGCGTCGCCACGATACGGTTGCGGCGGTGGACTTCGCTCGCCCGCCGGGGCTGGTACTCGGGCGATATCCACATCCACCACATCGCACCGGAGACCTGCCGGCTGGAGATGGACGCCGAGGACTTGAACGTCGCCAACATCCTCACCTCGGATTTCACCACGGACCAGGACCACTTCCGCGGCGCCCCTGACCCTGTCTCCTCCGGCGACCGCCTCGTCTATGTCAACCAGGAGTTCCGCAACCACGAGCTCGGCCACCTGTGCCTGTTGAACCTGAAGCGGCTCGTCGAGCCGATCAAGACTGTTCAGCCTTTCCATTACCCCCTCCACCTGCAGGTCTGCGACGAGGTCCACGCCCAGGGCGGCTATGTCTCCTGGGCCCACTTCCCGAGCTGGCCGGGGGTGGAGAACCCGCTCGACGTGGCCATGGAGAAGCTCGACGGCCTGGAGATCCTGTGCGTGCTCGAGCCCCGGGCCTTCCCCATCTTCATGCGGCAGGTCGTGCCGGAGGTCGAGTCCAACGACGGCCTGCGGCTCTGGTACCGTTACCTGAACTGCGGGTTCCGCCTCACGGCCACCGCCGGCACGGACAAGATGACCACCTTCGTCACCGTCGGCGCCAACCGCGTCTACGCCCGGCTCGACGGGGATTTCAACTACGAGAACTGGATCCGGGCCCTGCGGGCCGGGCGGACGTTCATCACCAACAGCCCCATCGTCTTCTTGGAAGTCAACGGGGCCGAGCCGGGAGCCGCCGTCGAGCTCGATTCGGCCCGCGGCCGGGTCGTCCGCATCCGCGCCACGGCGGAATCGCAGCTCCCTTACCACCGCCTGGAGATCGTCGCCAACGGCCGGGTGATCGCCGAAGCGTCGCCTTCCGGCCCGCGGCATCGCGCCGCCATCGAGATCGAGCACCCGGTGAGCGAGAGCTGCTGGATCGCCGCCCGGGCCCTCGAAGACATCAGCCGCTACCGCGCCGCCGGGCTCGACTTCAACACCGTCCACATCGCCGAGGGCACGCTGCTGAGCAACTACTACGGCACGCGCCGCCCGGAGACCGTCTTCGCCCACACCTCGCCGGTCTACGTCCTGCTGGACGGCGCGCCGATCCGGAGCTGGGAGGACGCCGAGTACTACGTCCGTTACATGGACCGTGCGATCCGGTGGCTAGAGACCGAGGCGAAGTTCGCCCACCCGGCCGACAAACAGACCACCCTCGAGCGGTTCCGCGCCGGGCGGGCCGTCTACGAGCGGCGGGCGCGCGAAGCCCGCGAGCGGCAGCGGGCGCAGGCCCGGCGGTGAGGCCGCCCGCCCGGAGTCACGCTACCTGGCGGCGGGCAGCCGCTCGACGTAGACGTAGTAGGCCCCGGAGATCTCCCGGCCGTCTTCGTCGTAGAACCAGGTCTGCATGGTGGTGCGGCCGTAGTTCAAGTTCATGGTGAAGACGGCCTCGCGGTCCTCCGGGCCCACCGGTTTGCGCATCACGCGGCCCCCGACCCGCAGCCCTGCCTCGGCGATGGGCAGCGCAACGCCGGCCGGGTAGTCGCCGTCCTCGCCGTCGTGCGGCGGCACGCCCGCGCGTATCGGGACGTCCACCTCTTTCGGCCACCGCCGCAGCGTAAACCGGTAACGGCCGCTCCGCTCGACGAGGATATGCCACTGTCCGTTCCGGCGCACGCCGCGGCGCACCTGCAGGCCCTGATCGAAGAAGACGTCGGCCCACTCGCAGGGTGAGATGAGCACCGGGTTCTCCTTCTCGGAGCCAATGTGCACCGGCAGGAAGGTGTCCAGGCGCGGCTCCACCTCCCGCCACCATTCTTCATAGTGGGCGCGCATGCGGGCGGCGATCTCCGGGTGCTCGGCGATGACGTTGCGCTGCTGGGCGGGGTCGTCGGCGATGTTATACAGCTCGGTGAGCCGTAGCAGGCGCCACTTCTTCCACAGCACCGCGGCGTCGCTCCATTCGGGCCGGCCGACGTTCATCCGGCTGAACTGGACGACGAGCATGCGGTCCGGCAGGTGGTCCACCTCGCCGCGGAGCAGCGGCGCCAGGCTCATTCCATCGAAGCGGACGCCAGGCGGAGCCTTCAGTCCGCAGAGTTCGATGAGGGTGGGCAGGACGTCCTGGACGTGGGTCAGTTCGCCAATGTCCCGGCCGCCCTCCAGGCCGCCGCCCGGCCAGCGCAGGAAGAACGGTACGCGGTGGCCGCCTTCCCAGAGGGTGATCTTGCGGCCCCTCATGCCGGCGTTGTAGAAAGGGACGCCGACGGTGCCGCCGTTGTCGGTCATGAAGATGAGGATGGTGTCCTCGCGGAGGCCGGCCTCGCGGAGCATCTCCTCGAGGCGGCCGACGTTCTCGTCGATGTTGGCGATCATGCCGAAGTAGCTGGCCAGGTTCGGCGGCAGGTTGCGGTACCGGTCGCGGTACTTTTCCGGCACGAACCACGGCCAGTGGGCGGCATTCAAAGGGAGGTAGACAAAGAACCGCTCGCCGGCCGCATGGCGCTCGCGGATCCAGCGCATGGCCTCACGGAAGAAAACGTCGGTGCAGTAGCCCTCATAGCGCTGCGGCCGGCCGTTGTGGCGGTAGACGTCGTTGAAATAGTCGTTGTTCCAGTGGTCCGGGGCCGAGCCGATGTGCGAGGAAGGAAACCAGACCGTTTCTTCGAAGCCGCGGTCCTGAGGGCGATAAGGATAGTTGTCGCCGAGGTGCCACTTACCGAACATGGCAGTGCGGTAGCCGGAAGCCAGAAAGATCTCGGCCATGGTGGGGATATCGCGCCGCAGCAAGGTGCGGCCGCTGGAGACGTTCATGGCCATCGAGGCCAACGCGTCGCGGCCGGTCATCAGTTGCGCGCGCGTCGGAGTGCACATGGGCGAGACGTGGAAGTCGGTGAAGCGGATGCTCTCGCTGTGCAGGCGGTCGAGGTTCGGGGTCTTCAGGGCGGGATTGCCGTGGGCGGAGAGGTCACCGTAACCCTGGTCGTCGGTGAGGATGAGGATCACGTTGGGCTGCTTCGCCACGAGCGACGCGGTGAAAAGCAGAACGGCGAGAAGACAAACGCAAGTGTGCCGGCAACGCATGGAACACGTTCTATCACAGTAGCGTCTGCGCCATAGGCGGCTTCTTTTTCCGGAAGCGCCCCCCTTGCCCCGCCGGGGCCCCTAGAGTAAATCCTGCTGGAGGTGACTGCTATTCTGAGAATGCCCGTATGCTGTCGGCTTCGCGTTGCCTTGTGCCGATAGTCGCCGCCGGCGCTGTCGTTCTCGCCCAGGGGCCTGGCGCTGCACCGACTATAGAGCCCGAGGCATTGCAATCGCTCCCTTTGCCTTTTGATTTCTGGGCTGCGTTTCAAATCTTGTCACCGAGCGCCGTAACCGAGCCGCTGAGGCTGGGCGGTTTCTCCGCCGTGGAGCTGCCTCCGGCCTCCCGGGAGGCAGGCTCGTGGGTACAGACCACGTACACGTTCAATGGGATCCCCTCATGGGACCCATATCAGCCCGGCCGCCCCATCTTCCTGCCCGACTACCAATCTGTTGAGATCACCCTGCCGTCTCGCGTGGAGGAGCCTCGTTTGACAATGTCGATACGCCCCGGAATCCAGGCCGCCACCCGCCCTGCTGGCGCCCAATGGCGCACGACGATCGCGACGTTCCTCACCGCTTCGGCGCTGGCATCCGACAACCGCGGCGGCTCGGAAGTACGGGCCGGCCTTCTGCAGCCGGAACAATATCGCTGGTACACGCTCAACCGTCTCTCCATCGGGGGACCCGTTCACCGCCGCGCCAACCTGAGCCTCGCGCTTGCCGGCCGCTGGGCCGAACAGTCCCTTCCCCGCGAGCCGCCCGGTGAACAGCTCGGCGCCCGGATCTTGATCGCGACGGCCCGGGCGAATCTACTTCCTCGCCGCTACGGCCGCTTCGCCATCGGGTTCGCCGGTTCCTACCTGCACCGTTCGGGCTTCGGCTGGCCCGCCGGCTTCGAGGCGCTCGCCTGGCGACGCGGCGCCCCTCCATTCCGCCCCGCCAAACAGCTTCCAGAAGACGACAGCTTCCGCACCTTCAACATCGCCTGGGCTCCGCAAACCACAGGCCGGCCGCCGCTCGACCGGTGGGAAATCCGCTATGGGTACATAACCTCCCGCTTGGAGACGCCGCCTTCCCCTGCCCGTGGTCTCCCTCGGATCGAACTGCTCGATGGCGGCACGGCTGGCCCGCCGCCTTTGGCGGACTCTGGTTTCCGGGAACGGCACTACGCCGCATTTACATGGAGCAGCCAGCCGTGGCCCACGCGCGGCGCTCCGCAACTGAGCGCCGGCTTCTCGTGGGGACGCACGGCGTCGCGCAACCGTTGGACCGTACCCGGCGACACCCACCAAATTTTCGTCGCGGGTCAGCCGGCCTCCGTCGTCTTCTGGAATACTCCTCTCGACAGCAAAGCCCGCGGCCAGTCAGTCGCAGCCTACGTTGCGGGCTCGATTCACCTGTTCCCACCTTTGACGCTGTATTCAGGTTTGCGGTTCGATCATCGTCGCGCAGGGTTGCCGGCTCAAACAAGTCCCGGCGGCGTTCACTGGCCAGGCCGCAGCTTCCCTGACGCCGGGACACTGATCCGCTGGACCACGCTCTCGCCCCGCGTGGCGCTTTCGCTCACCCTGCCCGGAAGGTGGATGGAGACGGTCCGCGCTTCTTACATGCGGTTTCCAGAACCGTTGGCGCTGCGCTACGCCGATTATGCCAACCCCAATAGCCTTTCCGGACTGGAACACCGCTGGCGGGACGCCAACGGCGACGGCGTCTGGCAGCCTAGCGAAACCGGCATCCTCCTGCGCCGTTTCGGCGGGTTGTATTCCGGTATCGACGCCGCCCTCCAATCGCCTTACACCGGCGAGTTTCGCGTGAGCCTCGCGTCGAATCTGCCGCGCCCGATCCGGGCCTTGGTCGAGGGATACCGGCGCGACTACCGCCGCCGTCTCGCCGCCCGCAACACCGGGGTGCCGTTCACACTCCCTTCCGGCGCGCCTTCTTATCGGCTGGTGCGGATCATAGACCCCGGGCCGGACTCCAGTCCCGGCACTTTCGACGATCAATCCCTCACCGTCTACGAGCAAACGCCCGCTACGTTCGGCCACGACCGGTTTTTGCTCACGAACACGGAAGCCGATGCTTTCTCAACGGGTATCACCGCCCAACTAGAAGCTGCGGGCGACAGCTACTGGTGGCGGCTGAGCTTCGTGGCTGAGAAAGGCTACGGCACGGCGGCCTTCGGCAACGATCCCTGGGAGAACGATCCGGGCGTCCCAGGATCGCTCTACCAAGACCCCAATGGCCTGCTCAATGCAACCGGTCGGTTCTTCTTCGACCGCGCATACTCGGCGCGGTTCTTGGGAGCGTGGCGCACCCCTCGCCGATTCGGTGGCTTCGAAATCGCCGTAGCCGCTGCTTACTGGGACGGTCTCCCGTTCGCCCGGAAGCTTCTGGTCGAGGGCTTGGCGCAGGGCCCGGTCGTAATCATGGCGACGCCCCGTGGCAGCCCCGAAGGCGGACATCGCACCGAGTTCAATTTGAGCATCGATCTGCGCGTGGCGCGGGAATTCACGGCCGGCCCAGGCAAGCTGCGCATCGTCGCCGATATCTTCAACCTGCCGAATCTCGGCCTCCACTTGCGTGAGCGGGATCTCACCGCCCCCGAGTTCAACAGTCGCTTGCCTGTAGCGATCCAGCCGCCCCGGTTTCTGCGGATCGGCTGCGAGTACCGTTTCTGACCCGGCTCGGGGCGGGCGGCTACGAGACGTCACTCGTCAGCGCCGTAGCGGGATTCAGAAACGATACGAGAGCTCCAGGTAGCCGTACTGCGCGTTTTTGCCGTTCGGATAAATCGCCTGCATGACGCTCTTGCCGTTGGCGAATGCGTAGTAGCCGGTAAACTTCAGCTTCTTTGTCATCTGCACATCGACGCTGACGTCGTAAAGTGTCGCCAACCCGCGGCCGCCGAGGTTCGGCCGGCCCACGTACCCGAACACCCAGGGATTGAATGCGCCGCCGCCCAAATACCAAAGGTCCTTCGTCTCGCTCAGGCGCAGCCAGTGAACGTCGCTGCGCACTAAGACCTTCGCGTGTGGCCGGAGGACGAGTTCAGCGAAACGGTCCTCGATGTTCATCATGTTGTAGAAGGGGAATCGCGCGTAGACTCGCGGCGTCGGCAAGATCTGGAAGAACGTCTTGTGCTTACCGTCCGTGGGGTCGTCGTCGCCGCTCGAGCGGAACCACCCGCCGCGCAGCCACGGCTTCAGGACCACTGGACCTTTCGGTTGCCAGCCGCCCTCGAGCGCGATAGCCCACGAGGCCTGATCTTGGACGCCCCAACGGCCTGTTTGTCCGACTCCCCACCCGAGCGCGTCGAACGTCCCGACGCCGGTCTGAAGCGCATGCACGTAGTGGCCGCCGTACGTCCAGATCGCTACGTTGCCGTGATCCGCCTTGCGTATCGGCACGGGACGGTTGTCCGTCTTCCCGATCGGCCGCCAGTCGTGGTAGTAGATGCTGAACAACCGGAGCTCGCCTTCGCTTGGCCCGGAACCAATGCCGCGGGTGTACGCCAAATACCCGAAACCGGTATTCGTCCAACCCCAGCCGTCAACCTGAAACACGCCGCGGGTGGATACGGCCCCGATGACGGTCACATTTGTCGCGCCGCCGCTCCACGAGTAGTGGAAGCCGTCAAAGCTCCGCCCGACGTGCGTAAATCCGAACGGCCCAAGCAGCCGCTGCTTGATTCGTGTGTTCTTGAGCACGGCCAGCGTGTTGTTCTTCGGAGTGCGCTCCGAGCCATCGATGAATTCGAAACGGCCCAGGCGG
Organism: uncultured Solibacteraceae bacterium; assembly: GCA_964461995.1. Lineage (GTDB taxonomy): Bacteria > Acidobacteriota > Terriglobia > Bryobacterales > Bryobacteraceae > JALSRK01. Next base: position 8,441 of record CAYWXL010000089.1, read on the forward strand.
AGCGAATGTCCACTCTTGCCCTCTGAGTGAAGCCGCAAATAGGCTTGTTTGGGGAACACCATCCCCGTGTTCTGGTTCCGCTTATTGAAAACCCAATACGTCGGACCCAGGCCTAGCTGCCCTTGCGGCGGTGGAGCGATTGCGTCGTCGGGGAGCCCAAGCAGCACCGGAGCCGCGAACTCGATCTTCCAGTCCACGGTCTCTCGTCTCTGCTCGGCGCCGAAGCGAAAGATGTTGCCTGAAAAGCCGTAACTGTTGTTGGCATCGGCCTGGAACCAATCCCACAGTTCCGCCCGGCTGCGGATGCTCCCGATGAAGACAGGGTCGGCGGCGGACGCCAGGCTAGGCGAGATCAGCGCGCATGCCAGCGCGGTCCGAATCGAGCGTCGGATCATGGGCGCCTCCCAGGAATCGAGGCGCTCGATGGAGAGACGATGGAATGCATCATACACTAAATAGATCAACCAGATATTTTTCTCTGTTTCTGTGACTTTGGTCACTGAGCGAGGCTTCTGGCGGCTGAAAAAATCGGGGGTGGAAGATAGCGGCCGGGTCCCGTCCCGGGCCGGCAGACATCGAGGAAAGGGGGCGTGTTGAGCCAGAAGTCATTCAATGCGAACCACATAGTTGGTTGGGTGGCGCGCCGGAAGTTCCTTTTCGGGGGTTTCTTGACCGCACTTGCGGCCGCATATGGGGTATTCGCATCTTATGCCCTGAAGTTCGTCTTCCCAGCCCGCAAGCCGCCCCGCCGCACCCGGATCTTCATCGGTTTCTCCAACCAGATCGAACCGGGGAAGAGCAAGGCGGTGAATCTGCCTTCCGGCGACCAGTTGTTGATCTCCAACACCGGCAAGATCAATCCCGTTACCGGCAACACGTTCGTCGCTTTTTCCAATAGCTGCCCTCATCTCGGCTGCAAAGTCCACTGGGAGCCCCGCCGGGAACAGTTTCTCTGCCCTTGTCATGGGGGTGTCTTTACCGCCGACGGCATCGCCGTGGCGGGCCCGCCCGCCCAGTCCGGGAGCAACCTAAGGCCCTACGAGATCCTCGTTGAGGGCAACTCGATCTACGCCATCGTGGAGGAAGTATGAGCCGCGTCGCTTCCGCACTGGTGCGGGCCAACGACTGGCTCCGCGAGCGCTTCCCGATCGACCAGCAGGTCTTGATCTCGATGGGCTCCGAACCGGTGCCCGGCCACCTCAAGCGCTGGTGGTGGTGCCTGGGCGGCACGCCTGCCTACTTGTTCATCATTCAAGCCGTTACCGGCGTACTGCTGACGTTCTATTACGTCCCCACGCCGGAACAGGCGTACGAGAGCGTCGCCGCCATCAGCAACGAGGTCCGCTTCGGCTGGTACATCCGGAGCCTGCACAAGTGGTCGGCCAACTTCATGATCGTCGCCGTGCTGCTGCACATGATGCGCGTCTTCTTCACCGGCGCCTACCGTCGCCCCCGGGAAGGCAACTGGATGCTGGGCGTCTTATTGTTGCTGCTCACTCTGGGCTTCGGCTTCACCGGCTATTCGCTGGTCTACGAGCAACTCTCCTTCTGGGGCGCCACGGTGGCCGCCAATATCCTGCAGTCGATCCCCTTCGTCGGACCTGACCTGGCCGACTTCCTCCGGGGCGGACCCCACGTGGGGTCCAACATGCTCACGCGCTTGTTCGTCTTCCACATCGGAGCCCTGCCGACCCTCATGGTCGTCGTCCTGCTCGGCCACCTGCTGCTGATGCGCACCCATGGCGTGTCACCTTTGGGCTCGCCGGCGGGGCCGGATGCGAAACGGTTTCCTTTCATCCCCGACCACCTCTTCACTGAGATCGCGGTCGCTTTGTTCTTGATGTTCTTCTTGACGTTCCTGGCCATCGTCTTCCCCGCCGGCCTGGGGCCCAAGGCCGATCCACTGGTAACGCCGGAACACATCAAACCGGAATGGTATTTCTTCTGGGCCTTCCGGTGGTTGAAGTTGATGCCGGAGCAGGCGGCTGTCGCCACCCAGGGCCTCTTCATCGCCCTGATCTTCTTCTGGCCGCTCATCGACGCCCGCATCCGCAAACGCCGCCCCGACAGTGAAGCGTCGATTTGGATCGGCGCCGGGGCCGTAATCTTCCTCCTGACGCTGACCGTCTGGGAAGCCTTGTACTTGCTGCACTGAGAAAAGCCATGTCTTTGGATCAGAAACAAAAGATCATCATCGTACTTGCATTCTTCTTCCTCACCGCCTTGACCATCGTTGCTTGGGTGGAAGGGGGCCGCCGGCGTGTGGTCCGGGCGCCCGAGGCGGTGGTCACCAGCGAAAACAAGGATTGCGTCGATTGCCACCGCGTCAAAAGTCCCGGCATCGTTGGCCAGTGGGAGATCTCCACTCACGCCAAATCCGGGATCGGGTGCCTGCAATGCCACCAGGCGGAAGAAGGGGATATTGACGGCTACGAGCACGAGGGCCGCTTCATTGCCACGATCGTCAGCCCGAAAGACTGCGCCCAATGCCACGAGCGCGAAACAGCCGAGTTCCAGGCCTCGCACCATGCCTCGGCCGGCCAGATCCTGGGCTCGCTCGACAATGTGCTCGCCGAGGTCGTCGAAGGCTTCGTGGAGTTCGACGGCCAGGGCAACAAAGTAAAGGCGTCTCCGGCGGCGGTCAGCGGCTGTCTGCAGTGTCATGGCTCCGAGATCAAGGTGCTCGAGGACGGCAAACTCGACCCGGCCACGTGGCCGAACACCGGCATCGGCCGCCTCAACCCGGACGGCTCCCGCGGCTCTTGCTCCGCCTGTCATCTCCGGCACAACTTTTCCCGGGCCCAAGCTCGCGCCCCGGAGAATTGCGGCCGCTGCCATCTCGGCCCGGATCATCCGCAGAAGGAGATCTACGAAGAGTCCAAGCACGGCATTGCTTTCGCTGCCAACCGCTCTCGCTTCGAGCCGATGATGGAGGAGAAGGAGTGGATCCCCGGCAAGCATTTCGAGCAAGGCCCGACCTGTAGCGTGTGCCACATGGGGGCCACCAAGAACCTGCCCATCACCCACGACGTCGGCGAGCGGATCTCGTGGACCCTGCGACCGCCGGTCTCCGAGAAGATCGACGCCGCCGCCATCAAGGCCGGCAAGCGCGTCAAGAGCTGGCAGCAGCGCCGCAAGGACATGCAAGAGGTCTGCTCCTCTTGCCACGCCACCGAGTGGGTGAAGAACTGGTACGAGCAGTTCGACGCCGCCGTGAATCTCTATAACGAGAAGTTCGGCAAACCCGCCACCGAACTCTACCAGATGGCCCGCAAAGCCGGACTGCTCACCGAAGTCCAGTTCGACGAAGAGCTCGAGTTCACCTACTTCTACCTCTGGCACCACGAGGGCAGGCGGGCCCGCCACGGCGCCGCTATGATGGGGCCCGATTACACCCAATGGCACGGCTTCTACGAAGTGGCTGAGCGCTTCTACATGGAGTTCGTCCCGCAGCTCCGCGAGGTGCTCGCCGAAGGCCGGAGGCACGGCAAGGCTGCCGCCGCCGCCCGCATCGAGGCGCGCCTCAACGAGATTCTCAACTCCGATATGCACAAGTGGTTCCTCGGCCGCATGAGCCCTGCTGAACTCGCAGCCCGCAAACGCGCGGCCGAAGAGTTCAAGAAGAGGTACGCACAGTAATGCCGGTGTCCGGACTGGTCGTCATGTGCGAAGAGGCGGCGGTGGACGAGGTTCGCCACCGCGTGGCCGCCCGCCCCGGCCTGGAGGTGCGCGACTGTCGGGGCTCGAGCCTCATCGTGGTCACCGATACGGCGACCCTCGAAGAGGACCGCGCCTGCGTCGATTGGCTCAACAGCCTGCCTGGCGTACTTTCCACATGGGTGACGTTCTGCAACATCGAGGACGTGGCCGGGGCCGCGCCGCCGGTCGCGAAGAATTGACGTGATGGGAAATCCAGGGAGTGCAACGACGATGAGAAGCAACGAATCCCGCCGCGAATTCCTGAAACGGACGGCCGCCGCCTGGAGCGCCGCCGTCCTGGGCGGTCTCGCCTCTTCCTGCGGCTCGGGGGCGGAGGCGATCCTCGACGACGAAGGCGTCGCCTGGAGCAAGGCTCCCTGCCGCTTCTGCGGCACGGGCTGCGGCGTCATGGTCGGCGTCCGCGACGGCAAGGTCGTCGCCGTGGCCGGCGACCGCCAGAACCCGGTCAACCTTGGCCTGCTGTGCGTCAAAGGCTACCACCTGCCCGGTATCCTCTACGGCAAGGACCGCCTCACCAAGCCCCTCGTGCGCCGCAATGGCAAGCTCGAGGAGGTCTCCATGGACGAGGCCCTCGATCTGGTCGCCTCGAAGTTCAAACAGATCATCGACGAGCACGGCAAGGGCGCCATCGCCGTCTACGGCTCCGGCCAGTGGACCATCCAGGACGGCTACGCCGCCTCCAAGTGGATCCGCGCCGGCGTCGGCAACAACAATATCGAGGCCAACGCCCGCCTCTGCATGGCCAGCGCCGTCACCGGCTTCCTCACCACCTTCGGCAAAGACGAGCCGATGGGCTGCTACGACGACTTCGAGCTGGCCGACGTCTTCGTCTTCTGGGGCAACAACATGGCCGAGATGCACCCGGTGCTCTTCAGCCGCATCCGCGCCCGCAAGGAGAAGGTCCCCCAAGTCGTCCTGGTCGATATCGCCACCCGCCGGACCCGCACCACCGAGGGCTCCGACCTCTTTCTGGAATTCAAGCCTCACACCGACCTGGTCATCGCCAATGCCATCGCCCACGAGATCGTCAACAACGGCTGGGTGGACGAGGAGTTCGTCCGCCGCCACTGCGTCTTCAAGCGCGGTGAGGAAAACATCGGCTACGGCCTCCGCGGAACCTCGGCCGCCAACCCGATGAGGAACGAGATCACGAGCTTCGGCGCTTACCGCCGCTTCCTCGAGAAGTACACCCCCGAGTACGCCGAGAAAGTCTCCGGCGTCCCGGCCGCCAAGATCCGCCAGGTGGCCGCGCTCTACGGCGACCCCAACAAGAAGGTCGTCTCCCTCTGGTGCATGGGCGCCAACCAGCACACCCGCGGCACCTGGATGAACAACCTCATCTACAACCTTCACCTGCTCACCGGCAAGATCTCCGAGCCCGGCAACGGCCCCTTTTCGCTCACCGGCCAGCCTTCGGCCTGCGGCACCGTCCGCGAGGTCGGCACTCTCACCCACGCCCTTCCCGGCGGCCGCCGCGTGGACAACCCCGAGCACCGCGCCTTCGCCGCCAAGATGTGGGACGTCCCCGTCGAATCGCTCCCGGCCAAGCCCTCCATGCACACCATCGCCATGTTCCGGAACCTGGCCACCGGCAAGCTCAAGGGCATCATCATCCAGGTGACCAACCCGATGGTCACCCTGCCGGACCTCAACTGGTTCAAGAAGGGCATCGCCGAACACAAGCCGTTCATCGTCGTCTGCGACGTCTACCCCACCGCCACCACCGAGATCGCCGACGTCATCCTGCCCGCCGCCATGTGGGTGGAGCGCGAGGCCTGCTTCGGCAACTCCGAGCGCCGCACCCAGCAGTGGGACAAGCTCGTCGATCCGCCCGGCGAAGCCAAGCCCGATTCCTGGATCACCATCGAGATCGCCCGCCGCATGGGCTACGGCAAGCTCTTCCCCTGGAAGACCGAAGAGGAACAGGCCCGCGGCCTTTACGAGGAGTACCGCAAGTGGACCCTCGGCACCGGTAAGGACGTCGCCTCCTACGACGACCTCCGGCGCAACCGCGGCCTCCGCTGGCCCGTGGTGAACGGCCGGGAGACGCGCTGGCGCTACCGCGAAGGCTACGACCCCTACGTCAAGCCCGGCGAGGGCATCTCCTTCTACGGCAACAAGAAGCTCGGCAACCGCGCCGTCATCTGGCAGCGGCCCTACCAGCCGCCGCCGGAATCGCCCGACGAAGAGTACCCGTTCTGGCTCACCACCGGCCGCGTCCTCGAGCACTGGCACACCGGCACCATGACCCGCCGCGTCAAGGAGCTCTACCAGGCCATGCCGGAACCCTTCGTCGAGATCCACCCCGAGGACGCCCGCGAGCTGGGGGTCAGCGACGGCGCTTTGGTCAAGGTCGTCAGCCGCCGCGGCGAGCTCACCTTAAAGGCCTCCGTCCGGGGCCGCGGCGTCCCGCAGCGGGGCCAGGTCTTCATCCCGTTCTTCGACGAGTCGAAGCTGCCCAATCTGCTGACCCTGGACGCCCACTGCCCCATCTCGAAGCAGCCCGACTACAAGAAATGCGCCGTGCGCCTGGAGAAAGTCTGATGTCCCGCGCCATCGCCATCTTCGCCGCCGTCCTCGCCGGCCTGCTCGCTGGCTGCTCGGCCCCGGCCCAGGACCAGCAGCAGGCAACCGAAGCCGGACCCAGCCGCGCCGAACTGCTCGCCGCCCGCCAGGCGCTTCGCCTCTACGACGGAGCGCCGCCGGTGATTCCCCACCGCGTCGAATCCCTCGGCCGCGAGAACTGCGCCAACTGCCACGAGCCCGGCGCTCTCGACAACCCCGACCGCATCGCCCCGCCCCGGACGCACCCGGCCTGGGGCGACTGCCGCCAGTGCCACGTCGAGCGGAAGACGACCAAGATCTTCGTTGAGAACGAGGTCGCCCCTCTCTGGTGGCCGGCCCGCGGCCTCCGGCAGACGCCGCTCTCGCCGCCCCTCATCCCGCATCACATCCAGAACCGCGAGAACTGCGCCCTTTGCCACATCGGGGCCCAGGCTCCCGCCGCCTTGCGCGCCGCCCACGGCTACCGGCCCGAGTGCCGCCAGTGCCATGTGCCAATGCACCAGACACCGGCCGCTCTGGCCGGGGATTGAATTCCGACCGTCGGACTCCGTTGATTTCTTCCGTTTCGGCTAACAGCCCGTGGATAGACTCTGGTTCCTTGGCCGATCGAGGCGGCGGTCCGGCCGGGGTAGCCCTCTGCTGAGCGCCGCCGCATCCCCCCGCCAAGCGCTCCGTCGGCAGCCAGCGCCGCCAGTAGCCGCCAGCATAGCCCGAAAAGCCCGACCAGGGGCCTTTGCGGCAGCTCCGCCGCCTGCCGCAGCGTCCCCGCTCCCACAAGCTGCCTCAGAATCAGCCCCAAGTTGAACGCCGCCGCGTGAATCGGCAGCCGTATCA
>CAYWXL010000090.1:0-8205 GCA_964461995.1 uncultured Solibacteraceae bacterium
GCTGGTGGACGTGCCCATCGCCCGGCTGCCGCGCGCCCTCGACAGGGAGGACATGCGTCGGCTCATCGAAGCGGCGATGGCCGACGCCGTGGGGGCCGATGTCGCCTACATGAACCGCGGCGGCATCCGGGACACGCTGCCGGCCGGCGAAGTGACGGTGCGCGACGTCTGGCAGGCGCTGCCGTTCGGCAACGAGATCGTCTACGGGAAGGTGCGGGGGCGCGACGTGCCGCGGCCGGCCGCCCGGGGCCTGGAACCGGATCGGGAATATATCCTCGCGACCAACGATTTCATCTACGAGCAGTGGCGCAAGCGCTATCCGATCGACCTGCCGGAGCGGGGTCCGCTGGTGAGGGAAGCGCTGATCGAGTACCTCAAGACGCATCCGCGGTTCGGCCTGCCTCTTCGAGGCGCACCGAGCGGGTCTCGGGCAAGGTGAAGATCAGCAGGGCGGCGAGCAGGAAGAAGCCGGAGTTGAGCCCGAGGGCGGCCCCGAGCCCGGTGCGGTCGGCCACGGCGCCGACGGCGTACGGGGCGAAGGCGCTGAGGGCGCGGCCGAAGTTGTAGCAGAAGCCCTGGCCGGCCCCGCGCAGGGCGGTGGGGAACAATTCCGCCAGCAAGGCCCCGAAGAGCGAGAAGTAGCCGGTGCCGAAGAAGCCGACGGCCGGGCCGAGGAGCAGCAGGGCGGCGCCGGCCGAATCGCCGGCCCAGCGGGGGATGCTGCCGTAGAGCGGGGTCACGACGGCGGCGCTCACCACGTAGAAGACGAAGGCCGGGCGGCGGCCGTAGCGGTCGGCCAGGAATCCGAAGGCCAGGTAGCCGGCCAGGGCGCCCACCTGCATCAGGAACATCCAGCCGCTGGTGCGGACGACGTCGAGGCCGGCGCCGCCTTCGGCCGCCGGGGCGGAGAGAAAACCCGGCAGCCAGGTGAACAGTCCCCAGTAGGCGAACAGAACCGAGGTGGTGAGCAGCGTGGCGAGCAGGGTGAGGCGGCCGAGGGGCGGACGGAAGAGGTCTCGTAGCCGGGCGCGCCGGGGGCGCCGCTCCCAGATTTCCGGTTCCTGGACCTTCCGGCGGACCAGCAGCGTGAGCAGCGCCGGCAGCACGCCCACCAGGAACAGGGCGCGCCAGCCGAAGCGGGGCAGCACGAGCGCCGAGACGCCGGCGGCGAGCATGTAGCCCCAGGCCCAGCCGGACTGCATGAAGGCGATGGCTTTGGCGCGGTGCTCCGAAGGCCAGCTCTCGGCCACCAGAACGGCTCCGGCGGACCACTCGCCCCCGAGGCCCAGCCCCACCAGCGCGCGCCAGAAGACGAGTTGCTCCCAGTTGGCGGCGGTTGCCGCCCCGCCGCAGGCCAGCGAGTAGAGAAGGATGGTGTAGATGAGCGTCCGCTTGCGGCCGATGCGGTCGGCGAGGATGCCGGCCAGGATGCCGCCGGCGGCCGAGGCGACGAGGGTGGCGGAGCTGACGAGGCCCGCCCGGGCGTTGGTGAGCCCGAACTCGGCCCGGATGGTCTGCAGGGCGAAGACGTAGAGCAGCACGTCCATCGCGTCGAGCATGAAGCCGAGCATGGCCGCCCACAGGGCCATCCAGCGCGGTTCGCGGAACACAAAGCCGAACGACGACGTCACCACCCAGTCTCCACCGAAACCGATTCTTCAATCGTAGTGGATCGAGCGCCGGGACAAGCTCCGTTTCCGGCCGACGGATGGCCCTTGCGTACGCGGAAAATTTCCCCGGCCGGAGGTTTCCCAGGATGGTCGTTTGCGGACCGGATTCGCTATGATGAGCATGTGAGAGACGTGCGGGATACAGTGGAAGGCCCGCCGGCAACACTCTCCCGACTGAGCGATCTCGAAGCCTCTCTCGGGCAGGCGATACGCGGCAAGCCGGAGATCGTCCGCCTGTCCATTGTCTGCCTGCTCGCGCGCGGCCACCTGCTGATCGAAGACGTTCCTGGCGTAGGCAAGACGACGTTGGGGCACGCGCTGGCCCGGAGCGTAGACTGCGAGTTTCACCGCCTGCAGTTCACCTCCGACATGCTGCCCTCGGACGTTCTGGGCGTGACGATCTACAACGCGCAGACGCGGGAGTTCGAATTCAAGCGGGGCCCGATTTTCACGAATTTCCTGCTGGCCGACGAGATCAACCGGGCTACGCCGAAGACGCAATCGGCTCTACTCGAAGCGATGAACGAGCGTCAGGTGACGATCGACGGTCGCTCGTACCCGATGGCCCAGCCTTTCATGGTGATTGCGACGCAGAATCCGGTGGAGCACCACGGAACTTATCCCCTTCCCGAATCGCAGCTCGACAGATTCCTGCTCCGGTTGCGGATCGGCTACCCGGACCCGGAGAGCGAGCGCGAGATCCTGCGCAACCCGTCGCCGCAACCGGCCGCCGCCGTGCGCCCGGTGCTGTCCCCGGAAGAAGTGATCGAGTTCCAGGAACAGGTCGATTCCGTTCGCGTAGACGACGCCATCACCGACTACATTATGGCGATCGTGGAGAAAACCCGGAGCCACGATTCCCTCGCCCTGGGCGTCAGCCCGCGCGGGGCCCAGAGCCTGTACCGTTGCGCGCAGGCGCTGGCGCTGGTGGAAGGGCGGGACTACGTAGCTCCGGACGACATCAAGCGGCTGGTGAAGCCGGTTTTCGCGCACCGCGTCGTCGTCAACGCCCGCGTCAGCCTAGCCCAGCGGCTCACCGGCGCCGCCGAGCAAGTCCTGGACGAGATCCTCACCCAGGTGGAAGTGCCTCTCTGACAATTCGCATATGAAGACAGCCATAATCGGCCTGCCGATGGTGGGCAAGACAAGTCTGTTCACGATTCTGACCGGCCGCCATGAGTCGGCGCGCATGGGCTCGCTGGAGGTCCGCACCGGCGTGGCCCGGGTGCCGGACCCGCGGCTGGACGCCCTGGCGGAAGTGTTCCAGCCGGCGAAAGTGACCCACGCCACAATGGAATACCTGGACTTCCCGTCGATCTCGAAAGAGGCGCTCCAGAGCCCGGGGTATCTGGCGAGCATGAGGCTGGCCGACGCGCTGGCGCACGTGATCCGGGTCTTCCAGGACGACACGATCCCCCACGAGAAAGGCAGCATTGATCCTATACGGGATCTCGAAGATGTCGAAGCCGAACTGATCCTCAGCGACTTGATCGTCGTCGAAAAGCGCCTGGAACGGCTCGAGAAGGACCGCAAGAAGATCAAGGATCCCAACCTCGACCGGGAGTACGCCGTCCTCGAGAAGGCGAAGGCGACGCTGGAGGACAACCGGCCGCTGCGGGAGATGGAGCTTTCCCCCGAAGACGAAAAGCGGACCCGGGGCTTCGGCTTCCTCTCGCAGAAACCGATCCTCTACGTGTTCAACCTGGGCGAGGAGGATGCCCCGCGGTTGCACGAGATCGAGAGAGAATTCCGGGCGAAGGTGGGCGAGCGGCCAGGGACCGGCGTGGCGGCGATCTGCGGCAAGATCGAAGCCGAGCTGGCCGAGATGGAGCCGGAGGAGGCCCGGGAGTTCCTGGCCAGCTACGGTTTCGAGGAGCCGGGCAAGGAGCGGATCATCGCCGCGGGCTACCGCCTGCTGGGGCTGATGAGCTTTCTGACCGCCGGCGAGACCGAGTGCCGGGCCTGGACGATCCCCGTCGGCACTACCGCCCTCAAGGCCGCGGGCGCCATTCACACCGACTTTGAAAAGAAGTTCATCCGCGCTGAAGTCGCCAACTGGAAGACTCTGGTGGAGGCGGGCGGCTACGCCGGCGCGCGGGAGAAGGGCCAGCTGCGGTTGGAAGGCAAGGAATACATCGTTCAAGACGGCGACGTGCTTTTGATCCGGCACGGCTGAACCCGCAGCCGGGCTGAAGCTTAGAGCCAGCGGACCACCTCGACACCCTCTAGCAAGGCGGCCCGGTCTTCCGGCGACCAATCCCCGTCCAACACCCCGCGCGCCGACTCCGCGCGGAACGTCCGCCTCAGAACGTCGGAGACGGTGACGCTCCAGGGACGGAGATCTGGGCCGAGCCGGTACTCCACCCAACCTCCAGAGGCCGCGTCCTCCTCCACACGAACAATCCAAGAGCTGCCGTGTTCCCAAACGCCGACCACCCGGTTGAAAACATCGAGGCGCTGGTTCAGGCGGGTCCGCGGGAACAGTATCAACGCGCGAATAGCGTTCGCCGGCGATCCAGACGAGCCAACCGCCGTAGCGCCGCTACCGTGCGGCGAGGCCACGCGACCCGGATCGATCCAGAGAAGAGCCGCTTGTTCGCGGTTCGCGTCATAGCCGCCGGCAATCAAAGCGGGCGATTCATCCGCGCCGAGGCCGACGACCACTAGCCGGTCGAAGACGCCAGGGCGCGACACGGCCGCTAGCGGGCGTCCCCCGGAGTCGAGGAAGCGGATCCTGGTGGCCCGCGCGGCGCCGTCCACCTCGGCGAGCGCGACGAGCGCCTCGGAAGAGTGCCACGGGACCAGAGCGAAAGCTTGAATGCCGGGGCTCACGCTCTCGCCGCGTTCTGGGGGATAGGTCCACTGAACTTTACCGCCCGCGTCGAAGCAGAAGAGCGTGCCGGGCTCCGCCGCAGCGGACGGACGGTGGAAAACCAGCGTTACCGTCCCCAGGCCGGCGAGCTCGCGCGCGATCCAGGTCCGGCGCGGCCCCCAAACGGCTGGCGGCGAAGGGAACACCGAGGTCCAAACCGTTTCTCCGCGGCTATCCAAGGCTTCTAAAACCGGCCCGTTCCAACGGAGGGAAACAACGGGCCCGGATCCACCCCGGACGTATAGCAAGGCGGCTGCGATCACCGTCACCACCACCCCGGCGCCGGCCGGAAAGCGGCGGCGCAGCAGCTGGACCACCGCCGGTGCAGAGTTGCGGGACTCGCGCGGCTGACGTTTGTCGCGCCAAGCGAGAATCTCGTTCCGCAAGGCATAGACGCGGCCGCGCTTTCCAGGCATTCGGCGGATCGGCAGACCATGACGCCGCTCGTACTTCTGCGCCGTTCGGATGTTGGTGCCAAGAGCCGCGGCGATCTCCTTCCAGCCGTGCAGCTCCTCCGGTCCGTTAGCCCCGTTTTCCGCCAACAGCGGCCCCGGCCCTTCGCCGGAGGACGGCGACTCGGAACGGGCCGGACCCTTCGGCCCGGCTGGCTGTGGCGGATGCGGCCGAAGCGTACTCTCTCCGTTCGCTTCCGCCATCGCCACTCGAAACCTTATGCCGTGCATGGTCTCCCGCATGTCCCGACTCGATTGTGCGGAATCCTCTGGCTCACAGCGTGAGCCTGGACGTGATTTTTCCGGATGCGAACAAGAACGGGCGGGACTCCCGGGTGCTACGGGACGCTTTCGCGGGCGAAAGAGCCGCGAACGGCTATAGGCGCCCGGCGAGCCAGTACCAGACAAGACCGATCCATTCGTGGAGGACGTCCTCGTTCTCCAAGATGGCGACCGCGGAGGGGACGAACTCGTCAGGCTGGCCTGGGAACTCCAGGCTGCGGAGATCACAAGGGGCCGGGACCACATCGAGGCCTTGTTTGCGAAAGCAAAGGGCGGCGCGGAGCATGTGGTAGCCCTGGGTGACGAGGATTACGCGCCGGATGCCTCGGACGCGGAGCAAGCGGGCCGAATACAGGGCGTTCTCGTACGTGTTGAGGCTGCGTCCTTCGATCCAGACGTCGGAGGGATCGACGCCCTGGGCCACGAGCAGGTCGCGCATCAGCTCGGCCACGACGATTTCGCGTCCCGGGGGGCCGAGAGAACCGCCGCTGACGACGATGGGCAACTCTCCCAAACGCCGGTAGAGCCAGGCTGCGTAGCGGGTCCGAATCTGCGTATCGATGTCGGCCACAGGAAACGGCAATGACGGGCCCGGGGACACCAACCCGGCCGAAAGAACCACGATCGCCCCGGCGTCACCGGCCTCCGGGATCCGGTAGGGGAACCAGCGCTCAAGCGTCGCCGAGGTGAGAAAGACGGTGGGGGGCCAAGACCAGAGGAACAACAAAATCACCCCCGCCAAGACCAGCCGCCGCCCGAACCGGCGTGACCGGGGAACCACCCAGGCTGCAGCCGCGAAGAGCAACAGCAAGAGAAACGGCAGCACAGGCTTGACGTGGGTCATGGGATCTTCCTGCCAGTATAGTGGCGCGCAGCCGACTCCCGGTCCGGAGCCGCGCGACCTCATATACTTGTTAAGTGGTGCGCCCCGTCCTCGTAGGGCTTGCAGTCGCCGGCCTGCTCTACACCCTCCTCTTCTTCGGCATGGACGACGTCGGTCTGCTGGGGCCCGACGAACCCCGGTATGCATCGATCGGGCGGGAAATGGCGCTGAGCGGCGACTGGGTGACGCCCCGGCTGTGGGGCGAGCCGTGGTTCGAAAAGCCGGCCCTGCTCTACTGGCTCACCGGGATCGCGTTCCGCCTGGGGTTCAGCGAGGACGTGGCGCCGCGGCTGCCGGTCGCGCTGTTGAGTCTGGCGTACCTGCTGTTCCATTTTTGGTGGCTTCGGAAACTCTTCGGACGCCGTGTGGCCTGGATCTCCACGGCGATTCTGGCGACCTCGGCGGGCTGGTTCGCGTACAGCCAGCTCTGTCTCACGGATCTGCCTCTCGCGGCGGCCTTCGGGGCGGCGATGCTACTCGCGATGGGGTGGATCGAGAACAACGACCCGAAACTCCTCCCGCCGGCAGGCCTACTGCTCGGCGTAGCGGTGTTGGCGAAAGGCCTCGTGGCTCTGGTCTTGGCTTTGCCGTTCGTTTGGTATGCGCGGCGGCAATTGCGGGCGGCGGTTTCGCTCTACGGTTTCGCCTTGCTCACGGCGGCGCCATGGTATGTCGCTTGCACTCTGGCAAACGGGAAGGAGTTTCTCTACCAGTTCTTTTGGCTCCACCATTTCGCGCGCTTCGTCAGTCCAGAGCTCCAACACGTGCAGCCGTTCTGGTATTACCTGCCGATCCTGGCGGCCGGGTTGCTGCCGTGGACGCCCGCGGCGGCGGCCGCCTTCCGCCGGAACCTGTATCGCGACCCGCGTTTGCGGTTCCTGCTGACGCTCGTGGCTTTCGGGTTCCTGTTCTTCTCCGCCTCGACGAACAAGCTCCCTGGTTATCTGCTGCCGCTGTTTCCCTTACTGGCGGTGATTCTCGCCGTGGGGCTGGACCAGACGCGGAAAGCGGCCGTGCTGATGGCGCTGAGCGCTTTTTTGTTGAGTTTGATTCCTCTCGCCGCGGCCGTGCTTCCCGACGCCGTGGGCAGCGGCCTGGGAAGGGCTCATTTGCCGCCGGTTCCTTGGGCGGCGTTGGGGGCGGCGTCCGCATTGGCTGCGCTCGTCTACCGGCAAGCCCGCTCGAGCCGGCGTGAGCGGGCGGTGGCGCTGGTGGCGATCGGGGTAGCTGTCGGGGTGGGATATCTCAAGATCACCGCCTTCCCGGCGCTGGACAGAGAAGTTTCGGCGCGGCGCCTGTGGCGGGAACTCGGGGGCTTCTCGCACCGCGTCTGCATCGAGTACATCCACCGGAACTGGCGCTACGGGCTGAATTACTATTCGCTCAAGCCGCTGCCGGCCTGCGCCGACGACAACCGGCCCCTGCATTTGCGGAACAACCCGACCGGCGGGCCGCCGGTGCTCGTGCACCGGGACTGAAGCGGCGGACGGCGGGCCCTCACCCGGTCTTTTTCTTCTCCCAGGAGCGCCAGGGGACGACGTTGGCGCGGGCAGCCCAGGCTTCGTAAAGCTTGACGAGCTCGGCGGTCTTCGCGGGCTCCTTCGCCGCCAGGTCGTTCATCTCGGAGCGGTCCTCTTCCATGTCGTAGAGTTCCCAGCGGCGGCCCTCCTTGCGCCAGCGGCTTACCAGCTTCCACTTGCCCTGCCGGACGGCGCAGTTGCCTTCGTGCTCCCAGAAGATCGCCTCGTGGCCCGTGCGGGAGCCGGTATCGAAGATCGGGGTGAGCGGCCGGCCCTCGAGAGGCGTAATGCGGTGGCCGCCGTACTCGGCCGGGTATTCGGCGCCGGCGACGTCGAGGCAGGTGGCCATGATGTCGATCAGGTGGCCCGGCTCGTGGGTGAGGGCGTTCCGCCGGCGGATGCGGGCCGGCCAATGGGCGATGAGGGGCGTGGAGATGCCGCCCTCGTGGACCCAGTGCTTGTAGAGCCGGAACGGCGTGTTGGAGACGTTGGCCCAGGGAACGCCGTAGCTCTGGTAGGTGTCCTC
>CAYWXL010000090.1:8305-15425 GCA_964461995.1 uncultured Solibacteraceae bacterium
ACGGCGTGTTGGAGACGTTGGCCCAGGGAACGCCGTAGCTCTGGTAGGTGTCCTCGGGCCCGGGCATCACGTTCGGGTCGTTTCCGTAGCGGACCGGGCGGCCGTCGCGGGTCTTTTCGGGCACGTGCAGCGGCAGCGGGCGGCGGCCGCGGTCCCGGAGCTCCTCGGCGCAACCACCGTTGTCGGCGAGGAAGAGGATGAGCGTGTTTTGGAGGAGGCCCTTCTCCTTGAGCTTGGCGACGATACGCCCCACGCCGCGGTCCATGATTTCGATCTGAGCGGCGTAGACTTCCATGCGCCGCTGCTGCCACTGCTTGTGCTGCGCTTGCCCCCACGGCGGCACCCGGGGATCGCGGGGCGTGAGAGGCCAACGGTCTTCGACGAGCCCCATGCGGATCATCCGTGCGTGGCGCTCCCTGCGGAGCGCGTCCCAGCCCGCGGCGTAGCGGCCCTGATAGCGGGCAATGTCTTCCTCAGGCGCGTGCAAAGGCCAGTGAGGCGAGGTGAAAGCCACGTAGAGGAAGAACGGATTCTCCCCGCCGCCGTAGCGGTCGATGTAGCGGACGGCGTTATCGGCGATGGCGTCGGTGTAGTAGAAGTCCGGCGTATCCGGCTCGATCAGCTCGTTGTCGCGGGTGAGAGTGACGGGGTCCCAGTAGCTGCCGGCCCCGTGGATGGTGCCGAAGTGGTGGTCGAAGCCGCGCTGGCAGGGCCAGTTGTCTTTGTAGCCCTCGCGGACCGGGGTCACATGCCACTTGCCGCACATGAGCGTCGTGTAACCGGCGGGTTTGAGCGCCTCAGCGATGGTGACGCACTGGCGGTTCAGGTCGCCGCGATAGCCGGGCAGCCCGAAGTCGCGCATCATGTGGCCGACGCCGGCCTGGTGGGGGTAGAGGCCGGTGAGCAGGCTGGCGCGGGTGGGGCAGCAGCGGGCGGTGTTGTAGAACTGGGTGAAGCGGACGCCGCCCGAGGCCAGCCGGTCGATGTTGGGCGTGCGGACCTCGCCGCCGTAACAGCCGAGGTCGGAAAAGCCCATGTCGTCGGCCATCATCAGGACGATGTTGGGCCGCGAGGCGGCGGGGGACTCCTGGCGCGAGCAGGCCGGGGACAGCGCGGCGCCGGCGGCGCCCATCAGACGGAGGAATTCGCGGCGGCGGATGCGTTCCATAGCAGCCGCATCATACTACACGTCGCCCCGGTCCTAGCGGGTGCGGAACGCGAACAGAGCGCCGTGACTCGCGCCTCGGGCATCAAGAAAGCTGCCCGTCCGGGCGCGACCGGGACACCACGCCGAGGAACGGCAGGCCGGCAACGCCGAACAGTAGGTAGCGAACAGTCAGCAGCAGCCCCAACGCGGCGCCGGCAGGCGGGTCCATGTAGTCACGGAAGAAATAGATCACGGCGACGTCCCGAGTGCCGACGCCCGCGAAGGTGACCGGCAAGAGTCCCACGAGGATCGCCAAGGGGGCCAACCCCATGCTCGCCATCACCGGCACGGGCGCCTTCAAAGCGCGGAGAAACATCCATACCTGAAACAGGTTCACGAACCAGATGGCCAGCGACAACGCCACGAGAACCGCCGCCCGGACGCGGTCCGCCAAAAAGTAGTCCTGCATTTCCCGCCAGCTCTCTTCCAGACGGTGAAGGCGCTCCCGCCCGCGCCGCGGACAAAGCCGGGCCGCCAGAGCGAAACAGAACGCGGCGAAGCCACGGGACACGAGGAGGGTAACCGAGCCGAGGACGCCGAAGAGAATTATCAAGCTCAGGGCGTCAATGAGCGGCTCCCGGGCGGGCAAGGTCGCCAGGCCGGCGCCACACCAGAGCAGCAACGAAAGCAAGTCGCAGGCGCGCTCGAAAATCACGAGGGCAAATCCTTGAGATCCCGTAAGGTGCCCCCGCCGCTGGAAAAACCAGCTCTTCGCCAGGTCCCCCATCTTTGACGGAAGGACGACGTTCAAAGAAGCAGCGGCCAGATTCAGCCGCAATGCCTCGGCGACGCTGATGCCACTGCCGGCCTGCACCATTCGCCGAAGACGCTCGGCCGCCAGGGCTACCATGGGGATGTGCAGGGCGAATGCGCTGGCCAGCCACAGCAAATCGGCCGCAGCAAAGACGTGCAGCATCCGGGCAAGATCGATGCGCCAATAGAGGACGACAAGAACCAAAACGCCGGCAACGACCGTGATCACCTGTCTCACGGCTCCCGTCCCTCGGCGCGGCTATCTTTCCGGAAGAGGCGGCGACGCCCGCACCAGCGACTCTCCAGACAACGAGGAGGATCCCCGGGCCAGTGGACACACTGGCCGAGTCCCGAGATACGGTGCCAGGATTGCTGCGTTCTCCTCGGGCGGGATCTCACCACGAGACATGAGTTTAGCAGACGGTTCCAGGAGCTCCACAGGGCAAGCGCCGGCGCGGCGGGCCACCCGGGCACGCTGTTATCAGTACATTGGATCTTCTTTGCTTGATCCGCATCTAAACTAGACGAAGCAGTTGCAAATCGGACTTCGTTGTCGATCATGACTAGCCCCGGCGGCCGCGGCGATGGCCGCGGAGCGGGGCGCTACAAGTTCATTTAGTGCAAGGCGGAAAAGGATGGATACTGCACTTGGGCTGCATCGCTTTCATTTTGCTTTCACGATCACGTTTCACTACATCTTCGCCCAGCTCACCATGGGGCTTGCGCTGCTGATCGTCATCTTCAAGACACTGGCGCGCAGGACGGGCGACAGGACCTACGACGAAGCCGCCAAGTTCTGGGGCAAGATCTTCGGCATCGGCTTCGCTATCGGGGTGGTGACCGGCATCCCGATGGAGTTCCAGTTCGGAACCAACTGGTCGCGGTTCGCCGAGGCCGCCGGCGGAGTGATCGGCCACACCCTGGCGATGGAAGGCGTCTACGCGTTCTTCCTCGAGTCCACGTTCATCGGGCTCTTCCTTTACGGCGAAAAGTTCCTCGGCAAGACGGGCCACTACGTCACGGCGATTCTGGTCTGGCTGGGCTCGTGGCTGTCGGGCTATTTCATCCTGGCGACGGGCGCCTGGATGCAGCATCCCACCGGCTACCGGCTGGGCCCCGACGGCGAGATCATCCTGGACAGCATCTGGGGGCTGCTATTGAACCCGTGGCTGTTCTGGATGTACCCGCACAACATGATCGGCACGGTGGTGACCGGCGCGTTCGTGGTCGCCGGCGTGGGGGCGTTCTATCTGCTGATGAAGCAGCACCAAGAGCATGCCCGGCGGTTCGTCCGGGTGGGCGTGACCGTCGGCTTCATCGCCAGCGTGCTGATGCTCTTCCCTACCGGCGACGGGCAGGGCAAGATGGTGGCCAAACACCAGCCGGTGACGCTCGCGGCGATGGAAGGGCTGTTCGAGACGCAGGAGGGCGCCCCGATCGTAATCCTCGGCCAGCCGGACGTGGAGAAAGGCAGGATCGACAACCCGCTGACCATCCCCAGGATGCTCAGCTTCCTTACCTATCAGCGCTGGAGCGCTGAAGTGAAAGGCCTAGACGCCTACCCGCGCGAAGACTGGCCGGACGAGCTTCCGCTGCTCTTCTACGCCTTCCACATCATGCTGGGGCTGGGAACGATCTTCATCGCGGCCTACGGAGCGGCCTTCCTGCTGCTTCGGAAGGGTCGGCTTCTTGAACTGAAGCCGGCGCTATGGGCGCTGATGCTGCTCACTCCGTTCCCCTTCATCGCCAATACGGCGGGGTGGATGACGGCGGAGCTAGGCCGGCAGCCGTGGCTCATCTACGGGTTGATGCGGACCAGCGAGGGCTCCTCAGCGTACGTTTCGAGCGGCAACACGATGTTTACGCTGTTAGGTTTTATGGGCATGTACACGCTGTTGGGGATCCTGTTCCTGTTCCTGGTGCGGCGTGAAGTGGAACACGGACCGGGCGCGAATGCCGCGGAAACGGTCGGGAAGCAAGAGGAGTAACGGGAGGCGAGCAATGGAAGTGTTCTGGTTTTGCGCAGTGGCGGTGATGGTGACCATCTACGTGGTGCTCGACGGCTTCGACGTCGGGGCGGGCGTCTTCTCGCTGCTCGGCTCCCGGAACAAGGCTGAGCGGGCGGCGATCCTGCAGTCGATCGCGCCGGTGTGGGACGGGAACGAAGTTTGGCTAATCGCCGGGGGCGGGGTCCTGTATTTCGCTTTCCCCAAGCTATACGCCTCGGCGTTCCAAGGCTTCTACCTGCCGTTGATGGTGGTGCTGTGGCTGCTGATGTTCCGGGGACTGGCGATCGAGTTCCGGAATCACATGGACAACCCGACATGGGTGCCGTTCTGGGACTTCCTGTTCGGGGCGGCGAGCCTACTGCTGGCCGTCTTCTTCGGCGCGGCGCTGGGCAACGTCGTGCGGGGCGTCCCCCTGGACGAGACCGGCAGCTTCTTCCTGCCGTTGTGGACGGACTTTCGGGTGAGCGCGAATCCCGGGATCCTAGACTGGTACACAATTCTCGTCGGCCTGCTCGCGGCGCTGACGCTCACCCAGCACGGGTCGCTCTGGGTGGCGCTGAAGACCGAGGGCGAGCTGTCCGAGCGGGCGCGGAAGACGGCTTCCCGAGTCTGGTTCGGCGTGGTGGCGCTGACCATCGTGGTGACGGCGGCCTCCTTCAACGTGCAGCCGGCGCTGGCCCAGGGCTTCCGCGACCGTCCGTGGGGCTACGTCTTCCCGCTGATCGCGCTGGCCGGGCTGGGGGGCGTCTTCGCCTTCGCGCGCCGCGAGGGGAGCGAAGCCAAGGCGTTCCTGGCCTCCTGCGCCTTCATCCTCGGGATGATGACCTCGGCGGTGCAGGGCCTCTACCCGAACGTGCTGCCGGCGGTGACCGGGGCCGGGAGGAGCCTCACGGTCTACAACGCGGCGGCGCCGGAGCACGGGCTGGTGATCGGAATGGCCTGGTGGATCCCGGGCATGATCCTGGCCACCGGCTACTTCGTGTTCACCTACCGGCGGCTGGCGGGCAAGGTCAAGATCGGCGAAGCGGCGCACTGATGCGCCTTTCCGGCGGGCGGCGGCTCCGGGGCGGCGCTCCCGGAGCCGTCACTGCTTCTTGACCAGCGGCGTCACCGTGAGCTTGCGGATCTCGATCTTGCGGTGATCGCCCTGGATGGAGATCGGCCCGGGCTCGCCTTCGTGGGGGTCGTGGGCCATGGCCGTGAGCCCCTCGATGACGGCCTTGTCGATGATCTTCTTGCCGTTCAAGACGACGGTGACGTCGCGGCCGACGAGCGTCACGTCCATGGTCTGCCACTCGCCCGGCGGCAGGCTGGCGTTCTCGCTGGGCACGATGCGGTAGTAGATGGCGCCGTGGCCCTGTTTGCTGGGGGGCTTGCCGTAGTCGTCGATGATCTGGACCTCGTAGCGGCCCCGCAGGCCGATGCCGGAGTTCGAACCCTTCACCAGCCGGTACTCGGCGTGGAGCTTGAAGTTCCAGAACTTCTTGTCGGAGACGAGGTTGTTGGCGGGCGGGTTGTTGGTGAGAATGCCGTCTTTGACCTCCCAGCCGAGCTCGCGGTCCGGGATCATACCGTGCCAGCCGCTGAGGTCCTTGCCGTTGAACAGCTCCACCGGCTCGGCCTCCACCCACGAGCCGTCGTCCTTGTCAGTAATCTCCGGGGCGCGCTCGCCGAAGAACTCGACGCGCGTTTCCGGGTAGCCCTCGATCTCCATCCAGCCGGTGAGCTTGTCGCCCTCGACGCGAACGTGATAGACGGCGGTACGCAGCGGGCGCTTGTCCCAGGGCGTGTCGTCACCGGGCACACTGTACTTCCGCTTGAAGGTGTAGACGAGTTCTTCGCCCTCGACCTTCATCGTGTCCGGCGGGTACATCCCGCCACCGGGAGGCCCGACCATCAGGCCGGTGGGGCTCGGCGTGTCGGCGCCGCGAACCTCGAGCCACCAGGCCCGTTTGCGCGCCGATGAGGGGACGGTGATGTCCCAGCGGCCGTTGAAGACCGCGGGGTCGAAGGCCGGCTGGGAGCCGGAATCGCCGCAGCCGGCGAGCATCAGGAATGAGAGAGAAAGCAGAACAGGAGTGCGCATCACGGCGCTACTTTACCACAGCTCCGGGGCAGCGGGGATGCGGCTTCGGGGGCGGCCGGAGCCGCCTCACCGGATACTAGTTTCGGCCTCGCTGGAGAGGAACTGGGCCACCCGCGAGGCCGCCTCTTCGCCGGCGCGCCGGCCGTCGGCCAGCCAGCGGTCGATGTTCTCCGGCTTCCATTTCAGGGCGTCGCCCAGACGGCCGAGACGCCGGGCGGGCTGAATCACGACAATCGGCAAGCGCGCCGATGGAAGGCGGCGCGGCGCACCGACGAGCCGGCGGACGCCGCGCATCACGGTCCGGTAAAGCGGGGGCAAATCAGCCATCACGCCGATGGCGACGACACGGTCCGCCCCCAGCTCGGCCGCCGCCCACAAAGGCAGCGCACCGAAGATGCCGCCGTCCACGCACCGGGTTCCGTCCGGCAGGCGGCGCGGGGGAAAGATGACCGGCATGGAACAGGCGGCGACCAGGTGGTCCGGGGTGATGCCGTCGCCGGAGGTGACGATCCGGCGGCGGAAACCCGGTACTTCGGCCAGCACGAGGGCGTAGCGGACACGGGGGCGGTATCGCTCGCGAAGCTCGTGGGCGGCGGGTTCGAGCACCGAAGGATCGGCCAGGCCTTCGGGGAACCGCCACGGCGGCCGCCACCGCAGCTCGAAGGGCACGGTGGGCTCGCGCCAGAGCCGGCCTAGTTCTGCCCCGGGGACGCCCGCAGCGATCGCCCAGCCGTTCAGGGAACCGATGGAGGCGCCGACAACCAAGTCCGGCTGAAACACCCGCTCCAGGGCTTCCCATACCCCCACCTGCCAGGCGCCGAACATGCCCCCGGCCGAGAGAACCAGGGCAGTCATCGCCACTCGGCTCCGGAAGCGTGGTTCCCGGCGGCCCGGCGAACGAACGTCAGGCCAGTGGATCGAGGAAGCAGAATTGCGAGAGAAAACGCCGGCACATCTTGCAGGATAGCCGATGACCGCGGCCCAGCGGGGCGCGGCGACCCGCAAATTCCGCTACAGATCGAAAAAGAGCTGACCGATGAGCACCAGGACGACCAAGGCGGTGAC
>CAYWXL010000091.1:0-8883 GCA_964461995.1 uncultured Solibacteraceae bacterium
TCACCAGTCCACGACGCTGCCGTCGTCGGGGTCGTAGGGCTGCGGGTTGCGCCAGTCGTGGCCGATCTTGTCCTCCAGGGCGTCCTCGTCCAGCTCGATGCCGAGGCCCGGGCCGGCGGGCAGATCCAGGTAGCCGTCGCGGACCCGGAACGGCTGCTTCAGGTAGCCCTCGCCGAGGGAGACCTGCTCCTGGATCAGGAAGTTCGGGATCGAGGCGGCCAGTTGCACCCCGGCGGCCAGCGAGATCGGCCCCAGCGGGTTGTGCGGGGCGATGGCCGCGTAGTAGGCCTCGGCCATGCCGGCGATCAGGCGGCACTCGGTGATGCCGCCGGCGTGGCAGAGGTCCGGCTGCAGGATGGTCGCCGCGCGCTTCTCCAGCACCTCGCGGAAGCCCCACTTGGTGAAGACCCGCTCGCCGGTGGCGATGGGCAGGTGCGTGCCGCGGGCGATCTCGGCCATGATGTCGTGGTTCTGGCAATTGATCGGCTCCTCGATGAACATCGGGTGGTACGGCTCCAGGGCCTTGATCAGCAGCTTGGCCGTGGCCGGGCTGATGGCCCCGTGGAAGTCGCAGCCGATGTCGATGTCGTCGCCCACCAGCTCGCGCAGCTCGCGGAACTTCTCGGCCGCATAGGCGATCTGGGCCGGGGTCTCGACGTAGCGGGCCGGCCGGCGCTTCGCCGGTCCGGTCTTGAAGGCGGTGAAGCCCTGGGCGAGCTTCTTCTTGATCTGCTCCGGCGTCCGGGCGTGGGCGTAGACCCGCACCCGGTTCCTCGTCGGGCCGCCCAGCAGCTCGTAGACCGGCACGCCGAGCGCCTTGCCCTTGATGTCCCAGAGCGCCTGGTCGATCCCCGAGAGCGCGCTGGTCAGCACCGGACCGCCGCGGTAGAAGGCGTGGCGGTAGATCGCCTGCCAGTGGTGGACCACCCGGCGGGGATCCTTGCCGATCAGGTACGGCTCGATCTCCTTGACCGCCGCCTGGCAGGTTCGGGCGCGGCCCTCGACGATCGGCTCGCCCAGCCCGACGATGCCGGCGTTGGTATGGACCTTCAGGAACAGCCACCGGGGCTTCACCAGGAAGGTCTCGAGCCTGGTGATCTTCAGATTGTCCTTCGGCGAAACCGGCGGGTCCTTGACCTGGGCGGCCGCCTCGGCCCGGCGGAAGGCGCCGAGCCCCATGGTGGCGAAGGCCCCCGCGAGAACCGACCGGCGGGAAGCTAACTCGGCCATGCGACACCTCCTTATGGGAGGTACTCTATCAGAGCGCCGCCGCGGCCGAGCCGGGAACTCAGATGCCTTCGGCGGGATCGTAGACGCAGCGCGGGTCAGACGCCATGTAGTCGCCCGTCAGGGCGTAGGCACGGGAGCGGGAGCCGCCGCAGAGGTTCTTGTACCAGCAGTCGCCGCACTTGCCTTCGAGGCGGCCGGTGTCGCGCAAGGTGCGGAACAGCGGCGCATTGCGGTAGACCTCGCCGAGCTTGTCCCGCCGGACGTTGCCCGCCGCCAGCGGCAGGAAGCCCGAGGGGAAGATCTCGCCGGTGTGCGAGATGAAGACGAAGCCCTTGCCGTCGTTGATGCCCGCCTGGCGCTGGATGACGTCCGGCGCGCCGGCGCGCTTGTCCCGGCTCCCGCCCTCGGCCTTGCGCCGCTGGGCGACGTAGCGGCGGTAGTGCTGCGCCTCGGTGGTCTTGATGTCGAACGAGGCCTTCTTCGAAGTCTCGTAGAGGAACTCGAAGACCTGCTCGTACTCCTCGGCGGTCAGGTCGTCCTCCTGCTGCGCCCGGCCGGTGGGTACCAGGAAGAAGACGCTCCAGAGCCGGGCGCCGACCTCTTCGACGATGGCGGCCATCTCCGGGAGCCGGTCCTTGTTGAACCGGGTGACTGTGGTGTTCACCTGCGTCGGCAAGCCGATCTCCCGGGCGAGATCCAGGGCGGACAGGGTCCGCAGGAACGAGCCCTCGACGCCGCGGAAACCATCGTGGCTCGCAGCGTCCGGCCCGTCGAGGCTCAGCGCCATGCGGGCGACGCCGGTCTCCTGGATCCGGCGGACGGCTTCGGCGGTGAGCAGCGGCGTGGCGCTCGGCGTCACCGTGGTCCGCAGGCCCAGCTCCACGCTGCGGCGCAGCAGGTCGAACAGGTCCGGGCGCTTCAGGGGATCGCCGCCGGTGAAGACCATCAGCGGATCGCCGAAGCCCCGGATCTCCTCGAGCAGCGCGTAGCCCTCCTCAGTGGACAGCTCCTCGGGGTGGCGCTCCGGGATGGCCGAGGCGCGGCAGTGCCGGCACACCAGGTCGCAGGCCTGGGTGACCTCCCAGATGACGAGGAACGGAGCTTCGTCGAAGCTTTTCATGACTTCATAGTAAAGATTTTAGGGCGCGGGCCGCAGTGACTCTCATCACGGGCGCTGCCGGCCGGGCCGTCAGCTCCTCGGCGTCGCATAGTAGCCCCGGCGGGCCTGCACCTTCAACCCCTTCCGGACGGTCTTGATCCGGATGCGCCGGAACGAGCCGTCCCGGACCGAATTCGTCGGCGTATAGCCGAGCGAGTACTGGCTGCGCATCTCGGCCTGGATCTCGGCGAAGATGCGCTCCAGCGGCCACTTGCGCGAGACGCGGAAGATCCGCCCGCCGGTCTCCTCGGAGATGCGCTTCAAGACGCCGAAGCCGTCGCGCAGGTACTGGTAGCGGGGATCGGCGTAGTAGATGCTGTAAACCATCACGTCGGCGCGCTGGGCGGCCTCGATCGCTTCGGCCTTGCTCATCTCGCTGCCATAGTCCACCCCGTCGGAGATCACGACGAGCACCTTGCGGCCCACTTCGTTCTTCAGCATGTCCTCGGAGGCGAGGAAGATCGCGTCGTAGAGCACCGTGCCCTTGGGGTTGGACGTCGGCACCGGCGAGGGCAGCACGCCGCCGACCGGGGCGCTGAGCCGCAGCGCGTCCAGGCCGTCGCGGAGCAGGTCGAGGGAGCTGGTGAGGTCCTGGAGTAGCTCGGCCTCGACCCCGAAGCTGATGACGAAGGCCAGGTCCTTAGTGGGCCGCAAGACCTCACTCAGGAAGCGGTGCGCCGCCAGCTTCTCGACATCGAGCAGCCGCTCCTGGCTCTTGCTGACGTCCACCAGCAGGCCGATGGTCAGCGGCAGATCGGTCTCGCGGGAGAAATACTTGATCTCCTGCTCCTCGTTGTTCTCGAAGAGGCGGAAGTCGTCCTTGTCGAGGTTGGCGATCAGCCGGCCGTGCTTGTCCCGCACCGAGCAGAGGATGTTGACCACGTCCACTTCGACGCGGATCGTAGGCAGCTCCCCGGCCTGGGCCGCACCGGCGGGGGCGGGCGCCTGGGCAGGCAAGTTGGCTGCCAGCGCCGCCGCCAAAGCCGCGATGGGAAGGAACCGCATAGTCTTACAATGACATACAGGAGCCATTAGATTAGATGCGCCCCTGGGCCTGACTGTTTCCGGGCAGCCATGCGGAAAGCCGTCGCACATCTGAAGAAGGCCGACCCGGTGATGGCGCAAATCATCGGCGAAGTGGGGCCGTACCGGATCGAGTACAGCCCGCCGGACTACTCTACCATCGTCCGGTGCATCGTCTACCAGCAGTTGAGCGGTAAGGCGGCGGCGCGCATCTACCGGCGTTTGGAGGAGGCCGTGCCGGGGGGCGCCGTAACGCCGGAGGCCGTGCTGCAAATGGATCCGGCCAGGCTGCGGGAACTGGGCCTCTCGCGCCAGAAGATCGCCTACCTGAAGGACTTCGCCCGGGCGGTGGCCGCGGGCGAGATCGACCTGGACGCGCTCCGGCGCGCCCCCGACGAAGAGGTGATGCGGGCGCTTACCTCGCGCAAGGGGATCGGCCCCTGGACCGTCCACATGTACCTGATCTTCGCCCTCCGCCGGCCGGACGTGCTGCCGGTGGGCGACCTGGGCATCCGCGTCGCCGTGCAGCGCGCCTACGGCTTCGGCGAGCTGCCGGCGCCCGCCGAAGTGGAGCGCGTCGGGCGGCCCTGGCGCCCCTACGCCTCGGTGGCCTCGTGGTACCTGTGGCGCAGCCTGGGCGACGGGGCCGGCCTGGATCCCGTAGTAGACTGACAGCTTGTGAAGATCGTCGCCATCGGTGAAATCCTCTGGGACGTCTTCCCCGACGGGGAACGGCTGGGCGGGGCGCCGCTGAACTTCGCCGCCCACGCCGCGCGCCTGGGCCACGAGGTGATCCTGGTGAGCGCCGTCGGCGACGACCCGCGCGGCTACCAGGCGCTGCGCGAGATGAAGCGCCTGGGGCTGACCACGGACTGGATCCGGACCGTCTTCGACATGCCCACCGGAGAGGTGACCGTGCGGCTGGACGAGGCGGGCCAGCCCCACTTCACCATCCACCGGCCGGCCGCCTACGACCGCGTGGCTCTCGACGAGGGCACCCTCGGACGGCTGGCGGCGGCGCGGCCAGACTGGATCGCCTTCGGCACCCTGCACCAGATGGAGGAAACGGTGCGGGCGGCGACCCGGGCCATCTTCAAGGCTTGCGGCTCGGCGCGCCGGTTCTACGACGTCAACCTGCGGCCGGACTCCTACACGCCGGAGCTGGTCAAAGAGCTGCTCGCCGCCGCCGATGCGGTGAAGCTGAGCGAAGCCGAAGCGGCCGAGGTGGCGGCGATGGCGGGCCTGGAGAGCGGCTCCCCGGAGGCCTTCTGCGCGGCGGGCGCGGAGCGGTTCGGCTGGAAGGCCGCCTGCGTGACGCGGGGCGCGGCGGGCTCGGTGGTCTGGATCGAAGGCCAGGCGGCCGAAGCTCCCGGCTACCGGGTGGAGGTGGCCGACGCGGTGGGGGCGGGCGACGCCTACGCCGCGGCCTTCCTGCACGGGCTGGAAGCCGGCTGGCCGGCGGCGCAGGTGGCCGACTTCGCCAACCGGGTGGGGGCGTTGGTGGCCAGCCGCTCCGGGGCGATCCCGAAGTGGTCCCTCGGGGAGCTCGAACAGCTCCGGCGCTGACGCATCAGGGGCGCCGGCCGCAAGTTTCCGCTGCAAACTGCTCTGGTGAGGAGCCTCCTGCGCCCCCGGAAAGACCGCCGCCGCAAGTTGTGCGCGGGGTGGCAAGGGCCAATGCGCGGCGAGTGACGCCAGTGAGAGGGCGAGAAAGGCGAAAACGGGCAACTGGTCGTGTTTCGTTTGAGTTGGCGGGGGAGGTGACGCGTCGGGTGCGGTCAGCGTCACCTCGGCGCCGCGGCGGGTCCGGCGGTGGAGATAGCCGATGCCGCGAGCTTCCAGCTCCGGCTGGAGTCTTCTGAGGCGCCGGGAGAGAACGGCGGAGGAGCCGGGGCGCACGGCGGCCGGCAGGCGGCGGTGAAGCTCGGTGAGCGAACCGGTCCAGGAGCCCTGCCGGCGGGCGAATTCAGCTACCGCGCCGGCGAGACCGGCCGAAGCGGAGTGCCCGGCGGGCGCGCGCAGGCGGGAAAAGACGGCGGCCGCTTCGGAGGGGGCAAGCAGTTCGGAGGCGGCGGCCCAGCGCGCCTGATCGGCCAAGGGAACGGCGGGGGCCGGGGTGTCGGGCAGGCGCTTCAAGGCCCTGGAGGCGGCCTGGAGAAGAGCGCCGAGCAGGGCGGGCTGCTCCCGCTGAAAGGTCTCCCAGAGGGCCGATTCCGGCAGCGGGGCCTGCGACAGCGCGGCGGAGAGGAACAGGGGCGGGAGGCCCGACGCCGGGGGTCGTGACAGGGTGACGATGGCGGGCCGGCGGAACTCGGTGGCGAGGCGCGTCAGCGCGGCCGCGCGGGCGGGCGACAGCGACGGGAGCTGGTGGAAGGCCGGCACGCGGTGGGCATCGGTAAGGCGCCGCAGGGCGGCGTCCCGGTGAGGGAGGGGCTGGAAGGGCTCGGCGGCGGGATCGAGAAGCGAGCGCAGCAGGCGGGCGGCGGCGGCGAGGGCGGCCGGGTCCGGGCCGTGAAGGACGAGGACGGGATAGGGTCCGGCAGGGTGGAACGTAGCGATCAGCCAGGCGAGGATGGCCAGGAGGTCGCCGCCGGAAGCGGGCGCCAGCAAGGAGGTGAGCGGGGCGAGATTCTCGCGCGGAGTCCTGGAGGCCGCGGCGGCCGGCTCCGGCAGAGGCAGCGCCGAGGAGGGCCGGTAGAAGTTGTGCGCCGAGCCGGAGACGAGGAAGACGCCGCCAGGCAGAATCTCGAAGACCTTGCCGTCGGCGCGAACGGGGTCGAGGTAGAGAGCCGCGGGTTCGGGCATGGAGGCGCCGACGATGGCCCCAGAGGCATAGAAGCGCAGGTGAGTGCGGAAGCGGCGCTCATAGGGCAGCAGGGGCGTGCGGGAGGCGGCGAAGCGGGCGGCGGCGCGGAGATTGTGGTCGCGGGGCTGGCGGCCCCGCCGTTCGTAATAGCGGCGGCAGAGCCAGAGGCGGAACTCGGGCGAGTCAACGGGGAAGACGGTGCGGGGGGCGTCGTCTTCCTCGAGGGCGACCCAAGGGCGGCCGCCGGGATCGGGGAAGAGCGCAGCTTCCGAGACGATCCGGCAGAGCTGATCGAGCTCGGCCGGGGGCGCCGGGAGACGTTCCCGGGCGTTCGAGGGGTAGGGCGCGTCTCGCAACGGGTTGCGCAGAGCCATACCAGTTAAGTCTCCTGCGGGGGATTGTCGTAGCCGTGGGTCAGAAAGGAGTGCGGGCGGCGGCGGAACGGGCAATGTTTTCAACGGGATGGAAGGCGGGTGCGATGTGTGATCGGGGGTTCTGCCGGGTTTCGAACCGCGAATGGAACCACAGAGTGGCTCATGACCGGCTAGCCGGACACAACGGTCCATGAAAATGGCTCTTTTTCTAGAGAGGCCACAAAGGACGCACAGCGTCTAGATGTATGAGGTTCCGGCGCGGTCTGGGCAGTGCGGCGTTGGGCTGGTGCGTGGGCACGGAGGGTTTTGAACCACAACGATCACAAAGGGCGCGAAGGATCTAGATGCATTGGGTTCCGGCGCGGTCTGGGCAGTGCGGCGTTGGGCTGGTGCGTGGGCACAAAGGGATTGGAACCACGGAGCCACAGAGAGCACGGAGGGCGTAAGGAATCAACGTGTCAAGAGCGGGTGGAGCGGCGGCGGCCGCTCTGTGCGATCCCATGAACAAGGCGAAGGGCACAACTAAGGGCCCGGCGCTCCCCCGAGCGCCTCAACAGAACCAAGGGCGAAGACACAAAATTTCTGACAGGCCCGAACTCAGAGAGGCGCCGCTTTCCCAGTTCTTCCAGGCCTTCCGGAACCGAGATCCTGGCTTACAGTAACTTCTCCGCGTGATCGAGTACGTAGAGCCACCGGCCGCCAATCTTGCGACGGACGTCCGTCCAGCGTTCGGTCGTATGGACTTAGCCCCATCCTTGCCCAAGAACTCGTAGGTTGCGGTTCCGACCGCCAGGACTGTGTGCCCGCAAGGGATACGGCTGATCTCGTTGATTTCCGGGTGGACGGATTTATTGTTGTCAAACATTCGCTGGATCGATTCCCGTACAGTCTGTGGGCCACGAAGTACAGTTCCGAACAAGACAACGACTAGATCGGGACTATCGAAAAAACAGGCCATCGTCCCCTCAAGATCCTTGTTGTTTATGGGCTGGCAGAATCTCCTATCGAGCTCGCGGTTCGCTCGACTGGAGGCGCCAGTTAAAGTTTCTGCTGCACCTGTTATGCCGCACTTCGTCTCCGATTCTACACACAATTCACACTTACGGAACCGAAAGTAATCGGCGTGGGAGATGATCGGATACGATGACTTCCGCGCGCCGCGCCGGGTACCACGTACCAGGAACCGAACCCTTGCTCCTGCTGAAAAGGAAAACCCATGGTCTGTCCGAGCACCTGCCAGCCAGCGCGCCTCAGAAGCGGATCGTGTAGTTGATCTTCACCCGGAAATTGGTCCGCAGGGCCTCGAAGCGGTCCAGCGTATTCTGCTGCCATGCGTGGTTGATTACGAAGTACATCTCCGTGCCCGGCTTCCAAATCCACCGCACCCGCGACTGCAGCCCGATGTTGCGGCTCTCGTTGTCGTACTGCACGAAATTCGCTATTGCCAGCCGCGGCGAAAACGCGTAGTCGAACTTCAAAATCGCCAGCCGGGTCGTGAAACTTCCTCCTTCCAAATGGACGAAATACTGGTGCAGCTCGAAAAACACGGTCCAGTGCTCGTCCTTGCGCCAGAGCACCGCAGTGCGTAGATCGTGGTTCGTACCTGTGTAGAACGTTCCGTTCCAGTAGGTCATATCGAACATCCAGCGTTTGTTCTGGGCCGTGTTGAACTCGTAGCGGAAACGGTGGAACCAGTAGTCGCCGGGCGGGATGACGATCCCCGGGCGGATCTCGAAGGGTACGAAGAGCCGCTCGAAGGTGGGCGCCCAGTTCCACTCCAGGTGCTCGCCGTTCTCGAAGCGCCAGTTCAGGGGGGCGGTGAAGATGCGGCGGCTCTCGACGGCATGGTGCACGCGGTTGTAGTACTCGGTGTAGTTCAACTGGTGGTTCATCTGGCGGATGTGCCAGAAGCCGGGCCGGGGCCGGAAGTTCGTCCGCAGCTCCTGCAACCGGATGCCGCGGCGGGCGACGAAGCCCAGCGCCGGGTTGTAGTTCTCGCCGAGCACCCTCCATCGGTAGCTGACGTCGATCAAGTCGTTCGGATAGGCGGCCTCGAAACCGTAGCCGGTGTCGCGGCCGTCGAGCTCCGGCGTCCAGGTCTTGGTGCCGAAGACCATGATGCCGGCGTTCTTGCCCCGGCCCAGGAAGTTGGAGGTGAACAGCCGCAGGTCCACGCCGCCCATGGTGTTCTCGGTGGCGCCCGTCGGCTCTCCCTGGGTCCAGATCGCCCCGATGTAGGATTGGTCCCAGAAGTTGGCCTTCACCCGGCCCACGCCGAAGGTCCGCGCCGG
>CAYWXL010000091.1:8983-15022 GCA_964461995.1 uncultured Solibacteraceae bacterium
CGGGAACCGCGTCAGGTTGATCTGGCGGCGATCCACCTCCGTTTCGGCGAAGTCGGTGTTGATGGTCGTCGAGGAGATCAGGTTCGGCGTGACCCGCCAGAAAATATCCACGCCGGCGTCCAGCTCTCCGCTCCATGGCTCCCGGCGGGTGATGTCCCGGGTGAAGCCGGTGAGTCCGAACGGCTTGACGTCCACGCCGATGCCTTGAGAGAGCCCTTCGAAGAAGCCCAGGCGTCCGGCCAGCGCCACCTGGTAGAACTCCATGTCGAAGGACCAGGCCGTCCAGCGCGACTCCTCCCGCAGCCGCTCCAGCGTCCGGGCCACGTTGAAGCCCCACCAGCGCGCCCGGGGGTTGAAGCCGATGCTGCGCAGCGGGATGCGGAACTCCGCCGTCCAGCCGCCGTCGTCGATCCGCGTCCGGACGTCCCAGATGGCGTCCCAGTCGAGCCGCGGCCGGGAACTCTCAGTGATGCGGCCGTCCACCAGCGCGCCGGCCGGGTTCGTAGCGAAATAGTAGGCATTACGGCCGTCGTGGAAGCTGTCGATCAGGATCTCGACCCGGTCGTCCATGCGTAGCATCGCGTCTCGCGCCATCTGGGTCGCGAGGATGGACTCCGGGTAGCTGTCCCAGCAGCGGACGCCGATATAAAGGGCCCGGTCGTCGTAGAGGACCCGGACGTCGGTCGGCTCCGTCGGCGGCGCTCCGGACTTCGGCTCCCATTGGCGGAACGCTCCAATCGGCTCGGCCGCCTGCCAGGCCGGCTCCGTCAGCCGCCCGTCGAGCACGATCCTTTCTTCTATACGGAGCGCGTGCGCTTCCGGAGGATCGGCCGCCGCTGCCGCCGCGGCGCATGCCGCCGCCAGGGCCGCCAGGCGCAGGAGCCGCCGCCCGATCGCCCGCTCCGGCCGGGCCGGCGCAGGGCTGTTCGAGGTCGAGTCAAGACGCATCCGAAGGTCTTGCTCCTGAGCGCAAGAAATGCGGCGTTTCCGCTTATTCCAGACCCCTTGGTCTGGAAGTGTAGGTTAGCAGGCGGATCTGAAAACAGGCTGAAAAGGGACGCCTGCTCCGGCGTCTTCGAGGTCGCCACGCTCTACACCGCCGACGAGAGCATGCTCGGCAACACGTTCACCGTCGAGATCGGCGACGAGAAGGTCGAGGGCAAGGTCGCCAAGACCGGCCGGCACGTGGTGGACACCCTCGGCCGGGTGCGGCTCTCGCCCGGCGCCTGCACGCTGGCGGTGAAGCCGGGGAAGATCCGCTCCGGCGACCTGATGCGGCTCACCGACGTGCGCCTGATCCCGATCCGGTAGCCGGGGCGCGCGTCAGGTGGGTTCGCGGAGCCGCAAGCCGCGGTGGGCCGGGATGGCGTCGATCAAGGCGAAGTCCTGGCGCACGCTCGCCGGCCGTTCGCCGCGCTGCTCGATGTGCTCCTCCCGGATCGGCCCCAGCCATCCGGAGGCCAGCGAAAGGTAAGGGATACGCTCGGGCTCCAGGCCCATGATGCGGGCGCAAGTGGCGTCCACCGCCGCAAGGTTCGTCCCGGCGACGATGACGCCGGCGTGCTTCGGCGTCCCCATGATCGGGCCGTCGCCCTCCATACCCACGATGCCGTCCACGATGGCGAGATGGACCGGGGCGCTGGCGCTGATGTCCACGATCGAGCCGGGAATGCCCTCCTGGTGCAGCACGTTCTTCGGCCAGCCATAGACGGAGCCGGGCATCAGGCCGAAGAGGTTCTTCATCGAGAGCGTCACCCCGGCCCAGTGGTGGGTCTTGAGCTTGGGCATGGAGACGACGACGTCGGCGGCGAACAGCGTCTTCGGGAAGGCGAGGCGCTCGAGGGTGGTGAACCGGCCCCGGTTGGGCGCCCAATGCAGGTCGTCCAGGTTGAAATCGGCGAAGGGGAGACGGTCTTCGCGCAGCACCTCGGCGAAGCCGGACTCCTCCAGCACGAGCAGGGCGTCGCGGACGTGGCCGGCGCCTTCGCCGACGACGACTCTGCCAGCGCCCATCTCGAGCATCACCGCGGCCGCCGCTTGCACCACGGCGGGATGGGTATTGATGTGGGCGTGCTCGCGGCTCGGCTCCACGAGGTTCGGCTTGAGCAGCACCGACCGGCCGCGGAACTGCGGAGCGCCGATGCCCAACTCCTGCAACGCGTCCCGGATCACCCGGCGAAGGTCGGCCGCGTACGAGTCCGCCCGCCCGATGAAGACCGCCGCCCGCATACCGGACTCGTACGGCCCGCGGTAGTACCAGCTCGCTCCGCCGCCCAGGGCCAGCCCGGCGGCCACGGTCCCCAGAAAGCCCCGCCGGCTCGGCTTTTTCCCGGAAGGTTTCCCGCCGCCCATCTCAGCCGCTTCCTCCAATCGCCGCGGCAGCGGTGACCAGCACCGCGAGAGCCACCGCGTCGTAGGGGCCGGCCGTATCTTGCCGCTCGAGGGTCTGCGCAATCCGCCCCGCCGCATCCGCCGGCGCTTCCCCCCAGGCCGCGCAGCCCAGCAGGCCCCAGCCCGTGCTCAGGGGGGTGCGCACGCGATCCAGCTCGGCGCGCGCGTACGCCAGGCTTTCGGCCACATCCTGCCGGCGGACGTGTCCCTCGAGCGCCGCGAGGGCGGCTCCCGTGGGTTCGAGCTGGGGGCGCAGCGGCCGGCCGAAGATGGTGGTATTGCCGTAGTTCCAGCCGCCGCCGGCCAGTTGCCGGTCGAGGAGCATCCGTACGCCTTCCCGGACCCGCTCATGCCGGCCGTAGCCCTCGCCGTCGAGGGCCATAATCGCATGCGCGGTGGGGATGACCCAGGAGTGCGCCTTCAGCGTCCAGGACCAGCCGCGGATGCTCGTGTCGTGCCCGAACGGGCTGGTGGGATCGCGGGGCCAACTGCGTCCCGCATGCTCCAGTAAGAACCCCGCCGCTTTGGAGCGCTGCTCGGCGTAGCCGCCTTCGAGCTGCCAGGCCGACAAAGCCAGCGCCGTGGGCCAGGCCGCCTCCGGGGCTTCCGGAGAGATGGGCACCCGCCCGTCTTCCTGCTGCATCCCGGCCAGCGCCTCACAGGCCCGCCGCGCCACATCGCTCCCGGCTCCGAAGCGAAACAGTGCGATCGCCGCCCAGGCGGTGGCATCGGGGCGCACGGCGCACCCAGGCCGGAGGGGGAATCCTCCCCCTGCAGCCTGCCGCTCGACCAACGCCTCGACGGCTTCGGCTACCGCTCCCATTGCCGGCCGCGCTCCAACTACCCCAAGCTATCAGATCGGCCGGCAGCCCCTCCCGGCTTCAGGAAACTGGAAAGACGCCTGGGCGATGGGCAAAAAAGAGGGCGCCATGACGGCGCCCTCCGGATCGAATCCAGCCGCACACGCGGGAAACGCCCTAGCCCATGCGGGCTGGGCGCAATTGGCGGCTCCTACTCCCCCTTGAGTCCGGCGCGCCCGGCCTGGAACGGGTTGCCCTGGCCTTCGCCGACCGGCGCTGCGGTACCGGGCATAATCTCGAAGCCCAGCTCGAAGGTGACCATGGCCGAGGCAAGCTGCTTCAGCACGCCGAGGTCGCCTTCGGCCTTCGCCGTGCCGTCCTCGATCTGCGCGGCCAGGGTCTTGGCCCCGGTCATGACCTCTTCGAGGTCGGCGCGGTCGATAGTGAGCGTCAGGTCGGCATCCTCGGCCTGGAACCCCTCGATGTTGGTCAAGGTGGCGTTGCTCAGCTCGATGAGGAAGCGCTCGCCGTTGTCCGGGGTCACCAGGTTGATGGTGAAGGCCATGCCCTCGGCCTTGCGGCTGTCCATGCGGATGCCCAGGAAGTCGAGGAACATCTCGGTGGTCATGGCGCGGACCATGTCGGGACCGGCCGTCTTCGGCGTCGCGCCTTCGGGGATGCCCGAGCGCAGCTCGTAGGCCCCGGCCAGGAAGCTGTTGCGCAAGCCCGGGTTCTCCTGCTGGTAGCCGATCTGCTCGAAGACGTCGGCCAGCAGGTCCTTCGCCGCCTGGTTCTTCGGCTCGGCGTAGACCAGCTTGTTCAGGATCTCCTGGGCCAGGAGGTACTCGCCCTGCTCGTAGAGCTCCCGGCCTTTGGCCATGATCTTCTCGGCCCCGCCCATCATCTCCACATAGAGCGGCGCCGACTCGGCCGGCGAGAGGGGGATGAGGGTCGCCGGATTGTCGTCCCAGTAGCCGAGGTAGCGGTTGATCACCGCCCGGCTGTTGTGCTCCGGCGAGCCGTGGTAGCCGCGGTTGTACCACTGCTTGGCGATGCTCGGCGGGGTCCGGTAGACGTTGTGGATCTCGTTGATCGTCACGCCCTGGTTGGCCAGGTGCAGCACCTGGTTGTTGAGATTCGCGTAGAGGTCGCGCTGTCCGCGCAGCACCTGCTGAATGCGCTCGCTGCCCCACCGCGGCCAGTGATGGGAGGCGAACATCACTTCGGCCTGGGTGCCGTAGAGGTAGAGCGCCTGGTTGATGTACTTGGACCACGCCAGCGCGTCCCGCACGGGAGCCCCGCGCAATGTATAGATGTTGTGGAACACCCCGGTGACGTTCTCGGCCATCCAGAGCGCCTTCTGCTCCGGCAGCCAGGTGTTCATCTCCGACGGGGCCTCGGTATTGGGCGTGTTCTGGAAGACCATCCTGACGCCGTCCACGCTGATCTCCTCGATGTCGTCTTCCACGATGCGGGTGGGCGCGATGAGGCCCACGTTGCCGGACGCCGTTCCCTGGCCCAGCCCCTGGCCGACGTAGCCGTAGGGGCTGGCCGGAAGCAGTACGCCGTACTGGTAGAACATTCTGCGGTTCATGGCGTTGCCGGCGTAGATGTTCTCGGCGACGGCGTGTTCCATGAAGTCGCGGGGGGCGATGATCTGGACCTTGCCGGCGCGAACGTCGGCCTCGTCCACGATGCCGCGCACGCCGCCCCAGTGGTCGGCGTGGCTGTGGGAGTAGATCACCGCCACCACGGGCAGCTTGCCCAGGTGGTCATCGACGAGCGCCTTGGCGGCCCGGGCGGTCTCGGCGGCCACCAGCGGGTCGAAGACGATCCAGCCGGTCTTGCCGCGCACGAAGGAGATGTTCGAGAGGTCGAAGCCGCGAACCTGGTAGATGCCGGGGATGACCTCGTAGAGCCCGTAGTTCATGTTCAGCCGCGATTGCCGCACGAGCGACGGGTGGACGCTGTCGAATTCGGCGCCGTCGAGCAGGAAGCCGAAGCGCTCCATGTCCCAGGCGGCGTGGCCGTCCTCGCCCATGATCTTCTTCGACGGCGGGGCGGCGAGGAAGCCCCGTTTCTGCTCTTCGAGATCCCTCTCGTCGGCGAGCGGTAGCGCCGCCCGGGCATTCTCGAGGATTTCAATGGTGTGTTCGGAGGGCGGTTTGCCCTTCGGGTGGAAGTGCCCAGTCTGGGCGGTGAGGCCGGCGGCCGCGAGCATGGCTAGCGCCACGGCGGCGGTCTGGAAATGTCTCATGGATCGCTCCTGTCTGGATTCGTTGACAAGAGCGGGGATCGGGGGCGGGTGTAAGGCCTTCGACAGACGCGCGGCCGAACCAGGCTGCTTGCCTGACCAGTGGATGCAGGCGCGGCAGGCAAGGACCCAAAAAATTTACATCTTCGACGGCGGGGAGCCGACGTACCGCGTACCGGGGCGGCTAGCGCGCATCCAGTCCTACGGTGGGGAGACGGGGCCGTTCTGCTCACCACCCTCGCATCGCCGCCGCTTCCCAGCGCAAGCGATCCGATGCCTTCCCGAGGCTCCGGGCGGAGGTATTATTCGCACGTCAAGTTGTCCGGTTTTATTCGCACGTGAAATGTCCGGTTGTCTCGAGGGCTGGATGCCCTACACTGGTTAGGACCGGAGCGGAGGATAGGGCAACGCAGGGATGCGACCCGAGCGCCGGCTCCGGGGCCAGACCATGGCCGGGGGGCGGCGCCGCCGCCCCCGTCCTCTCGGCCACCCCTCATGGGATGGCCGCAAAGCGATAAATCCCGGAGGTCTGGAGGCAGAGCCTCCAGCCAAGGTTTCCCCTTCATGCCACCCTCCGGTGCGAAGCGCTCGGCC
>CAYWXL010000092.1:0-14805 GCA_964461995.1 uncultured Solibacteraceae bacterium
TCCGCTCGGGATTCTGCTAGAGTGGCCCCTAAGGAGGAGGACTCATGAAGCGCGAATGGCTCGCCCCGGCGGCCCTTGCCGCCCTCGGCGTCACGCTGGCCGGATGGTTTGTCGGCCGGGGCTTCGAGCGGGGCCGTTCGGCCGACCGCTACGTGACGGTGAAGGGGATCTCCGAGCGCGACGTCAAGGCCGACGTCGCCCTCTGGCCCCTGCGCTTCGTCGCCACGAACAATTCGCTGGCGGCCGCCCAGGCGGAAGTGAAGCGCAGCCACCAGAAGGTGCTGGCGTTTCTCGCCAAACACGGCATCGGCGCCGAAGCCGTCCGGGTGCATCAGCTCCAGGTGACGGACCGCCTGGCCAACCCGTACACCCAGGCCCAGGGCGGAGGCAACCGCTACATCGTCGCCGAGACGCTGATGGTGCGCACCGACGACGTCGATCTGGTGGCCGCCGCCAGCCAGGCGGTGGGCGAGCTGGTGGATGCCGGCGTGGTGCTGCAGTCCGACATGGGCGCCCGCGGCGGTCCTACCTATCTCTTTACCCGGCTCAACGAGCTGAAGCCCGAGATGATCGCCGAGGCCACCGCCAACGCCCGCGCCGCCGGCGAGCAGTTCGCCAAGGACTCCGGGGCCGAACTGGGCGGCATCCGGCGCGCCAACCAGGGCCTGTTCGTCATCATGGCCCGCGACCGCGCCCAGGGCATCACCGAGCAGGGCTCGCTCGAGAAGACCGTCCGGGTGGTCTCGACCATCGACTTCTATCTGGAGGACTGACGCCGCCCCGCGGCTCCGCGGCCCGGACTTCCCTGCCCGCCGGCAGGGCGCCGGGCTATCATGAAGTGCGGAGTGGAGAGGAGGTCTCGCGGGTGCCCCAGGTCCTGATGGTCGCCTCCGAAGCCGCGCCCTTCGCCAAGAGCGGCGGCCTCGGCGACGTGCTCGGCTCGCTGCCGCCGGCGCTGGCCCGGGCCGGGGTGGACGTGGCCGTCGTCCTGCCCCGCTACGGCTTCATCCCGGCGGCCGGGCTGCAGCGCGTCCGGGAAAACCTCTCGATACCGCTGGGGCCGAACACCTGGCCGGTGGAGATCTACGCCGCCGTCGAGGGCGGCGTCCCATTCTTCTTGATCGACTGTCCGCCGCTCTACGGCCGCCCGGGGCTCTATGGCGAGAACGGGACCGACTACCCGGACAACCACATCCGCTTCGGCCTGCTCTGCCGGGCGGCGCTGGAGGTGGTCCGACACCTGTTCCGCCCCCGGATCTTGCACTGCCACGACTGGCAGGCGGCGCTGATCCCGGCCTGGCTGCGCTACCCGCTGGCCCTGGATCCGACCTTCCTGGGGATCCGGACGGCGCTGACCATCCACAACCTCGGCTACCAGGGCCGCTTCGGGCGCGAGGCCATGCCCGAGACGGGCCTGGACGAGAGCACGGTCCCCGTGGACGTGGTGACCCACCGCGGCGACCTGAACTTCCTCAAGGCCGGCATCGAGCTGGCCGATGCGCTGACCACCGTCAGCCCCACCTACGCCCGGGAGATTCAGACGCCCGAGTTCGGCTGCGGCCTCGACGAGCTGCTCCGGCGGCGCAGCGCCGACCTCACCGGCATCCTGAACGGCGTGGACTACTCGCGCTGGAGCCCGGAGACCGATCCCTACATCGCCACCAACTATTCGGCCGAGGACCTCTCCGGCAAGCGCGACTGCAAGGCCGACCTGCTGGCCGAGTTCGGCCTGCCCGCCGCCGCCATCGACACCCCCTTGATCGGCATCGTCTCGCGCTTCACCAGCCAGAAGGGCTTCGACCTCGTCGCCGAGGCCGCCGCCGAGCTGGCCTCGCTCGACCTGCTGCTGGCGGCCCTCGGCACGGGCGAGCCGCGCTATGAAAAGATGTTCCGGGAGCTGCAGCAGAGCTACCCGGGCAAGGTGGCCGTCCGCATCGCCTACGACGAGGCCCTGGCCCACAAGATCGAGGCCGGCGCCGACATGTTCCTCATGCCCAGCCGCTACGAGCCGTGCGGGCTGAACCAGATCTACAGCCTCCGCTACGGGACGATTCCGATCGTGCGGCTGACCGGCGGCCTCGCCGATACGGTGGAGGATGGCGAGACGGGGTTCGGCTTCCACGACTACAGCGCCGCGGCGCTGCTCGAGGCCGTCCGGCGGGCCCTCGAGGTCTGGCGCGACCCGCGCCGCTGGCGGCGGATGATGTTCCGGGCGATGAAAAAGGACTTCTCTTGGGCTGCTTCGGCGCGGCGCTACGCGGCCCTCTACGAGCGGCTGCTCGAGGATTCGATAGGGGCTGCCGGGGAATTGACATCCCCGGCCGGGGTGGTGGAAAATGATCGGTAGCAGGATAGCTGCTCAGTCGAGCGGGAGTAGCTCAGTTGGTAGAGCGCGACCTTGCCAAGGTTGAGGTCGCGGGTTCGAGTCCCGTCTCCCGCTCCATTTTTTTGTCCTCACCAACCCTTCACCGCGGCGAGCGCATCGGGTCCGGCCACCGGATCTCGACGCCCCGGGAGACGATTTCCCGCTGGAACTCCTCGAGCAGCGGCGCGGTGTTCCTCACCTGCCGCGGAACCCGGCCGGTCCGGACGCAGTGGGCCGCCAGCCGCCCGGCCGCTTCGCCGATGTTCCACTCCACCGGGTGGAGCCGGTAGCAGCCGTTGGTGATGTGGGTGACGCCCAGGTTCTTGCAGGCCGGCAGCAGATTCTCGACCCTTTGGGGGATGAGGGCCCCGAGGGGGATCTCGAAGGGCAGCGAGCTGATGTCGATGTAGTTGTCGCCGCCGGTCGAGGGGTGCAGGTCGATGCGGTAGCTGCCCACACCGACCGAGTCGGGGAACGACGCCGCCCGGACCTCCCCGCGGCCCTTGCCGGTCACCTTCATGCGCTGCTCGGTCCCGACGTGCTCCTCGAGCACCGTGAATTCGGCCTTGATCCGCCGGGACTCGCGGATGTAGGGATACTTCGCGAGGCCGTCCTTGGTGCCCGTCAGGTCGCCGCGCAGCCGCAAACCGGGCCAGCCGGCGCCGCCGTCGGGCCGCGGCGCTTCGGTCTGCAGCCAATAGAACAATGACAGGCTGAGCTGCCGGGCCCGCTCGAGGTTCCGCCGGCGCTCCTCGTCCGGGACGTCGATGATGTTCCCCAGCAGGTAGTCGTTCTGGGGCCAGTTCACCAGGCAGATGTCGCCGCGGTAGGAGCCCGGCTCGAAGTTGGCCTGGTTGATCAACCGCCGGTACCGCCACAGGCCGCCGTCGCCTTCGGCTGTGGTGATCGAAGGGTCGAAGCGCCGCGTCCGGGGCTCCAGGGTGATCGGGTGGGAGTAGGTGAAGCTCAACAGCTTCCCGGGCCACGGCGGCTGCAAGTCGGGCACGTAGTCGCGCCAGAACTCGTACCCGGCGGGTTTGTCGATCGTGTGGTCCTCGCCCGGGATGTAGTCCATCACGAAGCACCAGGTGATGGCCTGCATGTTGGCCGGCTCCGGCTCCGCCTTGGCGTGCATCTCGCCGGTCTGGGCCTGGGATTCGGCCCCGGTCACGTACTCGACTCCGGCCAGGGGCAGCAGCTCGCCCGTCTCGGTCGCATCCAGGATGTAGGGCGCCGAAAGCTCCGATTCGGCCCCGCTCTCGAGATCGAGGACCCGCACCGATTCCACCCGGTCGCCGTTCGCCGAAGCGGAGACCGCCCGATGGCGGCGCAGGATCGTCAGCCGGCCGCTGCTGACGTACGGTGCCATCATCGCCTCGAGCGCCGCCAGCCCGGCCCGCGGCTCGTGGCAGATCCGCGAGACCGAACAGTTGCCGGGATTGAAGCGGAGTACGCGCAGCGCCTCGCCGGTGAGGCGGTAGTTGCGCCGGTAGTAGTCGCGGACGCGGCGCCGGTAGGAGCGGTACAAGCGCGTGCAGCCGAACTGCTCGATCCAGGGATGCTCGTCGGGCGGCACCGCCTGCTGAGTCAACTGCCCGCCGATCCAGTCCGTCTCCTCGGTCAGGATCACGCGGCATCCCGCCTCGGCCGCCGCCAGCGCCGCCGCGCAGCCGCCCACCCCACCGCCGACGACGAGTACGTCGGCGCGCGTCTCGCGTCCGGAGGCTCGCGGGGCCATCAGACCGCCGAGCCCCAGCGCCGTGGCGCTCAGGAAACCTCTCCGGGTCACTGTTGTGCCTCGTTGCGGTTTCATCGGTTCCACCTCGATCGACTCATCTCGCTGAAGGCCATCTTACGCCGCCGGCCGCGCTGCCGGTGCGATCCGCCCCGCCCGTCCAGCGCCGGCGCGGTGGCCCGGCCGCCCGCCCTTACACCGGCGGCGTCCGTTCGTGCCACTCCGTCGCCTGCTCGTAGGCGTGCGCCAGCGCCAGCACGCGGGTCTCCTGCAGTCTGGGGCCGCTGATCTGCAGACCGATGGGCAAGCCTGAACGGGTCAAGCCGCACGGGACCGAGATCGACGGCAGGTCGTAGAGGTTCATCGGGATGGCGTTGCGCAGCAGGATGATGTCCGGCAGCTTCCCCTGGTCGAGTTCGAGCCGGATGGGCGGCCGCGGCGTGGTCGGCGTGATCATCAGGTCCACGGACTCGAACGCCTTAGCCGCTTCCCGCCGCAGCTCGAGGAGCCGCCGCCGCGCCCGGACGTACTCCGGCATCGAGACGTCCCTGCCGAGCAGGATGTTCTGCAGCGTGAGCGGGTGGTAGAGGTAACCCTTCTCGAGGATCCGCTTCTCGTGGTAGGCGTAGGCCTCGGCGACGAGGACGGGGACGTCGTCCGTAGGCGGCAGCTTCACGTCCCGCACGCCCGCGGTCATCTTCTCCAGCCGCCGGATCGCTGCTTCCACCGCCCCGGCGATCTCGGCGTCGAGATCGTCGAAGAAGAACGGACGGACGACGCCCAGCCGGAGACGCGAGACGTCCAGCGACAGCGCTTCGGTGTAGTCCGGCGGCCTCCGGCGCACGCTGCCCGGCAGTTCCGGGTCGTAGCCGGCGATGGCTTGAAGCAAGAGCGCCGTGTCCCGCACCGTGCGGCACATCGGGCCGATGTGGTCGAGCGACCAGGCCAGCGGCACCGCCCCGCGGGTGCTCACCAGACCGTAGGAAGCCTTCAGGCCGGTGATGCCGCAGAAGGCCGCCGGCTGGCGGATCGAGCCGCCGGTGTCCGAGCCCAGCGCGCCGAAGCACATCCGCGAGGCCACGGCCACGGCGGAGCCCCCCGAAGAGCCGCCCGGCGTCCGTTCGAGATCCCAGGGATTCCGCACGGGACCGAACCGGCTGGTCTCAGAGGTGAAGTTGTAGGCGAACTCGTCCATGTTCAGCTTGCCGAGCAGCACCGCGCCCTGTTCCCTGAGGCGGCGCACCACCGGGGCATCCTCCCGGGCCACCCGGTCCTGGAACACGGCGCTGGCCGCCGTCGTGGGCAGGCCGCGCACGTCGATCAGGTCCTTCAACGCCACCGGGATGCCGTGCAGCGGCCCCCGGAGCTTGCCCCGCTTCTGCTCGGCTTCGAGGCGCCGGGCTTCGGCGAGCGCCTCTTCGGCCATCACCCGGATGAAGGCGTTGAGCTTCGGGTTGAGGCGCTCGATCCGATCGAGGCAGGCCCGCGTCAGATCCACGGGCGAGACCGAGCCGTCCCGGACGCCGGCGCTCGCCTCGGCCAGCGTGAGGCTCGTCAGATCGTCCCGCGCCGCGGCCGCCGGCCTTGCGGCCGATGCCCCGGCAGCGAGACCCGTTGACAAGAACGTCCGGCGTTTCATAGCTGCCTGATATTAACCCAAGCGCCCGGGACACGTCCCCGGACGTCTCCCCGGACTCAGTCCTCCGGCGTTTCGAAGCGGACCAGGTTGCGGCGGAACCCCCGGGTGCGGATCGCTCCCCAAAGGATGCCGAAGACCAGCCAGATGGACCCGGCCAGCTTGGCCGTCGGCCTCAGGTTCAGCCAGATGTAGAAGCAGATGACGAACCCGAGCAGCGGCGGGAAGAAGTGGGTGAGACGCTTCCGTTCCGCTCGCACCCAGTAGCGCCAGAAGGCCGCCAGGTTGACGCCCATGAAGGCGATGAACGCCCCGTAGTTGAGCAGCTCCGCCGCCAACTGGAAGCTGAGCAGGAAAGCCCCGCCCAGGGCGAGCCCGCCGAGAAAGAGCACGTTGTTCTGCGGGATCCGCCGCTTCGGCTCCACCTGGCCGAAGAACCCTTTGGGGATGGCGCCGTCGCGGCCCATCCCGTAGAGCAGGCGCGCCGCGGCGAGCTGGGCGCTCGAGCCGGAGCCGACGGTCGCCAGCAGCAGCGAGAAGTTCACCAGATGCAGCAGCCACAAGCCCCCGGCCCGCCCGGCCACGTGCACGAAGGCGGTGTCCACGTCAGGGTAGGTGGTGTAGTCCGGCCAGACGAGCTGTGCGAAGTAGACTTCGAAGGTGGCGAGGATCCCGGTGATGAGGCAGGTCAGCACCGTGGCCCGCAGGACGTTCCGGCGGGGATCCTTGACCT
Organism: uncultured Solibacteraceae bacterium; assembly: GCA_964461995.1. Taxonomy (GTDB): domain Bacteria; phylum Acidobacteriota; class Terriglobia; order Bryobacterales; family Bryobacteraceae; genus JALSRK01. The sequence goes on from CAYWXL010000092.1 coordinate 6,470, forward strand.
CTTCGGACAAGGTCGAGATGCCGTCGAAGCCGATGTAAGTAAGCACGGCGATCGAGGTTCCCGTGAGGACGCGGCCGAGGTCGAACGTCTCCGGATCGTAAAACGGGCGCACCAGGTCTCCGGTGGTGAGCGGCTGCGCCGACAGATACCGGACGGCGGCGGCGAAGAACAGCGCGACCACGATCCCCAGGCCGGCCGCCAGCGCTTCGTTGGTACGCGCCGAGGCCTTGATGCCCCGCAGGTTCAACCCGGTGAAGAGCGTGGCGAAGAAGACGGCCCAGAGCGAGTACGGCGTCCCCGGAAAGATGTTCAGCGCCGCCTTACTGCACCAGATGGTACAGAGGATGGGGTTGATCATGTAGTCCATCGCCATGCTCCAGCCGGTGACGTAGCCGAGGCTCGGGTGCAGCTCCCGCCCGACGTAGGTGTAGGCGGAGCCGGCGGCCGGATAAACGCGGGCCATGCGTCCGTAGCTGATGGCGGTGAAGAGCATCCCGACCATGGCGATCAGGATCGTCGTCGCGACGTGGCCCCGGGCCTCGGCGCTCACCACGCCGAACAGCGGCATCGGGGCGGTCGGCTGGATGAGGATGATCCCGTAGAAGACGAGATCCCAAAGCGTGAGGGCGCGGCGCAGGCGGACGGGCGATTCCCCGGCCGTGGTCTTCGTCCCGGCCACGGCTACGGAACCACCTCGAACTCACCCTGCAGGCGGATGTCCGACGAAGATGCGCCTACCATCACCCGAAACGTTCCCGGTTCGATCACCGGTTCGAGATGCTCGTCGAGGAACTCCAGATCGTCCGGATGGAGCGTGAACGCGACGGTCCGCTCCTCGCCCGGCTCGAGCCGGATCTTCCGGAAACGCCGGAGCTCCTTCACCGGCCGGACGACGCTGCTCACCACGTCGCGCAGGTACAGTTGCACGACCTCGGCCCCGGCGCGCCGGCCGGTGTTCTTCACCCGGAACGTCACTCGGACGTCGCCTCCGGCGTGAATCTGCTGCGGGCGGATCTCGAGCCCCGCGTAAGCGAACTCGGTGTAGCTGAGGCCATGGCCGAAGTTCCACAGCGGAGCCGCCGGCAGATCGGCGTACGGCGCGCGGCCCACCCAGTGCTCCGCGAGCCAGTACGCCTTCGACGGCATGTGGTTATAGTACACAGGCAGTTGGCCGGAGTGGCGCGGCACGGTGAGCGGGAGCTTGCCCGAAGGGTTCACCTCGCCGAAGAGCACCTCGGCCACCGCCTTGCCGCCCATCTCACCGGGGAGCCAGGCCTCGACGATGGCGGGCACGTGCTCGGCCGTCCAGCGGATCGAAAGCGGGCGCCCGTTGACCAGCACCACCACGGTGGGCGTGCCGGTAGCGTGCACCGCCTGGATCAAGTCTTGCTGCAGGCCGGTCAAGTCGAGGCTGGCCAGATCCCAGCCTTCGCCGCTGGTCGCTTCCGGAGAGCGCCACTCGGCTTCGCCGACGACGACGATGGCTACGTCCGCCGCGCGGGCGGCTTCCGCGGCCTGCTCGATCTCGTTGAGCTCCTCGCCGAGGATGTTGCATCCCTTGACGTAGGTGACCCGCGTGTCAGAGGAGACGATGGCGCGGATGCCTTCGAGGATGGTGACGATATCCTGCAGGACCACCCGCGAACGGTAGTCGCCGCAGAGGTTGAAGGCATCGTCGGCGTTCGGCCCGATCACGGCCACGGAGCGCAGGCTTTTGTCGAGCGGCAGCAGGCCGCCTTCGTTCTTGAGCAGAACGATGCTCTCGCGCGCCGCTTCCAATGCCAGCCGCCGATGGGCCTCTCGCGGCACTCCCCGTACGGCGCGCTCGACGTCCACATACGGGCGCTCGAACAGGCCTAGGCGGAACTTCTGGCGCAGCACCCGGGCGACCGCGCGGTCGAGCAGCGCCATCGGCACGCGCCCTTCGCGGATGCTTTCGGCGAGGTCGAGCATGTAGCCGGACTCGTAGGAGATCCCCACATCGACGCCTGCGCGGAGAGCGAGCTGCCCCGCTTCCTTCTGGTTCCGCGCCAGGCCCGTGTAGACCAGCGTGCCGATCCCGCCGCCTTCGCTCAGGACCAGCCCGCGGAAGCGCAGTTCGTCGCGGAGGACGCGGGTGAGCCACTTCCGGGAGGCGTGTGCGGGAACGCCGTCGATCGAGGGGTAGGTCGCCATTACGCCCAGGGCCCCGGCGCGGCGGATCCCGGCCACCCACGGCGGCAGGAAGACCTCGCGCAGCTTGCGTTCGGAAACCTCCATAGCGCCGCGCTCCAGACCGCTCACCGGTTCGCTCTGGCCGGGATAGTGGCAGAGGACCGCTACCGCCTTGTCCGGCCGGGAGACGTCGCCGCCCTGAATGCCCCGGACGACCGCCGTCGCGTAGCGGCTGCACAAGTACGGGTCTTCGCTGTAAGCCTCGATGTTGCGCCCCAGACGCGGGTCGCGGTTGGGCTCGACGACCAGCGTGCAGAGCTGATGAATCCCCACCGCCCGGGCTTCCAGGGCCGCCGCCGCGTAGATTCGCTCGATCAGCTCTGGGTTCCACATGCTGCCCAGCGCGGGGCCCTCGGGAAATATCGTCCCGCCGGCGCACTGGAGCCCGTGCGTGCCTTCCTCGGTTTGAATCAGCGGGATTTTCAGACGCGTCTGCTCAACGGCGATCCGCTGCAGCTCGTTGAAGAACTCGGCCTGGCGGCGCGGACCCTCCGTCAAGACCACATTCGCCAATGTGAAGAACCCGCCTCCGGGGCCGACGCCTTCGATCATCGTTCCGGCGGCGAAGCGGCGGCAGCCCTCCAGCTTTTCTTCGGCCGTTTCCCCCAACTCGCGCGCATAAGCGACCGGCATGTTGATTTGGCCGATCTTCTCCTCGAGCGTCATGCGCGCCAACAGGTCGGCAACTCTCACTTCGATGGGTTGCGTCGGGTCCAAGTACGGAGGAGGCCCGGCCGCCTGCTGAGCGGGCGCCACGAACGCCGGGACCAGGACGAAGGCGGCCGACAGAAGGGCGGGCAAGAATGTCGTTCGCATCAGTGCTCCGAACCGGGGGACTCGCTCCCCAGAACCTTCCGGAAGGCGCCGATGATGTCGTTCTCGTCTTCCCGAGTGAGGCACGAGGGGATGGGCAGCAGAATGCTGCGCTCGAACAGGTCATCGGCCACCGGGCAAGCGCCCTTCGCGTAGTTCCGGCGCTCGGCCGAGGGGAGGTTCTCGGCCAGCCGCCATGGGGCGCCCGATCTGTCCACGCTGCTCTGGTTCACCAGGCTCAGGTTGTTGTGGTAGAGGTGCAGTCCCCAGTCCTTCATCACGATGTTGGAGACTCCCTGGGGATGGGTGATGATCCCTTCTGCGCGCAGGGCGCGGTTCACCCGTTCGGCCGTTCCGGCGTCCGGGTAGATCGTGATCAGGAAGCAGCCCGTATCACCCCCGGCGTCGAGGATTTTCCGGAACCCCAGTCCAGGCAGTCCCGCGATCGCCTCCCGGATGCGATACTTGCTCTTGCGCATGGCGCCGATGATCCGAGGCAGCTTCCGGAGCTGAACCCGGAGCACGGCCGCGCGCAACTCGTCGAGGCGGTAACCCATGCCCCACAGGTGGAGATCGGGGCGGTCGAGGATCAGTTGGCCGTCGGCGTCCTTGGCGTAGCCGAGATCGTGGCAGGCGACAGCACGCCGGTAAAGCGTCTCGTCGTCGGTGACGATGCAGCCCCCTTCACCCGCCGTCATGTTCTTGTTCACCTGGAAGCTGAAGACGGCGATGCGGCCGAAGGTCCCTACCTTGCGCCCGCGCAGGCTGCCCCCGAGGCACTGAGCGCAGTCCTCCATCAGGAAAAGGCCGCGCCGGCGGGCGATTTCCGCGACTTCATCGACGCGGCCAGCCGCTCCGCTCATGTGGACGAACACGATACCGGCGGTGCGGCCGGTGATCGCGGCCTCCACCGAAGCCGGGTCCATGCAAAAGGTCTCGTCGATGTCGGCCAGTACCGGGATCGCCCCGCGGTTCACCACAGCGGCGATCACCGAAACCCACAAGTAGGCCGGGATGATGACCTCCTGGCCGGGACCGACGCCCAGTGCGCTCAAGGCCACGTGCAAGGCGCCCGTGCAGCTCGAGACGGCCAGCGCGTGTTTGACCCCGACGAAGCCGGCGAACTCTCTCTCGAACGCGTCCGCCTCTTCTTGAGGATCGACGCCGTAATAACGGAACGGCGAGCGGGAGCGCAGCACGCGGCTGACGGCTTCGATCTCTTCCTCGTCGTAGTAATGAACACCAGGGAATTCAAGCGGCAAGGGCTTGCTGCGGATCGGTGCGCCTGCCCTGACAGGAGCGTCTCCATGTCCGCTGGGTTCGTCTGCCATAGCACAGCAGTATATGTCGGCCCCGTCCCGAAGGAAAGTCGATTTCCCGCTCGCTTCCGCACTTTCCGCGCACGGCTCCGGTCGGGAATGCGCGGGGGAGGCTGCGTGGCTCTTGTACGGGACTCGCCTTACCGCCGCCGCTATCGAGTCCTGATTTCGGCCGCCGCTTGCAGCGCTGCGGGATTCGAGAGCGGGACGCGGGCGCTCTCGGCGGGCCACCAGCAGGCCGAGACTTTCCGCTGGCGCTCGAGCACCGGCCGGGAGCGCTCGGGGCCGAGGACGTGGAAGGCGGTGGCCAGGGCGTCGGCCAATGCGGCAGAGGGGGCGACGACAGTTACGGTCGGGGCGTCGGCGAGGAGGTCGCCCGCCGGAGCGGCGAGGACGTGCGAGTAGCGCTTGCCCCCCAGGTCGAGATGCTGTTCGCGGTCGCCCGAGGTCGAGACGCCGCAGTTCGACAGCCGCAAGATCCGGCGGCCACGCCCGGCGGTTTCGTCCGGCCCTACCGCGATCCGCCAGCCGCCCCGGCCCGGCGGCGGCGCCCCGATGGCCATCTCACCGCCGATCACCACCAGCGCCCGGGAGAGGCTCATGCTGCGGAGCGCCTCCAACGCCTTGTCGGCGGCGTAGCCCTTGGCGACGCCCCCGAGGTCGAGCTGCATGCCGGGGGTGGCGAGCGCGACCGTCCGGCGCGCCGGGTCCAGTTCGAGTTTCCGCCAGCCGCAGAAGCTCCGGGCGCGCTCGAGGGCATCCCGATCCGGCAAGCGCCCTTCCCGCCGCGCCCGGCGCCAGAGCCGGGTGAGCGGGCCGAGGGTGGGATCGAACGCGCCCCCGGTTTCGGCGGCGATCTCCCGGGCCAGCTTGAGTACCTCGAACAGCTCGGGGCTCACCGCCACCGGACCCTCACCGGCCCGCTGGCTCAGGCGCATCAGCTCGCTCGCCGGCCGGTAGTCTGACAGCCTGGCGTCGAGCCGGTCCAGCAGATCGAAGGCCGCCCGGAAGGCGGCCACTGCGCGATCCGTGTCCGGAGCGTAGAGGGTGATGCGCGCCACCGTCCCCATCAGGGACTTCTCGGCGGTGAAGCGTTCGAGGCGGGCCGGCTGGGGAGGGGGCTGGGAACGGAGGATGAGCACCGCCGCCGCGAAAATCACTGCGGCAGAGGCGGCGCTACTCCAAGCCCGCGGCACTGTTCCAGTAATCGTACATCTGTTCGGCGTCCGGGATCTTGAGCGGACGGACGAGCCGGAAGCCGAGCCAGATGGCGTCGGTGTGATACCAGATGCTCTGGGGCAGCTGCGGATCCTGCGATTTCCAGGAACTCTCCGACCCACGGCGCGCTCCGCAGCGGGCCATCGGGGCTTCGTCGAACCAGGAGCCGCCCCGTACCACCCGCGGGTAAAGCTTGGTAGCCTTCTTCCAGGGGTTGACGAGGATCTCTCCAGCGGGGGCCGGCTCGTACGGAGCGTACTGGTCGAGCGTCCACTCCCAAACGTTGCCGTGCATGTCGTACAGGCCCCATGGGTTCGGCTTCTTCTTGCCCACCTGGTGGTAGCGGCCGTCGCTGTTGTCCCAATACCAGCCGTACTCGCCGAGCTGCGCCGGATCGTCGCCGAACGAGTAGGCGGTGGTAGTTCCGGCGCGGCAGGCGTACTCCCACTCGGCCTCGGTGGGCAGCCGGTAGAAGTGGCCGGTCTTGGCGCTGAGCCACTCGGCGTACTTGCTGGCGGCGTGCTGGGTCATGCTGATCGCGGGGAAGCCGTTGATACCCATGCCGAAGCTCATCTCCGAGTAGGGTGGCGTGGGAGTGGCGATGGCGTCCACGAGCTCGTCGCCGTCCTTGCGGCCGCTGGCGTTCTTCAGCATGAAGAGCCGGTACTCGTCCCAAGTGACCTCGAACTCGCCCATCCAGAACGGATCCAGGCGGACGCGCCGCTGCGGCCCTTCGTCCTCCTGCCGGCTGGCTTCGGTTTCCGGCGTGCCCATTAGGAACTCACCGCCGGGGATCGGAACCATGCTGAAAGAGACGTGGGTACCGGGGATTTGGAGCCGATACCGCTTCATCTCCGCCGGGTCTTTCTCCTTGGAGTTGGCCAGGATCCGTTCCCGGATGCGGCGAACCAGCTGAAGTTCCTTCTCGTCCCGCTGCTGTGGAAGAGCCGCCGGCGAGGCGAGGGCCAGGCCGGCGGCAAGCAACAGCACTTGCCGCCGGACGCTCATACGAACCTCGTCTGTCCCGGCCGGGCGATAGGCGGCACCGGGTGCTCCATGTCCCACTCGATGTGGTCCGGCACGCGCTTCTCCTGGGAATTCATTGCCTGCTCCCAGGTGATCTGCTGGCCGGTGTAAGCCGCCATGCGCCCCATCATGGCGAGCATGACGCTGGTGGTCATCCACTCGCCGTCGTTGACGGGCTCGCCGCGGCGGATGGACCGGAACAGCACATTGTGCTCTTCCTGGTACATGTTGTTCTTCGGACCCCGGTAGATCCACTTCGTTTCGCCCTCGATGCGCGGCAGGGCGCCGCGGCCGATCGTCAAGCGGCCTTTGGTACCGAGGATGTAGTCGGCGTTCTCGTTGTAGCAGCCGGTCTGCTGACGGCAAGCCAGGAAGGCCCGCACGCCGTTCGGGTAGAGATAGTTGACCTCGAAGTGGTCATAGATGTTGCCGCCGTGGGCGGGGATCTGGCGGCCGCCGACGGCCACGCAGCTGACGGGGGGCTTGTCGTGCATCGCCCAGGAGATCTTGTCGGCGCTGTGCACGGCTTGCTCGACGATGCCGTCGCCGGAGAGCCAGACGAAGTTGTACCAGTTGCGGATCTGCCACTCGATGTCGCTCATGCCCGGCGGCCGGGTGTCGGCTGGCGGCATGGGCTTCACCGGACTGGTGTAGTAGGTCGCATAATAGGCCACGACGTCGCCGATGGCGCCGTTGTGGACCTGCTCGAAGGCAGCGCGGATCATGTTGTTATAGCGCCAGCAGAAGCCGCTCACCAGCGACAGGCCCTTCTCTCTTGCCAACCGCGAGGACTTGATGACGTCGCGGAGGCCCGGCGCGTCGGTCGCCATCGGCTTCTCGCAGAAGATATGTTTACCCGCCTCCACCGCCGCCCTGAGATGCTGGGGACGGAAGCCCGGGGGCGTCGCCAGCAGCACCACGTCCACGCCGCTGTCGATCACCTTCTGGAAGGCGTCCAGCCCGACGAAACGCCGCGACGGGTCCACTTTCACCTTGCCCGCCTGCCGCTTCTCGACCTGGGCCATCGATTTCTCGATCTGCCCCATGTCGATGTCGGCCATCGCCCAGAGCACCGCTTTGTCATCGGCGGCCAACGCCTGAGCGGCGGCGCCGGTGCCGCGTCCACCGCAGCCGATCAGCCCGACTTTGATGTCGCTGCCCACCCGGCCAGCCTGCAGAATCCCTGGTGCGCTCGCCAGAACTCCGGCAGCCGCCGTCTGCAGGAACCGGCGGCGTGATTTTACTGTGTCGTTTGTCTGCCTCATGATTCTCCACCAACACTTTCAGTCTAGCGTCCCGGCCAGACCAGAAAGGAATCAGACCTGATTGTCCGCAATTATATCGTTTTGTGCGAGCTCGGTTTGCGGGACTCATGCAGTGCGGGGTGGGTGAGGAGAGAGGCAGAGTTTCGAGTTCGCCGGACTATCCGTTGGAGGCATCGGGGGCGGGCTGGTTTGTCTTGCGGTCTCCACCCGGGTTGTCGCCCAGGACTTGCCGGACGGTTACCTCCGGGTGTTTTGGGTTGGGCGTCCGCTTTCCCGCTCCCAACTTCCTTCCAACGAGCGACCAGCCCATTTCGGCTTCGGCCAAGCGTAGCCGGGTCTCGAGGACCCTCCGGTTTCGGATCTCCAGATCCAACAGCAGGACGGTGAGCAGGAACAGGACGGCCACAATGGCCTCGACCATTTGGTCCAGGGGACCGGTGACGGGGACCGCGATTGTTCCGTACCTCGCTGACAACGCGAT
>CAYWXL010000093.1:0-14423 GCA_964461995.1 uncultured Solibacteraceae bacterium
ATCGAGCTGAGCAAGATGCGGCGCAAGGCCACACCGATGGTCGTTCCGAAACCCCGCTCGAACGGCTGGGCATAGAACATGCCGTACCGGTCGGTGAGAGTTTCCGTGTTGGCGACGAGTCGCTTTGGCTTCTGGAAGCCTACAAACATCGCTGTCTCCTTTTCGTTACTTCGAGTAGAGCTCGACGATGAGCTGCTCGTTCAACTGAATCTGAACCAGCTCCTCCCGCTTCGGGGAGCCGATCACGCGGCCTTTGAGCGCGTCACGGTCCACCTCGAGCCAGCTCGGCGTCGGCTGGTGGGCGGTGGCCTCGAGGGCGGCGAGGATAGTGGGATTCTTCCGGCTCTTCTCTTTGATCTCGATCACGTCGTTCTCCTTGACCTGGAACGACGGGATATTCACTTTGCGCCCGTTCACCAGCACGTGGCCGTGGCGGACGAGCTGCCGCGCCTGGGCGCGGCTGGTGCCGAAGCCGAGGCGGTAGACCGTGTTGTCCAGCCGCCGCTCGAGCAAGGCCAGCAAGTTCTCGCCGGTGATGCCCTTCATCCGGGCGGCCTTCTCGTAATAGCGGCGGAACTGGCGCTCCAGCACGCCGTAGATACGGCGGGCCTTCTGCTTCTCGCGAAGCTGCAAACCATAGCCGATGATGCGCCGCCGCCGGTCGTGGCCATGCTGGCCCGGCGGGAAATTGCGGCGCTCGATAGCGCACTTCTCGCTGTGGCAGCGCTCCCCCTTTAGGAAGAGCTTCATGCCCTCGCGCCGGCAAAGCCGGCAAACAGGACCAATGTATCGTGCCAAGGTGAAAAACCTCCTAAACCTTTCCTAATGTTTCCAGTCAGGTGCAGTTTACGGACGGCTGGGAAACGGGAGCGGAAGCGCGCCCAGCCCTGCGGCCGTCCTTCGTCCTGCTTTCCTGGTCCTGAATCACAAACCTCATCACACGCGGCGCCGTTTCGGCGGCCGGCAACCGTTGTGCGGAATCGGCGTCACGTCCTTGATCGCCCTCACGTCCAGGCCGGCGGTGGCCAACGCCCGGACGGCCGACTCGCGGCCCGAACCCGGCCCCTTGACGCGGACCTCCACCACGCGCATGCCGCACTCGCGGGCGCGCTTGGCGGCGGTGAGGCAGGCCTGCTGAGCAGCGAAGGGAGTGCCTTTGCGAGACCCCCGGAAGCCCAGAGACCCGGCGCTCGACCAGGCGATGACATTGCCCTTGGGGTCAGTGAAGGTGACGATCGTGTTGTTGAACGTCGCCTGGATGTGGACAATCCCTTCGGGAACGTTCTTCTTTTCCTTCTTCTTGAACGTCTTCTTCTTCTTGCCTTTTGCCGCTTTCGCCATAGTGGGAACCTGCCTTACTTCTTACCGGCGCGCTTCTTGCCGGGGACCGTGCCGCGCCGCGGACCCTTGCGGGTGCGCGCGTTGGTATGGGTGCGCTGGCCGCGCACCGGGAGGCCGCGGCGATGCCGAAGCCCGCGGTAAGAGCCCATCTCGATGAGCCGCTTGATGTTCATGGAGATCTCCTTGCGGAGATCGCCTTCGACGGCACCCTCTTCCTCGATGATCTGGCGGATGCGGGTGGTCTCTTCCTCGGTCAGCTCACCGATCCGCTTGTTGAAGTCCACACCCGCCCGATACAGGATGGACCGGGCGCGGGTCCGGCCGATGCCGTAAATGTACGTCAGGCCGATCTCCGCCCGTTTCCTGTCCGGCAGGTCAACACCGATAATTCGCGCCATAACTCTTCTTGCTCCTACTCAGCCCTGCCGCTGCTTGTGCTTGGGGTTTTCACAGATCACCCGCACCACACCGTGGCGGCGGATGACTTTGCACTTGTCGCAAATCTTTTTGACTGAAGCCCGTACTTTCATGTTTATCCGTCCGTTGCCTGCTACTCGAGCCGGCGGTCACAACAGTTCCACGATCCGTCCCCGAGTCGGGTCGCTGCCGGAGAGCTGGACCCGGACGCGGTCGCCTTTCCGGAGGCGGACGAAGTTCCGCGTCGCCGCCCCGGCCGCGTGCGCCAGCACCTCCCGCCGGTCCGCCAGCACGAGGCGGTAAACGGCTCGGGGCAGAATCTCGGTGACCGTAGCTTCCACACCCGGCGTCCTTTCGATTCTCTCTTCGAACATCGCCGTTGCGGCCCTCACGGCCTGGTGAGCACCCAGGGCCCGGCGCTGGTGATCGCCACGCAGTGCTCGAAGTGCGCCGCGTAGGAGCCGTCCTTGGTGACGGCGGTCCAGCGGTCCGGGGCGAGCCGGCTGCCCGGCTTGCCGGCGTTCACCATCGGCTCGATGGCCAGCACCATGCCCTCTTTGAGCCGCGGGTTCTCGTTCTTCCGCTCGATATAGTTGGGGACCTGCGGCTCCTCATGCAGCTGGGTCCCGATTCCGTGTCCGACATATTCGCGGACGATGCTGAAGCCGTTTTCGGTGACGTACCGCTCGACAGCCCCGCAAATATCGAACAACCGGTTGCCCGGCCGCGCCCGGTCGATAGCCCTCTCGAGCGCCTCCCGAGTGACGTCGAGAAGCCGCTGGATGCGGCCGTTGACCTCGCCGACCGGAACGGTGATCGCCGAGTCGCCGTAATAGCCGTGCAACTGGACGCCGGTGTCGATCGAAACGATATCTCCTTTTTTCAGCACGCGGTTCCGCGACGGCATTCCGTGAACGATTTCGTCATTCACCGACGTGCAGAGCACGTACGGGAACCGGCTGCCGACAGCCGGAACGTAATAGCCCTTGAACGCCGGCTTGGCGCCGGCGTCGCGGATCATGCGCTCAGCCTCTACCTCCAGGTCCATGGTCGTCACACCTTCGGCGACCATCTCCTTCATCTTCTGGAGGACCTGATAGACGAGCAGCCCGGCCGCCCGCATCTTTTCCAGCTCAGCCGGAGACTTCCGAACAATCATCTACTCACCAGGTCCAGCAACTTGATGCAGCGGTTCCGGCAGGAGTGCTTGTTCTCATTGTAAACCATACGGCGCACCACCTTCCGCATCGCGCAATCCTCTTAGAAGACGCTCCGGCGCCCGCGGATGCGGCCCGAGCGCGGCGTAAATCCTTCGTAATGGCGCATGATCATCTGCGCCTCGATCTGGTTGACGAAGTCCATCGCGACACCCACGACGATCAGCAACGAGGTGCCGCCGAAATAGAAACGCACTCCGAGGCCGTCGAGCAGCCACCGGGGGAACGTGTTGTCGATGAAGTTGCCCACCAGCGGCAGCGTTTGGAGCTTGATGCCGGAGATCATGATTTCCGGCAGCAGGCTCAGGACGGCCAGATACAATCCGCCGACCATGGTGATCCGGGTCAGGATACGGTTCATGTACTCGGCGGTGTTGCGTCCCGGACGGATGCCGGGAACGAAGCCGCCGTATTTCCTCATGTTGTCGGCGGCCTCATTGGGATTGAAGATAATCGATACGTAGAAGAAACAGAAAAAGATAATTCCGATGACGTAAATCAGGTAGTAGAGCGGCTCACCCTGGCTGATGGAATCGAGCATGCCCCGAATCCACGGGTTGTCGCGGACCCAAGCCACCTGGCGGAGGGTCTGCGGGAAAGCGAGGAGCGAGGAAGCGAAAATCACCGGGATCACGCCTCCGGCGTTCACCTTGAGGGGCAGATGGGTCTGTTGGCCGCCCATCATGCGCCGGCCGACGACGCGCTTGGCGTACTGGACGGGGATGCGCCGCTCGCCGCGCTCGACCAGGACGATGAAGCCGACCACGGCGACCATCATGATGAGGATGATGATCACCTGAATGATGTTCCACTGGCGGGTGACGAAGGCGTTGGTGTAGATTTCCACGGCGGCCGAGGGCAGTCCGACGACGATGCCGGCGAAGATGATCAGCGACATACCGTTGCCGACGCCGCGGTCGGTAATCTGCTCGCCGAGCCACATGATGAAGGCGGTGCCGGTGGTGAGGGTGAGCATGGTCATCAGGATGAAGCCCATGCCCGGATTGACGACGAATCCGCCCTGGGAGCCCTGCAACGCGGCGGCGATGCCGAAGGACTGCATCATCGACAGGCCGATGGTGAGGTAGCGGGTCCACTGGGTGATCTTGCGGCGGCCGAGTTCGCCTTCCTTCTGCAGCTTCTCCAGGGTGGGGATGACGACGGTGAGGAGCTGCAAGATGATGGAAGCCGTGATGTACGGCATGATGCCGAGGGCGAAGATCGTCATGCGCCGGAACATGCCCCCGGAGAAGAGGTCGAAGAAGCCGAACAGGGTGCCCTGGTTCTGAGAGAAGAACTGCTCGAGCTTGGCGGCGTCAATGCCCGGCGTGGGGATGTGGCCGCCAAGACGATAGATGGCGAGCATACCCAAGGTGAACAAGACCCGGTTCCGGAGATCCGGAATCCGGAACATGTTCGCCACTCCTTCAAAGAACTTGTTCATAATCCGCCCTCTAGGTGCGCGCCGCCGCGGGGCCGGCGCCGTTTATCAGGCTCGCGCTTGGATTTTCTCGATCGTGCCTCCGGCCGCTTTAATCTTCTCCTCCGCCGACTTGGAGAAGAGGTGAGCCTTCACCGTGAGCTTGCGCGTGAGCTCGCCGTGGCCGAGGACCTTGAGCCCGTCCCCTAACTTTTTTATCACGCCCATCTCCATGAGCCGGGCAGGATCGAACGTATCGCCCTCGAGCTTCTCCAGCCGGCCGACGTTGATGATGGCGTATTCCTTACGAAAGATGTTCGTGAAGCCGCGTTTGGGCAAGCGGCGGTGGATCGGCATCTGCCCGCCCTCGAAGCCGCGCATGCGGCTGAAGCCGGAGATCGAGTGTTGGCCCTTGTGACCGCGGCCGGACGTCTTGCCCCGGCCGGAGCCCATGCCGCGGCCGACCCGTTTCTTCTTGTGCTTCTGCCCGGCGGGCGGATGAAGTTCACTCAGGTTCATGTCGTCTCCCTCTGTCCGAGTCGTAGTTCGATCCGTTACTCGACGATCGCCAACAAATGCGGGACCTTGGCCACCATCCCCCGGAAAGCCGGGGTGTCGGGCCGTTCCACGATCTGGTTGATCCGGCGCAACCCGAGGGCCCGGACGATCTCCTTGTGTTTCCGGGGCGTCCCGATCGTGCTCCGTTTCAGTTGAATCTTGATCTTGCCTTCGGCCATCGACCCACTCTCCTGAAGGACTCACCCCAGCCGCTCGGGCGCGATGCCGCGGAGCTGCGCGACGGTCTCGATGTCGCGGAGCTGCTCCAGCGCGTCGAAGGTGGCCCGCACGACGTTGTGGGGGTTGTTCGTCCCGATGCATTTCGTCACCACATTCGGAATGCCCGCCGCTTCGACCACCGCGCGGACAGTGCCGCCGGCGATGACGCCGGTACCTTCCGGGGCGGGCTTCAGCAGGACCTCACCGGAGCCGAAGCGTCCCAGGACTGTGTGGCGGATGGTCTTATTGACGACGTTGACCCGGCGAAGGTTCTTCTTGGCGGCTTCGATCCCTTTCTTGATGGCGGCCGGAACCTCCTTGGCCTTACCTTTGGCGAAGCCGACGACGTGCTGCTCGGGATCGCCGACCACTACCAGGGCGGTGAAGCTCAGGTTCTTGCCGCCCTTCACCACTTTGGTGACGCGATTGATCGAGACGACCTGCTCTTTCAAATTCAGCGACTGCAGGTCGATCCGCTCGAAATTGGATAGATCCGTCATCAGGCTAGAACTCCAATCCTGCTTCGCGGGCCGCTTCGGCCAGCGCCTTGACGCGGCCGTGATAGCGGTACCCGCCGCGGTCGAAAACCACCTTGGTGATCCCCTTGGCTTTGGCCCGTTCGGCCACGAGCTTGCCAATCTCGCGGGCGGCGGCGACATTGCCGCCGTTGGTGACGGGCGCGTTCTTCTCGACTGACGAAGCGGCGACCAACGTATGACCTGCCTCGTCGTCGATCACCTGCGCATAGATATGCTTCAAGCTGCGGTACACCGACAAACGCGGGCGCTCCGGCGTGCCGCTGATCTTCTTCCGGATGCGCCGATGGATGCGCAAACGGTGAGCGTTCCTGGGTTCCCTGCGAATCATGGCGATCACTTACCTCCCGCGCCGGCCTTGCCGACCTTCTTACGCAGCTTCTCCCCGGTGTAGCGGATGCCCTTGTTCTTGTACGGCTCCGGAGGCCGCAACGACCGGATGATCGCCGCGACCTGGCCGACCTGCTGCTTGTCGTGGCCGCTCACGGTCAGGTGGGTCTGTTTGTCCACCTTGAGATCCACGCCTTCGGGCAGCACCATCTCGATGGGGTGTGAGTATCCCAACCAGAAGGTGGCGATCCGGCCCTTGACCTCGGCGCGGTAACCGATGCCGACGATGTCGAGCTCTTTCGTCCACCCCTGGGAGACGCCGACGACGGCGTTGGCGGCAAGGGCCCGGGTGAGCCCGTGCAGCGCCGCCAGCTTGTCGTTGGCGCGTTTGACGGTGAGCGCGCCGTTTTCCCGCTCGATGGTGATGCCCTTCGGAATCGGGACCGAAAGCTTGCCCTTCGGCCCTTCTACCTCCAGCGTCTCGCCGATAGCGATCTTGACCCCCTGGGGGATCGGAATCGGCTTCCTTCCAACTCTCGACATGGCTCTCTCCGAATCTGAGACCGGCCTTACCAGACCTGGCACAACACTTCGCCGCCGACCTTCGCCTTGCGGGCGGCGGCGCCGGTCATGACTCCTTTCGGGGTCGTCAGGATGTTGATGCCCAATCCGCCGCGCACCCGGGGAACCTCGCGGCTGCCGACATAGACGCGACAACCGGGCTTGGAAACCCGCTCGATGTGAGTGATGGCCGGGACCTTCCCCGGGCTGTACTTGAGATAGATGCGGATCAGCTTCTTGGAACCCTCTTCAGTGGGTTTGTAGTTGAGGATGTAGCCCTCGTCCTTGAGAATCCGCGCAATCTCCATCTTCAGACGCGAAGCGGGCACGTCCACTTTCGGGTGGCGCGCCGCCACCGCGTTGCGGATGCGCGTCAGCATGTCTGCGATAGGATCCGTATACATAGCGCTCAACCTCTCCGGCGGTTCCGGCCGGCTCTACCAGCTCGCTTTGATAACTCCCGGGATCTCGCCCGCCAAAGCGAGTTCGCGGAAACAGATCCGGCACAGGTTAAACTTCCGGATGTAGCCCCGGGGCCGTCCGCACCGGAAGCACCGGTTACGGTGACGGCAGCGGAGCTTGGGAATACCGCGAGCCTTGGCCTCCGCCAGCTTTCGGTCTTTTGCAATCTTGGCGACTGTTGCCATTATTCCGTCCCGTTCCTTTTTCCCTTCAGAACTTCATTTCCGTCCGCATCGCGCACCGCCTAGCGCGCAAAGGGCATCCCGAGCTGCCGGAGCAGGCTGAGGGCCTCGGCGTCGGTTTCGGCGGTGGTGGTGATGCAGATGTTCATACCCTTGAGCTTGTCCACCTTGTTGTAATCGATTTCCGGGAAAATCAACTGGTCGCGAATGCCGAGCGTGTAGTTTCCCCGGCCGTCGAAGCTCTTAGTGGAGAGCCCGCGGAAGTCGCGCACGCGCGGCAGCGCGATGTTGAACAAACGATCCAGGAACTCATACATGCGGTCGCCGCGGAGCGTGACCATACAGCCGATGGACATTCCCTCGCGCAGCTTGAACGCGGAGACCGACTTCTTGGCCTTGGTGATGACCGGGCGCTGGCCGGTGATTTGGGCCAGCTCCTTGACGGCGCCGTCGAGAATCTTGGGATTCTGCGTCGCCTCGCCGAGGCCCATGTTGATGGAGACCTTCTCCAGCCTTGGCACGGCCATCACGCTCTTATAATTGAACTCCTTCATCAACGCCGGGACGATTTTTTCCCGGTAAAGCTCTTTCAGTCTTGCAGCCATCGTTCTCATTCCGGTGGGCGTCGTACCACCGGACCTCCTTGCCGTCTTCCTCTAACAGGCCGCGGCAACCTCTTGCGAAGCAGCGGCGCGGCCGCGTCTGGAACTCGTCCGACTCATCAGGCGCTCTTGGTATCCAGCGGCTCGCCGGTCCGCTTGGCGATGCGGATTCGCCGCGTCCTGCCCCCCACGGTCTCGACCCGGTAGCCGACCCGCGTCGGCTTGCCGTCGGAAGCGACGAGCATAAGGTTCGAGATGTGGATCGGGGATTCCCGCTCGGCGATACCGCCCTTGATCTGCTTGGCCGGGTTCGGGCGCGTGTGCACCTTGACGATGTTCACGCCCTCGACGAGCGCCCGCTGCTTGACCCGGTCAACATGGAGCACGCGGCCGGTCTTGCCCTTGTCCCGGCCGGCGATTACCATGACCATGTCGTCCTTGCGGATGCGCGTCTTCTTGCGGAGCGCTTCCCGCTTGCGTTCTGCGTTGTGACGACCCATTCAGATTACCTCCGGGGCCAATGAAACGATGCGCATAAACCGCTTCTCGCGCAGTTCGCGGGCTACCGGCCCGAACACGCGAGTCCCGATCGGCTCACCGTCGTTGTTGATCAAGACCGCCGCATTGGAATCGAACCGGATATAGGTCCCGTCTTTGCGGCGGGTCTCCTTCCGGAGGCGGACGATGACGCACCGCACCACCTTGCCTTTTTTGATGGGCGAGTCGGGGGCAGCCTCCTTGACGCTGGCAGTCACCACGTCGCCCAACCCGGCGCGATCGCCGACGCCTCCGCCGAGAGGCAGGATGCACTGGAGCTTCCGCGCCCCGCTGTTGTCGGCCACCTCGAGCATGGTTCGCATTCCAATCATGGCGTCTCAACCTCTCTTCACGTGGTTTCCGTGTTGTTGTCGGCGAGAGCCGGCTCGCCCACGCCGACCTGGACGGCGCGCCGGATGATCTCATCCAGGCGCCAGCGTTTCGTCCGGCTCAAAGGCCGGCTTTCGATGATGCGCACGATGTCGCCCACACGACAGGTGTTCTCCTCGTCGTGGGCGTGAAACTTTTTCTTCCGGGTCACGATTCGCTTGTAGAGCGGATGCGGGACCCGGCGGGTCACCTCGACGACGATCGTTTTGTCCATCTTCGTCGAGACCACGCGGCCCACCTTAGTGTTTTTGCGCCCTTTTCCGCTGGAGTCAGCCATGGTTACTTCTTCCCTTCCTGTTGCGCTGCCAACTCACGCTCGCGAAGGATGGTGAGGATCCGGGCACGGTCCTTCTTGAGCATCTTGTACTTCTTCAAGCCGTCCGTCTGGCCGAGGCTCAACTGCAGGCGCAGCCGGAACAACTGCTCGGCAATCTGCTGTTCCTGAAGCCGCAGCTCGTTGTCGTCGAGTTCCCGAAGTTTCTCTGCTCTCATCGTCGTGGTTTCCTTACACCGGCGCCGGCCTCAATCGAAGGGCCGACGCACGACAAACTTGCACGGGACCGGCAGTTTTTGCGCCGCCAGGCGGAGCGCCTCGCGGGCGACCGGCTCGGCGACGCCCTCCATCTCGAAAACGACTCGACCCGGCCGGACCACGGCCACCCATTGCTCCGGATTGCCCTTGCCTTTGCCCATGCGGACCTCGGCGGGCTTCTTCGTAATGGGCTTGTCGGGGAAGATCCGGATCCAGACCTTGCCGCCGCGCTTGATGTGACGGGTCATGGCGACACGGGCGGCCTCGATCTGGCGGTCGGTGATCCAGGCCCGGTCCAACACCTTCAAGCCGTATTCGCCGAAGGCCACTGTGGAGCCGCGCCACGCCTTGCCGGGCATGGTGCCCCGCTGGACCTTACGGTGCTTGACTTTCTTCGGCATCAACATGGCAATTCTTCTCCGTCGCGCTTATTCCTTCTTTTCACCGGGAGCCTCGCCAGTGTCCGGAGCCGGTGCATCGGGGCCTTGGGCCGGCGCAGGACCGGTCTCAGGCTTAGCAGGCGCTCCCTCGGCGGCCGGAGGAGCGGACTCCGGGGAAGTCTCCGGGGCCGCGGTTTCGGGCTTCGCACCCTCGCCGGCGGGCTTGCCCAAATCCTCCTTCCAAGCCGGCTTCGGCGGTACTAGCGGGGGCATGAGCGGGCCCTCGGCAGGCTGCGCCGATGGCTTCGGAAGCGCGCCCGGGGCGGGCTGCACCGGCGGGCCGCCCGGCGCTCCCGTAGCGGGAGCGGCAGCGACCGGCGGCGCCTGGGGCTCTTGGCGGGGCCGCCGCTCCCGGCGCGGCAGCCGCCGCGGCTCGGGTTCGAGCTTGAGAGCCGGGTGCCAGGAGTCGTCGAGGATCTCGCCCTTGTAGATCCAGCACTTGACGCCGATGACGCCGTAGGTCGTGTAGGCCTGGCTGAAGCCGTAGTCGATGTCGGCGCGCAGGGTGTGCAGCGGTAGCCGCCCCTGCAGGTACCATTCGCTGCGGGCGATCTCGGCGCCATTCAATCGGCCCGAGACGCGCACCTTGATCCCCTTGCAGCCGAAGCGCAGGGCGCTGTCCACGGCCTTGCGCATGGCGCGGCGGAAGGCCACCCGTTTTTCGAGCTGCAGGGCGATGGACTCGGTGACGAGCTGGGCGTCCAGCTCCGGCTTGTGCACCTCCTGGATGTCGATATAGACCTCGCGCTTGGTCCGCCGGGCCAGTTCGGCCTTGAGCTTCTCGATCTCAGCCCCCTTGCGCCCGATGACGATGCCGGGGCGGGAGGTGCGGATGGTGAGCCGCAGCTTGTTTCCCGGCCGGTCGATCTCGATCGAGCTCACCCCGGCCGACTTCAGGCGCTTGCGGAGCATCTCCTTGAGCTCGAGATCTTCCTTGAGGAGCTTGGCGTAGTCGTGCTTGGCAAACCACCGGGAGCGCCACGTCTTCGTTACGCCCAGCCGAAAACCGTATGGATGAACCTTTTGACCCATTCTTATGCTTCCTCAGCCTTCTCGTCCGCATCCGGCGTGCCGACCTCGACCACGATGTGGGACATGCGCCGCTGATAGCGGAAAGCCCTTCCCATCGGCGCCGGACGGATCCGCTTCATCCGGGGCCCTTCGTTCACGTAGGCCCCGGTGACCACGAGCTCGTCCACATCCACGTCAGGATCCTTGTTCTCGGCGTTGGCGATAGCCGACCGGAGCACCTTCTCCACCATGGGAGCGATGCGCTTGTTGGTGAACTGCAGCGTCACCAGGGCGTCCTCGGCGCGCTGGCCGCGGATCAGGTCCACCACCAGCCGCGCCTTTTGCGGCGACACCCGAACGTAACGTGCTTCCGCTCTTGCTTGCATGGCTCGAAACCCTACCTCCGCGCGGTCTTCTCAGACTTGCCGGCATGGCCGCGGAAAGTCCGCGTGGGAGCGAACTCTCCGAGCTTGTGGCCCACCATGTTTTCGGTGATGTAGACCGGGATGAACTTCTTGCCGTTGTGCACCGCGATGGTGTGGCCGATGAACTCGGGCAGAATGGTCGAGCGCCGCGACCAGGTGCGGATGACCTTCTTCTGGCCCTGCTCGTTCATCGCCAACACCTTCTTGACGAGGTGCTCGTCGGCGAACGGTCCTTTTCTCAGTGAACGGCCCATGGTTTATCTGCCCTTCTTCGACTTCCTGCTGACGATGTATTTGTCGGTCCGCTTGTTGTTCCGGGTGCGGAACCCGCGGGTCGGCTGTCCCCAGGGGGTGACGGGGTGGCGGCCGCCGGAGGTGCGGCCCTCGCCGCCGCCGTGGGGATGGTCGACAGGGTTCATCGAAACGCCCCGGTTGTGAGGCCGGCGGCCGAGCCAGCGCGAGCGGCCGGCCTTACCGAGGGAAACGTTCTCATGGTCCACATTGCCCACCTGGCCGATGGTGGCCATGCAGGCGGACAAAACCTTGCGCACCTCGCCGGACGGGAGCTTGACGAGGGCGTATTTGCCTTCACGCGCGACCAACTGGGCCTGGGCCCCGGCCGAGCGCACGAGCTGCCCGCCCTTGCCCGGGCGAAGCTCGATATTGTGAATCGTGGTGCCGGGCGGAATGTTCTCGAGCTTCAGGGCGTTGCCCGGCAGAATGTCGGCGTCCGGCCCGGACATGACGGTCTGGCCGACCTCGAGGCCGACAGGGGCGAGAATGTAGCGCTTCTCGCCGTCCACGTAGTGCAACAGAGCGATGCGGGCCGACCGGTTGGGATCGTACTCGATAGCCGCCACCCGGGCGGGAACCCCAATCTTGTCGCGCTTGAAGTCGATGATGCGGTAGCGCCGCTTGTGGCCGCCGCCGCGGAACCAAATGGTGATCTCGCCGGTGTTGTTGCGTCCGCCGCTCTTTTTCAAGCCCCGGGTGAGCGCCTTCTCCGGCTTCTTCTTGGTGAGGTCCGAACGGTCCAGCACCGTCTGGAACCGCCGGGTCGGCGTCGTGGGGCGGTAAGATTTCACTGGCATCGCACTCTACCCCTTAGATTTCCGCGAACTCCGGCATCTTCTCGCCGGGCTGCAGCTTGACGTAGGCTTTCTTCCAATCCGGCCGGTAACCGGAGAAGCGGCCGCGCCGCCGAAGCTTGCCGCGAATATTGGCGGTGCGCACCTCTTCGACCTTGACCTTGAAGAGCTTCTCCACCGCGGCCTTGATCTGCGTCTTATTAGCGTCGCGAGCCACTTCGAAAACAAGCGTGCGCTGCTCGTCCTTGACGGCGACGCCTTTCTCCGTGATCAGGGGCCGGCGGATGACTTCGTAGATGTTCATTTCGCCAGCACCTCCGAAAGCTTCCGGGCCGCGGCTTCCGACATCACGACCCGCTCGTGTCCCAACAGGTGGTACGGCGTAATCTGCCGGCTCGGCAGCAGCGTGACGCCCGGCAGATTGCGGGAGCCGAGTGTCAGCTTCTCATCGCCGGAGTTATCGACCAGCAGAACCGTGCGCCGGGCCTCGAGGGCGTCGAGGACGGAGCGGACGGTCTTGGTCTTGTGATCCGGCAAGCTGAACTCATTCACCACGGTGAGCTGACCGTCCCGCAGCTTGGCGCTGAGAGCCGAGCGCAAGGCGCCGAGTAGCATTTTGCGCGGCAGCCGGTAGCTGTAGTCGCGCGGCTGCGGGCCGTGCACGGTGCCGCCATGGCGCCACAGCGGACTGCGGATGGAGCCGGCGCGGGCGCGGCCGGTTCCCTTTTGCCGCCAGGGCTTGCGCCCGGAGCCGGAGACTTCGCCCCTGGTCTTGGTCTTGGCGGTCCCGCGGCGGCGGCAAGCCAGATAATGGCGCACGGCCTCGTACAGGAGCGCCTCGTTGACGTCGGCCGCGAAGACGCTATCGGCGAGTTCGATCTCGCCCACTTTCTGGTTGTTCAAGTCAACGACATCCACCTTGGGCATACGCCTATCTCCTTCTCGCCCGGCGGACGATCACGTAGCCGCCGTTGGGCCCGGGCACGGCGCCCTTCACCACGAGCACGTTGTCTTCCTCGTCCACGTCGATGACTTCGAGGTTGCGGACCGTGACGCGTTGAGCGCCCATGTGGCCCGCCATGCGCATCCCCGGAAAGACGCGCGACGGGAAGCTCGAAGCGCCGATCGAACCGGCCCGGCGGTGGAACATCGAGCCGTGCGTAGCGTCGCCGCCGCGGAAATGATGCCGCTTGACCAGACCGGCGAAGCCGCGACCCTTGCTGACGCCGATGACGTCCACCCGGTCCTTGGGCTTAAACTCGCTGACGAGAACCTTGTCGCCCGCCTTCAGGTCGTCATCGCCGGGCCGCAAGCGCAGCTCGCGCAGGTAACGCACGCCGCTCACGCCGGCCTTCTTCAAGTGGCCCGTGCGAGGCTTGTTGATGCGGCTAGGCTTGACGTACTCCATCAATCCCAGTTGGACGGCGTCGTAGCCGTCCTTGTCGGGCGTCTTGCGCTGCACCACGACGCACGGCCCCGCTTTCAGCAGCGTCACGGGCACCACCTGCCCGTCCGGGCGGAACACCTGCGTCATTCCGATTTTCTTGCCGAGAATTCCTGGGGCCATAACCACCTCGAGAAGTATCGGGCTTGCCGGGACGGGCGCCGCGGGGCCTATTAGCGGCCACCGCTCACCCGCGTTTCCGGAACCCGAAGCCTTCTATCCTTGTTTGCATCCGGAAGCCGGGCGAAAGAATCCGGGGCCGGCTTCCGTCTGCGCTACTTGCCAAACGCCTTGATCTCCACATCCACGCCAGCGGGAAGGTCGAGTTTCATAAGCGCGTCGACGGTGTCCTGGGTCGGCTCGACGATGTCGAGCAAGCGCTTGTGCGTCCGGATCTCGAACTGCTCGCGCGACTTCTTGTCCACGTGGGGCGACCGCAGGACGGTGAAGCGGTTCTTTACCGTCGGTAGCGGAATGGGACCCGCCACCTGGGCGCCCGTGCGCCGCGCTGTCTCGACGATTTCCCGCGTTGACTGGTCGAGGATCCGATGGTCGTACGCCTTCAACCGGATGCGGATTCGTTCTCTCAGCGAAGTTGCCATATCGCTTTTTCTCTTTCAGCCGGGCCGGAGCGGGACGAGTCCCGCTCCAGCGTCCCGCCGCTACTCGATGATCTCGGTGACGGTGCCGGCGCCCACCGTCCGGCCGCCT